>NZ_CP029149.1:1225000-2036890 GCF_009914665.1 Bergeyella cardium | reverse complement strand
ATTGTACTCGCTTTGAAAAATTTATCGGGTTAGAACTTATTGATGAAACTCAACCCTGCAAATATGAAACTTTAATTGTGGAAAAAAAAGATTTGGCACTATTGGTTTTTTAAAAATATATTTGTATGATTGAACAAAAGTATTTAAATGATATTTACAAAGCATTATTTACGAGTTCGTTATGGAGAAACCGACCCTATGAAGTATGTCTATTATGGTAACTATGCAGAGTATTTAGAGGTAGCCAGAGTAGAGCTGTTCAGAAGTATAGGAATCTCTTATAATGAGATAGAAAATCGTGGGATTTGGCTCCCCGTTTCGGAATATAAAATTAAATATTTAAAGCCTGCAAAGTATGATGATATATTGGAAATTCATACCCGTGTGAAGAAACTTCCAGCCGTGAGAATCGAGTTTGAATATGAGATTTTCAACCAAAAGGGTGAGAAGCTCTCCGAAGCAGTTACTACGCTCTTCTTTTTAGATGCTGCTACCCAGAAAATAACCAAATGCCCAGATTTTATAATGCAATACCTACAAAAAAATTGGAAAGATGAATAAACCTAATTTTATACTCGCCTCCACTTCTACGCTTTTCGGAGGACAGTACTTGGAATACCTCAGAGCACCCATCACAGAGCTCTTTAAGGGTATAGATGAAATCGTATTTATCCCTTTTGCACGCCCTTCGGGGATTTCGTATGAAGATTATACCGCTAAGGCAAGGGCATTCTTCTCTACTTTAAATATTAAGGTGAGAGGCTTGCATGAGTTTCAGGATATGAAGGAGGCTATCCGCAGTGCTAAAGGCTATTTTACAGGAGGCGGAAATACTTTTCTCCTTGTGAAAACCCTCCACGAAAACGCTCTGATGAACCTCTTAAAAGAGAATGTAGAGAGCGGAAAGCCGTATCTGGGGTGCAGTGCAGGCAGTAATATCGGTGGGGTGAATATGAAGACCACGAATGATATGCCCATCGTCTATCCTCCGAGCTTTGATACAATGGGTTTGGTACCTTTTAATATCAACCCTCATTACCTTGACCCTCAGCCTGATTTAAAACATAATGGCGAGACTCGAGAGACCCGAATTAAGGAGTTTCTCAGCCAGAACAATCTCCCTGTTGTAGGACTTCGAGAGGGCAACTGGATACGAAAATCAGGAGATATTACCACAGTGGAAGGTGAAAAATTGACAAGGATATTTCTCCCTGATACTGAACCTTATGAGGTAGAAAGCGGTACTGTACTTTCATTTTAGGCATTGAATTTGTAGAGAAGTTTTCATTAGAAGCTTTATATATTGTGAATTAGATAATTAATAGATTTAAAAACTAAATAAAAATTAAGATTATAATTTAAAATTTACATACAATGAAAAACTTACTATTTGCCACAGGAGTGGCACTGTTATTAATGAGTTGCTTGGGAAGCGACTTTGATCAAGGTATGCAAGACATTGCTGTAAAGACCATTACTGAAAAGACTTATATCGGCATTGAAGAAGCTGGCAATATAAGGAAAGGGGATTTGGAAGACCACAATGTAAAAACCTACAATAGAAAAGGTCTACTGATTGAAGATGCAGATTATAATGTATCCAATGGAAACCTCTCTCAAAAGACGACCTATACCTATAATGATAAAGATTTAAAAGTGGAAGAAGCCTTTTGGGATGGAGATGGTTCATTGAATTACAAAAAAATATTTACTTATAATGATAAGAATTTGTTAGAAGAAGAAAAAATGACTAATCCTGACGGAAGTCTTGTTTCTGAAAATGTTTATAAATATGATGCTAATGGTTATTTGATAGAAAAGTGGAACTATGATAGTAATCGGAAGCTTGAATCTAAAGATGCTTATGAGTATGATGCAGCAGGAAACCAGATTGCTTGGTCTCAGTTTACAGCTAAAAATTTCCTTAAATTTAAATATGTTTATCGGTATGATTCGAAAAACCGAAAAATTAGTGAGCAGTATTATAATCCTGATGATACAAAAGGGAATGGTACTACCTATGAGTATAATAACCAAGGAGATATTATTAAAGAATCTACATATAATGAGTTCGGAGTCCTTATTGCACAGGAAGAACAAAAATATACTTATGGTTATCTTGGAATTTGGAGTGTTAAAATAACACATATCCGTGATGCTGGTTTCTCTGTAACAGAGAGAGAGATAGCTCTTTATTAATTTTTAAAGCTAACTGAAAATAGAAAAGACTGCAATAAATGCAGTCTTTTTTTATGCAGGAGATATAGATTTTATTTTTTCATCATCATTTGTTTGAGGTCTTTTAAGGCCTGCTTAGCTCCAGTATCTCCTGTTTTTGCTGCCATTTCATACCAGTATTTAGCTTTTGAATAATCCTGAGGTACACCTTCTCCAGATTCATATAGAGCTCCTAAATTGTACTGAGCATCTGCTATACCTTGCTCGGCAGCCTTTTGATACCAGTAAATAGCTTGGGTTTTATCTTCTGATATACTTTTGCTGTCGTACAATAAACCAAGGTTAAACTGAGCTATAGCATCTTCCTGTTCAGCAGCTTTTTCGTACCAGAATTTAGCTTTCATTATATCCTGCTGTATGCCATCACCATTCATATAGAGAGAACCAAGGGCAACTTGTGCTTTGGCTACATCTTGTTCGGCAGCTTTTTGGTACCAGTAAAAGGCTTTTGTTTTATCTTTTGCTCCACCATCTCCATTTTCATACATTAGTCCAATATTGTATTGGGCAACTTTATAGCCGTGTTCAGCAGATTTTTCCCACCAATATTTTGCAATCGTAAGGTCTTTAAGTACGCCATCTCCCTTTGCATACATTGTTCCCAAGCTGTATTGTGCCTCGGGGAGCCATTGCCGTGCGGCTTTTTCGTACCAGAATTTAGCTCTTATAAAGTCTTTAGGCATACCTTCACCATTTTGATACATTTGCCCAAGGAAGTGTTGAGCTTTGGGATTCCCTTGCTCAGCTACCTTCGTCCACCAATATTTGGCTTTCGAGTAGTCCCGAGGTATACCTTCGCCGTAGTAGTACATCTGCCCGAGAAAGTGTTGGAGTTTTATATTCCCTTTTTCAGCAACCTTTTCCCACCAGTATTTGGCTTTTTTATAATCTTTAGAGGTGCCATTGCCCTCGTAGTACATCAATCCGAGGTTAAACTGAGATATCAGGTTTCCCTTTTCGGCTTCTTTTTTTATTTCTTTAAAACTTTTCTGTGCTAATAAAGTGCAGGAGAGTAGGGAAAGTGTTAGTAGATTTATTTTCATTCGTTGTCGATTAGTAGTATTCTATTATTTGTTCTGAGGTTTCGGAGAGCTCTTCATTGGTATAGGTTTCTCGTCTCGTCCAGTTCCCTTTTTTATCAAAGGAAAGGTATTTAAAATTCGCTTTTATCGGACCAAAAGGCCACTCGATTGAAACCTCTGAAGGAAGTTTTTTATCATTATACTTTATCGCAATTTCAAGGAGTTTGGTTTCAGTAGCAGGGGAGGATATCTTTAAGCTTGTGCAGAGATCTCCATCGTATTTAAAGGTATAAACCGCCTCTAAACTATCGGTAGGGGTATATTCTATAATCTTGGAGGGAATCCCCTTCATTGCACTAAAAAATACTGTGGATTTTGAGGTGAGATTTCCCTTGCTGTCATAGGTTTTGGACTCTGCTTCGTGGTCGTTATCAGGATAGGTAATCAGTGTTTTGGTGATTAATGCCCCTGTGCTGTCATATCCTACCTCTTCAGAAAGGAGTTGCTTGTCATTATATTTATAATGATAGGTCATATTGGTCTCTCCATCTTCATTTTTATTGTATTCTGTTTTTGAGATGAGATTGCCATTAGCATCATAAGTGAAAGTTTGTTTTTCCTTTAATTCATTATTTGCATCATTAATGATAAGTAGGGTTTTATTCTTTTTCTTGTTGTAGTGGGTAGTGCGGGTAGATTGCAGCATAGGTTTTTTGCTATCGGCTGAGTCTGTGTATTTATAAGTAATTTCTTTTACGGATTTTATGTTTCCAATGAGGTTATTGTACTCCAAATCACCCATATCCTTTGGTATTTGAGAGAGGCAAAGAACTGATAGAACCGAGAAGAGGAGGCTTACTATATTTTTCATCATTTGATTTTTTTTATTAATGAATGGAATTATTGGTCATATTCATTAGGGTGGAGTGTTTTTATTTCATCTATGGTGTGGAGAACTTTCTCTTTTAAAGATTGCTGATAGGCTTCTAATTTTTTTGAGATTTCGGGCTCTGAAGCACCTATGATTTTAGCAGCTAAAATCCCAGCATTTGTAGCGCCGTTTAGGGCAACTGTTGCCACAGGGATGCCAGAGGGCATTTGCAGGATAGACAGAACAGAATCCCATCCATCAATAGAGTTGGATGAGAGTATAGGCACTCCGATAACGGGTAGTGTAGTGCAGCTGGCAACCATACCAGGGAGATGTGCTGCACCTCCTGCTCCAGCGATAATGGCTCTCAGCCCTCTTGATTTTGCAGATTTTGCATACTCAAACATTCTCTCGGGGGTGCGATGTGCAGAGACTACCGTAAGCTCGTAGGGGATTTCAAGGCTTTTTAAAAAATCAGCGGCTTGTTGCATAACGGGCAAATCACTCTGGCTGCCCATAATAATACCTATCATTTTATTATTTTTTTAGATTTTAAAGCCTCAAAGATAGGGTTTAAATTAATACGGTTTATAACCTATATCTTTATTTATATAAATAGAGCAAATTTTTATTAAATAAGCAAAATTGGTGTTCTTTGGAAGAGCGTTTATCAATATATTATAAAGATGATTTTTATTCTTTTTTGTCTCTTAATTAAGATGGTTAGTATAGTTGTATTTCCTTTTTCTTTCCTTCATCCGTAGGAGCCTTTCCTCTATCGGGAGGAGCTTCTCCTTCACATTTTTTTAAATGCCCTACTTATTGATTATAAGAGGGACTTACTCAAAAATTATTTCAAACAGATTGCTGATAAAACCCTACCCAATACGGAACAAAAAAAAGACTGCTTTTATGATAAAAACAGTCTTTCGGGTTTCTAATTTCTAGTTTAAGCACGCTCCATACTAGTAGCTAAGAATCTCACCGACTACGGTGTAAGTGCTTGCCACGCTGTGGTCTGCTTCACCGGCTACGATATAAGTGTCTCACCGGCTACGGTGTAAGTGCTCGCCACGCTAGTGGCTGCCTCACCGGCTACGGTGTTATTTGACTTGTACGAGCTTTACATCGAAGATGAGCCAAGCGTTTGGAGGGATTACACCTCCTGCACCTCTGGTGCCGTATGCTAAATCTGGTGGGATGATGAAGGTAGCTTCATCGCCTTCGTTGAGGAGGAGGAGCCCTTCGTCCCAACCGCGGATTACTTGCCCTGTGCCTACGGTAAATTCAATGGGCTCTCCTCGTTTGAAGGAGTTGTCAAACTCATTACCATTGGCTAATCTTCCTGCGTAGTGTACGGCTACATTTTTACCAGCTTCTGCCTTTGTACCGCTTCCTTTTTTGGTGATTTTGTAGAGGAGACCAGATGCGGTTTGTGTCATATCTTTTTTCAGATTTTCCAATTGTTTTAGTGCTTCCTCTTCCTGTTTTTTGATGAGTGCGGCGTTGTTTTCTTGAATTTTGGTTTTACCTTCTTCAAAAACTTTTGCAGCGTCGTAGTGCTTGTATTCATCTCCTTTGCTGAATATGGAAACTTTTTGGAGGACTACATTTTCTTTGGGTTTATCTCTTTCGTCTCTTTCTACGCTTGCAATGCTTTCAATTACTTCCTCTCCTTTTACCACTTTACCGAAAACGGTGTGCTTGCCATCGAGCCAAGGCGTAGCTACTTCTGTGATGAAGAACTGAGAGCCGTTGGTATTAGGTCCAGAGTTTGCCATAGAGAGGTAGCCCTTTCCGAGGTGTTTCAGGTCGTTTTTCTCATCATCAAACTTATAACCAGGCTCGCCCATCCCTGTACCGAGAGGGTCTCCTCCTTGAATCATAAAATCCTTAATCACGCGGTGGAAGATGGTACCATCGAAATAAGGTTTACCTTTTAGTTCTGCCTTTACAGAAGTGTTTTTTACCCTCTGCAAGGCTGATGAAACTCGCTACTGTAACGGGAGATTTCTTGTCCTCAAACTTCACGAGCATATTCCCTTTGGAAGTTTGAAGGTTTGCATAAAGCCCATTGTCGAGGCTTTCATAAGTTGCTTTGTCTACATTCATTTTTTTATAAATTGGTGTGCAGCTCACTATGGAAGTGAGAACCGCAGCGGTTAAAAATCCTTTTATTTTCATTTTTATAAATATTTAATTTCTTTTTAATCTGATGATGAGAGGCAAGTCTGCTGGGATTTTATCTCCATCGCCTAAAATTCCGTATGCTAATGATGAGGGCACCAGTAATACCATTTCTTCATTGGGTTTTAGGTATTTTAAAGCGTCTTCTACAGCTTTTAATTCTTCAATCTTAATAGGAGAAACCTCTTTCTGTACTACCGCTGGTGAGGGATAAATAGCCGTTGCATTAAAATCCGAAAGGCTGTATTCATAAGAATATAGCACTCCATTAGAGGCTTTTCTCCCTTTAAAATCTATACTTGACCAATAGTTCATAGCAGTGGGGTAGAAGTTCTGCTTTGCTTTCTCTTTTATCCAGTTTTTAATGAACTCCCGCTCTTGCTGGTTTCTGTTTTTGTTCTTTTTTTTGGACTGTTCCATATCATTTGCAATAGGGGCATTCATCCCATTTGCGGGGGAATATACTTTAGACTTCTCACAAGCGGAGAAACATAGAGTACCCAAAGCAATGATATAGATTTTTTTCATAAATGATGGCAAAAGTAGTGAATTTAATCTTTACCTCCTCACGATTGGGAATTATAAAATATTCCTTAATTTTGGCGAGATTTTTCACAAATGAAAATATCGTATTAGAAAGAAATGGAAGAACAAAGTACGCTTACCAACAAACCTAAATGGATACGCGTAAAGCTCCCAACAGGAAAGAATTATCGAGAGCTTCGCAGTTTGGTAGACAAATATAAACTCAATACCATTTGCCAGAGTGGGAGTTGCCCAAATATGGGAGAATGCTGGGGATACGGTACCGCTACATTTATGATTCTCGGGAATATCTGTACCCGAAGCTGTGGTTTCTGCGGTGTGAAAACAGGAAAACCCCTCGATGTAAACTGGGATGAACCAGAAAAAGTAGCTCGGTCTATAAAATTAATGAAGATTAAGCACGCTGTACTTACTTCGGTGGATAGAGATGACCTAAAAGATATGGGCTCCATACTCTGGGCAGAAACCGTAAATGCCGTTCGTAGAATATCACCAGGAACCACTATGGAAACCCTGATTCCAGACTTTCAAGGGGTGAGGAAAAATATAGACAGGCTGGTAGAAGTAGCACCAGAAGTTATATCTCACAATATGGAAACCGTAAAAAGGCTTACCCGAGAAGTGAGAATACAAGCTAAGTATGAGAGAAGTCTTGAAGTCCTTAAATACTTGAAAGAAGCAGGGCAGAGACGAACAAAAACAGGGATAATGCTCGGATTAGGAGAGGAGAAAGACGAAGTCTTCCAAGCGATAGAAGACATTAGAAATGCAGATGTAGATGTTATTACTCTGGGACAGTATCTTCAGCCTACTCGTAATCACTTACCTGTAAAGAGGTTCATCTCCCCAGAAGAGTTTGATGAGTACGGAGACTTTGCCCGCAGTCTTGGTTTTAGGCATGTGGAGAGTTCCCCTCTGGTGAGGTCTTCTTACCACGCAGAAAAACATATTCATTAATGGTAAGTTGTTGTGTAAGAAATTAGAAATACTTATTTTTGGCAAAATTTTAAATAGAAAATTAAGAATAATGAAAAAAATAGTTTTAGGTTTATCCTTAGTGGCATTGGTAGCCGTTAGCTGTAAAAAACTTCCTGAGGGAGGGAATAAAAATATCCTGAAATTGGAAGACGGTGTAGAAAGATACACCGATGATGAGCAGTCTCACTCCGAAGAAGAGCATACAGCTCCTGAAACTGCAGAAGCAGAAGCTACACCGGCAGATTCTGCTCAGGTAGAACAACCAGCTCACTAAGAAAAAAAAGAGAATAATGCCTTCTGTGTCTATCAGTGGGCATTTTTATTTTAACTTAAAATGACAACAATGCAAAAAACATTAGATTATATTCATCAAAATAAAGACAGATTCGTAGAGGAGTTATTTGATTTATTGAGAATAGCTTCTATTTCTGCTGACCCAGCATATAAAAATGATGTCCTCAAATGTGCCGATAAAGTAGCAGAATACCTCCAAAAAGCGGGAGTAGATAATGTAGAAGTTTGCCAAACAAAAGGCAATCCTATCGTATATGGGGATAAATTCATCAACCCAAACCTGCCTACTGTTTTGGTTTATGGGCATTACGATGTGCAGCCACCAGACCCGATAGAGCTTTGGAATAAACCTCCTTTTGAGCCTTATATTGAGAAAACGGATATCCACCCTGATGGTGCTATCTTCGCCAGAGGAGCAGCGGATGATAAAGGGCAGTTTTTTATGCACTTAAAGGCATTTGAAGCAATGATAAATACCGATGCTCTGCCTTGCAATGTTAAGTTTATTATAGAAGGAGAAGAAGAAGTCGGCTCCGTAAGTTTGAGCGATTTCGTCAATGAAAACAAGGAAAAACTCTCTTGTGATTGCATCCTTATTTCAGATACCAGCCTCTATTCTATGGAGCAGCCTACTGTAACTACTGGGCTCAGGGGGCTCAGCTATGTAGAGGTAGAAGTAGAAGGTCCTAATCGCGACCTCCATTCGGGTTTATACGGAGGTGCAGTGCCCAACCCGATCCATACCCTCAGCAGGATGATTGCTCAGCTGATAGATGAAAACGGTCATATCACTATCGATGGATTTTATGATAATGTACAAGTTGTTTCCCTCGAAGAAAGAGCCGAGATGAACAAGCTAAAAGATAATGTAGAGGAATACAAAAACGCCATCGGTCTTAGGGGGGTAGAGGGCGAGAAAGATTATACTACTCTTGAGCGAACCTCCATTCGTCCTACTTTGGACTGCAATGGCATCTGGGGAGGTTACACTGGCGAAGGGGCAAAAACCGTTATCCCATCTAAAGCCTATGCTAAGATCTCTATGCGCCTCGTGCCTTATCAAACGCCTGAAGAGATTATAGAGAAATTCACCCAATACTTCCATAAAATCGCGCCTGATAATGTGAAAGTAACCGTAAATCCGCATCACGGTGGGCTTCCTTATGTTCTTCCAATAGATACTAAGGAGTTTCAATCTGCCAAAAAAGCTATGGAAACGGCTTTCGGTAGGGAGGTTCTCCCATTCAGGAGTGGTGGTAGCATCCCAATTACCACAATGTTTGAGCAAGTTCTCGGTTCCAAATGCGTCTTAATGGGCTTTGGATTGGCGTCAGATGCTATCCACTCGCCAAATGAGCATTATGGGCTCTCCAACTTCTTTAAAGGTATAGAGAGTATTCCTCTCTTTTTTCAAAATTATGCTAAGCAATAAATTTTAGCTATGAGTCATTGGTTTTCGGTTAATAGCTGAAAGCCAATGGCTTTATAAAAAACTCAATAAAACAGATGAAAATAACAATCTTACTTTTTTCAACAAAATTACGAATAAAAAGCAAAACTACAAAAAATAATGTAATTAGCTCATACAAAGAGGATTAATTTTTTGACAGGAAGATAAGAGAAGACAGAGTCTTAGATGTTTTAGATAGGTTTTTTCAAAATTAGGTTTCTAAATCGTTACCTAATACATTGAAAAATATTTTTTATTAATAGGTTATATTTCAGTGTTTTACACCTTTTTTCATATTGTACAGTAACTTGATAAAAAGTACTTTCACAAATTAAAAAATTAGAGTATGAAAAAAGTAAAACGCTCAACCTTTAAGGTATTGTTTTACCTTAAAAAGAATGCCCCAAAGAAGAATGGTAAGGTTGCTATTATGGGGCGTATTACCATTGACAATCAAGTAGCTCAGTTTAGTACCAAACTTGAAATCCTTCCACAGAAATGGGATTTGAAATATGGCAGGGTAACAGGTAAAACAGAGGAAGCTACCCAACTCAACCGCAAGCTAGAAGAGATCCGTTCACGTATGGTTACTCATTATGAGGAGCTGATGAAGTATGAGGGAGTGGTTAATGCTCAGAAGCTAAAAGCTACTTTTCTAGGTATAGGAGTAATGGAAGATTCCTTGCTAAAAGTCTATGAGAAGTTTAAAGAGGACTTTGCCCTGATGGTAGAAAAAGGTGTTAGAAGTTATAGTACGCTCAACAAATACGAAAATGTATACACTCATTTGAGTGAGTTTATACAGTACAAATACCGCAGAAGTGATATTTCTTTCAAAGAGCTTACAGAAGACTTTATCAACGATTTTGACTTCTATCTTAGAGTTAATAAAAGTCTTACTCACAACACAATATGGGTTTATATGATGCCCCTTTGTAAAATGGTAGAAATAGCCATAGACAAAGGTATTATCTACCGCAATCCCTTTAAGAATTACATAAGCTCTATGGAGGAAAAAGATAGAGGCTATTTGCTTAGAGAGGAAGTAGAAACTCTTTTACAATATCACCCTAAGAGTGCTTCTGCTGAATTAGTACGAGACCTATTTGTATTTAGTTGCTTTACAGGTTTTTCGTATATTGACATCAAGCAGCTCAAGAAAAGTCACTTACAATCGTTCTTTGACGGTAACAAATGGCTTATCAAACGTCGTCAGAAATCCGATGTACCTTGTAATGTACGCCTATTGGATATAGCCGAGAAAATTATTGAAAAATATGAGGGTACGACTCGTACTGAGGCACTGTTTCCTACGCCCTCCAACACTAATTGCAATCTCTTAATCAGAAAGATGATGAAAGATTGTAACATCATTCGTGAAAAACCCATTTCATTTCACTGGGCACGCCATACCTTTGCTACTCTGTTCTTAACAGAAGGAGTCCCCTTGGAAAGTGTTAGCAAGATGATGGGACATAAGAATATCAAAACCACCCAGATTTATGCTAAAATCACCAATGAGAAAATTAGCAAGGATATGGAAATTGCTGCCGAACGATTAAAAAACTTAAAGATAGGATAACTAACTAATTTCTTCTTAGAATTAAAATCCATTGATAACATTTCAAAAAGAGATGTGTCAATGGATTTTTTTGTTGCCTTACAGAAAGCTATCTCACAAAGATAAGAGTGTTATTAAGACTTACCTATTTTCCCTATTTTAAACACTTAAGGCACGTAATGGCGGTTCGTTGTTCGAGTGCAAAGGTATTTCTGTGTTCTTAACGCTTCTTGCAAGGTCAAGCCCGATGGGTTTTTAAAAAAATCTCCAGCCCTTGTCCGTTGTCCTGCGGGTAGTATTTTTTTGAAAAACCTTGCAGAAGCTAAACACAGACCTTTTATGGCACTCGAAACGAAACCAGCTCATTCCGACCTTTAAGCGAATAAAAAAAATGTCAAATATGAGAAAAATGCCGCTTCTTACAGATTGTTTTTTGAAACGAATACCGCTTTTCCTCCCATTGTCGAATAAAAAATTTCAAACTATGTAGCTACCTAATTACGTTTTTACCTTCGTACATACTTGCTTGCTTTGATGCGTGAATGCAAAGTAATGTACAAATATACATATAGCTTTACATAGAATTGTAAATAACTCTGTAAGTAAGTGATTAAATATATTGCTAATATGCCCTAAATCACTTTATGAGCTTGTAGTGTTTATCTCCTTTTCTTATGGTTAATTAAAATTTGACCTTTAGGGAGAATTTTCTGTTCACCGGAACAGAGCAAGTTGTGTTTTGAGGCACGCATTAGGCGTTTAGGCACTCAAAACAACTTGCCCTTGCAGGGAGCTTAAAAAGCACTCCGAAGTCGTGATTTTTTACTTTTATATTTTTATTGTATTTCTAATGTAATAAAATTTTAATAATATATCCGATACATTACCAATTCTAATCACTATCTTTTCCAGCATTTACTAAGGTTGCGTTGATAAAGAATGCTCCTTTGGTGGCAATAGTCTGTTCGGGGGCTATAGGTTTTACAGGGGCAATGGCAGTATACCCACTTTCGGAAGCTCCTTTTACTACCTCCACTTTCTCAAAAGAGGTTTCTTTATCCGAAGTTTGGGTTACCAGAAAAATGTAGAATTTACCAGCATCCTCTACGATAGCCTCGTTAGGTACAGCAGGGGTCGTTTGTTTGTCAAGACTGATAACCCCTGTTACATTCATTCCATTGATGAGCCCTTGTTTGTCACCCTCTACGTGGCAATGTACAATGATGCTTTTGCTTTCGTTTTCAAACGAAGCCGCAATGTTATACACTTGGGCATCATATTCGCGAGAGGTGTTATTGGTAGGGTTGAAGTGCACTTGTTGTCCTACCTTAATGTAAGGCAAGTCACGCTCATACACTTGCAAGTGCAGGTGTAGCGAACTGTTGTCGATGATTTCCACAATAGGGGTGGAGGCATCTATATAAGCCCCTTTGTTAGTATATACCGCACTGATATTCCCACTAATAGGAGCCACTATCGCCAAAGTAGATTGCATTCCCTTATCGGTGAGTGTTTGAGGGTTTAAGCCCATTAGGCGTATTTGTTCTTCAAGCGAAGCTTTTTCGGTACGGAGAGTGCGTAGCTGAGTAGTAGCGGCTTGTAGGTTCTTACCAGTACCAGCATTCCCTTCATAGAGGGTTTGCTGACGGTCAAGTTCTTGTTTAGCAAGTTCTATCTGACCATTAACGGTGAGCAAGCGCTGTTGTTGTTGCAAGAATTCTGGGTTAGAAACAGTAGCGATTACTTGCCCTTTTTGCACATAACTGCCTATCTCTACCTTTACGCTCTTGATAATCCCCGCATATACAGTCGATACCTTCGCCTGATGGTCGGCAGGCACGCTCAGTATTCCATTGGCTTTGAGGGTAGCGGCAAGAGCTTTTTCTTCTATATGTCCCAAACGAATATCTACAGTTTGGATTTGAACTTGGGTAAGGGTGGTGAGGTTGCCTCCTTCTTCGTGGTGTTCTTCGCGCTCTTCGAGCTTTTGATTATTGGTAGTTGTAGGAGTGCCATTGCAGGCTGATAGACTAATTCCTATAAGGATAAAAGCGATTTTTATACCATATTTTTTCATTTGTTTTACTGGTTTAAAAGGGATTGTATTTCTATTACTTTTTGATTAAGCGCCTCGATACTCTCAAGGTATGCCAAGCGGGTATCTACGGCTGTCTGTAGGGTGTAAAGGTACTCCACATAGCTTATTTCACCTGCGCTATACCCTAACTGATTGGCTCGGATAATGCGCTCGGCTTCAGGTAGCGCTTCTTGTTTGTAAAACTGATATTTTTGCAAATTCAGTTGGTATTCCTCTTGCAGATTTATCCATTGAGTTTTAAGCTGTTTTTCTGTTTGTTGAGCTGCTTCTATAGCTGCTTCTTTCTGATATTTATAAGCTTTCACCTTGGCACGGGTAGCGGTAAAAATAGGAACTGAAAGCCCTATGGTGGCAAAGTGAAAACGTTTACTTCTATCAGTATAGGTCTCTACCCCTCCAATGGTTTGCATTCCTATAAGAGACTGATTGGTATAGCCCAATGTAAGGTCGGGCAGGGCTTGGGCACGCTCTAGACGTTTGTTGTGCTCAGCTATGTTTGCTTCTTGATAGCTGAGTTGTACCAAAGGGTGCTGAGAGAGTTGTACATCCGAAGGCTCACTGAGTAACAAAGGCTCATACACGGGCGACTTGGTAATGGTAAATGCTTCTTCTGTTTGCATTAACGTACGCAAGTTGCGATAGGTAGCTTGTTGTATAGTTTTGTTCTGTTGAAGTAACAAACTTATTTCTCCTTTCTTCACTTGGGCAGTGTTAATATCTATCTTCTTGGTATCCCCTGCTTTATAGCGTACTTCAGCAATGCGAATAAAATTATTGTAGAGACTATCAAGCTGCAAGAGCTGTTCCTCTTTAAAAGTCAAATATTGCAATTGCTGATATGCGTTGCGCACTTGCCGCTTCAGTTCATTCTGCTGAAGGGCTAATTGCCCTTGTTGTAATTGTGTCTCTGCTTGATAGAGCTTTTTGCGAGCAGCAAATACTGTAGGCAAAGGAATAGATTGTGATACACCTACTGAAAGGTCTTTTTCAGCACTGCTGTACTGCCCGTATTGCCCTGTAAAGTCTGTTTTAGCCAATTCAAAAGAGGTTCGCTCTTTAGCACTTGCTCCTTGTAGCTTGAGTTGTGCTGCCTTAATCACTCCATTGTTCTTAAGGGCTATTTGCTCTATTTCTTGTAGCGAGTAAGACTGCTGAGCGTGTAGCGCTATAGGACTGATAAGCAATAGGGCTATCGTGAGTACTTTAGCTGAAGGACGGCGCCAAGAAAAGGTACTATTGAAAGCGATGTAAAGCAACGGAAGCACGAAGAGGGTGAGGAAGGTAGCCGATACTAACCCCCCAATAACCACTGTAGCTAAGGGGCGTTGTACTTCTGCTCCTGCTCCTTGACTGAGTGCCATAGGTAGGAAACCTAAGCTCGCCACCATAGCCGTCATTAGCACAGGGCGTAAACGCATTTCGGTACCCGTAATCACGCGATGCAAAAGGTTGGTCATTCCTTCTTTTTTCAGCTGGTTGAAAGTGCCAATAAGCACTATACCGTTGAGCACTGCTACCCCAAAGAGCGCGATAAAACCAATACCCGCACTAATACTAAAAGGCATTCCCCGAAGAAGCAAGGCAAATACGCCCCCAATGGCACTCATCGGGATAGCGCTAAAGATGAGCAATGATTGTTTTATAGAGTGGAAAGCAAGGTATAACAAGAAAAATATTAAAAGTAGGGCTACAGGCACGGCTATGAGCAGTCGGTCGGTGGCTTGTTGTAGGTTCTCAAACTGACCGCCATAGGTAAAGTAATAGCCCGTAGGGAGCTTTACGCCCTTTAATTTTTGTTCTATATCACTCACCACACTCTGCACATCGCGCCCTTGCACGTTGAAGCCAATGACGATACGGCGCTTGCCTGCTTCACGGCTTACTTGTGCGGGGCCTAATTCATATTTGATAGTGGCCAATTGGCTCATCGGCACCTGCCCATTTTCGGTAGCTACCATCATATGCTGTACATCGTCAATTCCGGTACGATGGAGGCTATCGAGGCGTACCACAAGGTCGAACCTTCGTTCGTTCTCGAAGACAACCCCAGCCTTCTTACCAGCAAAGGCGGTACTGAGTACCTCATTGACCTCTTGCACCGAAAGTCCGTAGTTGGCCAAACGCACACGGTCGTAAGTAACATTGATTTGCGGAAGTCCGCTTACTTTTTCGACCTGTGGGGCGGTAGCACCTTCTGTTTTCTGGATAAGTTGGCTTACTCTTTGGGCGTAGTGGGCGAGGGTATCCATGTTTTCTCCAAAGATTTTTATCGTTACATCCTGTCTGACACCTGTCATCAATTCGTTGAAATGCATTTGTATAGGCTGGCTTTTCTCAAAAAAGACCCCAGGAATATCCTTGAGCCGCTCAATGATGGCATCTCCTAATTCCTCATAGGAGCGACCACTTTTCCATTGGTCTTGGCTCTTGAGTACGATCACAATATCGGAGGCTTCCAGCGGCATAGGGTCGGTAGGTATTTCGGCAGAACCTGTTTTGCCTATCACCATTTTCACCTCGTCGAACTCACGAATCAGGCGAGAGGCCTGCATGGAAGTCTCCAAGCTCTGCTTCAGGGAAGTGCCCGGTGGCAGAATACATTCAAAAACAAAATCGCCTTCTTGTAGTTGTGGAATAAACTCACCTCCCATACGGCTGAAAATGCCTACCGCAAGAACGAACAGTACCACGGTACTGCCTATTATCCATCCCCTAAGGCGGATAGAACGGACAAAGAGCGGTTGGTAGTGACGGTAGAGCCAGCTTATCATTCGCTCGGCAAAACTGCGCTTGTCACTTACTGTTTTAGGTAGGAGCAAAGCGCTCATGGCAGGGATATAAGTCAGGGAAAGGATCAGGGCACCCAAAATAGCAAAGACGACGGTTTGTGCCATAGGGCGGAACATCTTGCCCTCTACTCCTACCAAGGTAAGAATGGGAATATACACCATCAGGATGATAATCTCTCCGAAGGTGGCACTACTGCGTATTTTGGAAGCGGAATGGAATACCTCCTCATCCATTTGTGCTTGGGTAAGTCGTTGGTGGTTCTTTCGGATCGCCAAGTGGTGCATCACTGCTTCTACCACGATAACCGATCCATCTACGATAATTCCGAAATCTATCGCTCCCAAGCTCATCAGGTTGGCACTTACTCCAAAGAGGTTCATCATTCCTAAGGCAAAGAGCAAGGAGAGCGGAATGGCCGTGGCAACAATCAGTCCGGCACGCAGGTTCCCTAAGAAAAGTACTAAGATGAAGATGACAATTAGCGCCCCCTCTAAGAGGTTTTTCTCTACTGTATGGATGGCGCGTTGTACCAAGTCCGTGCGGTCTAAGAATGGCTCTATCACTACATCTTCAGGTAGGGATTGCTGTATGGTGGGCAGTTTTTCTTTGATCCGACTGACTACCTCGTGGCTGTTTTCGCCCTTGAGCATCATCACTACCCCACCTACGGCATCTACTTCGCCATTATAGGTAAGGGCACCATAGCGGATGGCACTGCCCAAGCGCACCTCGGCTACATGCTTGATAAAGAGGGGAGGGGTGTGCTTGCCTACGGCTATATTGCCTATGTCTTCAAGGGAGCGAGCCATGCCTATTCCTCGGATAAAGTAGGCATTGGGGCGCTTGTCGATATAGGCACCTCCTGTATTTTGGTTGTTCTGCTCCAAAGCAGTGAAAATATCACTGACACTCACCCCCATGGCACGGAGGCGATCAGGGTCTATAACCACCTCATACTGCTTGAGTTCGCCTCCAAAGCTGTTGATTTCGGCTATTCCTTTGGTACCATAGAGTTGGCGAGCCACGATCCAGTCCTGCATGGTGCGGAGGTCTTTGGCGGAATATTTGTTTTTGCTCTGTTCCGTAGGGCGAATGATATACTGATATACCTCCCCCAGTCCGGTACTCACGGGTGAGAGTTCGGGCGAGCCTATGCCTTGAGGGATTTGCTCCTGTGCCTCCTTGAGCTTTTCATTGACTAGCTGGCGGGCAAAGTAGATGTCCATATCCTCGCTAAAGACGGCTGTGATGACCGAGAGGCCAAAGCGGGAAATACTGCGTGTTTCCTCCAGCCCAGGAATATTGGCGATGGCTTGCTCAATAGGAAAAGTAACCAGTTGCTCTACCTCTTGTGAGGCCAAAGTAGGGGTAGAGGTGATGATTTGTACTTGGTTGTTAGTAATATCTGGAACGGCATCAATGGGGAGCCTTGTAGCACTCCATACGCCCCAAAAAATAAGCATAAGGGTCATGAATCCTACAAATAGCTTATTTTTGATGCTAAATAGTATGATTTTGTCTAACATTTCTAATAAGAATTAATGATTAGTTAATGACTAATGATGGGTGAGATGACTAATGAACAATCACTTGAGATGAAGAAAGAAAAGACTATATCTTGGGAGGAGTCCAGATATTCCCATAGCAGTTCGAAGACCATACGGTCAGGGGATAGCTATAGGAGGGAATGGTTGCGGTGGCTTGAGCAATGGTTAAGGCCTCATAAGTAGTGGGCGTGCTGATTACCATTTGGCAGCAAGTGCAAATGCAGAAAGGTGAACAGCTATCCAAATGAAAATGAGAGTGTTCCCCAGTTGGGGCTGTTACAAATTCATAAGAAGCTGAAGACTCCTCACCTTCAAGCATATCCGTACAAGGCAGCCCAGTGAGTGCCAACAGATATAAGCTAAGTATGAAGGTGAAAAATCTCATATTGGGAGCAAAGATACATTTTTTTCAATCTGACAAATTTTTTTGATTTTGTCGCATTCTACTACATAATTAAAAATAACACATCTGACACATTACCAGCTCCACGCAGACGTGCAGCAACGCACGTCTGCGGGTGCAAAGGTAAATTTTTTTGGTTATATTGTCAAGATGTTGTACCTTTGCACCTAGAAGTTACTGAGAAAATAGGTATAATCAAATGAAATAAGAGCTATTACTAAATCATTACCTAATCTTCTTGTAATTCCTGTATCTTCTTTATTTAAAATAGATTATAAAAGTAGTTTCAATTTTCATACAAAATATTATTTATAGACCTATATTTTGTCCCCCCATTGCTTTGAAAACACTAAAAAAAGCAATACTTTTGAGGAGCTTTTTTATCAATAGCATCTCAAAAATGAAAAATCTTATCTCTTTATTTCTCATCTCTCTTTTGCTCATCAGTTGTAGCAAACTCAAACCCGAAGGAGATATCCAACAAAAACAAATCCCACTAAAAAATTTCTCCTCCATAGATGCTAAGGGGAAATTCAGAGTGTTTTGGCTGAAATCCGAACAAAATCTATTAGAAATCGAGACTTATCCCAACTTCATTGATAATCTGAATATCAATATAAAGGATGAAAACCTCACCATTTCCGAGAAAAAGGAAACTTTCGGTAATGGATTCTACAGTATCACCATTTTCTCCAAAAATACCCCCTCAAAAATCACCCTTAGAGACTCTATCGAGTTCAATGTTTCGGGGCAATTAGCATTAAAAAACCTAAAATTATCCCTTAGTGATAATTCAAAATTCATCGGAGCAGTAAAATCTGACCGTACAGAGATTGAAATGCGGCACTCCAGCCTTGCCAACTTCAAAGGCTTCACCCGAGAGGCATTAATTAAGATAAAAGATACAGCGGGAATCATTGCACCTTATTGGGAAGTTAATACCCTTAGTATCAATTCCCATAACGGAGCTTATGCGGAGGTCAATACACAAGATTCCATAAAAGCAGACTTAAAAAACACCACGAAATTCGTTTATTATAATAGCCCTGTAAAGATTTTTAAGGCAGATAAAACCGTGAAAATCCAAAATATTAATCCGAAATAAAAATTAACCCCCTTACTCGCTAAGGAGTATCTTAAAACCAGATAATAATAACTAAAATCATAGATTATGACAGCATTAGAAAGAGCTAAACAATGGCTTACAGACGCTTTTGATGAGGAAACCAGAGCTCAGGTTCAGAAGCTCATCAATGAAAACTCAGCAGAATTAGAAGATTCCTTCTACAAAGCCCTCGAATTTGGTACTGGGGGGATGAGAGGTATTATGGGCGTAGGCACCAATCGCCTAAATAGATACACACTTGGGCAGGCTACTCAAGGACTTGCCAATTACCTCAAGGAGCAGTTCCCTGGTGAGGAGATTAAGGTTGCTGTGGCGTTTGATGTTCGAAATAATTCTCCAGAATTCGGAAAAATCGTTGCCGATGTCCTTACGGCAAACGGCATTAAAGTCCTCCTCTTCAAGGAGCACCGCCCTACGCCTGAGCTTTCATTTACAGTGAGAAATAAGAAGTGTAATGCGGGTATCGTCCTCACTGCATCGCACAATCCACCAGAATATAATGGCTATAAAGTCTATTGGAATGATGGCGCACAAGTCGTACCTCCCAATGATGAAAACATTATCAAAAATGTATATGCTGTAAATTTTGCAGATATTAAATTTAATGGAAACGACTCACTTATAGAATGGATAGGAGAGGAGCAAGATGATGTATACATTGATGCTTGTATGCAAAATTCCCTTTATCAAGAGGATAAAATCGGTTATGATAACCTTAACATCGTCTTCACTTCCATACACGGTACTACTTACACTACCATCCCTAAAGCACTTGCAAAGGCAGGTTTTAAAAAGGTAGATTTAGTCTCCGAGCAGATGATTCCGAGTGGCAATTTCCCTACTGTTGAGAGTCCTAATCCAGAGGAACCCGCTGCTCTCAGTATGGCGCTCAATCTTGCAGAGATAACCAATGCAGATATCGTTATCGGTTGTGACCCCGATGGCGACAGGCTCGGCATTGCCGTACGAAACCTCGATGGTAAAATGCAGCTCCTCAATGGCAACCAGACCAATACTGTTCTTTCGTATTACATCCTTGAGCAGTGGCAGCGTCTCGGTAAGCTCCAGCCTTCGGATTTCATCGGTTCCACCATCGTTACCTCAGATATTTTCTTTGATATTGCTAAAAAGTTCGGTATCGAATGCAAAGTAAGCCTCACAGGCTTTAAGTGGATTGGAAAAATGATTCGAGAGGTAGAAGGTAAGCAGAAATTCATCTGTGGAGGCGAAGAGAGCTTTGGATTTATGACGGGTGATTTCGTGAGAGATAAAGACTCTTGTGGCTCCATCCTCCTTGCCTGCGAAGCAGCAGCTTGGTGCAAGGCTCAGGGCAAAACCCTCTTCCAATATATGATTGATATCTATAAAGAAGTTGGCTTCTACTACGAAGGGCTCGTTAATGTGGTTAGAAAAGGAAGAACAGGTGCTGAGGAAATCAGCCAGATGATGACGAATTTCAGAAGCAATCCTCCAAAGCAGATCGCTGGTTCTCCTGTAGCCGAAATCCGAGATTATAAGGAGAGAACCCGCTTCTCTGTAGCTCAAAATACCACTGAACCTATCACCGATGTGCCTCAGTCTAATGTTCTCATCTTCTATACTGAGAATGGAAACAAAATCTGCGTCCGTCCTTCGGGTACAGAGCCTAAAATTAAGTTCTATGTATCGGTTAAAGCAAGCATCACCTCAGAAGAAGACTTTAGAAAAGAACTCCCAGTCTTGGAAGCTCAGATAGAGCAGGTGAAAAAGGACTTAAACCTCATCTAAATATTCATTCTTGTTGAATTTTAAAAAAGCCGTATTTTTACACACCTAAAAAAAATCTAATAAGATGAATAGAGTATATCTTGATAATGCTGCTACCACTCCTCTTTCTGAAGAGGTCGTTGATGCGATGGTAGAGGTGATGAAAATTAGCTATGGAAATCCTTCCTCTACCCATAGTTTTGGGCAAGAAGCAAAGGCTCTTATAGAGGGCGTTCGTCGCAATATTGCCGATAGTCTTAAGGTTCAACCTGCCGAGATTGTCTTTACCTCTTGTGGTACGGAGTCTAATAATCTCATCATCAAATCCTGTGTAGAGCATCTCGGTGTAGAGCGTATCATCACTTCTCCACTGGAGCACAAGTGCGTGGCAGAGTCTGTCCGAGATATGAAAGCTCGAAAAGGGGTAGAGGTGGTCTATATCCGACCGAATCATCAGGGAGATCTCAGCCTTGATGATATAGAAAAAGCTCTCCAAAGCTCCGATAAAAAGACTCTCGTTACCCTTATGCACGCCAATAACGAAGTCGGGAATATCTATGATATAAAGGCAATAGGTGAGCTATGCAAAAAGTATAATGCCTATTTTCACTCAGATACGGTGCAGACCATCGGGCATTTGGACTTGGATTTTTCTAAGATGAATATAGACTTCGCTTCCTGCTCTGCTCATAAATTTCACGGACCAAAGGGCAATGGCTTTGCCTATATTAGGAAATCTACTAAGCTAAAGGGAATGATTTCTGGTGGTGGTCAGGAGCGAGATATGCGGTCGGGTACCGAGAATGTGGTTGGTATTGTAGGCTTAGGCAAAGCCTTTGATTTGTGTATCCAAAACCTTGAAATCTATAAGAATAAGATTCAAGAGATAAAGGATTATACCATTCATCAGCTCATAGATAAAATTAAAGGTGTGAAGTTCAACGGTCGCTCCTCAGAGGCGGAGAACAGCCTCTTTACACTGGTGAATGTCCTTCTTCCGTTTAAAGACCCGCTTATCGGTTTCAAACTGGATATGAAAGGCATTGCTATCTCGCAGGGGAGTGCTTGTTCATCGGGAGCAGCAAAACCCTCTACCGTTATGCTAATGCTCCTCACCGATGAGGAAATGGAGAATTGTACGCCGCTTAGAGTGTCTTTCAGCCATTATACTACGAAGGAGGAAATAGACAAGTTGGTAGAGGCTCTTGTAAGCATTCAGCAGGATTTTAAATAGATGAAAACAATGTTTCAGATAGATGTAGAAAAAGATAATTGTGTATTATTTTACTACATTTGCAAAGTTAAAATAAGAAAAGAATAAATTATGGCATTAGAAATTACAGACAGCAGTTTCAAAGAATTAGTTTTAGATTCTGATAAGCCCGTATTGGTAGATTTTTGGGCAGTATGGTGTGGGCCTTGCCAAATGCTTGCTCCTGTTATTGATGAACTCTCTCAGGACTTTGAAGGTAAAGCAGTAGTAGGCAAGGTAGATGTAGATAACAACCAAGAGGTATCCGTACAATATGGAATCAGGAATATCCCTACGCTTCTTATTTTTAAAAATGGGGAAGTAGTAGATAAAATCGTGGGTGTAAATCCTAAATCTGTTATAGCAGAGAAATTATCTGCACATTTATAGGAAAAAAACACTATTGAAAATCAATACCCTTTTATCCAAAGGGTATTTTTTTTGGAAAAAAGTTTTGGAGGTTTGCAGAAAAACTATACTTTTGCACTCGTCAAAAAGGAACAACGCTCTTTATTAACACTAATTGATCCGGTAGTTCAGCTGGTTAGAATGCCGCCCTGTCACGGCGGAGGTCGCGGGTTCGAGTCCCGTCCGGATCGCAGAAATAGATTTTTCTCATAAGTTTATTGATCCGGTAGTTCAGCTGGTTAGAATGCCGCCCTGTCACGGCGGAGGTCGCGGGTTCGAGTCCCGTCCGGATCGCAGAATCTCACTAATGATTTAGTGAGATTTTTTGTTTTTTAATCCTACAAAAAGAAATTTTATTCTTTCGTTTTAAAATCTTAAATTTGGGCAAAATTTAATTATTCAAATACATTAAAAAAAGAAAAATATGTCAAAAGCAATTTCACAAGTTCCTATTGCGATTAATGAGCCAGTAAGAACTTACGAACCAGGAAGCCCAGAGGTAAAAAACCTTATTTCCACTTACCAAAAAATGTGGAATGAGAAAGTAGAAATCCCAATGATTATCGGTGGAAAAGAAGTAAAATCTGATGAAAAAGTAAGATTAGAATCTCCACAAGACCACCAGCACGATTTGGGATTTTTTTATAGAGGTAATGCAAGCCATATAGACCAAGCTATTGAAGCTGCTTTGGCTGCAAAACCGAAGTGGAATGCTCTCGGTTGGGAGCAGAGAATTTCTATTTTCCTTAAAGCGGCTGACCTTATTGCTGGCCCTTACAGAGATAGAATAAATGCAGCTACAATGATCGGGCAGTCTAAGAATGTGCACCAGGCAGAGATAGATTCCGCTTGTGAGCTTATAGACTTCCTTAGATTTAATGCAGAATTTATGACGGAAATGTACTCCGAGCAGCCGGTTTCAGATAACGGAATCTGGAATAGAGTAGAGTACAGACCACTTGAAGGTTTCTGTTTTGCGCTTACTCCGTTTAACTTTACTGCTATCGCGGGCAACCTCCCTTCTTGTATGGCGATGCTTGGGAATGTAGTCGTTTGGAAGGCTTCCGATAAGCAAATCTATGCAGCAAGTGTCATTATGGAGGTATTCAAAGAAGCGGGACTTCCAGATGGGGTGATCAACCTCGTGTTCTCACCAGGTAAGGAAACAGCAGATAAGGTTCTTACTCACCCAGATTTCGCGGGCTTGCATTTTACAGGCTCTACCGCAGTATTCCAAAGTATGTGGAAGAAAATAGGAGAGAATATTCATAACTATAAATCTTATCCGAGAATTGTAGGTGAAACGGGGGGTAAAGACTTCGTTATCGCTCACACTTCTGCGGATGTAGATGCCGTAGCTACTGCATTGGTAAGAGGTGCGTTTGAGTATCAAGGTCAGAAATGCTCTGCAGCTTCCAGAGCTTATATCCCTCAATCTCTTTGGGCAAAAGTAAAAGAAGCCTTAGCAGCTCAGCTCAGAACGGTTAAAGTAGGTACGCCAGAAGACCCATCCAACTTCGTAAATGCGGTGATCGACAAGGCATCTTTCGAGAAATGCAAGGGGTATATAGACAGAGCAAATGCCTCTTCTGATGCAAAAGTAATCTTCGGAGGTAAGTGCGATGGCAGTAAAGGCTGGTTCGTGGAGCCTACCATCATCGAAACAACCAACCCAAAATACGAGAGTATGGTAGAAGAAATCTTTGGCCCAATCCTCACCATCTATGTTTATGAAGATGAAAAGTGGACTGAAACGCTCAAATTGGTAGATACCACTTCTCCTTATTCATTAACGGGGTCTGTATTCGCGAGGGACAGATATGTGATAGATGAGGCTTTCAAGGCATTAGAAAACGCTTCGGGTAATTTCTATATTAATGACAAACCAACGGGTGCTGTTGTGGGTCAGCAGCCATTCGGTGGCGGTAGAGCGTCTGGAACCAATGACAAAGCAGGCTCTAAGATGAACCTACTCAGATGGGTTTCCGTTCGTTCGATTAAAGAGACTTTCGTAAGCCCTAAGGACTATAAATATCCTTATTTAGGCTAATATAAACGCGAATAATCTTAAAAGGTGGAGATCTAATCTCCGCCTTTTTTGTTGGATAAATAGAGATTATCTATTGTCAGTTTTAAAATTAAACTCATACTTTTGTCCATCAAAATAGTTAAAAATTATGAGTTTGATTAAAGAATTTAAAGCATTTGCATTCAAGGGAAATGTGATTGATTTGGCTGTCGGTGTCATCATCGGGGCAGCATTTGGTAAGATTGTATCCTCGCTGGTAGATGATGTCATCACGCCGCTGCTACTCAACCCCGTATTAAAAGCAGCGGGAGCGGATAATATTGCAAAACTCTCTTGGAATGGAGTTACTTACGGCAACTTCCTTTCATCGGTTATCAGCTTCTTTTGTATTGCGCTCGTTCTTTTTTGGTTGATAAAAGGAGCGAATAAGCTGAACAAAAAACCAGAGGAAGCACCCGCGCCACCAGCTGGTCCTACGCAGGAGGAGCTCCTTGCAGAAATCAGGGATTTGCTCAAAAACAAATAAGAATCTCACGACCGCTGAAAGGCGGTTTTTTTATTTATATTTGGCGCTTTAATTTTTCGTATGGAGTTTAAAATACACCGATTAGAGGAGTGGAATGAGGTGATAGATGCCCTCCTCCCGCATATAAAGCACAATATTCTCCTGATGAGGGGAAATCTCGGAGCGGGGAAGACTACCTTTACGCAGTTTTTACTAAAGAAGCTCGGTAGCGCAGATGAAGTCTCCTCGCCCACTTATGCTATCGTAAATGAGTATCATTCCCCGAGAGGCAGGGTTAATCACTTCGATTTGTACAGGATGAAGTCCATAGAAGAGGTTTATGATATAGGCATAGAGGAATATCTTGATAATGCTTTTCTGAACATTATCGAGTGGGCAGAGATTTATGAGCCCGCGCTCGAAGGTATCCCTTATCATAGCCTCAGCATAGAGGTGGAGGAGGGCGTGCGCAGGGTGGTTTTTGAATAACCCCGAGCCATAATCTTCTAAAAACTTATTAAATTTTATCAATATGCCGCCAAAGGAATGATTTTTGCCTCTGGGCAGTGCATTATAAAAACAGAAAAATTAATCAAGTTATGTCTCAAAAGGTTCTTATCGTAGAAGATGAAAAAACGATTTCTGGGGTGCTTCATAGCATCCTTTCGGATGAGCTTCCAGAGTATGATTTCACCATTGCCGAAGATGGCCTCGAAGGTTTAAAGAGGGTAGAAAAAGAGGAGTTCAGCTTAGTGATTTCGGATATTAAAATGCCTAAACTTTCGGGTTCAGACTTTCTCAAACAGAGCTTAAGCATTAATCCAGACCTTACTTTTATAATGATTTCCGGGCACGCAGATATAGATACTGCGGTTTCCTGCTTAAAGGAGGGTGCGTATGATTTTATCTCAAAACCGATAGACATCAACAGGCTGCTGACGAGTGTGAGGAATGCTCTGGACAAAGGAAACTTGAAGAAAGAGAATAAAACCCTCCAAAGCGAGAATAAAACCTTAAAGAAGAAAGTCAATAAGAAATACCAGATGATTGGCGAGAGCGAGCCCCTGAAAAAAATACAGCAGATGATAGATAAAGTTGCTGCATCGGATGCAAGGGTGCTCATCACAGGTCCCAACGGAGCAGGGAAGGAGCTGGTAGCCCACGCGATTCATTCCCAGAGCGAGCGCTCCAAAGGTCCTATAGTGGAGGTGAATTGTGCAGCCATCCCTTCCGAGCTTATCGAGTCTGAGCTTTTCGGGCATATAAAGGGCTCTTTCACTGGCGCTATAAAAGATAAATCTGGGAAGTTTGAGCAAGCAAATGAGGGCACTATTTTCCTCGATGAAATAGGGGATATGAGTCTTATAGCCCAAGCGAAAGTCCTCCGAGCTTTGCAAGAAAATAAGGTTTCTCCTGTGGGCAGCGATAAGGAGATTAAAGTTAATGTTCGCGTACTGGCAGCGACCAACAAGGATATGAAAAAGGAAATTGCCGAAGGGCGTTTCCGTGAGGACCTATACCATAGAATTTCGGTAATAGAAATCTATGTACCTCCATTGGACGAAAGAAAAGAGGACATACCACTTCTCGTAGAGCATTTTGCGAAACTCATTGCAGATGAGCAAGGAAATACCCCGAAAAAATTTTCTAAAGAGGCGATAAAAAAACTTCAATCTTTTTCGTGGACGGGCAATATCCGAGAGCTGAGAAATGTGGTAGAAAGGCTTATCATCCTCGGTGGGAACCCTATCTCAGAAGAAGATGTGGTAGCGTTTGTTCGTTAAGTATTTTTTAGAAAAAACATTTTGCCCTGCATATAGTGCAGGGCAAAATGTTTAAAAAAAAAGAGGGGGATTAGAGTAGCCTTACTTCTACAAGTTCTTTTCCGATATTCCGAATACCTTCCTGTATTTCATAAAGCCTTTTTTCGGAGGCTTTAGTCTTTCCTGTAGCGTATTTTCTCATCATTACAGGGCTTATTTTTAATCGTCTTGCCAGTTCTGATAAATTAATCTCGGGGAGTTGTTTGCATATTCCGTTAAGTTCAATTTCATATACGAATTCTACTCCTTTTTTATATTTTTTTACGAAGCCTAAATCACCATCTTTTTCGCATTCCTCTAAATGAAAATCAAAGGCATCTTGTAAATTTTTTTTCATTTCATCAAAAGTATTCCCATCAGCTACTACAATACCTTCTATGTTTTCAGTATTTGCCCAATAAACTCCATTTTCTTTACGAACGGTTACTTTTATCTTTCTCATTTTTTTATTTTTTTTCTAATAATAATTTAATAAACAACGGTTCTATTTCAGTCCTGCCTGTTTTAAAATTGCATTTATAGTCCCTTGGGGTAAATCTTTTTTAGGGTGAGGTATCGTTACTTTACCTTTTTTAGTTTGGTGCTTAAAATGATGATGGCTTCCTTTAACATTAACCAAATACCATCCGTCATCTTCTATAACCCTAATTAGCTCTGTACTACTCATTGGGTATTGTTTTAGTATTGCAAATGTAGGTAACTTTTTTGTACCCCAAAATATTTTAATCAGTATTTTATGTAATATTAATATTATTGATTTAAAGATATTTTATAACAATCCTTCTAAGATTAAGAAGAGGTATATTCCTTCTTTCTCCCTTCTTTCTCTCTGCATTGTCCTTTGCTGTATTTTGGAGGTTATCTTTTATTCCCATCTTATTTTATAGAATAAATTTATAATATTCATTGTTTTTTTTACGATTGTAATACTAAAAAGTTTGAGCTACTTTTGCCGCAAATTTTTAGTTAATGTCTTTTTTAAATCCCGTTTATACAAAACAAACATTAAAACTCGCTATACCTGTAATGCTTACTCAACTGGGGCAGGCTTCTGTAAATTTATTTGATAATATTATTGTGGGGCGCTTGTTAGGAGCTAATGCCCTTGCTTCGGTTTCGCTTGGGAACTCGGTTTTTTTTAGTGTTTTTGTTTTTGCATTGGGGATTTCACTTGCGATTCCACCCCTCGTGTCGGAAGCGAATTCGCAGAACAATCATTCGCAAATCAATAAGGTTTTTAGCCACGGTTTTGTGATTAATTTGGCTATCGGTATTCTTCTCGCCGCATTATTGCTGCTGATTTCTCCCCTGATGAAATACGCCCAACAGCCACCAGAAATCATTCCCGATGCTATGCGGTTTTTAAACATTATGGCGATAAGCATTATCCCCTTTATGATTTTTCAAACGATGAGGGAGGTATCAGAGGGGTTGTCCTATACCATTGGTGTTACGGTGGCTACAGTAGCGGCAAACCTCATTAATATCGCACTTAATTATACCTTTATCGAGGGGCTCTTCGGTATTACTCCTATGGGCGTAGCAGGTTCGGCGTATGCCACCCTGATTTCAAGGTTTTTCATCATCATTTTTCTCTATTTTATAATGAGGCGAGAGTCTAAAACTCAAAAATATTTAAAGGAATTTAGCCTTAAACTCGAGATTTTCTCAAAAGAAATGTTTCGTAAGATGCTCAAAATAGGTGTGCCCATCGCTTTTCAACTTTTCTTTGAGGTAAGTACCTTCGCTGGGGCATCGTTTATATGCGGACTGGTTTCTGCTACCGATGTAGCAGCACACCAAGTAGCGATGACAATGGTCTCCTTCACCTATAACCTTTGTGTAGGTTTCAGCGTGGCTTCCACTATTATGGTGGGCAATAAGTTTGGCGAGAGAGATTTCTTAGGTGCTCGGAAGATCGGTGTTAATAATATAAAAATCGCCTTTATATTTATGAGCCTCTGCTGTTTGATTTTTATCTTGGGCAAAGACATCCTGCCGACTTTCTATACCAAACCTGGTGAGACCAATGTCGTGGTGCTTGCTTCTATGCTGCTCATCATTGCCTCACTTTTCCAGTTGTCAGACGGCATCCAAGTCGTAGCGCTCGGTAGTCTTCGCGGGCTTCAAGATGTGAAAATCCCGAGTATTTTCACTTTCATCGCCTATTGGGTCATCACCATTCCGCTCGGGTACTATCTCTGCTATGTGCGAGGGATGGGCGCCGTAGGGATGTGGATAGCTTTTGGTGTGGGGCTCACCATCTCCGCCGTTCTGCTCGTTCGCCGCTTTCTGATTCTTACTTCTCGCTCTGATTTTGCGAGCGCTTCTTAACCGAAGAAGGCTACATCTTTTTTACTCATTATGATGAATGGCAAATAGCCTCCTCCCCCCTTCGGAGGCTCTATTTATCGTAATATAAGCCTATATTTTATAGATAAATTTTAATGAACAAAAAAAATGGAAATCTCTTTTCAGGTTGTTTGTAATCAATTTCACGTGAAATTCATCTTGCGCAACTTGTTTGAGACTACTTTCACATGAAATTTTTCTTACGCAATATGCGCAAGATTAATTTCTTAAACACTTATAACTATTCAGGTTATTTTATTATTAATTCCTCAAAGAAATAGTGATAAACGATAAATATTATCAATCGGTTTACTAATAGCTATTTACCAAAAGCCCGCAGCTCATCAATTGTCTATTACAATCGTTTTATTTACTTTTGTGCAATTCAGTTTTAAGATTTCATCTTTATGAGCACAAAAGAGCAGACAAATTATTCGGAAGAAAATATTCGTACACTGGAGTGGCAGGAGCATGTGCGGCTACGACCAGGGATGTACATCGGGAAATTGGGCGATGGCTCTTCGGCAGACGATGGAATCTACATACTGCTGAAAGAAGTCATCGATAATTCGATTGACGAATTCCGAATGAAAGCTGGAAAGAGAATAGAAATAAAGCTGGATGAGGATAAAATCACTGTACGAGACTACGGAAGAGGTATCCCGCTCGGGAAGGTAGTAGATGTGGTCTCCAAAATGAATACAGGAGGGAAGTACGACTCTAAGGCATTCAAAAAATCAGTGGGGCTAAACGGGGTAGGTACAAAGGCGGTGAATGCGCTCTCGACCTACTTTAAGGTGAAGTCTGTAAGAGAGGGGCAAACGAAATCTGCCGAGTTCTCAAAGGGTAACCTCACAGAGGATTTCCCTACCGCTGAAACCAATGAAAAGAACGGTACGGAGATTAGTTTCGTACCCGATGCCGAGATTTTCGTGAATTATAAATTCCGAAATGAGTACATCGAACGAATGCTGAGAAATTATGCTTATCTGAACCCTGGTCTTAAAATTATTTTCAATGGAGAGGCTTATTATTCGGAAGAGGGGCTAAAAGATTTGCTAACGGAGGAGATCGGCGAGGAGATTCTCTACCCAATCATCCACCTAAAAGGGGAAGACATAGAGGTTGCGATTACCCATTCTGATAAATCACAATCCGAGACCTATTTTTCCTTCGTCAATGGGCAGAATACTACCCAAGGCGGTACGCATCTCAACGCCTTTCGTGAGGCTTATGTAAAAACGATTCGTGAGTTCTTTAATAAAAATTTTGATGCTTCGGATGTGAGGAAATCCATCATTGCAGCGATCTCTGTAAATGTAGAAGAGCCTGTTTTTGAATCTCAGACCAAAACGAAGCTCGGCTCTAATGAGATGGCGCCTGGTGGCACAAGCGTGAGGTCATTCGTTATTGATTTTCTAAAAAAAGAGTTAGACAATTTCCTCCATAAAAACCCTGAAATAGCAGAAGCCATCAACAGGAAAATCCTGATCTCCGAAAGGGAAAGAAAGGAGCTCTCGGGCATACAGAAATTAGCTCGGGAGAGAGCAAAAAAGGTCTCTCTTCATAATAAAAAACTGCGCGACTGCCGACAGCATTACAACGACCAAAAAGCACAGAGGAAATCCGAAACACAAATCTTCATCACTGAGGGTGATTCTGCTTCTGGCTCCATTACCAAGTCCAGAGATGTAGAAACTCAGGCGGTTTTCTCGCTAAAAGGTAAGCCGCTAAACTGCTACGGACTGACCAAAAAAGTAGTCTATGAGAATGAAGAGTTCAACCTCTTGCAGGCAGCGCTCAACATAGAAAACAGTCTGGAAGACCTCAGATACAACCAAGTTATCATCGCTACCGATGCCGATGTAGATGGTATGCACATTCGCCTGCTGATGATTACTTTCTTCCTTCAATTTTTCCCTGATGTGATAAAAAATGGGCATCTCTACATCTTGCAGACGCCGCTTTTCAGAGTGAGAAATAAAAAAGAAACCCGCTACTGCTATACCGAAGAAGAGCGGATAAAAGCCCTCAGCGAGCTTGGGAAAAATCCAGAAATCACGAGGTTTAAAGGGCTTGGAGAGATATCACCAGACGAGTTTAAACATTTCATCGGAAAGGATATCCGCCTCGAGCCTGTAGTCATTGGTAAAGACCAGACCATAGACCAACTATTGGAATTCTATATGGGGAAAAATACACCCGATAGGCAGTCCTTTATCTTGGAAAATTTAGTGGTAGAAGAAGCACTGAGCTAATTCTACCATCAATCTTTATAAAAAACACAACACAGATGAGATTAAGTAACAGAAAAAAAGAACCATTGTATAATTTTATTAATACACTGGTGATATTTTCTTTCGCGATGAGTATTCTGATATTCTTTGCAGATAGGTTTGAGCTCCATACCCTCGGGTGGAAAGCTAGCCTCTTCCTGCTTATTAATATCGTGGCCTTTGGGCTGCACTTCATCCGAAGAAAACAGATTTTTGAGTACGACAGCGATGGCGAAGCTCTCAATTTCAGAAATTACAGCATAATTCCTTTTTTAGGAAGAGAAGCAAGAGATGAATTTCCTAAATACAAACTGATTTCTTTTGATATTACTGATGCTGTTCTGTTCAAAAGACTTCACATAAAAATAACGAGCAGAAAGAAAAATGAAATTGTCCTAAAATACGATATTTCTTACCTTACAAGCAGTGAAATAAGGGATTTGAAACTTTCTTTACAACGAACAATAAAAGCCAATAAAGAAAATAAAGAAAATAAAGAAAATAAAGAAAATAAAGAAAATAAAGAAAATAAAGAAAATAAAGAAAATACAGATAACGAAAAATAGATAGTATGAAACGACATAATTTATTTAACTTACACGAAGGAGAAGAGAAACAAGACAAGGTTTTACAAGATGTCTTAAAAAACATTTCATTCAAAGGGGCTAATCTTTGGATTTTGGCATGTGCTATATTCATTGCATCTATTGGTCTGAATGTCAATTCCACAGCTGTGATTATCGGCGCCATGCTGATTTCTCCACTTATGGGACCTATCGTAGGAATTGGGGTTGCCCTTGCCATTTATGATTTAACTCTTCTAAAAAAATCAGGAAAAAACCTACTTACGGCTACTATCGTGAGTCTTTTAGTCTCTGCGATTTACTTTACTCTCAGTCCCTTTAAAGAGGCTCAATCTGAGATTTTGGCCAGAACATCACCTAATATTTATGATGTTTTAATTGCTTTCATTGGTGGAATTGTAGGAGTAATTTCCATCACCCGTGTAGAAAAAGGAAACCCTATCCCTGGGGTAGCTATTGCCACAGCGCTTATGCCGCCTCTTTGTACGGCAGGTTTTGGGCTGGCAACTTTCAATTTTAAGTTTTTTGCTGGAGCCTTGTATTTATATTCTATCAACTGCTTCTTCATCGCCATTGCTACATTTACTATTGTTAAATTCCTTAAATACAAACCTGTTTCTACTCAGGACGAAAAATTTGACAGAAAAGTAAAATATTCCATTTACATTTTGTTTACTATTATGATTGTTCCAAGTATTTTCTTGGCTTACCGTCTCATTAGTGATAATAAATATACTAAAAATGTAGAAAATTTCATCAAAAATGAATTTACAGACAAAGGGCACACGGTGATTTATAAGAAAATAAACAAAAATGAAACACCAAAAACCATAGAATTGGTTTTACTAAACCAGCGAATGGACAGCATTGAAATTCAAGCGCTTAACAAAAAACTTGCCGACAGCTACGAAATCAAGGATACAAAACTCCTGATAAAAAATAATTCATCTAATCTAAAAAGTGAAATTTTAGCTGAAATCAACAAGCAGAACAAGGATTTCTCTGAAAAAGATATCATCATCCAAAATCTTACTTCGGAACTGAATGAATACAAATTTGATGACCGACAGCTCATCAAAGAACTCAGAATCATTTTCCCAGAGGTAGAAAACATATCTATCGGAAAACTAAACAGTTACGAAAAAGATTCGCGTAAACAGGAAAATACTGTCATCTACCAAATCAAAGAAAAAGAGAAGCTGGATGAAGAAAAGCTGAAAAAATGGCTTCAAACCAAGTTAAACGACCAAAATATCAGACTGATAAACACAAAATAAATGCAAGAAAACGAACATAAAGAAGAAACTTTAAAAAAAATATCTGGGCTTTATCAAGATTGGTTTCTTGATTACGCCTCTTATGTGATTTTAGACCGTGCCATTCCATCTGTTTATGATGGTTTTAAGCCCGTTCAGCGCCGTATCATGCACTCTATGCGCGAGCTGGAAGACGGCAGATACAATAAAGTTGCAAATATCGTCGGTAATACGATGAAGTATCACCCTCACGGGGATGCTTCCATCACCGATGCTATGGTGCAGATTGGTCAAAAGGAACTGCTGATAGATACCCAAGGGAACTGGGGAAATATCTACACTGGAGATTCGGCAGCTGCAGCCCGATATATAGAAGCTCGTCTCACGCCTTTTGCATTGGAAGTGGTCTTCAATCCAAAAACAACCGAATGGGTAAAATCCTACGACGGGCGAAATAATGAGCCCGTAGATTTACCTGTAAAATTCCCTCTTTTGCTCGCTCAGGGAGTGGAGGGCATTGGGGTAGGACTTTCTACAAAAATTCTCCCGCATAATTTTAATGAGCTCATCAATGCGTCGGTTGCCTATCTCAAAGGGAAGAGTTTTGAGCTGTTTCCAGACTTTCAAACGGCGGGTCTTTTGGATGTCTCTGAGTATAATGACGGTAAGCGCGGAGGCAAAGTAAGAGTCCGTGCCAAGATTACCCAGCAGGATAAGCATACGCTCATCATCTCCGAACTGCCGTTCTCCAAAACCACAGGCGATTTAATAGACTCCATTATAAAGGCAAATGAGAAGGGGAAAATCAAAATAAAAAAGATAGAAGATAATACATCGGATAAGGTGGAGATTATCATCCATTTGCACAATGATGTCTCTCCAGATAAGATGATAGATGCGCTCTACGCCTTTACGGACTGCCAGGTAACCCTTTCGCCTAATGCCTGCGTTATTATCGGGGATAAACCTGTCTTCACCTCCGTTTCGGAAATCCTGAAATTGAATACCGACCACACGGTTTCACTCCTCAAAAAAGAATTGGAAATAGAACTCGGAGAGCTACAAGAGAGCTGGCATTTTGCATCACTCGAAAGAATCTTTATCGAGAACAGAATCTATCACGATATAGAAGAAGTAAAGAGCTGGGAAGAGGTGCTCACCACCATAGACAATGGACTAAAACCACACACTGGGCACCTCCTCCGCAAGGTTACCACAGAGGATATCATCAAGTTGACAGAGATTCGCATTAAGAGAATTTCACGATTTGATTTGGATAAGTTCAGAGAAAACATCGCAGCACTTGAAGACAAGATAGAGAAAGCAAAATACAACCTCGAGCACCTTGTGCAGTACGCCATAGACTATTACCTCAGCATACAGAAGAAATTCGGAAAGGAAAGGGAGCGCAGAACCGAGCTAAGGATTTTTGACACCATAGATGCCACAAAAGTAGCCGTAGCCAATATTAAATTCTATGCCAACTATTCCGAAGGCTTCGTTGGAACAGCGTTGAGAAAAGATGATTACTTGTTCGATTGCTCAGATATAGACGACATCATCGTCTTCCGAAAAGATGGCACAATGCAGGTAGTAAAAGTAGATCAGAAAACCTTCGTCGGTAAGGATATTCTCTTTGTCGGAATATGGAAGAAGAACGACTCCCGCACCGTTTATAATATGATTTACCGTGAGGGAAAGCTCGGTCCGTACTATATGAAGCGCTTCTCCGTAACCTCCATTACACGAAATACCGAATATCCTTTAGCATCGGATAAAAAGGGTTCCGAAGTCTTGTATTTCTCTGCAAACCCCAATGGAGAAGCCGAGATTGTAAGCGTCATTCTCAAGCCTAATGCAAGGATTCGCAAGCAACGATTGGAGATAGACTTCTCCGAGCTTGCCATAAAGGGGCGAAACTCAAGAGGCAATCTCGTAACCAAATATGCCATTAAGAAAATCGATTTAAAGGAAGAGGGAATCTCCACCCTTGCCCCGAGAAAAATATGGTTTGATGATACCGTGCGAAGGCTCAATGCCGATGGTAGAGGTACCCTGCTCGGTACTTTTAAAGGGCAAGATAAAATCCTTAGCATTACCTCCAAAGGCGAAGCCAAGCTCCTGAGCTTTGACCTGAGTAATCGCTTTGATGATGAGTACCTCATCCTCGAAAAATGGAAACCACAGCAGCCCATCTCCTGCATCTACTATGATGGCGAGAAGAAAATCTATTTCATCAAGCGCTTCCTGCTGGAGAACACCCCCAACCTCCAAACCTTTATGCCGAGCGAGCATCCTAAGTCTTTCATCGAGTTTGTAGGCACTTCCGATGGTTGCACAGCGGAGATTATCTTCGCTAAGGATAAATCGGGCAAGGAAAAAGACCCCGAAACCGTGAACATAGACGACTTCATTGCCATAAAAGGGATTAAAGCCATAGGCAATCAGTTCGTCAAGGACAAGATAAAATCCATCAACATCAATATCCCAGAACCCGATGAGGAAGACCTCCTTACAGAGGACGAAACCTCCCCTCATTCTTCAGATGAAATCCCCGAAGAAGGCATTATAGGCGAACTGTTTGATGAGCCCACACCGTAGCCGGTGAGGCAACCACAGCGTGGCAGGCAATTAGACTGTAGCCGGTGAGGCACTTTTTTTACAAAAGTCCATCCGAGCGCTCGGACAGCTCAGCGGAGAGTTTTTAACCCTTTTTTTTATCATAAATTGCACGCAAAACAATCATCAAAAACCCCTATACACCGTAGTTTAAAGCATATTTTTCAGGAAATTTCCCGAACGAGCTCGCGGAGAGACTTTCGCCATCAGGAAATTGCTTGCCCGAGCGCACGGACAGAAAATTTCCTAAAATTAGTTGGAAAAATTGCTCCCCACGCTAGTGGGTTTCCTGAAATTAGTTGGAAAAAATTGCCTGCCGTGCTACGGCTAAGTTCCTCAGCTGGAAGCTGTACCCCCACGCTAGTGGCTAAGTGCGCCACCTGCAAGTCTATATACACATCTACTCTTTCTACTCTGTAGCTTCACGCTAGTGGCTAAGTGCACCACCTGCAAGGTGTGCTAACGAGTGCCAATTGCTTTAGAATTCCTTACTTTTGCGCAGTTTTAAAAGAATAATGCGTATGACTTTAGCGGGATTGGTAATTATAGCCATTACGGCGATTTTTTCTTACAGAGGTTTTAATGAACCCTTGTTTTTTGAGCAGTATAAGTTTAGCGTAGGGGCTATTCGCCAGAAGCGGGAGTATTACAGGCTTATCAGCTCGGGATTTCTCCACGCTGACTGGATGCACTTTATATTTAATATGCTCTCGCTTTACTTCTTCCAAGGGATTGTGAGCGCTGCATTCGGAGCGGGTGGCTTCCTCATTATTTATTTCGGTTCAATGCTCTTGGGGAATGCTTTCAGCCTGTTTTTATATAAGGATCAGCCTTGGTATTCCGCTATCGGTGCTTCGGGAGCGGTCTCTGGGGTTATTTTTGCTGCCATCGCCCTCAATCCAGATGGTATTAGTGTGAATTTTCTCCCTGGCTGGCTGTTTGGCACGCTCTATTTTTCCTACTCGGTTTATATGCTCCTCCGCCCAAAGCCTTGGGACAATCTGGGGCACTCCGCCCACTTGGGAGGTGCAGTCTTCGGACTGGTTTATATATTCATTGCAGCTACTCAATCGGCGATAGAGAATGGATTATACCTCATCATAATGCTTATCCCGATTCTCTACCTCGCCTATATCCTCTTTAAGAACAAACGAAGATGAGCAGACCAGTACAAGCCGTTATTATTTGCATAGGAGATGAGCTCCTTTCGGGAAATACTCTCGATACGAATTCTCATTATATAGCGAATGAATTGAGGGGCATCGGGATAGAAACCAAGCAAATCTATACCATATCCGATGAGGCTGAAATCATAGAAAAAACTTTGAAAGAAAGCCTTTCCCTCGCTGATATTATCATATCTACGGGAGGGCTCGGGCCGACCAAAGATGATAAAACATTAGAGGCATATTCCCGATTCTTCAATCGCAAGCTTGTTTTTAATGATGAGGTGTTTGCTCAGCTTAAAATATTCTTGGAAAAGAGAGGCAGAGCCGAGATTTTAGACCTTAATAGAAATCAGGCAATGGTTTTAGAGGGCGCCGAAGTCTTAAAGAATGAGCACGGCACTGCTCCCTGCCAGCTGATAGATGATAATGATAAGCTCATCTTCTGCCTGCCAGGCGTACCCTTTGAAGTAAAGCCTCTCATCAAAGAGAAAATCATCCCGCTTCTCAAATCTCGTTTTGGGCTGCATTCCATACTCACTGCCGTAGTTTCGGTTGTAGGAATCCCCGAGAGTGCATTGTCCCACAAAATTGAAGACTGGGAAACCCACCTCCCCAAGAGCCTGTCCCTCTCATACCTTCCCGTAGGAAATAGGATAAAACTGCGAATTACAGCAAAAGGAAGCACAGAAATCGAGCTCCAAAAACAGCTCAAAATCGAAATACAGAAGCTGAAATCTCTGCTCGGCACCAGCATTATCTCTGAGGCTAATGACAGGATACAGGATATCGTAAAAGACCTCCTCATCTCAAGGAAAATGACCATTTCCACTGCCGAGAGCTGTACGGGAGGGGCGATCTCTAAACTGCTCACATCGGTTTCTGGCAGCTCGGCTTATTTCGCTGGTGGCGTTTGTACCTACTCCCCCGAGATGAAGGCGAAAATACTCGGTGTAGCGCCTTCCATTATAGAGAAGCATACGGTGGTTTCGGCTGAAGTATCCCAAGCGATGGCAAAAGGCTGTCAGCAGCTCTTCGGCACTGATATTTCTGTATCCACCACAGGAGTTGCAGGTCCTAATACCGACCAGTACAATAATTCCATCGGTTTGGTCTATTATTCGGTAAGAATTGGTGAGAAAGAAAGCACACACAAGCTTTTTTTACCCCACTTGGAGCGGGAAGACTTCATTAATTTCGTCAGTGAAAAGGTCTTGCAAACAGTGGTAGAAGAAGTGCTTAAAAGTTAGTATATTTGCTTGCTCATTACAGAAAATATGATTAGAAGTAATAAAAAACTGGCTATTGATTTTGATGGTACCATCGTAGAAGATGCTTATCCAGCCATCGGAAAGCCCAAAATATTCGCATTTGAAACCCTTAAAAAATTACAGAGCGAAGGCTACAGACTCATTCTTTGGACTTACAGAAGTGGCAAAGCATTAGACGATGCAATTGATTTCTGTAAAAAGAATGGAGTAGAGTTCTACGCTGTAAATTCTTCCTTTGAAGGTGAGGTATTTGATGCCGAAACTCAATCTCGAAAAATAGACGCCGACCTCTTCATCGATGATAGAAACCTCGGAGGCTTCCCAGGCTGGGGAGAAATCTACAACATCATTAATGAGAAAATAGAATTCCGAGTAGAGGGGCGAGAGGTTCTCCCTTATTCCAAACTCAAAAAAGAAAAAAAGAAAGGATTTTTCTGGTAAAATAAACGATGATACAACTAAAAACATTAGAAGAGCTCTACCTCATTAGAGAATCTGCTCAGCTCGTCTCCAAAACACTGGGGATGCTCGCAAAAGAAATAAAACCTGGCGTTACTACGCTGCATCTCGATAATCTCGCCTACGAATTTATTAAAGACCACAATGCCGAACCAGGCTTCTTGGGCTTGTATGACTTCCCTAATACCCTTTGCATCTCTCCAAATGAAGAAGTAGTGCACGGGATTCCCAACAAAAAGCCCCTTGAGGAAGGAGACATCATCTCCGTAGATTGCGGTGTCTATAAAAATGGCTTTTATGGCGACCACGCTTATTCGTTTCAGGTAGGCGAGGTGAGCCCCGAAGTGAAAAAACTCCTCAAAATAACTAAGGAATCTCTCTACAAAGGTATAGAACAATGCATACGAGGCAAGCGGGTAGGGGATATTTCCTACGCTATACAGACCTATTGCGAGAAGGAAGGCTATGGGGTAGTTCGCGAGCTCGTGGGGCACGGTGTAGGTAGAAAAATGCACGAAGACCCTCAGGTGCCTAACTACGGCAAGCGAGGAAGTGGCAAAGTTCTGAAAGACGGTATCGTGCTCGCTATAGAACCTATGATTAATATGGGGACTGAGAAAGTTATTTTCCATCAAGATGGATGGACGGTTACCAGCCAGGACAATAGCCCTTCTGCGCACTTCGAGCATGATGTAGCAATCATCAAAGGAAAGCCCGTTCTCCTCTCCACATTTAAATATGTACACGAAGCGCTTGGTATTTCCTCCGATGAAGAAGAACCTTTCCAGTACGATTGGTAATGTTTGTATTTCATAATATTAATATTTATTTGTTAAACTTGAAATCCTCGTTTTAAACGAGGATTTCTTTTTTGTCTATAATAAACCAAAAGAAATCAAGGTGTATCATAATATTGAAACACCTTGATACTATTTTCTATATTTTTTATCTTAATAAAAACGATGCCTCAAAATTGCAGGTAGATAGGCATTACTTGTTCGGACGATTTAAAGAAACCGTAGAGGATGAGAAAGGCAAAGAAAATGAGGATATATAAGCCTAATGAGAACTTGTTTCGCTTTTCTACGAGTTTGTCTATAAAGTCATCCGGGATAAAGTGGATAAGCATTGCGAAAGCAATCATCCAAACCACATATTTGTAGTTTTCATAGAAGGGCATCCACACGCTGAAATCAAAGTTGAAAGCGATTTGCCGAATCATTGCCAGTGCGATATCAAAATCCTCAGCCTTAAAGAATATCCAGCAGAAGCAAGCGAAATGAAAGGTAAGAACAATCATTATGAAGTTATAGAGCTTGGAATTATTAAAGCGAGCAAATGCTTTCCCAGTCATCATCATCCATATTTTATGAATACCGAGCGCAATGCCGTGCAGTGCGCCCCAGATAATAAAATTCCAGCTTGCACCGTGCCAAAAACCGCCGAGGAGCATTGTGGTAAGGAGGTTAAAATTAGCTGCGATACCTTTATTATTTCCCTTTAAGAGCGGTGGGAGTACGAATATCATCAGCAAACCGAAAGTAATAAGCCCCGAGTAAAGATAAGACAGGCTAAAGAGATGGTTGAGCATCATAAAACTCCCGATGAGGAATAGAATAACGAAGAGGTAAGAGCCAAATGTAGCATTTCTATTCCCTCCCAGAGGGATGTAGAGGTAATCCTTTAGCCAAGAAGAGAGCGAGATATGCCACCTTCTCCAAAACTCTGTAATATTCGCACTTTGGTAAGGCGAGAGGAAGTTAGGCGGTATCTTGAAACCGAGCCAGAGAGCCATACCGATAGCCACATCGCTGTAGCCACTAAAATCGCAGTAGATGACCATTGCATAGCCGTAGAGGGCGATTAGATTTTCCAGACCTGTATGCAGTGAAGGGTTATCAAATATATAATCTACCAAGTTGAGGGTGATATAATCGGAGATGACCAATTTCTTTATTAACCCCGAGATAATGAGGTAGAAGCCTTTTGCAAATTCCTTCTCATTGATGTAATAAGGTTTATCCAGTTGTGGTACGAAGTCGTGCGCCCGTACGATAGGACCCATCATCAGCTTTGGGAAGAACGAAAGGAAGAGCAAATAATCTACAAACTTATGAGCAGGCTTAAAATCTCCTCTGTACACATCTATCGTATAGCTCAGGTTCTCAAAAGTGAAAAAAGAAATACCTATCGGCAGGAGGATATGGAGCGGATTAAAGCCTGTATTAAAAATCTCATTGGCAACCGAGATAAAGAAGTTGGTATATTTAAAGTAGAACAGCAGCCCGAGATTGATAACGATACTCACCACTAATGTAAGCGTCTTTGTCCGCTTTTCTTTGAGCTGGTATATCGCGTTTGACAGCAGATAATTGACCACCGCTGAGAGGATGACCAGCAGTACAAACGAGCCACTTGCCTTATAGAAAAAGTATAGAGAGAAGCAGGAGAATACATATTTCCTTGCTGTAGGCTTATGCCTCAGGAGGTAGAAGAGCAGGATAAATAGAAAGAAGAAATAGACGAAGAAGCCATTGTTAAAGAGCAGAGGGTTCTTGGGGTCGTAGAGAAACTGGCTGAAAAAAGCCTCTGCATTAAAGCTGTTGATAAGGTTTAGGAATATTGTAATAATCATTTTTCTATCGTGTGGTTAGGTTTATTTTTTCTTAGCTACATCTTTTTGGATTGCCTCAAAGAGCCTTTGTGCGAGGATTTCTGCCCCTTTGTGGTTGGGGTGTATATAGTCTTTATTGGCAAGTGCGGGTTTTTCATTTGCCCATTTCACTATTGAGTTTTCTCCGCCCATTGTCTCAAACTGATTATAGAAAGCGATTTTATTTTCAAAAGCCATCAGTGCTTGGGTCTCGATAAGGTTGGGTAATCCGATAGCTGTTTTAAACTCGCCATTGTACTTAAAAGCGCGGTCAGCCGAGCTGATGAGTAGAAATTCAGCCCCCTCAAAAGCGGTTTTCATCTTTGATAGGACTGGGGAAAACATCTTTGAGTAGAAGGAATAATCGGTGGTTTTTGGTTTAAAGAGTAGATTAACGCCGTACTGCAAGACGATGAGGTCGTATCTATTGTTTTTCTGTACCGAGCGCATAAAATCTTCATCAATTTTGTTCAGTTCTACGCCTGTAATCCCTCGGAAGGAGAAGTTATCCACAAAAATGCCACTCTCGCTCTCGAAACTAATACCGTACAGTGGTGTTTGAACATTATTCCCCGAGATTTTTATTCGGTTGGAGCTATCTTTCAGCAGCACTTTTCGGTTGAGCTTTTCGGTGGATGATAGCTGCACCGCTGCGCCATTTACCAGTACCTCTGATGCTGCACCACTACCAAAAATAAGGGCTTTTTCTGTGTTTGCTGAGTCCTTTATCGTGTTGTCGGTATAGCTCCCGGCACCTGTCCCTGTGTATTTATACCCCGAGATGTAGAGGTTTTGTGCGGCTTTATCCATAAAATTCGTCCCCTGCCAGCCTTTTACAGAAATCGTGGCCGACTGTCGGAAGCCCGCCACATTAGAATTAATTGGCAAGAAGCCCACGCCAGAGCCACCGTATTCCCCTTGTAGAAGAGCTCTCAGCGTCTGTGTCATCAGGTCACCTTCAATCATACTATCCCCGAAATAGGCAATCCGTATTTTCACTTTTTCTCCCTTTTTCAGTCGGTGTAGTTTCTCCGCAAACGAGGGTAGGGCAGGAGAGGAGCTCTCTCGGAAATCGGTAATCAAATTTCCTTTTCTGTAAAGTTCAAAATTCTCTTTTGCCTCGCTTTTCCCATTTTGAGAGGCGATTAATGAATCTTTTTTCTTTTTCAGCTCAGCGCTGGCGGTTGATTTTTTGCCATCAGACTTGATGAGTTCAGAGATGAGATTAACCTTATCAAATGGCTCCCAACTGAGGTTGAAAGCGGTGAAAATAACCGAAGCCACGAAATAGATAATCGTACAAATAGCGGTTAGCGATATAACCTTTTTATTAACATTTTTCAAGGTGATAAATCATTTTACTGCAAATTAACGATAAAATCTCTCTTTTATCCTAATAAATCCTAAAATAGCTTATAGATTTAGGATTTGTTTATAGTCCTAAACTAGAACGACAAGGTCAGAGACCCGAATAATAGGGTTAAAAACCCCGTCGTTGCGGTTAAAGACCCCGCCGACCCGGTTAAAAAGCCCGTTGACCTGGTTAGGAACCAGGAAAACGCGGTTAATAACCTAAAAATTGATAAAAAAAGTATGATTTTTTTATTAAAACAATAATTGAGGGCTGTTTAAAAGCCAGTAGTTAACTACCCAATTATACTGTGCTTGCTGTCTGTGATATCTTTCATTTTTGGGCTGAAAGGAAAAAAGCATTACTTTTGCGCTGATTTATCAATTGGGGTTGACTGGTTTCGACAGCAAGACCAATGGGTAAGTAAGCACGCAGAGAACCGTAGCGCGATCTCTATAATCCCTTGCTACAAATTTTAACTGGCAATGAAGAGTATGCTCTTGCTGCTTAATCTGAAGTATAGTAGGATAAGCGTTTTTCCCGAAGTAGAGTAAGGAAACAAGATGTCTCACGGAAGCTCCGTTCTGCGGCGTCCGAGTATGAGGCATAGGAAATGCAGAAATAAGCCTTTGGAGGCTTCGGCTAAAGGACGAAAACCCGAGAAGATAAGCTGTAAATTGAGTGTCTGTTCTCTGTTTGCAGACGAAAACTAAAAACAGAATAAGCGTGTAGAAAGCTTATGTATTGCTTGTTTGGACGAGGGTTCGAATCCCTCCAACTCCACAAAAACCTCCATAAACTAAATATTTACGGAGGTTTTATTTTTTTTAGCCTAATTAATATCTTAATTAGGTATAAAACATTCAATAGACCTAGCCGCCTATTTTTATCATACTTCTGTTGGCGAGTTTTTCTTCCTCTATGTTTTGTAGATGAATGAACTGTCCGCCTTTTTCTTTATGCTTTCGCCAGATACCTTCTTTTATGGCATTTTCAATGCTTTGCCCTTGGCGGTAGAGGGAAAGCAGATCAAATTCCTCTGCTCCGAAAAGACAGTTTTTCATTTTACCATCGCTGGTGAGTCGTATTCTGTTGCAACCCGCACAGAAGGAGTCCGTCATTGTAGAAATAAAGCCAAAGCTACCTTCGCTATCAATTCTCAGTTTGTATTTTTTTGAGGTATCGTTTTTAGCATCAAAGAGTTTAAGATAATCGTACTTCTCTCCAATGATGCTGAGCATTTTTCTAATGGGGAAAACCTTATTTCGCTCCCAAGAATTACCATTGAAAGGCATAAACTCTATGAAGCGCATTTCTATCGGGTAGCGATGAGAGAGCTCGGCTAATGGGAGGATATCATCTGTATTCACCCTATCTATGATAACCGCATTGAGCTTAATATTAAAGCCTTTTGAGATGCCTGTCAGTATATTTTCCCAGACTTTTGGGAGGGAATCTCGCTTGGTGAGTAGCTTGAATTTTTGACGATTGAGACTGTCTATACTGATATTGATATCTCTGATGTTTTTTTCTTCTAATAGGCTGAAATATCGGTCTAAAAGCACTCCATTAGTCGTGATAGCGATTTGAACATTGAGCTGAGAGAGGAGTTCTATGATTTGTTTAAAATCTTGTCTTACGAGGGGCTCACCACCCGTAATTCTTATTTTCTTAATTCCAAATTTTTCTACAAAGACTTTGGAGATATTGAAAATTTCTTCGGCGGACATAAGCTCTGCGATAGAGCTGCAACTGAAAGGCTCATCGGGCATACAGTATAGGCATCTAAAATTACAGCTATCTGTAATGGATAGCCGTAAGTAATCGTGTTTTCTACCGAAGGAATCTAATAAATCAATACTCATATTCTTCTTCTTTCTCGTCTCCTTTCATAATATTACCTGTTGGTATTCTAGGGATGTATCTTAAAAAGAAGACTAAGCACAGAAAAATAACTACAGAGCCAATTGCTGACCAAGTAGCAAACGGCTGTACTTCTATTTCTGTATTATATAGGTATAATGCCTTGTTAATCGTACCAAATAAAAGCCACATCTGGAGAGCGACGAACATAATATAAATTGCAATAACGAAGGTTAGCATTTCATTAATTCTGAATGTAACTTTCTTTATGGGTTTCTTTCTAATAGCCATAAGATTCAGTATTTATTTTATCCGTGATGTGCTTTGTGATGCTTTTTCTTTTGATAAGCATATTCTTCTACATAGATTCTGTTCTCTTTTACTACAACGCCCAGTTGCGGTAATGGTCTTGGTGGAGGTCCCTGTAAAACTTCTCCATTCTCTGGGTCAAAAAATCCGTGATGGCAAGGGCATTCTATAAGGTTTTCATCGTGTTTATAGATAACTCCACAAGAGAGGTGGGTACATTTTTGCTCGAAAACTTTCCATTTATCTTTTGCCATTCGAATGAGCATATAAGGGTTTCTGTGGTCTCCATCTATATAGAAGGTTTTTTGCTGCCCTACTTCCAGCTCATCAGTAAAGCAAACGAAATAATCTTTAATGACTTTTTTCTTATGGAAATAATTAAATACTGGAATGAAAACATTAGCAAAAGCCAACAATCCAGAGAATAAGGTTACGACTTTTACAAATTCTCTACGGGAGACATATCCTGCCTCTCTTTTCTTAATAGGGAAATCTGCTTTCCAATCAGGGATATTGTTATTATCAGACATTATTAATTGATTTTTATCATTAGAATACTTTTAATTCTTTACTGCCTTTCGGCATCATTATATTAACCTTAGTGGTTACGACTTCTTCACCGAATATAAAACGGTTAACGGGAGTACTGTTTGGCCTTTTCTTAGCTACATTTTCTCGGGTATCAAAGGTGAGCGCTCCACTTGGGCATACGGTAGCACACATTGGTTTAAGACCAATGCTTGTTCTATCGTAGCACATATTACACTTCATCATTAGCAGTGCATTCTGATCAGGGATTTGAGGTACTCCGAATGGGCAACTCATTACGCAGTTGGCACACCCAATACATTTAGAAACATCTGCAGAATGTACAATACCAAATTCATCTTTTGTGATAGCATCGGCGGGACATACATTTGCACAAATAGGGTCATCACAGTGCATACACACCTGAACCGTAGTTTGGATGGTTTCTGCTCTATCTACATAGTGTATGTGTATCATCGTAGTCTCCCCATTGGTCTCGCACTCGGCACAAGCCATTTCGCAAGAGTGGCAACCTATGCATCTCTGCATATCGAGGAAGAACTCCATATCATTAAACTTCTCGAACTGTTCTGCCATAACTTTTATAACTTCATATATCTTTATTACTGTTTAAATATCTTTTTGATTTGTATTTAATAGTGAATATCCCTACTTCTGTAAGCTAATTCAACGGACTCCTCTGCTCGCTTCCTGCCTGTTTTCTCTATTTTGCAGGCACAGACCTTAAACTCTGGCATTTTAGAGATTGGGTCTAATCCATCAAATCCTACGGTTAATTGATTCACTGCATTAACTCCTCCCCAGTGGTATGGGATAAAAATAGTATCTTTTCTTATGGTCTCCACGACATTGGCTGGGAATAAGGCTTCTCCTCTTCTGGTGATGACTTTAATTAAATCATCGGTCTCTATATTGTATTTAGCTGCCAGCTCAGGGTGGATTTCCATTAAGGGCTCAGGGTATATATCTACCAATTTTCCAATTCTCCTTGTTTGGGTTCCACTAAGGTATTGGCTTACTACTCGCCCAGTTGTTAATACGATAGGATATTCCTCATCAGGCTCTTCTACTGGGGTAATGTATGGAGTAGGGTTGAAGTGAGCCTTACCGTCATTGGTTTTAAATTTTCTATCCTCCCATAATCTCGGTGTACCAGGGTGGTCAAGGCTTGGGCAAGGCCAAAACATTCCCATATTTTTTTCTATTCTTTCGTAAGTAATTCCGTAATAATCGGCATAGCTCCCCCTAGTAATATGTCTTAATTCATTAAAGATGTCCTCAGATTTGGTATAGTTGAATTTATCTTCTACTCCTAATCTTCGTGCTAACTCCTTAAAGATATCAAGGTCTCTCATTGCATTTCCAGGAGGCTTTACAGCTCCAGTAATACGGATAACCCTACCTTCGGAGGAGGTAGTAGTTCCATCTTCCTCTTCTTGAAGAGACCCTGCCAATATGATATTTGCGTGGCGAAGAGTCTCGGATAAGAAGAAGTCTATACCAGCGTAGAACTCCAATTTTTCTAATGCACTTCCATTATCACGGGAATTGCACTTTCATTTGCGCACTGTATAGGCGAGTTTGGAGTGGTTATTATGGTCGGTGGGAATATTGCGAATGAAACCAGAATCGCTTCCGTAGCTATTTATGACCAGGTTCAGGCACTGAATTTTGAGGCAGCCAATCGCTATGCTTTCGTCCTTTTCATCTTCTCATTTCTTATCCTGCTTTTGATTTTCAGTATTAATAAAAAGTTCAAAATACAGTTCTAATCCTATGGAAATATCCATTAAACACCCTATTCTCACTTCCGAAGGAGAGAAATGCTTAGAGGTAGATGCTACGATTGATGAAGGGAGCTTTATAGGCGTATTCGGTAAGTCTGGAATAGGGAAAACTACTTTTTTTAAAATTCTTGCAGGCATTATACAGCCTGATTTCGGTCGGATATCCACCTCCCAAACCCTTCTCGATACTCAGCAAAACCTGTCATTACCACCGCAGAAAAGGGATATTTCGTTGATGTTTCAAGATTATGCCCTCTTTCCTAATATGACGGTAAAAGAAAATATCGCTTTTGCACAAAAGGTGAAAGATAAACCCTTTACCGATGAATTATTACAACGTTTTGAGCTCTCACCACTACAAAACCGATATCCTTACCAGCTCTCTGGTGGGCAGCAGCAGAGAGTAGCACTGGCTCGCACACTGGCACAAAAGGCAAAAATTATGCTTTTAGATGAGCCCCTCTCCGCCGTCGACAGGCAGATGAGACCAGTAATGATAGATACGATTTTTGAGCACTATAAGACCTACGAGCCAACGGTCTTTATCATCAGCCACGACCCCTCCGAATTTGAGAAACTGATCAGCGGTAGCATACAAATCTAAGATATTACCTAGACTTTATTTTATTCAATGAAAAGGATATTCCTATGTTTTCAGAAAATTTTTAATCTATTAGAGTAGCAGAATTATCATTTTTTTTTCTTTACTCCATTAGAACAGAATCATATAGTATGTTAGAGTCTATATTTATCCTTTTAAAGCTATATTGGAAAGTAAAATTATAAATCTACCAACAAGAGGAAACCTAATAAAAACTGGTTAGGAATTGGAAGGGGGGATAACTCATAGAGAAATTTTTCAATTAATCCCTTCGTCTAGCAGCCTATGCAGATCGATAATTCCAAAATACTTACCGTTTTCTGTTACAATCAACTGCCCAATATTGTTCTCCTTCAAGAGTTTCATCGCTTCTTTCGCAAGAGCCGTTTTCTCTATCGATTTAGGGCTTTTGCTCATAATATCTTTTGCCCTCAGATGAGATAAATCCTGCGTATTAATCAGCATTCTCCTAAGATCTCCATCGGTAATCACGCCCGTTATTTTCCCTCCATCGGTTACCACCGTAATCCCGTGCGAAGAAGCACTAATCGATATAATCACCTCTCGGATACCCGCCGTTTCAGGGACTTCAGGCTTTTGTTGGGAGAGGAATTGCTCCACCGTAGCCGTAAGATTCTTGCCCAAACTCCCCCCAGGGTGGAATTTTGCAAAATCAGTGTCCTTAAACCCCCTCATTTCCATCAGACAAATCGCCAAAGCATCTCCCAACGCCATCTGAACCGTCGTAGAACTCGTGGGGGCCAACTTTATCGGGCAGGCTTCCTTCTCCACATTCGTGTTGAGAATGATATCTGAGCCCTCGGCTAACTTACTTTTAAGATTACCCGTCATACCGATTAAGGCAGAGGAGTAGCTTTTCAAGTAGGGAACGAGGCTTACAATCTCAGGCGAATTTCCCGAATTGGAAATACAAAGCACCACATCTTGCTTCTGGATAAGCCCAAGGTCGCCGTGTATCGCCTCTGAGGCGTGGAGAAACTGTGCAGGAGTACCTGTGGAATTCATTGTAGCAACGATTTTATTGGCAATGTGTGCGGACTTACCTATCCCCACAATAATAAGTTTCCCTTGTGCAGAGTAAATTGTCTCTACTGCTTTCAGGAAAACTTCATCTATGCGCTCAGTGAGTCTGTGCAGTTCGCTGATTTCCGTTTCAATGGATCTTTTTGCTAAATCAATAATTGAGTTCATCGTAAGGAGATATGAGAATATGCAGATTTGCAGTGTTTCAGTGGGAGGCTATAGTTTTTCTATCTTGTCAGTAAGGCTGTTAATGAAGTTTTGAAGAGGTTTCTCTACCATCATCTTGATAAATGGATTGAAGTTACCTTTAAAAAGGAGCTGCACTTCGGATTTGTTGTCGCTCATAGGTTGCATCTGACCTATTAAGGAGAAATCAAGCCCTGCTTTTGCAGATTTTAGCTCTATGTTTCCATCAATCGTCTTATTGATGTCTAATGCAATCTCTGGCATCCCTTTTAGGCTGAATTTAAATCCCTTCTCTGTAGTCTCAAAGAATTGCAGACTTTCTGGCATTAAATACTGATAGTCCGAGGGATGTTTCAGCATTTCTTTAAGCTCTTGTACTGACTTATTTACAGTGATTTTTCTTCCTTCTAAGTTCATTTTTTATATTTTTGTGCATTAAATTTTCAAATACCTCACAAATGTATAAAGTTTTTATTAACGAAAAAAAAATATCACTCACTAAATCTCCCGAAAGCACGGTCAAAATTCTTCCTTACGAAGGTGCTCATACCATAGAGATAGCGATGGATCTTATTAAAAACACCTCTACACAAGAAATCAATATTTATTCTACCGATATAGGAGCTCTGTGGCAGAATTTCAAAAGCCAATTCAGAATAGTAGAAGCTGCTGGTGGTATAGTAAAAAATACAGAGGGGAAAGTACTTTTCATCTATCGGCTCAACAAATGGGATTTACCTAAAGGAAAGATAGAAAAAGGCGAAACCTATGAAAATGCGGCACTGAGAGAGGTCGAGGAAGAAACCCATCTTCGCCATCTTGTATTAGGATTACCTGTGATGACTACCTACCACATCTATACTGAGAAAAACGGAGATAATGTCTTGAAAATGACCCACTGGTTCCAGATGGAATACACAGGAAATGAGCAACTCATCCCCCAAACAGAGGAAGGCATAACCGATGTACAATGGCTTGATGAAGAGGATATCTACCTTAAAGTCCTCCCCAATACCTTTAAAAACATACATCTTGTATTAAATCAAAGTGGGGTAGCAGAAGATAAGTGAGACCTTGGATCTTATTTTTTATTTAGCCATATAATCAAAAGGTATTATAAAAATATTATTTCTTAATCTTCCCAGAGCTATGAACTCTGGGAAGAGATTTATTATAATAATTCTTTTTATACAGAGTAAACGCTCTTTAATATAATACTAATAAGAGCTTTACATAGTAGATTAAAACAAGTCTTTACGAATAATATTTTGGTTTCGCTCTGGACCTACGGATACGAGATAGACATTAATACCGAGGTAGTTTTCTATAAAGGAAATATATTTCTTGGCATTTTCTGGAAGTTCATCGTAAGAGCGTACTTTGCTGATGTCTTCATCCCAACCCTCGAGCTCGTGATATATAGGCTCATACTTATAGAGTTTGGTTGTAGATGAAGTAAAGTAATCTATAATTTTACCGTCTTCGGTCTTGTATTGGGTAACGATTTTCAATGTTTTAATGCCTGTCAGCACATCGAGTTTAGTGATAACAAGATTGTTGATACCATTAATCATACAAGCGTGTTTCAGAGAAACGAGGTCAAGCCAGCCTGTGCGTCTTGGTCTGCCTGTCGTAGCCCCGAATTCGTGCCCTACCTGTCTTATTTTCTCGCCGAGTTCATCATTAAGCTCGGAAGGGAAAGGGCCATTACCCACCCTCGTACAATAGGCTTTAGCCACACCGATAAGGTTTTGAAGGCTGGTTGGAGGTACGCCCGCACCTGTACAAACCCCACCAGTAGATGGAGAAGAAGAGGTTACAAATGGATAAGTCCCAAAATCAATATCCAGCATTAGGGCTTGCGCACCTTCAAAGAGGATATTCTTTCCAACTCTTATAGCTTCATTGAGTTCAAGTTCGGTATCTACGATTCTATTTTTTAGCTTCTGACCGATAGCGAGGAATTCTTCGTAGAGTTCATCTACATTAAGGGCGGGTTTGCCAAAATATTTTTCAAAAAGAGCATTTTTTACTTTCAGATTTTTCTCAATCTTTTCTCTCAGTACTTCGGGGTTGAGTAAATCTATCATACGAATACCCACTCGAGCGATTTTATCCTCATAGCAAGGACCGATTCCCTTTTTTGTAGTCCCGATTTGTGTTCCACCTTGCTCTTCTTCTCTATAAGTATCCAAGAGGATGTGATAAGGCATAATCACATGAGCTCTTCTACTGATGAATACATGATCAGTTCTGAGTCCTTTGCTCTCAATTTGCTCGATTTCTTTAATAAAGGACTTAGGATTTACCACTACGCCATTGGCAATAATACATTTCCCTTTGCATTGGAGAACTCCTGAGGGGAGGAGGTGGAGAACGAACTTCTCATCGCCCGCATAGACAGTGTGCCCGGCATTATCACCACCTTGGAAACGAACTACATAATCAGATTTTGCGGATAGAACATCGGTAATTTTACCTTTACCTTCGTCTCCGTATTGGAGACCTACAACTACATAGGTAGACATATTTTCTTTACTTTTTTTTAGATGCTCACAAAAGTAAGTTAAAAATGCATCAGCCACAAAATTAAATTCACACTAATTTATGATTAAATACTACTTTTGCAGCCCAAATGTGTTTCAATGAAGCAAATCTTTTTCAAACAAAAACAGCTATTCTTATTTATTATAGCGGGCGGTCTTAGTGCGATGATAGAGGTGAGTAGTTTTAAAGGACTAAGCCTCATTCTCCCTTCAATCATCTCCTCCGAGACCAATTTCTACGGCATACATTTCCCTTTGAGCAATGTTTTTTCTACCTCGCTCGGCATTATTACGAACTATTTCTTCAGCATTTGGTTCGTATTCCAGAGGGGGAAGCACTCCAAAAGGAGGGAGTTTGCCTACTTTATGTTGGTTTCATTGCTAAGTACTCTTCTGAGTTTGGTTTTCTTTCAAATATTTTTTACTTTTGTTTTCAAGAATCACTTAAAACTCATCATTTTCACATTTAGCGCGGAGGTTTTAAGCAAAATATCTGCGATTATTCTAACCTCAATACTGAATTATTTCGTGAAAAAGAAAATGATTTTTAATGGATAATACAAGATAATGCTGAGAGCCAAAGGAAATACTGCCCTTTTGATGTTTTACAATCTGGAGAATTTATTTTATCCTCTAAGTTCTCAGAATATTGATAATCAATTGAGAAATTGGTCGCTCAGCCGATACCAAAAAAAGCTAAAAAGCATTTCAGAAACACTCCTATTAATACAAAAAACCTACGGGAGCCTCCCGATCATCATTGGCGTATGCGAGGTACAGGGCATACAGCCTCTGGAAGACTTAATACAATATCCGCCGCTTTCTAGCTACGGCATTATACATTACAAAGGCCGTGACAAAAGGGGCGTAGATACCGCTTTACTCTATGATTCTAAGGAAATAGAGGTCCTCCATTCCGAGCCTCTTCCCGTTTCGGAAACCAGAAGCATCATCTTTACTAAAATACAGTATTGCAACTCAATATTCAATGTTTATACCCTCCATCTCCCGTCCCGAAGAGGGTCAGATGAGGCAAAAAACAAAAGAGAAATCATACTGAACACCCTCAAAGAGCATCTGATAAACAATCTTAACGCCCAAAAAGAGCCCGTCATCATTCTCGGTGATTTTAATGCCAATCCTAATGATGAAGCCATAAGAAATCTGATGAATATAAGCCCTCGTTTCCAGCTGATAAACCCTTTTTCAGAGGTTTATGCCAATAGGTCGTTTTCCAATTTCCATCGCTCAAAGGGTTTGTTGTTTGATCAGATTCTCTTCTCCGAACATCTCGTGTCAGAAAACTTCCCGTTAGCGTTTGTAAAAGCAGAAATCTTTGCTCCAGAACAACTGAAGCAGCACGGAAAGCCCTCGCGAACCTTCGCCGGAAGCAGATACTTGGGCGGACAAAGCGATCACTTCCCCGTCATCATACAAACAAAGACAATTATTAACTGAATTATTAACATAAAAAATTAGTAAGCTATGAATGTAGAAAATTTTTTAGATTCCACTTATCTAAAACTCCCAGAACAGTCTGGTCTCACCACAGAAGAGACCCGTAAAAAGGTAATTGAGCTCACCGACGAGGCCATTAACTACCATTTCTTCGAAGTGATGATTCGTCCAGAATATGTCCACTTCATCAAGAACTATATCAAGGAAAAGAGTGCCTCCGTTAAGGTTGGTACCGTTATCGGCTTCCACGAGGGCACCGCATCTGTAGAGGCGAAGCTCGCAGAGGCAGAAAAGGCGATTGCCGATGGCGTAGATGAGCTCGATTTCGTCATTAATTTCGAGAAATTTAAGGCAAATGAGCTCGCTTATGTAAAAGATGAGTTCCTAAAATGTACCGCTCTCGCGCTCAAACATCATAAAACCGCCAAATGGATTATCGAAATCGCCGCTCTTACCGATGAGCAGATTGCCAGCATCACTTCTCACATTCGCCAGTGGGCAGAGGAGAGTTTTGCAGGTAGAGAGCAAGAGATTTTCGTTAAATCTTCCACAGGTTTCTATAAAACGGAAGGCGGAAAGCCCAATGGAGCCACTCCAGAAGCCATTAAAATAATGATTGCCCACGCGGGTAAGCTCCCCGTAAAGGCTGCGGGAGGCGTTAGAACCCACCAAGAAGCCCTTGATATGATTGCGCTCGGTGTTAAGAGGATTGGTACTTCCTCTGCCCTCGCTCTTTCGGGTAAAGGTACTGCTCCTTCAAGCGCAGGATACTAAGCTATCATCATTCAAATACAAAATCCAGAGCCTGATAAGCCTCTGGATTTTTTTTTCATCTCTTACCAACCTCATATAATTAGTATTTTTGCACAGCTAAAAATTAAAATTCAAATGATTTCAATATTAGATACTCAATTTTCTCTACTGAATTTGTATTTGTCTGAGGCTTTACCAACTAAAATATTCATCCTTTGTGATGAAAACACAAATGAGTACTGCTTGCCTACGCTTTTACTCAATATGCAGACCGATATTCCTTTTGAAATTATAGAAATAGAAGCAGGTGAGGAAATGAAAACCATAGAAACGGCAACGCAACTGTGGGAGATATTGGCAGATTTCGGTGCGGATAGGAAATCATTGCTCATCAACCTTGGCGGAGGGGTTATTACCGATCTTGGTGGCTTTGTGGCATCTACTTATAAGAGAGGGATTCGCTTTGTAAATATGCCAACAAGCCTCCTCGCAATGTGTGATGCTTCTATCGGTGGTAAAACGGGGATTGACCATCAGTTTTTGAAGAATGTAGTGGGGACTTTTGCCCATCCAGAAGCTGTTTTCGTTTATCCGAACTTTTTAGATAGCCTTCCTTTTGTAGAGCTTAGGAGTGGCTTTGCAGAGATGCTTAAGCACGGTCTTATTGCCAGCCGTTCGCATTGGGAGAACCTCTCCTCTCTTTCGGAGATTAATGTAGCAGCAGTTTCGCCCTACATCAAAGAATCTATGATGATAAAAGAGAAGGTGGTGAGTATTGATTTCAAGGAAGAAAATATCAGAAAAACACTGAATTTCGGGCATACTATCGGGCACGCTATTGAGAGCCTTTTCTTGGAACAAGGTAGTTTGGTTCCCCACGGAGAAGCAGTAGCAGCAGGTATGATTTGCGAGACTTATCTCTCTTGTCTTGAAGGATTGATTAATAGAGAAACCCGTGATAATATTATAAACACGATAAGAAAATTCTATCCAGTGCTCAATATCCAGAATTTTACAGATGAAGCCTTGATTTCCCTAATGGCCAATGACAAAAAGAATACGTCTGGGAAGATTAATTTCTCCCTTATCTCTGCGGTGGGAAGCGGTATTTATGATTATCAATCCACGGAGAAAAATATCATTGAGTCTATTGAGTTTTACGGGTCGTTGCCTAAGGATTCATTTTATTAAAAGGAAGAAAAGAACTACTTTTGTACCCGTATGAAAAGATGGTATCTCTATCCTTTTTCCCTCGTTTATCATTTGGCTACGGCTACCCGAAACTTGGCGTATAGCATAGGAATTCTTAAGTCCACGAGGTTTAGAACCCCAATCATTAATGTAGGTAATTTGTCCGTAGGAGGCTCTGGAAAGTCTCCAATGGTGATGTATCTTGCCGATTTGCTTTCTCAATATTACCGAACGGGAGTGCTCTCTCGTGGTTATGGCAGGCAGACGAAAGGCTACAGGATTACCAATTACGACAGTAATTACAGGCAGGTAGGTGATGAAGCTATGCAGCTCTTCGAGAGGTTTAAAAATCGTTTCGTTATTGGGGTTTGTGAAGATAGAGTAGAGGGAGCAAAGAAGATGATTCCCGATATGGATTTAAAAGTTCTCCTTTTGGATGATGCCTATCAGCACCGTGCGATAAAAGCAGGTTTTAACATCCTGATGACGGATTATAACGACCCCTACTTTAAGGATTTCCTACTGCCTGCGGGCAACCTTAGAGAGAGCCGGGTAGGAGCCAAAAGAGCACAAGTTATTATGGTTTCCAAATGCCCAGATAACCTTACAGAGGAGAAGAAACAGTATTATATCTCTCGTATAAAGCCTACACAGAATCAAAAGGTGTTTTTCTCATCTATTAGCTATGATGAAAAGGTGTTTGGTAAAGATGGGCTGGGAAAACCTACCGAGCTCCCCGATAATAATCTGGCGTATTACGACATTCTCCTCATCACGGGGATTGCCAATCCTAAGCCCCTTTTGGAACATCTTTCCAAGTTTAACAAGAATTTTAAACATTTAAAATTTAAGGATCATCATAACTTTACAGATGCTGATATAAAGAAGATTATGGATGAATACCGAAAGCTTGGAGATTATAAACTCATCCTCACTACCGAGAAGGATTATGTAAGATTGAAAACTTTTGATTACCTTAGAGGTCTTATTTTTTACTGGCCGATAAATCTATCCATTGATAAAAAAGAAGAGTTTAATCAAATAATTATAGACTATGTTAAACAAAATTAAAGAAACCGCAGAATTTATTAAGGGAATCATCAAAGAAACCCCAGATTTCGCAATCGTATTAGGCTCTGGGCTTGGTGCTTTGAAAAACGAAGTAGAGCCGATACATACATTGGAGTATAGCGAGATTCCAAACTTTCCTCAGACTACCGTTGTAGGGCACGGAGGCAAGCTCATCTACGGAAATCTCGAAGGCAAAAAAGTACTGATGATGAGCGGTAGGTTCCACTACTACGAAGGGCACGATATTAAGACGGTAGTTTTCCCTTTCAGGGTTTTCCACGCGCTTGGTATCAAGAATCTCATCGTTTCCAATGCTTCTGGTGGGGTAAATAAAGACTTCCGTGTGGCAGATGTAATGATTATTCGCGACCATATTAATATGATGCCAGAGCACCCGCTCAGAGGTAAGAATATAGATGAATTCGGTCCTCGTTTCGTAGATATGAGTGAGCCTTACAGCAGAAAAATGATTGAAATAGCAGAGAAAGTAGCTACAGAGAAAGGCATCAAAGTACATCAAGGAGTATATGTAGCGCTTCAAGGGCCTACCTTCGAGACTCCTGCCGAGTACGGTCTTGTAAAAGCAATCGGTGGAGATGCTGTGGGGATGAGCACCGTACCAGAGGTTATCGTGGCTAAGCATCAGGGGATGGACTGCTTCGGAATCTCTATCATTACCGACCTTGGCGGGCCAGATATTGCCTTTACCGTCTCTCACGACGAGGTTCTACAAGCCGCCGAAAAAGCAATGCCAAATGTTATCAGCATTGTAAAAGGCGTGGTAAAGAATTATTAGGGGATATCGTCTCTTTCTTTTTTAAAGAAAGATTCATTTGAATACTTATTTTGGGGGCTTTGCCCCCTTTTATTTTTTCTGGGTAGTATATCTTAGAAAAAGACTTCCATCAAATACTTAAAAATAATGCAAATCTTGTAAAAAGAGGGTATTGCTTTAGATTTTAGAAATTATAATAGATATTCAGTTTTATTTATTTTTGGCAAAGACTTTGTAGAGTAGATAATCATTGGATTGAAATACTGAAAATAATCTTAAAAATTATAATAAATAAGACGAGTTTAATAAAATTAAAAACAGATGCAATGAAAAATTTATTTAAAAAAGAAGAATTCCTCTTAGATGAGGTGATTTTTCAAGGGAGAAACAAAGAATATGGCGCTTATGACCTGCGCTATCAATCAGACAAAATGCTGACAAAAGCAATGTTTATTGGAGTGGCATTTTTTGGCTCGGTATCCATCATTCCGTTGGTAACAAGTCTTTTTAAAGAAGAGCCTAAGGCTACGGTAGAGGTCGTTGCTCGCCCTATGGATATTGAAAATATAGAGAAAAAAGAGGACGAGAAGCCTCTCCCTGAAAAGTCAATAACTCCCCCTAAACCCCAGAAGGTAAATACAGTAGATAGCCGAGTGCCTGACCCTAAACGAAATGCGACAAATGAAAGCTCAGTCCCTACCAATGAAGAATCGCTAAATGCAATAAGAGGGTTGGAGACCATACAGGGGAAATCACCGGATATTAGACTTAATCCGTCTTCAAATGAGACGAATAACAGCGGTAATACAGGAGAAGTGAAATTTGAAAAACCTGTTATAATAGATGATTCACCAAAGACGAAGGTAGATGTAAGCGCAGATTTCATAGGTGGGATAGATGCTTTTAGAAATAAGGTGATGAGCAGTTTTGATATTTCCGAATTTGAGGAAAGTAATGAAAAATTAAGTACAGAAATCACTTTTGTCGTTGAAAAAGATGGTAGTATATCTAATATCAAGGCAAGTGGAAAAGATGATGCTTTTAACAAAGAAACCATCCGTGCTATCAAAAGTATAAAAGGAAAATGGACGCCTGCAAAAATTGATGGACAACCAGTTAGGAGCTATTTTAGATTCCCTGTTTCTGTAGTATTTAACTAAGGACATAGCTGTTTTTTTTATAGTTTTATCCACATTCTATAACCGAATGTGGATAATTTTTTATTCTAATAATTTTTTGGTTTGTAGAGGATTAAATATTGCTAATCCAATATCAATTTATTGCAAGAATAAAAAATTTGTACTTTTGGGGAATTATAATTTTTAGAATGGCTAAAATAATAGGAATTGCAAATCAAAAAGGAGGAGTAGGAAAAACGACGACTGCGGTAAATTTAGCCGCTGCACTCGGTGTCCTTGAAAAAAAAGTGCTGATTATTGATGCTGATCCACAAGCAAATGCTACCTCTGGTCTCGGTGTAGAAGAAGTGAGAAATTCTACCTATAATCTCTTGGAGCATAGTGAAAATGTGGAAGATTGCATATACAAAACCAGCTCTCCGAATTTAGATATTATTCCTTCTCATATTGATTTGGTTGCTGCCGAAATAGAATTGGTAGATAAGGAAAACCGAGAGTATATGCTCAGAACAGCCTTAGAGCCTATTAAAAATCAATATGATTTCATTATCATTGATTGTGCTCCGAGCTTGGGGCTTATTACCATCAATGCGCTTACGGCGGCAGATTCCGTCATCGTTCCTATACAGTGCGAATATTTTGCATTGGAGGGCTTGGGTAAATTGCTCAATACCATTAAGAATGTGCAGAATATCCATAATCCTGATTTAAGTATAGAGGGGCTTCTCCTCACGATGTATGATAGCCGGCTCCGTCTCTCGAATCAAGTAGTAGAGGAAGTGAATATGCACTTCCCAGAAATGGTTTTTGAGACGGTTATCAGCAGGAATGTAAGGCTTAGCGAGGCACCGAGTTTTGGTGAAAGCATCCTGATGTATGATGCCGAAAGCAAAGGTGCAGTGCAGTATATACAGCTGGCAGAGGAGGTGCTTCTTAAAAATAAAAAATAGAGAAAATGCGGTTTTAAGCGCTATAAAAACTTAAAAAATGAAAGACAAAAAAAGAGCAATGGGCAGAGGTTTAGGGGCAATCCTAAACTCTGAATCTAAAAATACAATACATACCGCTACCGATGCAGGTGCCGAGAAGTTGGTCGGAAATATTGTGGAGGTTCCAATAGAGGATATCTACCCCAACGCCACACAGCCGAGGACTTATTTTGATGAAAAAGCCCTTACCGACTTGGCTCAGTCCATTAAATCACTCGGTGTTATCCAGCCCATTACCCTGAGAAAGGATAAAGATAAATTTGAGATTATCTCTGGTGAACGGCGTTTCCGTGCGTCTAAGCTCGCAGGCTTAAAAACTATCCCTGCTTACATTCGCCTTGTGAATGACCAGGAGCTTCTGGAGATGGCGCTCGTAGAAAACATCCAAAGGGAAGACCTCGATGCGATAGAAGTTGCCCTTACTTATCAGCGACTTTTGGAGGAAATCGGTCTTACCCAAGAAAACCTCAGCCAAAGGGTAGGGAAGGAGAGGAGTACCATTACGAATTCTCTTCGTTTGCTCAGACTAACCCCCGAGATACAAAATGCCATCCGTAGTGCTGCAATTTCAGCGGGGCACGGTAGAGCCATCCTTAGTCTTGATACTGAGGAGGAGCAGCAGCAGCTTTTCGAGCAGATTATAAAAGAAGAACTAAATGTTCGCCAAGCTGAGGCATTAGCATCAGCGATAAAAAATCCGAAGGAGAAGAAAACCAAAGCTCAAAGGGAGATTTCTAATTATCATAAGAAAGTTCAGAAAAACCTCAGTGACCTGCTGGATACAAAAGTGGAGATTAAAACTTCTGCCAATGGTAAAAAAGGAAAGCTGGTTTTGGATTTTAAAAACGAAGCAGTGCTGGAAGAGATTCTCGCTTACTTTAACCGATAGCCACCGCTTATAAATATGAAAAAACTTTTGCTCATCATCTCTTGTTTTATCATTCATCTTGCCTTTTCACAGGAGGTAGATACCTTAAAGGTAGCACCTCAAACCGTGCAGGATATAGAGCGAGACATTCAGATGATAAATAAACCTTTAAAGATTACTCCTAACAGCCCTGTGAAGGCGGGTTTATACTCTGCAGTTTTACCTGGGCTCGGGCAGTATTATAATAAGAAATACTGGAAGATTCCTATTGTCTGGGGAGGGATTGGCACAGGGGTAGGCATCGTTCTCTGGAACCAGCGGAAGTATGATAAATACCGCTCTGCCTTTATTGCAGAGCTTAATGGGCAGCCTCACGAGTTCTCTGGTTTTCAGGGAGTGAATGAGGAGGTTTTGGGGCGCATTCAGGATAAATTTAAAAGGCAAAGAGACTATGCCATTGCCATTACGGGGCTTATCTATGTGCTCAATATTATAGATGCAGTGGTAGATGCGCATCTTTATGAGATGAAGCGAGACCCAAACCTGACTCTGAAACCTACCGTTATCTACGATGAGTATGCCGAGCAGAATGCAAAAGCAGGAATAAGCCTTAGTTTTAGATTTTAATACATACAGAATATAAAATGAAAATAGCATTAGTGGGTTATGGTAAAATGGGGCAGATTATCGATAGAATCGCGACCGAGAGAGGGCACGAAATCGTTGCCAGGCTCAACCAAACCCCGACTTCCGAGACGCTGAATAATGCCGATGTGGCAATAGAATTCTCCCAGCCAGAAGTGGCTTTCCAGAATATAAAAACCTGCCTTGAAAACCATACGCCTGTGGTCTGCGGTACTACGGGCTGGCTCAGCAGGAAGCCAGAAATAGAGCAAATCGCACAGGCACAGCAGTCCGCTTTTCTTTATGGTTCTAATTTCTCTCTCGGTGTGAATCTTTTCTTTGCTCTGAATGAGAAATTAGCATTGATGATGGCTCATTTTGATGAGTATAATGCCCAGCTGGAAGAGATACACCACATTCATAAGAAGGACGCACCGAGCGGTACGGCAATTTCCTTAGCTGAAGGGCTTATCGCTCATCATCCGAAGTTTCATTTGTGGAAATTAGATGAAACCGAAGGTGCCCAATTAGGAATTTTTGCCATTCGGGAAGATGAAGTTCCAGGTACGCACTCGGTATTCTACCGCTCCAAAGTAGATGAAATCGAGATAAAACATACGGCTTTCAGTAGGGAAGGCTTTGCGCTCGGGGCGGTAGTTGCCGCCGAGTGGTTAAGAGACAAAAAGGGCATTTTCAGTATGAAAGATGTCTTAGGAGTATAAAAAATGAGGAGGCGAAAGCCTTCTTTTTTATGAAATTAATAAAATTATCTCTGTTTTAATGCGTAGTTTATCTGTTTTTGAAGAAAATCTTAGTAAGATTACTAAGATGGAGCATTAAATTAATGCTCTATACCTCTAAATTAGTGCTCCAGAGGTCAAATTTTGACCTCCATCGCATTAAAATAGACCGACGACGGTCTAAAATTGACCTCCATCTCATTAAATTAATGCGTCATCGTATTAAATTTGACCTCCGTTGTATTAATAAATAATACTATGAGCCAATTAATATTGATTAATCGGCTCAAATATACGATAATTTTGATTCGATTACGGGAATTAATCGGCTCACAAAAGAATCCAAAAGAAAAACAGTACAACCATAAGTGGCTGTACTGTTTCATATTAATTTGCTCAATCAGAGTTTTAATCTTTAATGATTTTCTCTGTATAAGTAGCGTTTTGGGTATTGATTTTAAGGATATACACACCTTTGGAAAGGTTGCTTACGCTTCTTTGGTTTGTGCTGAGTGTTTTTACGAGGCTTCCGTTTGCGGAGTAGATTTCTATGCTCTTGATGCCGTCTAAGCCTTGAATGTGAAGCTCATCTTTTACTGGTTTTATGATGAAGAACTGTGGTTTTTGCGCTACATCTTCGGTTGCTAAGTCGGCAGTACAGCCTGCATCAAATGTATCGCCAGAGATTTTCCACCATTTAATGTCGATAAGTTTTTGTCTGTAAGGCTTAGCAGCAGCACCATAAGTAACGGCTTGAGAAGAGAAGACTACATCTCTTCCTGTATTTGGGTTTTCTGCCCAGCCTTTGAGGGTTTTGCTGTAGTTTTCGCAATCCATTCCAGAGAAGGAGAATATACCGCCGAGTTTAGCATCCGTTGGAATAGTCCAGCTTCCCAAGTTTTGGTTAAATTTTCTTGCACCTACGAACATTCTGTTCATATTTTTAGCTTTAGATACATTCCAGTTAGAGAGGTCGCTATTAAATTTCTCTGCTCCGTGGAACATAAACTCCATATTTTCTACATTGCCTACATTCCAGTTAGAGAGGTCGCTCTCAAATTCTGCTGCGTTCCAGAACAGCTCAGTCATATTGGTAACGCTCCCCACATTCCATTTAGAGAGGTCGCTGGTAAATACTCCTGCTCTGTTAAACATCCTTCTCATATTGGTTACATTGGTTACATCCCATTTGGAGAGGTCTTGGTTAAATGCTTTTGCATTCTCAAACATAGAGCTCATATCTTGCACTTTACCTACGCTCCATTCAGAGAGGTTGGAGTTGAAAGCTATAGCATTAAAAAACATAGAGTTCATATGCGCTACATTGTCTACCGTCCATTTAGAGATATCGGAGTTGAACTCAGAAGCCCCATTAAACATAGAGTTCATATTGGTTACCTGCTCTACATCCCAGTTGGAGATATCTCCGTTGAATTTTATAGCACCGTTGAACATATTTGCCATATTTTTCACTTTTCCTGTTTTCCAGTTTGGCATATTTTGGTTAAAGTTGACCGCATCGCTAAACATATACTGCATATTGTTTACATTGCTCACATTCCAGTTGGAGAGGTCCTGGTTGAATGCCGTAGCGCCATTAAACATATAGCTCATATTTTCTACTTTGCTCACATTCCATTTGGAGAGGTCTTGGTTGAATGCCTTAGCTCCTTCAAACATCCCTCCTTTGTAGAAGTTAACTCCTCCCATATTCTTTACATTGCCCACTTTCCAGTTGGAGATGTCTTGGTTAAATGCTTGTGCGTGGGCAAACATCCCGCTCATATCTTCTACTTGGGATACATTCCAGCCAGAGATATTGCCGTTAAATTTAGCAGCATTGTTAAACATATTCTTCATATTGGTAACCTTACTTACATCCCAGTTTTCTATGCCAGGGATATTATCGATTTCCCTACAATAGTAGAACATATGGCTCATATTGGTTACATTAGAAAAGTTCGGCTTATCGGTTGCGGTTATTTTAAGACCAGAGCATCCTCGGAAGAGATCGGATAAATCATCCGTCCAATTTATTTCTCCCCATTCTTTTAATTCAATGATGCCGCTAAGATTCTTAAATTTAAAAGCCTCTGTTGGTGTGATGGTGATTTTATATTCTCCATTTGCCAAGTTGAGGGTTGTTTTTGCAGGCACACCTGCTCCTGAACCTGTTACACTTGGGTCGCCTACTTTCTCGTAGGTATAGTTAAAGTTGCCCACACTTCCAAAAGAGATTTCCCCTTTCTTATTTGTTTTCCATACGCCTACGAAAGGCTTCTGTGCATACGCCACCATTGCGACGAATAATGCGAATAAAATTGAAATTTTTTTCATTATAAATGTATTTAATTATGCTTCTAAAATATAGACAAAAGCCTCCAAAGTTGACCTCAGGGGCTATTAAATTAGGTTTTAATCTTTAATGATTTTATCTGTATAAGTACCGTTTTGGGTATTGATTTTAAGGATATACACACCTTTGGAAAGGTTGCTTACGCCTCTTTGGTTTGCATTGAGTGTTTTTACGAGGCTTCCGTTTGCGGAGTAGATTTCTATGCTCTTGATGCCGTCTAAGCCTTGAATGTGCAGCTCTTCTTTTACTGGTTTTATGATGAAGAACTGTGGTCTTTGTGCTACTGTTTCTGTTGCTAAGTCGGCAGTACAGCTTGAGTCGTAGCTGTCGCTATAGATTTTCCAGTCTTTCTCATCGATGAGTTTTTGTCTGTAAGGTTTTGCACTATCTCCGTAGCTTGCGGTAGAGTAGAAGTGGATTTCCTTACCTGTGTTAGGATTATCTGCCCAGCCTTTGAGTGTCTTGCTGTAGTTTTCGCAATCCATTCCAGATTCTTTGAGGAAGTTCGTCATATGGGCTTTATCTTTTATCTTCCATCCTGCAAGGCTTTGGTTAAATGCCTTAGCATCTTCAAACATAAAGTCAAGTACTTGTACGCTACTTACATCCCAGTTAGAGATATCTTTATTAAAATTTTTTGTACTTTCAAACATAGAGCCCATATTGGTTACCTTGCTTACATCCCATTGGGAGATATCTTGGTTGAATGCCTCTGCTTCTTTAAACATATTGTTCATATCGGTTACCTTGCTCACATCCCATCTGGAAATATCGCTATTGAAAGCTGTAGCACCTTGGAACATACTCCAAGTTCCTGTAACATTACTCACATTCCAGTTAGAAAGGTCGGAGTTGAATAGCGGAGCTTTGGAGAACATAGCGTACATAAGGGTTACATTACCTACATCCCATCTAGAAAGGTCGCTATTAAACTGTAATGCTTCATAGAACATCACTTCCATATTCTTAGCTTGGGATACATTCCAGTTAGAGACATCTCCACTAAAGGCTTTTGCTCTATAGAATACGCCTTTCATATTGGTTACAGTGCCTACATTCCAGTTAGATACATCGCCATTAAATGCAAATGCTTCTCGGAACATATACTCCATATTTTCGAGGTTTTTGAATTCCCAAGTATGGATATCTCCATTAAAAGTGCTTGCTTCCTGGAACATATAGCTCACATTTTTTACATTGCCCATATTCCATCTGAACAGGTCTTGGTTGAAATGCGTAGCACCGCTAAACATATAGCTCATATCTTGAACATTGCTTACATCCCAGTCGTTTAATCCATTGATGGTTTCCAATGAAGAGCAGCCGCTGAAGAGCCCGCTAAGGCTGGTTACCCCAGATAGATCGGGAGTATCGTCAGCGGTTATTTGGAGTTCGTTGCAGTTAGCGAACATCCCTGAGAGGTCATCTGCCCATTTCACGCTTCCCCATTTTTGTACTTCGAGGAAGTTGTTAAGGTCTTTAAATCTAAATTTATTATTGTTTTTTGGTACGATGGAGATTTTGTATTTACCAGGGCTTACGAACAGCTCTGTTCTATTAGGCCAGCCATCTCCTATACCCTTGATACTAGGGTTTCCTACCTTTTCATAGGAGTAGCTAAATTCTCCTTCTGTTGCGAAGACTATTTGTCCTCTTGGGGCATTCCACACTCCTACGAAAGGTTCTTGCGCATACGCCACTATTGCGACGAATAATGCGAATAAAATCGAGATTTTCTTCATTATTGAAATATATTAATTATGTTGTTTTAATTTAATGATGAGATGGATTATCTCTGATGATTATTCTTTAATAATTTTCTCTGTGTACTGATGATTTTCTGTATTTATTTTTAAGATATAGAGCCCTTTTGGTAGGTTGCTTACGGCTCTTTGTTTTCCTTTTAATGTCTTGATGAGTGCGCCAGAAGCGGTATAGATTTCAATGTTTTTTATCTCTTCTGGGCTTGAGATAATGAGCTCATCTTTTACGGGTTTCAGTACTTTGAGGGCTGGTCGGGTAGGGGTATCGGCTATGCCTAAGTCTACGGTACATTTATCGTCATATTTATCGCTACTGATGGTCCATCCTTTCTTTTTAATGAGCTCATCTCTATAAGGTTTTGCTGCATCTCCATACTTGGAGTTGGTAGAGAGGTTTACGCTTGTTCCTACTTCAGAATTTTCTGCCCAGCCTTTGAGGGTTTTGCTGTAGCTTTCGCAATCCATTCCAGAGTTTCTAAAAATCCCTGCCAGCGTGGCACCTGTTTTTATCTTCCAAGCGCCTAAGTCTTGGCTAAAATTCGTTGCGTCATAAAACATACTGCTCATTAGCGAGATATTTTGCACTTTCCAGCCAGAGATATCTTTATTGAAAGCCTTTGCACCTCTAAACATACTTACGGTTTCGGTAAGGGCTTCGGTATCCCACTGGGAGAGGTCTTGGTTAAATGCCTCTGCTCCTTTAAACATAGACACCATTGTTTCCACTTTTCCTACCTTCCATTGGGAGATATCGCCGTTAAACTGCTTTGCTCCTTCAAACATAGATTCCATATCTGTAACCTCGCCTACTGCCCATTCGTTTATGTTGGGTACATTTTCTAATTGCTCGCAATTGAGAAACATCCTGCTCATATCGGTTACTTTGGAGAAGTCTGGGGTATCGGTAGCGGTTATTTTCAGTTGGCTACACTCTCTAAACATTCCCGAGAGGTCTTCTGCCCAGTCTATATCTCCCCATTGGCTGAGGTTTCGGAAAGCATCGCCTCCATTTTTTTTCAGTCTAAAAACTCCCGTTGGGTTTATTTTAATGGTATATTCTCCTACGGATTCTGTTATTTTAAGCTGAAACTCAGTTCCCACCGCTACTGCCGAGCCTGAGCCCGATACACTTGGCTCGCCTACTTTTTCGTAGGTATAGCTAAAATCTCCCGAAGCGGAGAGCTCCACTACGCCGCTGGCATCGCTTTTCCATACACCGATGAGGGGATTTCCCTGCGCATACGCCACTATTGCGAGGCATAATGCGAATAAAATTGAAATTTTCTTCATTTCTAATACTTACTTATTACTTGTTCTTATTTTTTTAATCAATTGCTTACTCTATTAAGGATTTTCGGCGCTCTCCCGAGATAAAAATTCCTCTTCGGATAGAGATTTTATCTCCTGTTTCATTTTAATATTTTTTCTTCTACTTTCAGATTTGAAGGGGTAAAAGAATAAGACGAAGGATTAAAATACCTCACTATATTGGTATTTTAATCCTTCGTTGGTTAAGTTTCAGTATTTAGCAATACTGTCTGCATATCTTTTTTTTATTTTATGATGGCTAATGAAAATTTCCCTTGGCTCTTTATGTCTATTTTCATAGTTACCCATGCATATTATCATACTGTTTTAGATTTTTAAATATTAAATAAAAATATAAACACTTGAAAAATAGAGGGGGGGTCCCTTATTTTAAACGCGTCAAAGTTATATAAAAAAGTCTATTGCGCAATAGAAAAAAGATTTATTTTAAAATATTTATATTCGCACCTGCTTTTTAAGCGATTAAATACCGAAAAAACCGAAAAATATCAATGGAATATTTCGTTCAATACACTGTTTTTGTCCTCATTTTATCCGCACTAATGGGGCTCTCTACTTGGAAACTTTTCAGAAAAATGGGGCATCACCCGCTTTTGGCTTTCGTCCCTTTTTATAATTACTTCCTTATACTAAAGGTCTCAAAAAAACCGAAATGGTGGGCACTCCTTGCCTATATGCCGATTGTGGGAAGCATTATGATGACTGTTTTTCACCTCCTTTTGATGGAAAAATTCGGCAAAAAGCTCTTCCCTCAAAAATTTCTCACCGTTGTACTACCGTTTATCTATATGGCGTACATCAACTACTTTGATGATGCCGAAATAGATGAAATGGAAGACCTCTTCCTCACCGAAGAAGAGCGGCAGGAGAAGAAAAAAGATACGCTCATCGGTTCATTAACCTTCGCAGCGGTATTTGCTACCATTATACACACATTCGTTACCCAACCCTTCGGAATCCCTACCGGCTCGATGGAAAGAACACTCCTTGTGGGCGATTTCCTCTTCGTTAATAAATGGAGCTATGGCTTCCGAATGCCTACACGACCGCTCGCTATCCCTTTTTTACAAAGCACCATAATGGATACTGGTGAGAAAGGCAATCCGAAAGACGACCCTAAGTCCTATGTAGATGCTGTAGAGCTCCCGTATCTGAGGATTTTCAGTAGTGAGCCTCAGCGAAATGATATTGTGGTCTTCAACTATCCTGATGACTCGGTGCATACCGCAATAGACAGGAAAGACCCCTATGTAAAACGACTGCTCGCCACTGCTGGTGATGTATTGGAGATAAAAGCAGGTAAGGTGTTCATCAATGGAAAGCCCGAAAAACGAATGGCAGACGCCGAAGTACAGCATTCCTATACCGTAACCACTGAGCAGCTCCTCGACATTGATGCAATATTCAAAGCCTATGGCGTTTTACCCTTCGAGGAGAAAGACGGAGTCTATGTATTCAGCGGACTTACCGATGCTATGGTAAAAGATTTTAAAGCAATGCCTGGCGTAACCTCCGTAGAAGAAAATATAGACCCCAAAGGCGAAAAAACAGTGGGGTACTATATAAATAAAGTAAAATCTATGGAAGAAGGAGAGCTCGTTCTTAGTAATAAAATCAACTATTCCAATACGATTTTCCCTCATAATAAAAACTGGAACCCAGACTGGTATGGCCCACTGAGAATTCCTAAAAAAGGAGATGTTATTAGCCTTACCGAAGATAACCTACCAGAATATCAAAAGCTCATTACCCAATACGAAGGCAATACATTGGTGCATAAAGACGGTAAATTCTTCATCAATGGCAAAGAGACCGATCAATACACCGTAAAATACAATTATTATATGATGATAGGGGACAACCGAGACAATTCATTAGATGCAAGGTTCTTCGGTTTCGTTCCAGAAACGCACATTATGGGTAAGCCTATGTTCGCTTGGCTAAGCCTACAAGGGCTGTTCTCAGATTCTGAGCGAGGGGTATCCTATTCGGAAGGAAAAATCTACCAGGCACCATTTAAAATCCGATGGGAAAGAATGTTTAAAGCCGTAAATACAGGCGATGCTAATAAAACATCCTACTGGTGGCTTGCAGTGCTCATCCTGACCCTTTTCTTCGGCTGGGATTATATTATGAAGATATTCAAAAAGAAAAAAGAAGACGAATAATGAACCTCTTACCTGTATTCTACCTCCCGCCTGTGAGCTGGTTTGCTCGGTTTATCGCTCAGGAAGATATTACACTGGAACAGTATGAGAATTTTCCTAAACAAACCTACCGAAACAGAGCGAATATCTATAGTGCTAATGGGAAATTATCCCTCATTATCCCTATAAAACATACGGGAGACAGGCTGATGAAAGATATACAAATCTCCTATGCTGAGAATTGGCAAAAGCTCCATTGGAAGTCTATTAAGACTGCCTATCAATCCTCTCCCTACTTTGAATATTACGAAGATAAGCTCCAATCAATCTTCGAGACTCGTGAGCCTTCATTACTGAAATTCAACCTTAGGGCGTTGGAGGTTTTGCAGCGTATTTTAAAGACAGATAAAGGCTTTTTGCTTACTGAGGAGTATATAAAACAGCCTCAGATGAATGATTACAGGGAGAAGTTTAGTGCTAAAAAAAAACCACATTATGGTTTTGAAGAGTATTATCAAACCTTTTCAGACAAAATGGGCTTTATAGAAGATTTATCGGTGCTGGATTTAATCTGTAATAAAGGTCCAGAAGCATTGGCATACTTGCAGAATATCTAAAATAGCTAAAAAAAATAGCTGAGCAATGGAGCAAAAACAAATACTACAGCTCATTCAACTGGCGAGAGAGAAAGATCAGAAGTCCCAAACCGCTCTGATTAATCTCTATTGGGTAGAGGTCTTTTCCTTTGTGATGAAGAAGGTACAGCACGAGAACTTAGCAGATGAAATTACTGTTAATGTCTTCTCCAAAGTACTCTCTAAATTACATCTTTACGACTCTGATTTTCAGTTTAAGACTTGGGTGCTTACCATTGCTCAAAATACGATTATAGACTACTGGCGGAAGAAAGCCCGAGAAGCTGAGGATACAGATGGAAACCTCGAAGAGGTAAAAAATGAATTTGCAAAATCTCCAGAAGAGCTCCTGATTTCCGAAGAAGAGCATAAAAAAATTCAGGATATTGTCTCTACTATGGATGCAAATTACGCTGAGATTATCCGTCTCCGCTTTTTTGAAGAAATGAGTATAAAAGAAATTGCTGAAGTGCTCAATATCTCAATAGCAAATACCAAAGTGAGAATTATGCGAGCAAAAAAAGTCTTAGCACAACTCCTTAAAGAAAATGATTTTAGTCATTAGTCTATTTTATTGATAGGGAAGAGGATTTTTACTAAAAAAAGAGCTCCGATAATCTATCGGAGCTCTTTTTTATCTTATGTATTTGCTTCTTTTATCTTTTTAGTCAGCTCTGGAAGCACTTGGAATACATCTCCTACCACTCCATAATCTGCTGCTTTAAAGAAAGGAGCTTCGGAATCGGAATTAATAACTACAATTGTTTTAGAGGAATTTACTCCTGCCAAATGCTGAATAGCTCCAGAGATTCCTGCAGCAATATAGAGGTTAGGGGAAATCGTTTTACCCGTCTGTCCCACATGCTCGCTATGCGGTCTCCATCCCATATCGGAAACGGGTTTTGAGCAAGCTGTAGCTCCTCCAAGTGCAGAAGCTAATTCTTCAATTAAGTGCCAGTGTTCAGCATCTTTCAGCCCTCTACCGCCAGAAACTACGATATCAGCATCTTTTAAATCTAATTTCCCTATACTTTGTTCAGTAGAAATCACTTGTACATCAGTATTCTGAACGGTGGAATTGATTATTTCCTCTGTTCCTGCTGATGATTGCGGATTTTCTTTTACCCCAAATGAGTTAGTAGCTAATGTAAGCACTGTTCCAGTAGTTTCAGATTGCACAGTAGCAAATGCTTTTCCAGAAAAAACTTTTCTCTTTACTCGTAGAGGGGATAAACTTTCCGGTAATTCGGTTACATTAGTGATAATAGAAAATCCTTTTTGTACTGCGAGCATTGGCGCTATTGAGGAAGAATCTACCGTATTTGGAAGGATAATCAATTCTGATTGTGCTACTTCTGCCAGAATTTGTGAATATGCTTTTGGGCTGAATTTTAAACCTTCATTCTTTATGGTTAATACCTTATCGGCACCATACTGATAAAGTTTTTCTACTGAATCTGTTGGGTTTATGGTAATTGCTGTTACATTTCCTCCATTGCTTTCAGCGATAGCTTTTGCAAAGGAAATCGCTTCAAAAGTAGTCTTCTTATAGCTACCATTATTATTTTCAGCATATACGAATATTGTCATTTCAAATATTTTTAAGAGTTCAAATTAAATTACCTTAGCTTCTTCTTTCAACAGCCTTACCAATTCATCTAAGTTATTGGCTTCTATGAGTTTTACATTTGCGCGGGCTGGAGTATTTTCAAATGATAGGGTATTTGCTTTTACCTCGTTTGAGGTCGGTTCCAATACTTGCAAAGGCTTCGTTCTGGCGCTCATAATTCCTCGCATATTTGGGATAATGATATCTTTCTCGCTTACCAAACCTTTCTGCCCACCGATAACGGCTGGGAGCTGAACGGCTACAGTCTCCGTACCTCCATCTATTTCCCTTGTAATTTTTGCTTCATTAGCTTGAAGTTCAATCTCAATTGCCGAATTTACAAAAGGATAGCCCAGCAATGCTGCTAAAATCCCTGCAACTGCACCGTTATTATAATCCATAGATTCTTTTCCGCATAAGATTACATCATAATTGCCAGACTTTACCACTTGTTCTATTTCCTTTGCGGTAGAGTAGCTATCTTTCGGTGAGAGATTTACGCGAATTGCCTCATCAGCCCCTATTGCAAGGCACTTCCTTAATACAGCTTCCGTTTCTCCCTCCCCGATGCAAAGCACACTTACTTTCGCTCCCGAAGATTGTAATTTCACCGCTTTTGATAAGCAAACTTCATCCACAGGGTTAATAATCCACTGAATTCCTGATTTATCTAATGCAGAGCTATCTGCTGTAAAGTTTATTTTGGAAGTAGTATCAGGCACACTACTTATGCACACCAATATATTCATACCAAGATTATTGTTATTAAATTTAATTTTGAAAGAGTCCAAAAGTACAAATAAAAATTCAGATGAGCATAGATTTTAAATAAAACATTAAAAAAGACCAGCCTTTTTCGGTGGTCTTTATTGTTGTATTTTATGCTAATTCGCCATAGAGGTCAAATTCCTCTGCTGAAGTAATTCGGATATCGGCAAATTCTCCAATTGGGAGGTAGAGATTTTCTGCGGATACCAATACCGTATTATCCACATCTGGTGAGTCATACTCCGTTCGTCCTACGAAGTAATTCCCTTCTTTACGGTCAAAAATACATCGGAATACCTTGCCAACTTTCTCTTGATTTTTTTCCCAAGATATGCTTGATTGCAGCTCCATAATTTCGGAGACTCTCGCTTCTTTAACCTCTTGAGGCACATCATCCTGCAAATCAAAGGCGGTTGTATTTTCCTCATGGGAGTAGGTAAAACATCCAAGGCGGTCAAATCGCTGTTCCTTTACCCATTCCTTCAACTCTTGGAAAGCCTCTTCCGTCTCCCCAGGATAGCCTACGATAAGTGTTGTTCGCACTGCCATATCGGGTACTTTTTCGCGGAATTTATTTAATAAAGTATTGGTTTTCTCGCGAGTAGTTCCTCTTTTCATCGATTTGAGGATTTCGGTATTAATATGCTGAAGCGGGATATCAATATAATTACAAACCTTAGGCTCGTTCTTAATAATTTCGAGAACATCCTCTGGAAATCCCGTAGGGAATGCATAATGCAGGCGAATCCACTCTATTCCTTCTACCTTTACCAGCTCTTTTAGCAGGTCGGCGAGTGCTCGTTTATTATAAATATCGAGTCCATAATAGGTCAAATCCTGTGCAATGAGGATTAATTCCTTTGTTCCTTTTTGGGCGAGCTTCTTCGCTTCTAAAACCAATTTTTCAATCGGTACAGAAATATGGTTTCCTCTCATCAGAGGAATTGCGCAGAAAGAACACGGCCGGTCGCAGCCCTCCGAAATTTTCAGGTAGGCATAATGTTTTGGGGTGGTCGTCATCCGCTCTCCAACGAGCTCGTGTTTATAATCGGCGCCGAGGTGCTTCAGAAGTATGGGAAGATCCTTCGTACCGAAATATTCATCTACATCTGGGATTTCTTTCTGCAAGTCGGGTTTATATCTCTCGGATAAGCAGCCCATTACAAACACTTTTTCCACATCTCCCCGTTTTTTTGCTTCTATATAATCCAGTATCGTATTTACCGACTCCTCTTTTGCAACATCCACAAAACCACAGGTGTTAATCACAATAATATCACCGTTTTTCGCCTCGTGGCTCACTTCCTTTCCGCTCGCTTTCAGCTGACCCATTAGCACTTCAGAGTCATATAAATTTTTTGAACAACCTAAGGTTACGATATTAATCTTCTTTCTGCCGACAGATTTTGTACGCATTTGCTTTATTTTTAATCAATAGAATTTTTAAAACTGCTTTCCTTCAGAAGAGAAGAGAGCAAAAAAATAAGGCGGCAAAGGTATTAAAAAAGCACCCAAAATCATCTGATTTGGGTGTATCCAAATTAAAATTATATTTAGTATAAATCTAATATTAAGATATTTACTTTATTGTTTTAAGTAATTCTTTTAGTTCGAGTTGAAGTTCCTTCCAATTGGGGAGTAATTGTGCTGAATTTACATAGATTAGGTAGTCTCTCAGCGCTTTCTCCAAAGATTTTCGGATGGCAGAAGCACTCTGTATTTCCCTCAAATTCGTATTAGCTTCCACTTGCTCACTGTATAGGATATCAAATCTTTCTTGTGTGTCTTTTAGCTTGCCGATGGAGGTTTCCAGAAGAAGTATTTTAATTCTTTCTTTATTAATTTTCAACTCTAAGGCTTCAAGGAGCTCGCGTAAAAGTGTGGACTTATCCTCATATGGAAGGCGGTTAAGATAAAGATCATGGAACTTAAATACCTCATAAAGTGATTTTGCTTCCTCAGAAAATGGATGAATAGGCAACTTTATACAACCTTTAAGAAAACTTTTAATTCCATTAAATAAATAGTCTCGTTCTCTGTCAGTTTTTGTAAGTTCTTTTTCCTTTCCATTATGTGTCTGTTTTGTGTGAGATTTTTTGTAAATATTGTATTCGTTTTCTATATCTTTCAGATAATGGTTTTCCGTATCAATTTTATACTTTTCGCTTTTGGAAATTTTAATAACTAACTCAGTAAAAGCTGCTAGATTTACCGTACTTATATGGCTCAAAACTGAAATTTTCATAATTTGAATCATTAAAATTACGGTGCTAAATTAGAGATTTATTTTTATTAATAATCAAAATTAATAAATTATATTTATTGAATCATCATGCAATGAATTGTATTTTATAGAACATTTGTTATTATACTGCTTTTTTTATAACATTCCATCATTGAGAGTATTTACTATAAGAAATAAAGAAAACTATCATCAAATAGATAGGTGTATAAATAAAAAAGGGGGTCAGAGACCCCTATATTAATAACAATATCCCTAAAAAAGGGGCGATGCCCCTAGTGGAGAAAATGCCTGATACCAGTAAACAGCATAGGGATACCGTGCTCGTTGGCCGCTTGTATGCTTTCGGAATCTCGCATACTTCCACCAGGCTGTATGATGGCTTTGATGTGATGCTCGGCGCAGAAATCTACCACATCGCGGAAAGGGAAAAATGCATCTGAGGCAAGAACCAAATCTCCGCTAAATTTTTCTTTTGCCCTTTCGATGGCTTGCTGAGTAGCCCAAATTCGGTTCACTTGTCCGCCCCCGATGCCTAATGCCTGAGTTCCGTTGGAGACTACAATTGCATTGGATTTCACATACTTTACAACGCGCTGAGCGAAAAGCAGTGCATCGCGAAGCTCAGGAGAAGGCTTTTGTTCAGTTACGACCTGTATTTCGTTTGAAAAATGATGGTCACAATCCTGTACGAGGAGCCCGCCATCGATTTTAACCCAAGTTTGTTTATCGCTCACAGGGTTTTTTATCTTAATGATTCTGAGGTTTTTCTTCTTTCGGAGGATGTCAAGCGCTTCTGTACTGAAGTCTGGTGCCATTACGATTTCAAGGAAAGTTTTATTGAGCTCTTCAGCTGTGGGCGCATCTACCGTAAAGTTCATTGCCACAATGCCCCCGAAGATGGAAATGGGGTCGCATTCAAAGGTTTTTGAATAGGTTTCGAGCGGGGTAGAGCCGATGGAAACGCCGCAAGGGGTAGAATGCTTCACGGCACAGCACGCCAATTGTTCTTTAAACTCGGACACAACTTTCCAGCAAAGATCCATATCTCGGAGGTTATTGAACGAGAGCTCCTTACCGCCCAATTGTTCAAAATCTTTCATCGCACCTTGCTCCACAGTAGATACATAGTAGGCGGCGGACTGGTGGGGGTTCTCGCCGTAGCGGAGATCTGCAACTTTCTTGTACGAAGCGTTGAGATAGTCTGGATATTCGCAGCTGAGCAACATTTTGGAGATGGCAGCATCGTAAGCCGAAGTGAGATTAAAAACTTTGCCTGCTAAGTACTTACGAGTTTCTAAGGTAGAATTTCCTGTGGTTTCTATTTCTTGCTGAACTTTCTGATAGTCCGCCACATCGGTGATGACCGTTACCGATTTGAAGTTCTTCGCCGCAGAGCGGAGCATAGAAGGCCCACCTATATCTATAAACTCTACTTTCTCTTCTAAATCAATGTTTTTCGTAGCATTTTCAAAGAAGGGGTAAAGATTAACGATGACCATATCTATGAGTTCGATACCGTGCTCGGCTACGGTCTGGATATGTTCGGGATTATCCCTTAGGGCGAGCAGTCCTCCGTGAACTTTTGGGTGGAGGGTTTTCACTCTACCGCCAAGCATTTCAGGAAATTGGGTAACATCATCTATCGGGATGGGATGTGCGCCAGATTCCTTTAAATACTTGAAAGTGCCACCAGTGGAAATAATTTCATACTTGTTTTTCTCCAAGAACAGTGCAAATTCTGCCAATCCGCTCTTATCCGAAACGCTGATTAGGACTCTTTTTTTCATTTTACTTTTAATTATATGTTTAATTTCTAAAAAATATCTCGCAAATATACTAATTTAAAGAGGATTTTAGCAATGAAAATATCGGTTGAGTTAAAATTCTTGAACTTGAAATTCAGAATTTGTATTGGGTATTGCAGCTGAATTTCAAACTCTTGATAAGATTTAAGACATATCAGCGTTTTATAGATAAATAATTTTGAACTTAATACGAATCTAACGATGAAAAAGTTGTTTTTGTGCTCGTATTTTGCAGAAGTGGGAGAGCTTTTTAGGGATTTTGTGGATGGAAGTCTATATGGTAAGTCCGTAACTTTTATTCCCACAGCAAGTTTTTACGAAGACTACAGAGCTTATGTGGATGAAGGTAAGATGGTTTTAGAGAAAATGGGACTTGAAATAGAGAACCTTGAACTGAGCCAGAGTACTGCTGATGAAATCAAAAAGACAATAGAAAGGAACGATTATATTTACCTCTCAGGAGGAAATACTTTCTTCCTGCTTAGTGAATTAAAACGCTCGGGAGCAGACAAAATTATAAAACAGCAGGTTGCCAATGGAAAAATATATATTGGTGAGTCTGCAGGTGCAGCGGTAGCCTCTGAAACTGTGGAGTATATGAGAGGTATGGATGATGTTATAAAACCTAATCCACAACCACCGGATTTTATGGGCTTGGGCTTGGTAGATTGCTGTATTGTACCGCATTATAAGTCGTATCCCTTTGAGAAAAAATGTGAGAAAATACTTTCCCAGTATTCAGACTTAAAATTAATTCCCATAACGAATAAACAAGCAGTTAAGATTTTTGGAAAAAGAATGGAAATTCGTACCAGAGACTGATCTCTTCTGAGAAAAGAGATTTTTTTGTACATTTGAAAGATGAAAAAAAATGATTTGCTCATAGAAGAGCTGAGTGCCAGGTTGAAAGAGCTCAGTCTGCGGCAAGAGAGCTTTGGGCGGGAGATAAAAGCGATAGAAGAGCAGATTGCTGCTTTGGTGGGAGATGTGCATCCTGTACAAGTTCAGCCAGCCGAAAAGCCAGCGCCAGCAAAGGCTGAAATGGTGATAAGCCTACAAACTGACGCGAAGAAACCAGAGGCAAAAATCTCTGTTCCTAAGCCTAAAAAACCAGAGAAAACATTCAATTGGGAGAAGATTATCGGTGAGAATTGGATTAATAAAGTTGGGATTTTAATTCTGATTATCGGTGTGGCATTGGGTGCGAAGTATTCTATTGAGAATGACCTTATCAACCCTCTTACGAGAATCGTTTTAGGTTATATTTCTGGGGGAATTTTATTGATTTTTAGTTACAGACTAAGGAAAAAGTATGAATCGTATAGTGCTGTACTCGTGAGCGGTGCGATGGCGATATTCTACTTATTAACTTATTTTGCATATGATTTCTATTCGCTGATACCGCAAGTGCTGGCATTCGTATTAATGCTCGTTTTCACTGTATTTACCGTGCTGGCATCGCTCAGCTATAACCGCTCAGTGATAGCGCATATTGGTTTAGTTGGCGCTTATGCCATTCCTTTTATTCTCTCATCAAATACAGGGGATATTGTAGTGCTTTTCAGCTATATTGGATTGATTAATCTCGGTATTTTAGCGATTTCGATTAAAAAGTATTGGCGGTTATTGTTCTGCTCTTCGTTTTTCTTCACTTGGATAGCTTGTGCAGTTTGGTTAGTTTATGATAGTGATAATATTCATTATCAGAGCATCGCATTTGGTTTCGGGACTTTATTTTTCTTACAATTTTACATTTCTGGGATTGTGAATAAAATCATCAGCAATAAAATGTTAGATGTTGGTGATGTGATTTTCCTGTTGCTCAACTCATTTATATACTATGGGATAGAGTTTGGCGTGCTCTTGCAAGAAAATACAAGCCGATATATAGGGCTTTTTACGGTGTTTAATGCGCTGATACATTTTGTAGTAGGCGTTATTATACGAAATAAAAAGCTGGCAGACCGCAGTATTTTCTACTTGGTGCTCGGTCTGGTTTTTGGATTTATTACGATAGCAATCCCGATAGAATGGGATGGCAATTGGGTTACGATGCTCTGGGCGGTTCAGGGGCTGATTTTGTTCTGGGTAGGGCGAAAGCAGAAGGTGAAATTCTATGAATATCTGTCGTTTATCATACTCCCACTGGCGTTTTTTAGCCTTTGCGAAGATTGGTCAAATTACCATAATGAGATGTTGATTTTCATCAATCCGATTTTCTTTACTACACTGCTGGTTGGCACGAGCTTATCCGTTGTTCTCTCTATTTTTCATAAGAAGAACGATTTTGCAGAAAAAAATCAAAAGGAATTGCTTGAGATTGTGAAAGTAATATTTTCGGTTTTATTGGTGATTGTGGCATATTTCAGTTTCTATAATGAGATGAAATTATATTTTAGCCAATGGGAAGCCAGCACAATTTTGCATACAAGGAGTGAAGGGATTCGTTTTAATCCTGTAATTGAGGATTATACAGCGATTTATAAAATAAGCTATGCGCTGATATTTTTTAGTTTGCTTTCCTTCTTTAACCTATTGAAAATAAAAAGCAAAGCGCTGGGGATAGTAGCCGCAATACTGATTTTATTTTCGTTGGTTTTAGCACAAACGGCTGGTTTTTACTCACTTGGAGAACTGAGAGAGGCGTATATCCACAGAGCAGAGGAATTGTATTATGATATAGGGCTGAAGTATGTACTGGTGCGCTATCTGCTTTTGGTTTGCATCGCATTGGCGCTCATTAGCTTATGGATGAATATAAGGCAATTGCCATTTAAGGGAAAGTCCGTACAAATCAGGATATTAGCAGATCTGGTGGTTTATACCTCAGTCATCAGCTTTTTGAGTAATGAGCTGATTAATTGGCTCGCCATCAATCGATATGAAGATGTTTTCAAGCTGGGGCTAAGTATTTTATGGGGAGTTTATTCGCTCGCGCTCATTTGCATCGGAATAGCAAAACACAAGAAACACCTCAGAATAGGAGCGATTGTTTTGTTTTCTTTCACCCTTTTGAAACTCTTCTTCTACGATATCAGTGATTTAGATACGATTTCAAAAATAGTGGTGTTCATTATCTTAGGAGTGCTTTTATTAATCATATCATTCCTTTATAATAAATTTAAAGATAAAATATCAGAAAGTGAAAAGAATAATTAAATCGATAATTTTTGGCGGTTTTATTTTGCTGTTTGCTAATGGCACAGCACAGACAAAAATAAGCTATAAGAGGAAAATCAATGCAAAACAAAATTCGTGGAACTACTTCAGAATCCCCGATAATCTCTATGAAAAAGCAGAGCCCAGCCTTGCAGACCTTAGGATTTATCGCATTCGCCAGAAAGATAGTTTGGAGGTACCTTATCTTATCTCAGGAATTTGGGGAACTGAGGCTCAGACGGATGAGTATTTTGAAATTCTGAACAAAACCAAAACCGATAAGGGCTATTATTTCACACTCCAAAGAGAGGATAATCAGTCTGAAATCAGTGAGATTAATCTCTCATTTGATAACAAAAATTTTGATTGGAGAATTGATTTAGAGGGCAGTAATGACCAGAAAGAGTGGTTTGGTATTCTGGAAAATTACAGGGTTTTGTCCATCCAAAATTCCAAAACAGATTTTAGTTTTGAAAATTTGATTTTTGAGAAAACACGATATAAATATTACCGCATATTAGTGAAAACCAATGAAAAGCCATTGCTCTCAGAAGCTGCTTTTCAGAATGATGATGTTCTGAAATATCAGAAATTCAATGTTCATAAGATTCAGAACTTTAAGGTTAAAAATGATAAAAAATCAAAGACGAGTACAGCTGTTTTTTCATTGAAAAATAGCTTGCCCATACACTCATTCCGCATAAAGGTTGAAAATAAAAACGATTTTTATCGCCCAATAAGCATTTATGCAATCGATACTATTGCTACGGAGAAAGGCAAGCTGGCGGAGTATTCTGGCATTGCGGATGGTACGCTTTCCTCATTGAAGGGGGCTGACCTGAAATCTTATAAAGAGGTGCTCGCCAAGCAGATGATGATTGTAATTGATAATGGAGATAATCCACCACTGAAAATCTCTGAAATAGAAGTGAAAACCTATGAAAATGGGATCGTCTTTAAAGCCGAAAAAAGTGGAGATTACATTCTTACCTATGGTAATCAGCAGATTATCGACAGACCAAACTATGATATAGAAACCTTTGAAGAGAAAATTAGCAGAGAGAAAAAAGATACCGTAAGCCTATCAAATGAAATGATTGTGAAGCAAGCGGATAATAGAAGCAAACCCCTGATGGAGAGCGATTATTGGCTTTCAGGGATAATGATAGTTCTGATTTTGTTTTTAGGTTATTTCAGTTATAAAATGATAGCTAAAAAATCCGAATCAGAAGAAAATTAAGCGCAAAAGTGGATAAATTTATCCACTTTTTGTTTGCTTATATGCTAAATCTTTGAAGTAAAATTCTTTGTCGTTCTCATTGATTTCGCGATGGGCTTTACAAGGATTTCCGAAAGCCACGACACCGCTGGGGATGTCCTTCGTAACAACGCTTCCCGCCCCGATAACGGTATTATCACCGATGCAAACATTTGGATTGATCACCGTATTGCCACCAATCCAAACATTATTTCCTATACTGATCGGCAGTGCGAATTCTACTCCTGAATTTCGTATTTCTGCATCAATCGGGTGCCCTACTGTAAATAGAGAAACATTCGGTCCAAAGAATACATTATCCCCGATCTGAACTTTTGCACAGTCTAAAATTGTGGTATTGTAGTTTGCATAGAAGTTTTTACCAATCTCTATATTTGCTCCATAATCGCAGTAAAATGGTGATTTTATATAGCAATTCTCTCCAATTTTCCCCAATAATTTTTTGAATATTTCCCGCCGTTTTTCCTTCTCCAAAATATTGAGGTTATTCAGTTCAAAGACCAGTAATTTGGCGATTTTCCTCTCTTCTACTAAATCCTTATCATCAGAGAAATAAAGCTTTCCTGAAAGCATTTTTTCTTTTTCTGTCATTAGTGTTTGTTTTATTGAGTTTAATTTTGATTTTTCGAGTTGCTAAGTTCAGAATCTAATATCAACCCTTGTTTTCTAACATATTTTTCACGAGAAATTCCTATAAAGTGTCCTAAAAATAAACCTAAAATAATCCCCATATAAATATTTGTAAAAACTCCTATAACCAGTCCTGATAATGAAAGGTATATAAATGTTTTCCAATAGATTACATTTTTATGAAGATAGCCGTATTCTTTTCGGATATATTTTCTAAAGTTATAATAATGAGTAAGGTATTTTCCATAGCGAAGACTCCCATTTCTCTTAGTTGGAAACATATTTATAATAAAATCAATTCTATCTACAAAATCTCCATAATTATTATAAGCTAGGGTATCCATTTTGCTAATAAGAGCCATAAGATAGTAATATCCTGTTGTCTGTTTCTCTAATCGGGTGAAGTTTGATGACTTTTTATTTAAAGTACTCTCTAAATGATGAATCACACCACGGATATTCTGTTTTAAATACCAGTCCATTGAGATGTTTTTATAAATTTTAATCCAATAATTTGTTCAGAGTTGTTTTCAAATAGTTGTTGAATATCTCTTTCTAATTTAAAAGGGGAGATTTTCTCCCAGAAAACAATAGATTTTTTTGTTTAAAAAGCCTCATTTGTTATCCTATTAATCTTTTAAAAATACTTCCATATCTATTTTTAACCATTTCCCTTCCCATTCTTTATGGGTAGCTTTAGCATAAAACTCTTTGCCAGCATCCATTAGTCTGGCAATAGTTTGGTTCTTTGCTTTGGGAATATATCCGAGTTTATGCTCCTCAAATAGAATACAGATTGCAAATTTATCATACTCATTATCAGGTTCTCGTTTTAGTTTAAGTATGGATTCTTTTATAATGATCTTATCTTCTATCTCGCTGAGATTTTGGTGTGATGTGCCTGCTATAACAGATGCTAAAGCAAGAATATCCTCCTCAAATGCTTTAAAAGATATTGTCCCTCCGCTTACTAATTTTAGTAATGCAGGATCTGTTTTGCTAAGTTCAAAATTTTCTTGATTACTCATAAGTTTCTCTTATTAGTTTATAGATTTTTTCTTTTTCCTTAATTACTTTTTTTATTTCATCTATCTCATTTTTTAATATTTCCTGCTGTTCCTCTACCCATTCTTCATCACGAATTTGGTCAGCAATATTAAAAGGAAATTCCTTTTCAAGATTTGCAATATCTTCTTCCAACTCTTTTATACCTTGTGCTAAGGTAGCGGTTTGTAATAAAATTTCTTCTTCTGAGAGTTCCTCATTTTGTTCTTCAGATTTTTTCAAATCTTCTGAAAAAGCTACTTCTAATGCTTTAAGCCTATCTAAATCGCCACTTTTATATGCCTTATGAAATATATACCATAACTCTTTTTGATATTCTGTAAGATGAGGATTGATATCTGGATGCAGTGATTTTGCAATATTTCGATAGATTTTGCGGATTTCTGCACTGTCAGTTGGCGAATGTAAATTTTTAAGAAATTCTTTCCCCATTACAATCTTTTGCTTTTCTAAATGTACTTCTTCATATGCTTTCTTTATCATCGCCTCTACTTCTGCTTCTATCTTATCAAATGCTGGCTCTTTGTCCTGATTGATGTATTGATGACAAAACTGTATTTTCTTTTTTAGTGCTTTTAGTTGAATATTGAGCTCCAGCAATTCTATTTTATACTTTCCAATTTTAGTAGCATAAAGGGATTCCAGTTGTACTCTTCCCCAATTCATCATTATTTCAAGAGTATTGATAGAAGAAATATATCCCTTTTTAAGTTTATCTAATGATTCTAAAAGTTCTTTTCTATCCATAGTTTTGTTTTTAAAGCTAAATAATAAACTAAATATAGTAATTTAACAATACCTTTAATTTATAGGCTCTTTATATAGAAAACTTCCCCACGATTGAATATCTCTTTCGGGTAATCCAGAGTGATAAAAAAGTTCTTTGAATATATCTACAATTTTCTCTAATGCTCCTTCATCTGTGGTTCTTATTCGGGTTTCAAAATTATCTTTGGTACCGTTTGCTGTGAAGTTTAGCGATCCCATATAAGCAATTTCATCATCAATGATATAGATTTTACTATGTATATACATATTTTTATACATATTGAAATTTTGAGGAGAGACATATACCTTGAAAGGAAATAGCTGAGAGTACTCATAATTGTAAATCCGTTTGGATTTTATTTTCTCTTTAAAATAACTTCTAATCAGGAATATTAGAAGAATTGGGATTAATCCATAAATTAGTTTCATATCCCAGTAAAAAAATGCAGAGAGTGATAAAATACAGATTAATCCAATATTAGCAAAAAGGAGATATTTTACAATATCTAACCATTTATTTCTAATTCTTTCAGCTTCTTTATCTATGATTCTGGTTTGCCGAATAAGTTTATAAATATTCTTTTCGTAAGAAGAATCATAATAGTCTTCGATATTATCTGTGGTGATTAGATGAACATTGACACCTCTTGTATACAGATAAATAAGTTCTTTTATTAGAAAAGGAGATAAAAATGGGGAAACAATCTTTACACTTCGTTTGGCATTGGTAATATCATCTAATAGTTTCTTGCCTGCACCTTGACCAATGTATATATCGCAATTGGCTCCATTAAAAAAAGTACGCATAGTCTATTTATTTAATAAATTATTATTCTTGGTTTGTATTGTTTTTTTTATTTTCCTAACACCCTTCTAATCCCCTCTGGGAAGATTTTATGCTCTATCTCGTGGATTTTCTCAGCGAGGCTTTCTGGGGTTTCATTGGGAGAGAGGGGCACGCTACCTTGTATGATAATTTCCCCTTCGTCTATACCTGCCGTCACGAAATGTACTGTTGCGCCGCTTTCAGGTTCATTAGCATTGATGACAGCCTTGTGTACATTCATCCCCCACATCCCTTTACCACCGAATTTGGGCAGGAGAGAAGGGTGAATATTGATGATTTTACCCTTGTATTTCTCCGCAAAATCCTTTGTGATAATGGAAAGAAAGCCTGCCAATACTATCAAATCTGTGTTTTCAGGTAGAATCTCTTCAAGTTTCTCGCAGAAATCCTTCCCACGAGGGATGAGCTGATTGGATATCTCGTGATTTTTTGCCCGTTGGAGAGCATAGCAATCCCTGTCGGCTACTACAAGGCGCACTTGGGTATTGGGGATTTCACCATTTTGGGTACATTCTATAATTCGCTCTAAATTAGAACCCGATCCTGATGCTAAAACAACGATATTCTTCATTTCTCTAAGGTTTATTTTGGGGTTAGTCTCCGTCCTCTGGGCTTGCATTTTCTACGATTGCAGATGTATTCCCGTGAATATCCACCGCGTATTCCTTGCCATTTTCTACGAGCAATCCTTGGGTTTTACCGCCTGCGTGATGCACATCTATATCAATTACTTTCTTATCGAGGAGGTAGGTAATAGTTGTATGCAGTGTATGCCCTATAACGAACTTATCAGCACCCATTTTTTGTCTGATTTCTTCAAAATCTGACCTGTCAATATCTGCTTTCCCAAAGCCTCTGTACCAAGTTGGACTTTTAGCATACATATAAAGTCCATTGGCGAGTTTATCAGAGCTAGTTTGTGCTGATTTTGTATTGAAATAATACCGCCTTGCGATGCTGTTCATCTCTGGAATGGATAGATTAAGGTCGCTCACCTCTTTAGAGATACCCGCGTGTACGAATACATAAGAACCAATTTTTTCAATGATATTTTTTGTGCCCAGCCATCGACCAAGCTCGGTATTTGGCTTGTAGAAATTGATGTATTCCTCATTCATTAAGCGGGCATTTTCAAAATATTTCTTGCGCACATATCGGAAGTCGTGGCTCATATTCATTATATCGTGGTTTCCGAGTATAAAATGTACTTTCCCGCCTGCTTTTTCCGCCTGTTCTTCGAGGGAGTAGATGAGCCAGAGGGTTTGAGTTACCAATAGCCCTCTATCGAAGAAATCCCCAAGTGTAATCAAGTGCCCAGAACCGAAAATCCACTGATTATTCTTGTCAATGACTTTATTATTAATGAGGAAGGTACGAAACGCATTATATTCCCCTTCTATATCGGATATAGCGATGAATTTCTCTGGCATTGGGTAGACCGATGGTTGGTTTTGAAGCTGTTTTTGGATGCGGGTAGGGAAATGTTCCTTATCATTCACCAAAATCTGAAACTTTTTACCCGTTATACTTTTTTTGAAGTGCTTTGTCTTTACAATGGGAGTTCCGTTTTTCTTAATGACTTGCTTTGCGACTGCTCCCTCATCATTATAAAAGATATAAACCCCATCAATATCCGCTTTTGAGGTGTCTTTGCTCAATCTTTTCTCGGAGATGTGGGGAGTTAGTTGTGAGTAGAATAGGGTAGGGGCGCTCATCATAAAAAGCCCTAATGCGAGTAGTAATTTTTTAGTATCCATCCTTAAATTTCTCATTACGCAAATATATTTTATTTAGTTGGGAAATGCACGAATAAGGAAAACCTCCTTTTTAGGGGAGGTTTTAGGCTATTTTATAATCTGAGTTTCCCAGCCATCGTATTCTCCATTATGATCAAGGGCGATGTCAATAAGATTCCAAGTATCATCATCTATATCCTGTGGAGAGTTTATTTTTGAGGCAAGGATTTTAAAACCTACGGGCTCCGACTGTGGCTCTTCATTCTCTAAGTCTATCTCTCCAGCTTCTAATATTTTAAATCCAAATTCTTCTATTTTGGCCAGAGCGTTTCTCATATTTGTTTCAGTTGAGAAATAGAGCCAATGCTGTATCTCTCGTTCGGTACTAAGCTGGTCACCGGCCTCTTTGCATTGCTGACGAACCCTGTCATTCTGAATACCTTGCATTTCATAGATATTTGGGAAGAGGTACTGGAAATATGCTTCCCAGTTGGCATCATCAGAAATTTTAGTTTCTAAATTATAACCGAAATCCGAGGTCTTTATATCGCTTAGAACTTGCTCAGCACTGCTTTTATCCTGAGTATAATAGTACCAACACACCTCGCCTTCGCGAGTAACTACACCACACAAAATTGCTCCTTTGTCCTCCAATATTTGTGAAATTCTATCTTCTATTTGATAGATTTCCTCATACTCACTCTCTTGTGAGAAGCCTTCTTCTGTTGGGCTTTTCAGATTAGTAGTTATACTTATTCTATGGAAGTAGTCTGTAATTGGAGCCAACTGTGCTAGTCCCAAATCTACTCTGAAAGCGGCAGGTTTTTCAGCTACACTGCCTATATAGACTACCCAATCTTGTTCTAATTCCTTATTTTCCATTATTTTATTCATTTTTGTATAGTTTATTTATTTTTCGGTTATCATATGTGGATGAAAATCTGCTGTATTTAAGATTATTAGTTTTTAGGGAGTGGTAATAAAATTAGTTTTTTTCTCTAAAATTATTTTTTATAGTTAAGAATTAGTAGTTTAGTCTTTTTTTTGTCATAAAGTGTAATTTCTTTACTAATTTAAAACACTGTAAAGATAGTATATTTATAAAAGAATCAGGGTTTAATCCCTGATTCTTTGTACTTCCAGTGCTTGTGGCTGACCTTTTGCAGCAGCTTTTATGAGAAATTCTTCTGCTTTCTCAAAATCCCTACTGGTTCCTAATCCCTTAGCATAAATAATGTAAAGATTATATAATGCATCTATATTACCCTTGTCTGCCGATTGCTGAAACCAATATAAAGCCTTGTTATACTCTTGCTGATTAAAGTACATACGCCCTAAATTATTCTGTGCAGTTTCATTACCATTCTCTGCAGCTTTTTTATACCATAAAAATGATAACTCATCACTCTGCTCCACCTCAAAACCTTCTTCATATAAAGCACCTAAAATCCCCTGCGAGGTAGCATTTCCTTGCTCAGCAGCTTTTTCTGACCAGAACCTTGCCGAAGAATAGTCTCCCATCTTAGCATAGAGAATAGCCAGATTATTTAGTGCTAAATCATATTTTTTTTCTGCAGATTCCCTATACCATTTTATAGCTTTATTATAATTTTGCTTTACACCTAAACCATATTCGAATAAAGAGGCTAAATTATTTTGTGCTTCTCTATCGCCTTTCTCTGCAGCAATTTTTATCCAGAATTTAGCCTTGCTGTAATCCTGCTTTTGGCTGTAAATATAACCTAATTTACTTTTTACAAATTTTTGATTTTTCTCTGCTGCTTTTTGATACAAAGATTTTGCTTTTTCGTAATCCTGTTTTATACTTAAATCCTTAAGATAGGTAGGTTCTACATCGTATTGAGCAATGATGTGTTCCTCTGTATCATCACTAATAATTTCATCTGGATTTTCCTGTGCTTGTACATAATGATTAATAAATAAAGTAATAATGGTTAAAATTAGTTTTTTCATTAATTATAAGTTAAAGAAAAGCAAAGATAAAAAAAGTCAATAATTATGCTGGCTTTTAAATATCCTTAGGTCTTCTAATCCACTTTCTTCAAAAGCGCGGAAAAATCCTCCTGCGCCGAAACAAAAGGGGCGAAGCACGCCCCCAAATATTAAATCAATTTTTTCATTTTAGACTTACTTTTCTACGACTTTTTTGATTTTTTCCAACAGTTCTATGGATTCCATATGCCCTTTACTTGCTGCTTTCTCCAGCCATTGGATAGACTTTGCATAGTCCAGCGGCACTCCTTCTCCCATACCATACAACAAGCCCAGCTCATACTGTGATAGCACATAGTCCTGCTCCGCAGCCTTAGTATACCAGTAGATTGCCTTTTCATAGTCCTTAGTAACTATTTCTCCTTTACTATAAAAATAGCCTAAGTTATGCTGAGCCGTTGCTGTTCCCTGCTCTGCTGCTTTGGTAGCCCAATACACTACTTTTTCGGTGTTCTTTGGTACGCCGTAGCCATTATAGTACATAAATGCCAAATCATTCTGAGCATCGGCGTAGCCTTGTTCCGCAGCTTTGGTGTACCAGTCTACGGCTTTCTTATAATCCTTCGCAACGCCCTCACCGCTATAATAAAGAGTTCCTAAATTATACTGAGATTTTGTGGAGCCTTTTTGGGCGGCTTTGGTATACCAAGAGATGGCTTCAGGGTAGTTCTGTGGGATGCCTTGCCCATTTTCGTACAATATCCCCAAGGTTTCCTGTGCCTTGATATTACCTTTTTTCGCTGCTTTTTCATACCATTCTATAGCAGTCTTATAATCTTTTTTCTCTAAGATAAAATGGCTTCCTACTTCATATTGTGCGGTGGCGTCTCCTTTTTGGGCTTTCTTTAAGAGGTCATTAAAATTCTCCTGTGCAAACATAAAAGGGGCAGACAATACCGCTAAAGTTAAAATCAACTTTTTCATTAAATATAATTTTAGGGGAGCAAAGATAAGAAAGCCAGTATAATTTCTGATTTTTAGATCGGTTTAATTTTCTCTGTAATTAGAAATATTTCATTTTTTCTAATAGCTCTTTTTTCTGAGACCAGCCATTAGAATGCATTATTTTAAATTAATAGGCTTTCTTCTCTTCTTGTGCTGTGGTTGTATTCCTCTGCTTTGTTTTCTTTAAAAACTTAGAAAAAATTATTATTATTTTAGTACTTCTAGTCCTTCTTGAGCCCCCTTATGTCCTTTATCTGCTGCTTTTTGAAGCCAATATTTAGCTTTGGTAATGTCCTTTTGTACTCCTTGCCCGAAATAATACATACCTCCTAAACTAAACTGAGCCTCCGCAAGCCCTTGCTCAGCAGATTTTGTATACCAATAAACAGCTTTGGAATAATCATACGACACACCATATCCATCATAGTACAACAGTCCTAAATTATACTGAGCATCTGCATTGCCTTGCTCTGCTGCTTTCTTCATCCAGAAAAATGCTTTAGTAGAGTCCTGTGGAGTAGTTCCTTCTACATAATATATCATAGCCAGAGCAAACTGAGCATCTACATTCCCCTGCTCAGCGGACTTTGTATACCAATGGACAGCTTGGGTGTCCTCCTGCACCATGCTTTTGTCCTTTGTGTATGCTTTTGCTACTTCATACTGTGCGGTTGCGTCCCCTTGCTTTGCTTTTGCTAAAAGCGTATTAAAATTCTCTTGTGCAAAGATAAAAGGAGTGGATAACAGCGCTAATGATAAGATTAATTTTTTCATTTTATATTTATTTTTGTTGTTTTTTTTCTTGATTTTAATTGATAAATCGCTGTTTGTGCGCTATACTAAAGCTATTTTCTCTGAGTTTTCGGTGATTTCGCCAATGAGGTAGGCGTCGTCTAAGAGGTTGAGGACTTTCTCGGTGTCGGCTTCGCTCACGACAACAGTCATTCCCACGCCCATATTGAAGGTTCCGTACATCTCCATTCGGCTAATATTGCCCCTCTTCTCAAGCTCGAGCATTATGTTTGGAATGCGGATTTCCCCAGTGCTGATGGAGGCACAAAGCCCTTCGGGAATGATTCTCGGTACATTTTCTATAAGCCCGCCCCCTGTGATGTGGGCAATTCCGTGGAGGCTCACCTCTTTTAATAATTTGTGAATCGGTTGGTAATAAAGCCTTGTGGGAATGAGGAGGGTTTCGTGTAAAGGTTTGCCATCGAAGGTTTCATTAAAATCGGTGAAGACTTTTCGGACTAAGGAAAAGCCATTAGAATGAAAGCCAGAGCTCGGGAGAGCGATGATTTTGTCGCCTTTTTGAATCTTAGAGCCGTCGATGATTTCGTCTTTTTCTACAATCCCTACGCAGAAGCCCGCAACATCATAATCGCCTGGCTGATACATTCCTGGCATCTCTGCCGTTTCCCCACCGATGAGGGCGCATTGGTTGTCTTTGCACGCTTTGACCATACCGAGCACGATTTCCGCAGCAATGTCGGAGTCGAGCTTCCCACAGGCGAGGTAATCCAAAAAGAAAAGCGGCTTGGCGCCGTGGCAGAGGATATCATTGGCACACATCGCAAAACAATCGATACCGATGGAGCCATACTGCTTGGTGTCGAGGGCTACTTTTAGTTTGGTGCCTACGCCATCGGTACCGCTGACGAGCACGGGGTTTTTGTAGCCTCCGATTTCGTAAAACGCCCCGAAGCTCCCAAGGCTATTGAGCACGCTCGGATTATGAGTTTCGGCAACGGCTTTCTTGATTTTGTCTACCGTTTTGTAGCCTTCCTCCTTGTCGACCCCCGCAGATTTGTAAGTGTTGTTCATTTTTTCTTTTTTACTTTTTACTTTTATTTCAAACTTTCTTACTTAGATTTTCTTCAATAAAAAAGCCGACAATCTCGCAGATTATCGGCCTGTATCTTCACAGCAGAGTTTAGAGCTTATATTTCTCATCATAAAAACCGTAGTGCAGTTCTCTAAAATATGCTTTGTTTTGATCACTATTTTGATTTATTTGCCCACAAAAGTAAAAAATTATAATGAAAAACCTAAGATTTTTTTGGTGAATCACTATCTTTTTCCCTTGATGAGCATCATTAATATCACAGGAATACCGAAAATAGAGCTGATAATGTTGAGCGAAAGGCTCAAAACCTCCGAGAGCGCAGAAAATACCTCCATAATGAGAACGCCTAATGCCATATTAAGCAGCCACTGATGCCAGAGCCTTGACGGGTTGTAGAGGAGCCTGCTGAAGTGGGGAATAACGATGCCAATGAATAGAATACTGCCCATAAATGCCGTAACCGACGCCGAAAGCAATGAGGTGGTGATGATGGCGAGGAATTTTAGCCTGTGGAGATTTACTCCGAGCGAAAGCGCATAGTTCTCCCCAAGGCTGATGCCCATTAGGGGCTTGATGACCCTTATGCAAAGGGCTAAACCAACTAGGGTAGTGCCACCCAAGATGAAAATTTGGCTCCCCGAGAGCTGATTATTCGCTCCAAAGCTCCAAAGGATGTAGTTTCTAAGGCTTTGGCTATCGGCGTAGAACTGCAAGAGCGAGATAACAGCCCCCGCCAGCGCAGAAACCAAAAAGCCGAAGATGATAAGGAATGATTTATCGGCAATCCTCCTTGAAAATGCGAGGAGAATGAGGAGCATTAAGACGCTACCGACAATGGCGGATAGGTTTAGAAGGTTGTTTTGAAGAAATTCTGGGAAGAGGAGGTCCTTAGAAAGAAAGATGTACAAAGCTACGGCAAGGCTCGCCACAGCGCTGATTCCCAAGACCTCCGCACCCGCAAGGGGGTTCCTGAAATATTCTTGAAGCACAAAGCCTGCAGTTGGAATCGAGACACCCGCAATAAGCACAGCGATAACCCTGTGAAAGCGAAGTACCGCAATGTCATAATTCGGGCTGTTGGTGTATAAAAAATCACTCGTAGAGAGTGAGATGAAGCCCGTATTCAGGTTGAGAAATGCCGCAAAAAAAGCAAGGGCTACTAAAACACCGTAAAATTTAGTAAAGCCCCTGCCCATTGTTTAATTTATAAAATGAAGAGATAAATTTTAATTTAAGCTGCTCATCTTTTTTACGAGGATTTCCTTAGAAACACCTCCGCCTATTTCTTCTACTTTATCGCCCTTCCTCAAAATAGTAAAGGGGATGAAGTTTCCGTCCCAAGTTTTGAAGTTGGAAGAGAAAAAGCCCTCGTTTAGCGACTCGAAGTTTAAGAGAACAGTATTTGCAGTGATGCCTTTTGTATCAGCAAAAGGGAGGACTTTAGTCTCCCAGTCGGCTTTCTCATCAAGGGACACAAAAGTGAATTTCACGGGTTTGTCTTTGTTCTCGTCCATTACCTCTTTAAAATGTGGGATTTCCTTTACACACGGTCCGCACCAAGTAGCAAAGAAGTTGGTTACATAAAGCGTGTCATTCTTAGTGCTGAGAAGCTCGGAGACCTTCTCAGGAGTGTACTCCTTTAAGCTGAGTTTCGGGCTTTCGGTAGTGGTTTCAGTTTTGTTTTCTGTGGTTTCTACTGGCGCTTCTTTTTTACAAGAAACAACCGCCAATCCTAATGCTAAGGGTAGAATAAACTTTCTCATTTCAAAAAAATCTTTAATTTTGGATATCTAATTTATCGTTTATTTTTCGAGGGCTAAAAGTAGAAAAAAATTAGCACTTAACAAAACACAAATCAAAAACCCACTTATATTGAAGATATTAAAATTCATATTCAATTTCATTCTCAACCTTTTGGAAGTGCTCCTTATTTTAATGATACTGGCAAATATGTGGGTTTTCGCACTGACCAATGGGCGTACTTATAATAAAATCTCTAAAATACCACCAAGGGAGACCGCCCTTGTGCTCGGCACTTCACCAAAGATGAAGTCTGGAATTGCCAATCCTTATTTCGTAGCGAGAATGGAGGCCGTTGCAATGCTCTATCACCACAAAAAGATAAAAAAAATCATCGTAAGTGGAGAAAAAAGTGAAGGTTATAATGAACCATTAGCGATGAAACACTACCTAATAGAGCAAGAAGGCATACCCGAAGATGTCATCATAGAAGACCCAAAAGGTTTCCGTACTCAGGCATCTATTATCAACTGTAAAAAGGTTTATCACCAGAAGAATATCATCATTGTTTCACAAGGCTTTCATAATCTCAGGGCTTTATTCTATGCCCGAAATCATCAGATGAATGCCCTTGCATTTGATGCAGAGGATGTCCTTAAAAAGGAGAATTTTTACCGAAATCAGGCACGCGAGTTTTTAGCAAAAGTAAATGCCGTAGTCTATTATTTATTAGGTTTAGAATAAAATATGAAGCCAGTAGAATTCAAAAAAGCAAAGCCAGAAGATGCACCAATGATTTGGGAAATCCTCCAACAGGCCATTCTCCGCCGAAAATCTGATGGAAGTAGCCAGTGGCAAGATGGCTATCCTAATTTTAGTACCGTAGAATCAGACCTGCAAAAGGGAGTGGGATATGTGCTCACCGAAGGAGATAAAATCATAGGCTATGCAGCACTTTGGGCAAATGATGAACCCGCTTATAAGCAGATAAAAGGTCAATGGTTGATCGGTGGAGATTTCTTAGTCGTTCATAGGGTTGCAATTTCCGATAAAGTATTAGGCAGAGGATTTGCACAAGAAATTTTTCTAAGAATAGAAGCGATTGCCCTAAAAATGAACCTCCCAAGCATACGCGTAGATACTAATGAAGATAATTTCCCAATGCTCCACATACTCCAAAAACTTAATTATACCTATTGCGGAGAAATAAAAATGAGAGGCACCCCCAGAAAAGCCTTTGAGAAACTCGTTAGCACGAGGGGCACACCGTAGCCGATGAAGCAAATAATTTTAAGTGCCTCACTGGCTACAGTGTCACGCAGTGGGTGGGGAGATTATTGATTCTTTATATTTCATAAATACAGCTTTAACATAAATTTAATAGTTTTAGTTCGGCTGTTTCCGAACTAAAATATATTTTTGCCCAAAAATTAGGTATGCCACATCTGTTTGATGTAGATAATGACCTCTGCCACCGCTTGGCAGAACTCTATCGGAAGACCTTTAACCTCTCGCCTCTCTCGGCGAAGATGTATGCCTTTCTCATCTTTGATTTTCAGGGTGAGGGGCTTTCATTTGAGGATTTTGTAGAGGTGTTTTCCGTGAGTAAGAGCTCGGTTTCTACGAGCATCAATCTGCTTTTGGATAAAAAATTAGTGGTAGATTTCTACAAAGATGATAAGCGTAAGAGATTCTTTAAAATCAATTGCGATTTCGTGAAAATCCGATTTATGGAAATTATGAGCAGGCTCAAGGAAGAACGAGAAGTTCTCATCTCTCTCATTGATTTCAGTAAGGATAAAAACCCAGACATCAGCGGAAAGATTGGTATCCACAAGGTGTTATTAGATGAGAATATCAGCAATATAGAACAGACAATAGTAAACTTATAATATATATGAATAATAGATTTTTTATCGCTGCGCTATCGGTACTCTCGATAGTATCCTGCTCTAAGCAAGAAGAGAAAAGAGCTGAAGGAGCAAAGGCGCTGCCTGTACTAAGTGCAGAGATTCAGAATGTAACCGCTTATACTGAATACCACGTCAATATACAAGGCGTAATCAATAATGATGTGCGAGCAAAGATACAGGGATATATTACCCAAGTTTTGGTAGATGAAGGTCAGTTTGTATCTGCTGGTCAGCCCTTGTTTCGTCTTGAAACCAATATGCTCAACCAAAGCGCAGATGCCTCAGAAGCAGGTATAGGAGCTGCAAAAGCATCGGTAGAGGCTGCTCGAGCGGCTGTAAGCTCTGCACAGGTAGAAGTAGATAAGCTCAGGCCTCTCGTGGCTCAAAATATTATTAGCAGCGTACAGCTACAAACCGCAGAGGCAAATCTGGCAAAGGCAAAAGCTCAGCTTTCACAAGCCGTAGCAGCTCAGCATCAAGCATCGGCAAACTACCGAAGTGTAAGAGCGAATATTGATTATTCTATCATCCGTGCACCTATTAGTGGGGTAGTGGGGAGCCTTCCATTTAAAATTGGAAGCCTTGTGGGTCCTAATGACGCTACTCCACTTACGACCGTTTCAGATACTAAGCAAGTCTATGCTTATTTCTCTATGAATGAGAAAGAATACTTAGACTTTTTGAAAGATATCCCTGGGGCAAGCGTACAGGAAAAACTCAAAAATATACCTTCCGTAGAGCTCCTCCTTGCGAATGGACAAGCCTATTCAGAAAAAGGAGTGGTGCAGACGGCTACTGGGCAGATCAATCCTACTACTGGTAGCATACAGTTTCGTGTAGCCTTTCCTAATGCACAAAAACTCATCAGCAACGGAAGTAGCGGGCGCGTAAGGATTCCTAAACTCTATAACGATGCACTCGTGATTCCTGAGGCTTCTACCTACGAACAGCAAGGGAATGTTATTGCTTTCAAGGTAGAAAATGATACTGCAAAATCTGTTATCCTTGAAGTAGAAAATCGAGTGAATAACAGGATTATCATAAAATCAGGGCTTAAAAAAGGAGATGTCATCGTAGCCTCAGGCGTTTCTACCCTCAAAACAGGAACAGCTATTAGTCCGAAGAAAGTTTCCTTCAGCAGCGTAGCAGACAGCATACAAGCAGCTTTTAAAACCCATTAATCGTGGTAAATATATCTGCAAACTCAGGCAAAAACATAAGCAATACTTACAACCAATGAGATTAAAAAAATGGTAAAAAACTTTATAAACAGACCTGTATTATCTACTGTGGTATCTATTCTTATTGTGATACTCGGTATTTTGGGTCTTACGGCGCTGCCTGTTACGCAGTATCCAGATATTGCACCGCCTACGGTAAGTGTATCGGCGAATTATACGGGTGCCAATGCAGAAACGGTACTTAAATCGGTCATCATCCCACTCGAAGAGCAGATTAATGGAGTAGAGGGGATGGATTATATCACTTCATCGGCTACGAATGATGGTGGCGCGAGCATTCAAGTATATTTCAAGCAGGGAGTAGATGCAGATATTGCTGCCGTGAATGTTCAGAATAGGGTGAATAGAGCTACACCCCTCTTGCCGAGCGAAGTTACCCGTGCGGGGGTTGTTACCCAGAAGCAACAGACTTCTGCACTGATGTATCTTTCGGTTTATTCTGAAAACCCTAAGCACGATGATGTTTTCATTCAAAATTATGTAAATATAAATGTAGTTCCTGCCATTAAAAGGATAAATGGAGTAGGAGATGCAAATGTAATGGGAGGAAAAACCTATTCTATGCGGGTATGGTTAGACCCAGATAAGCTCGCTGCTTATGGCTTGGAACCCTCAGATGTAAGTGCTGCGATAAATGACCAAAGCCGTGAAGCCGCTGCAGGTCAGCTAGGGCAAAACAGTGGTTCTGCCTTTGAGTATGTGATAAAGTATCAAGGGAAATACAGCAGTAAAGAGCAGTATGATAATATCGTTATCAAGGCTTTGGGAGGAGGGCAGTACCTTTATCTAAAAGATGTAGCAAAGGTGGAGCTCGATGCGCTTTCCTATGCTGGTTCGGCAAAGAAAGATGGGCTACCCGCAACTAGTCTTGGTATCCAGCAGACACCAGGGTCTAATGCTCAAGAGATTGCCAAAGCCGTAAAAGCCTATTTGGAAACCGCACAGAAGGACTTCCCAGAAGGGATGAATTATACGATAAACTACGATACTACGAACTTCCTCGAAGCATCGATTAATAAAGTTATAAGCACGCTGATAGAGGCATTCCTCCTTGTGTTTATAGTGGTTTATATCTTCTTACAAGACTTCCGTTCTACGCTTATTCCTGCTATTGCAGTGCCTGTTTCCATTGTGGGTTCGTTCTTCTTCCTCAATCTTTTTGGTTACTCGCTCAACCTGCTTACCCTTTTTGCTCTCGTTCTGGCGATAGGTATTGTGGTAGATGATGCAATCGTAGTGGTAGAAGCCGTACACGCAAAGATGGAGACCAACCACCACCTCAGTGCAAAGCAGGCTACTATTGAGGCGATGCACGAGATTACAGGTGCAATTATTTCCATTACATTAGTAATGGCAGCAGTTTTTATTCCCGTTACTTTTATTTCTGGTCCTACAGGGGTGTTTTATCAGCAGTTTGGGATTACCCTCATTGTCGCTATTGTGATTTCTGCTGTGAATGCTCTTAGCCTTAGTCCCGTTCTTTGTGCTTTGCTTCTAAGGCCTCACAACCCAGATGAGGATTATAAAAAGAAGAATGTAATTCAGAAGTTTTTCCACAGGTTTAATCTCGCTTTTGAAGCGGGAACCAAGCGATATGGAAAGGCGGTGAATTTTGTCTTGAAAAGAAAGTGGATTGCCGTGCTGATGATTCTAATCTCTGGCGTGCTTATCTTCTGGTCTTCTAAAACGATGAAAGGAGGTTTCGTACCTAATGAAGATATGGGGGTAGTCTTTGTAAATGTAGAGCTGCCCGTAGGTGCTTCTATTGAGCGAACGGATAAAGTACTCGCTCAGATACAAACCAAAGTAAAAAATATAGAGGGGATTAAAGGGATTTCATTCTCCTCAGGGAGAAATTTCTTCTCTGGTACGGGAAGTAATAATGGGATGGCGTTCATTATGCTTAAGGACTTTGAGGAACGGGCGAAAAACCCTGCCGAAAGCATTGAGGCGATAACGGGCAAGCTCTTCGGGGCGGTAGGAGATATCTCCGAAGCACGAATCGTTTTCTTTCAGCCTGCGGGCGTGCCTGGTTTCGGTATGAGTGCAGGTGCGGAGTTCGTCCTCCTCGATAAAGCAGGTCAGGAGATAAAGGAAATAGATAAAACCGCACAGGAATTTATGGGCGCACTGATGCAAAGACCCGAAATACAATATGCGCAAACCTCTTTTAATACCAACTATCCTCAGTATGAAATGGAGATTAATGTGCCTCGAGCTATGGAGTCTGGCGTATCGGTTAGCAGCCTGCTCTCTACGCTTCAAGGGTATATCGGAGGGCTTTACGCGGCGGACTTTACAAAATACGGAAAGCAGTTCCGAGTAATGGTACAAGCCCTGCCAGAAGATAGAAAAGATGCTTCAAGCCTCGATGGACTCTATGTAAAAACCAAAGGTGGAGAGATGGCTCCCATTTCCCAATTCGTAAGTCTTAAAAGAGTATATGGTCCTCAGTCCATCAACCGATATAACCTCTTCACTTCGGTGAAAGTTACAGGAGCGAATAACCCTGGTTTCAGTACAGGAGATGTAATTAATGTAGTGCGAGAAGTAGCAGATGAGCACCTGCCTGCAAATTATGGGATAGACTTTACTGGACTTACGAGAGAGGAAATCAATGCAGGTTCACAAACTATCGTAATTTTTATGCTCAGTTTGGTGTTTGTATACTTCATCCTTTCGGCGCAGTATGAGTCTTATATCGTACCGCTTTCGGTGATTATCTCCCTCCCTCTCGGTGTGATGGGGGCGTTCATCGGGCAGAAGTTTGCCGGCTTGGAAAACAATATCTACTTCCAGATTGCACTGATTATGCTCGTCGGCCTATTGGCAAAGAACGCTATCCTTATCGTAGAATTTGCCTTGCAAAGAAGAAGACACGGCGAGAGGCTTGCCATCTCTGCCATTAATGCAGCAAAAGCGAGGATAAGACCGATATTAATGACTTCTCTTGCATTTATCGTAGGGCTAATGCCTCTCGTACTCGCTAATGGAATCGGTGCAGTGGGGAACCGCTCAATCGCGACAGGTGCAGCTATTGGATTGCTCATAGGTACCGTTCTCGGATTAATTGTAATCCCTGTGCTCTATGTCGTTTTCCAATGGATACAGGAGAAAATTTCCCCTTTAAAGAAAGAAGAGCAGGTACACCTCTCTGAATAATAAACTCAATGATAATTAAAGAATATGAATAACACTATCATCACCATACTAACAGCAGTGCTTATAACCTCCTGCGCAGCAAGGCAGGAGTACAAACAGCCCACTGAAGTTGCCACTGAAAACCTCTTCCGAACCGATAGCCTTACCCTAAAAGGCAGTAGTATTGAAAGTACGGAAACCAGCATTGCTACTACCCCTTGGAAGGAAATCTTCACCGATAGCCATCTCCAAAACCTTATAAGCAAAGGTTTGGAAAATAATTTAGATGTGCTTACCGCAGTGCAGAATATTGCTTCCGCAGAGGCATACTTAAAGCAATACAAGGCAAGCGTATATGAGCCTACGCTCTCCCTCGTTGCAAATTTTAGCTACCAGACGCCTTCCCTTAATTCAGCTTCTGGGCAGGGGAGGGATAGGACTTATCTTCGGCAGTATGACCTCACTGCAAGTCTCAGCTGGGAGGCAGATATCTGGGGCAAGCTCAATGCACAAAAGAAAGCACAGCTCGCTACCTACCTGAGTACCGTTGCAGCCCAGCAGGCGGTAAAGAGTACTTTGGTAGCATCATTGGCAACGGCATACTTCCAGCTCCTTACCTATGACAAGCAAAAGCAAATCATTGAGCAGACTATTGAGCTTCGCCAAAAGAATTTAGAGACCACCAAAGCGCTGAAATCTGCAGGCTCCCTCACCGAAGTTGCCGTAAAACAAAGCGAAGCCTTAGTTTATAATGCTCAGGCATCGCTCATCAGTATAGAAAATCAAATTGTGCAGTTGGAAAATTCCATCTCTCTCCTCCTCGGGGAAGCGCCTCATAAAATAGAGCGAGGGAGTATAGACGAGCAGGTTTTAAACATTAATACATCGCTCGGCTACCCAAGCCATCTGCTTACCCATCGCCCAGATGTAAGAAAAGCGGAGCTCGACCTTAGGGCAGCCTTTGAGCTGACCAATGTAGCCAATGCACAGTTCTACCCGAGCCTTAAAATCACCGCAAACGGAGGGCTTCAATCATTAGACATAGATAAGCTCTTTAGCACCAATTCCCTTTTTGCGAGCATCATTGCCGGTCTTACCCAGCCTTTGCTCAACAAAAGACAGATACGCACCAATTATGAAGTGAGCCTCGCCAATAAAGAAAAAGCCTACCTCGCCTTCCGCAAGGCAGTCCTCACCGCAGGAAAGGAAGTCTCCGATGCGCTAAAAATCTATTCCTCACAAGAGGAGTTCATCAGCTTAAAGAAAAAGGAGCTCGAAGCCTATACTCATTCCGTAGATTACTCCCGCGAGCTTGTGAATTACGGTATGGCAAATTACTTAGAAGTCCTCAACGCTGATGTAAATAAACTCAATGCCGAGCTCAATATCCTCAATGCTCAATACATAAAACTACAATCTGGCGTAGAACTCTACCGCGCTCTCGGCGCCCACTAACTTAAAAACTCCATCGTTTGGGTCAGAGACCCCATTTTTGGGTTAAAAACCCGAACGATTAGGTCAAAGACCGGAAATTTTGGGTCAGAGACCCCATCGTTTAGGTTAAGAACCGGAACGATTAGGTTGGTTACCGTATTCAATTAGGTTCCAGACCTAAAATTTTAGGTTAAGAACCTAAAAATTGATAAAAAATAGCCTATTTTTTTATTAAAATGATAATTAGCGGTTGGCTACTGGCGATTAGCTAATAGCTATTTGCCAAAAGCCATAATCCAGTGGGGTCGGAGACAAATTAGAAATAAAAAATCCTCCTCAGATATTTCTGAGGAGGATTTAATTTGTAAATAATCAATTATTTCTTAGCCAGCACAGATACGAGGACTTTAATCTCGTCTTTAATTACTTTATCTGCTGCAAGGTCTTTAATTACAGAACCAGAGTTATAGTTTACATTCCACTTTGTTCTGTCGATTATAATTTCATCAGAAACGAGGCTTGCATTATCTCCATCTACCTTCACTTGAGCAGTAAATTTAATAGGGTTGGTCTTATCTTTTATCGTGAGATTACCTTCTACCACTTGCTTACCGTTCTCTTCTGCCACGCTTGTAATTTCAAAAGTCGCGGTTGGGTATTGGGTTACATTAAAGAAATGATCTGCTTTTTCTTTGTCCTCAGCGGTGCCTTTGAGGTGTCCGTCGAGCATTGTTTTCATTTCAGGGTCGTCTTTAATGTCTGTACTCTCGATGGTATTCATATCCAAAACGAATTTACCACCCACTACTTTTCCGTCTTTTACAAGAACTTCCCCTTCTTTAAAGTTGATGAATCCAGAGTGTTTATCACCAGAGATTTTACCTCCTTCCCAGTCGAGTTTTGAATCTGCTGGCTGAACTGCAAACGCCTCAGCGCCTTCTACTGCTGGAGCATCAGAATTAGATACTGCCGTGGAATCTACCGTATCTTCTGTAGCGGAAGCTTCCTTTTTACAAGATGTAAGCACAAGAGCCGTAAGGGCAAATACCATTAAAATGCTTTTTTTCATAATAGTTAAATTTAAAATTTAGTTGCCAAAGATATAAGTTTTTCTGAAACATCCAAATTTTCTGTATAGAATGCAGGGAATAACTTTCATTAATCATTCATTAAAAGGGGCTTTATTTTATCAGTTTTTGATATTTATTTGCTCAGTATAGGAAAAAGGTATATTTTTGCCCCCGAATTATTAAAAAACAACATTATGAATCATTATGAAACTGTTTTCATTTTAACTCCCGTTCTATCTGACGCACAGGTGGAGGAAGCAGTAAAGAAATTTGAAAACTTCTTAACCGAAAGAAACTGCGAAATCGTAGCTAAAGAAAACTGGGGGCTTAAAAAATTAGCGTATCCTATTCAATTAAAGAAAAATGGTTTTTATACCTTAATTGAATTTAAAGGAGAAGGAAGCATCGTTGCAGATTTAGAAACTGCTTTCAAACGAGATGAGAGAGTCATCCGTTACCTCACTACTAAACTGGACAAACACGCAGTAGAGTATGCTGTAACAAGAAGAGCAAAACTAAAATCTGCAAAAGCGTAATCATTAACCCTTAAAAAAATTAAAGAAATGGCAATAGACGAAATGGCACAACAAGCCGCAGCAGGAGGAGAATCTGAAGTAAAATTCCTTACTCCACTTGATATCAATACTAAAACTGAAAAGAAATACTGCCGATTTAAAAAATACGGTATTAAGCATATAGATTATAAAGATGCTGACTTTCTTCTTCAGTTCGTAAATGAGCAAGGGAAAATACTCCCAAGAAGATACACAGGTACCTCTCTTAAATACCAAAGAAAAGTAGCTGCTGCTATAAAAAGAGCAAGACACCTTGCACTTCTACCGTATGTAGCAGACCTTTTAAAGTAATACAAAATCAAATAAAAGAAACAAGCTGCTCGAGGCCTGTTTCTTTTGTTGCTGAATTAAATAAAATTAAATTCTAACTGTTTTTAGACCTATCTAAAAATTAAAAAACAAGACAACAACAAAATGGAAATTATTCTAAAAAAAGATGTAGAAAACTTAGGACTTGAGTTTGATACTGTAAGCGTAAAACCAGGCTATGCAAGAAACTTCCTTATCCCGCAAGGATATGCAGTTCTCGCTACACCTAAAAACAAAGCAGTTCTTGCAGAAACATTAGAAGCAAGAAAAGAAGAGGAAGCAAAATTAGTTGCCGCTGCTAATGCAAAAGTAGAGCAACTGAAAAAAGTTTCTGTTACCATCGCTGCGAAAGTAGGTTCAGGAGACAAGCTCTTCGGTTCTATCAATAATGCAAACCTTGCTGAAGAATTAGCAAAAGCAGGAGTAGAAATCGATAGAAAATACATTAAAATCCCTGGAAATACAATTAAGAGAACAGGTAAATTCTCTGCTCTTATCAGACTTCACAGAGATGTAGAGTATACTTATGAGTTTGACATCGTTTCCGATGCTCCAGCTGAAGCTCCTAAAAAAGAAGAAGCTAAATCTGAAGAAAACTAATCTAAGTAAGAGATAAATAAAAAGACACTTCATTCGGTGGAGTGTCTTTTTTTATTAGACTTTCTTATGGATGTATCGCGAGAGTTTAATCCCTAAATCTGTCCAAACGATTTTAGCATTTCCATTTCGGGTGAGGTGCAGATTGGCCTCACTTATTTCTTCGAGTATAGCTTCTATATTTGCTCCGTGAATAAATTCTGAAAATTTCTCCCAGTTAAATTTTTCATCTATCCGCTTATAAACAAGCCCTTCACTACTATAATTCTGAAGCATTGCAAGGCGGAAAATCTCAGTACAATATTCCAAAAACTGCTTTTGTTTCTCCTTATTCCAAAGGCTTATCTCAGATGCCCAGTGGATAATCTCCCTAAGGTATTGAGGCTTTTTATTTACTTGAAAAGCATCTCTCACCCATTTCACAAAATAATGTTCAAACTCTTCATCAGAATGGGTATGCTCTAAAAGTTTAACGGCAGTATTCCAATTCCCTTGCGCTTGGTAGATAATGGCTTCTACTTGCCGCTCATCTAAGCTGGCGCTATGCAGCAGTGCTTCTTTTATATCCTCATCTTTTATACGGGGTACATCGTAGATTTGAGTTCGGGAGAGAATCGTTTGTAGAAAGCTGTCCTGAGATTCAGAGGTGAGGATAATAATCGTTTTTTTTGGCGGTTCTTCTAAAAGTTTTAAGAATTTATTAGAAGCCTGCACATTCATTTTATCGGCTCTCCAGATGACGAGTATTTTATACCCTCCTTCGTAGCTTTTAAGCATTAGTTTAGAGGTAAGCTCCTCGATTTCGTCTACGGAAATAAAGAGTTGTTTATTTTCAGAGTCGAGTTCGTTTGACCAGTCTTCATAATCAAAATAAGGATTCCTCTGTGCTAATTCCCTAAACTGAGGAATAAAGTTTTTGCTTAGGCTTTTACCAGAAACGGAATAAGTAGGAAAGCTGAAATGCAAATCGAGATGAGAAAGGTGGTCTATTTTTGAGCCAGAATCTGGATTTTCATTAATGAAAATCTCTTTACAAAATGCTAAAACCAAAGGCAGAACTCCGTAGCCTTCATTACCTGTGAAGAGGAGTGCGTGCCCCACTCGGTTGTCTTTTATACTTTGCTGAAGCTGAGTTTTCAGGTCATTTTGCCCGATAATACTATCCCAATTCATAGTCCCAAAAGTAAGGATTATTTTAGAATTGATGGGCTCTGTGGGGCTTATTTCTTAATCAAAAATCTGCTTTACCACATCTAATGATTCAGGTTCTCGGAAGTTCGGGATATGATGCTGATAATAAATGATAATACTTTCGAGTAAATTTCGTCGCTCAGAAGAGGGGATAGGAAAATCATACGGCATATCTGATTGCAACACCCCTTTCCAGATTCTAGAAATCTCTGCACCGAAGTATTTATTATACATCGCATTTGTAAACCGCCCTTCTTCGGGGTTGAGAAAATCGCCTTCGCTTATATAAGGGCTCGCACCTAAGTTTTTTAGAAAATTTATCATAAAAATAAGGTGACACTGATGGTCTTTGGCTTCTATTTTCGTTCTCAGCTCGCTTATTTGCTCATAAAGATAGTCGGAGGGCGTTTCATTTTTTAGAATAATATTCAAAAAATCGGCAACAAAAAGCACGATGGACATAGCGCTGAAATCTTCATTACAATCTAAAATCCAGCAAGGCTCTACCGAAGAAATCGTCTTTAAAACATTGGATTTCTGCTGATGATTTATCTTAAAATACAGCTCATTTAATGGGCTTAGATACGGCTTTTTCTTATTTTTCTTTGCATAGATATTCTTCACAAAGAGGCTCATAAAGCCCTGTTCTTTGGTAAAGCAGTTGAGTACAGCATCTTGCTCGCCATACTTTATTGCCGAAAGCATAAATCCAGTGCATATTTCCATCGAAGGGGGGTAATTGAATTAAGGGTTCCAAAAATAGTTTTTTTTATCATTTCTCAGCAAAAATCCTTGCATTTGTACTATATTCATCAGGGTTTTGCTAGTGATAGCCGATTGTTTATATTTGCATCCGTAAAACTCCAATATGAAAAGAATATTCGCTTGCACCCTTGCAATTTCCCTCAGTCTAGCGTCTTGCAATAGAGATGATGACGATAGAGAGACCACAAAAGAAGTAGAAACCCTTGCAGAGCAAAATGCAAATGATGACCAAGCCATTGCTAAGTATCTCGACGAGCATTATCTCGATGCCCAAGGGCTCATCAAGGCTTTCAGCGCCACAGATACTTCAGATGATAATGAAACCAAGCTCTCTGCCCTCAACCCACAAACCCTTCCGAGTGGCGTAGTCTATATCGTAAGGCAAGGCGCACAGCCAGCGAGCGGAACGGCTATTGGCGAGACGGATGTAATCCACTTAATGACAAAAACCACGACCTTCCTCTCTCGCAGAAAAGACGATGGAACGATGTCCTACGGCTCCGAAGGTACTTTCATCAATACCATAGATAATTTTGGCACGCCCGATAAAGACCCCTACTATTATTATGTGAAAAAATCTGTGCTCGATAAGGCGAGCAGCGATATCCAAAAGCAACGAAGCTATTACGAAATCGAGGGCTTTAAAGAGGCGCTAAAGCATTTCCAAGCATTTGACCAGGAAGATTCTGCGCCCTACAATCTTCAAGGGGTGATTATCGTCCCTTCTCGTGCGGCCTACGCCAGAGACCTCCACTATCCGAATAATATCTACCGAAACCGAAGTTTCGTATTCAACTTCCAAGTCTATAAATCTAAGGCGCGAACTTCGGCGGAGGAATAATATCTTAACAGGTGAGATGATTACTCTCTGTATAACAAATATTTATAGCATATATCCAGATGATATATGCTATTTTTTTAGTGAATTTTTTAGACATCAAATATAAATGAAAGACTTATCAGTATATTTTAATATTTAAAAAAATTAATTCTTTTTAGTAAGTGAGGATTCGTCTATCCATCGCTCTTTTGTATTGAGATCGAGAAGGTAGAGGATTTGCTTTTGCTCAGCCAGTAGGAGAGCTTTGGTGAGGGGGACAGATAGTGGTTTGGATTCTTGCTTATCCAGCCTTATAGAGATTAGATTTTTATTTGTCCTTACCATATCACCAGTAAAGATTTTAGAGGTAGTTTCTCCAGTTTTTTTATCATCAAAAACCTCTACCATTGTTACCAAATTACCTTTTAAGATGATAAAATTTCGTTCTGTATACTCATCAAAGTCTTTTATGAGGACGAATTTTTTATCGCTAATGTTTACATCAGTTTTAGCTATACGGAGACCTTTTTTAGCTTCAAGTATGGAGAGCAACTCATCAAGTCTGGAAGATTGTGCCTGAGCAGAGAGGCTTGCAAGTAAAATAAACAGAAAAGCAAGAGGTTTTCTCATTCTATTATTTTTTGCAATGATAAATATTTTTTGTATCATTACACAAAATTTTTATACTAAAATCAATCACCATAGAAACGAGTTATCAATGAAGAGAAAAATATTTATTCCTACCGCTTTGGGTATATTTTTTATGAGCTTAATTTCCTGCAAAAAGGAACAAATTCTCACCGAGAAATCAGAAGATAATCTTACCGATACTGCCTCTGTTGAGCACCTTGCGATAGATACAGCTACCTCTGCAATAGAGTGGAAGGGATTTAAGGTTTTCAAAACCGATAATATGAGCCATTTTGGTACGCTTAAATTCTTAGAAGGAGAGATAAAATTTAAGGATAATAAAGTAAAGGGAGGTGTATTCAGTGCAAATATGAAGACGCTGAAAAACACAGATCTCATTACAGATGAAGAGGGTAAAGCACAGCTGGAGGCTCATTTGAAATCCGATGATTTCTTTGCAGTGGAGAAGTTTAGCACAGCGACTTATGAAATCACTAAACTAACGCCAACTGAAGGTGGAGACTATAATACCATACTCGAAGGGAAGATGACTATAAAAGGAATCACAAAACCTGTCAGTTTAAAGGCAAATATCATCATTAATGAAAGCTCGGTATCCATCTACTCTGAGCCTACCGAAATTAACAGGAAAGACTTTGGAGTAAGTTTTCAGTCGCCCGCAAAAGATCAGATAATAAAAGATGTAATGGAAATACAAATCGCCATAAAAGCACCTAAGAAATAAACAAAAAAATAGATAATTATGAGTTTAATAGGAATTGAACCAAAAGAAATCTGGAATAATTTTTCTGCGCTTAATGAAGTGCCTCGACCTTCCAAGAAAGAAGAGAAAGTAATAGCATTTATTAAGAATTTCGGTGAGCGTTTGGGCTTGCCAACTACCGTAGATGAAGTCGGAAATATTATCATCAGAAAGCCAGCAACTCAAGGGATGGAAGACAGAACTCCAATCGTTCTCCAATCTCATATCGATATGGTCTGCCAGAAGAATGCCGATATAGATTTTGACTTTGAAACTCAAGGGATACAAATGTTCGTAGATGGAGATTGGGTTCGTGCAAAGGGGACGACCCTCGGAGCAGATAACGGGCTTGGTGTAGCTGCAATGATGGCTATCCTCGAGGCTAAAGACATCGCTCACCCAGAGCTGGAAGCCCTTTTTACCATAGATGAAGAAACAGGAATGACAGGTGCAATTAACCTTAAACCGAATGTACTCAAAGGAGAAATCCTCTTAAATCTCGACACAGAAGAAGACGATGAAATAGACATCGGTTGTGCTGGTGGAGTAGATGTTACCGCTTTCCAGACCTATAAAACATTTGCCTCAACAGGTGAAATAGTAACAATCAGCATCAAGGGCTTACAAGGCGGCCATTCTGGGATGGATATCCACAAAGGGTTAGGAAATGCCAATGTCATTCTCGGCAGATTGCTTTTCAAAGGCTTAGAAGCAGGAACTGTACAGCTTATTTCCATTGATGGAGGAGGTCTCCGAAATGCGATCCCAAGAGAAGCCGTAGCTGTTCTTTCAGTTTCTAATGCAGCAGAGTTTATCCAAAAAATCAATGAATTAAAACTTGAAATCTTAGAAGAATTTTCATCTCTGGAAAAGGACTTAAGCATAGAAATTGAGAAAACTCAATCGGCATTGCAAGCCCTTTCGGCTGAGGATTCTCAAAAGATTATCCGAGTATTAAAATCTGCACATAATGGAGTTTACCGAATGTCTCCCGATGTTCCAGATCTTGTAGAAGCATCTAATAATATTGCAAGAGTAGAGCTCAATGAGGGTAAATTAAAAATCTTAAACCTTACGCGCTCTTCGGTAGATTCTTCTAAATATGACACCGCCAATCAGCTCAAAGCCACATTTGAATTGGGAGGCTTGGAAGTAGAATTTACAGGCTCCTATCCTGGATGGAAACCAAAGCCAGACGCAGAGATTATCAAACTAATGAAATCCATCTATGAGGAGAAGTTCGGAAGTTTGCCTCAAGTAGTGGCGTGCCACGCAGGTTTAGAATGTGGCATTATCGGGGCAAATTATCCTAAAATGGAAATGGTGAGCTTCGGACCTACGATAAAAGGAGCCCACTCGCCAGACGAAAGAGCGAGCATCTCTTCCACCCAGAAGTTTTGGAGCTTCCTGAAAGATATCTTGGCGAATATCCCTAAAAAAGCCTAAGAAATGAGCATTAAATCTCCTTTGGAATCTTTCTCTCAGGAGATTTCTTTTTATTAACATTCAATTAAAAACAATTGCTCCGTAGCGCATTTTCGTTTAATTTTGCACAAACCTAATCTAATGAGTAAAAAAAATACAAAGTACATCTTTGTAACAGGAGGTGTTACTTCTTCTTTGGGAAAGGGCATTGTCTCTGCATCCCTCGGCTTACTTCTAAAATCCAGAGGCTATAAAGTTACCATTCAAAAACTCGATCCGTACATTAACATAGACCCAGGTACGCTAAACCCCTACGAACACGGAGAATGTTATGTAACAGAAGACGGTGCCGAGACCGACCTAGACCTTGGGCACTACGAGAGATTCTTAAACTCGCCTACTTATCAGAATAATAATGTAACGACGGGCAGAATCTACCAAACCGTTATAGAAAAAGAAAGAAGAGGCGACTTCCTCGGGAAAACCGTGCAGGTCATCCCGCACATTACAAATGAAATCAAAAGGCGAATCACTATCCTCGCAAAGGAGGATTATGACATCATCATCACCGAGATTGGCGGCACGGTGGGAGATATAGAATCTCTGCCGTATATAGAGTCCGTTCGCCAACTCAAATGGGAGCTCGGCGAGAATAATTCAATGGTCATCCATCTCACCCTCCTGCCTTTCCTCGCTTCAAGCGGCGAGCTCAAAACCAAACCCTCTCAGCACTCGGTTCGTGCCCTTATGGAGAGCGGGATTATGGCGGATGTCCTCGTTTGCCGTACCGAGCACGAACTTACCAAAGATATCCGTGCGAAGCTCGCACAATTCTGCAATGTAGGCCTCGAGAATGTGATAGAATGTAAAGATATGAGCACCATATACGAAGTGCCTGTCTATCTACAAAAACAGAATTTTGATGATGTAGTTTTAAAGGAACTGGGGCTTAAATCCGATAAAAAGGCAGACCTCAGAGACTGGAATACCTTCCTCAAAAAGTATAAGAACCCTAAAAAAGCCGTAGAAATAGCTCTCGTGGGCAAGTATGTAAGCCTCCAAGACTCCTATAAATCTATCGCGGAAGCCTTTATTCATGCAGGAGCCGACTTAGAAACCGAAGTGAAACTCAGGTGGATCTACAGCGGAGACATTACAAAAGAAAATGCCTCAGAAATCTTTAAAGGAATCGACGGAATGCTCATAGCACCAGGTTTTGGAGACAGGGGAATAGAAGGAAAAGTCGTTGCCGCACAGTTTGCAAGAACCCACAATATCCCGCTGCTCGGCATCTGCCTCGGTATGCAGATTATGACGATAGAGTTTGCCCGAAATGTACTCGGACTAAGCGCCGCCAATTCTATGGAGTTTGATGTCTCCACCCCAGAGCCCGTAATCTCCATAATGGAAGAGCAGAAAAATGTGATCGATAAAGGCGGAACTATGCGGCTCGGTGCTTGGAAGTGCAAGCTAAAACCTGGCTCCCGACTTTCAGAAATCTACGGCACAAAAGACATCTCCGAAAGGCACAGACATAGATACGAGTTTAATTCCGAATACCAGTCCGCCTTCGAGAAGCACGGAATGATGCTCTCAGGAACCAATCCAGACACCGAACTGGCCGAAACCATCGAGCTGAAAGAGCATCCGTTCTACATCGGGGTGCAGTATCACCCAGAGTACAAAAGCACCGTAGAAAAGCCTCACCCCCTCTTCAAGGCATTGATAAAAGCCGCTATAAAAGACTAGAAACATAAGAAAATCGCCTCCTCAGAGGTGATTTTCTTGATTGATGAAGATTTGTCCACCACTTTCAAAGCAAAAATGAAATATTGATAAAAAATATAAAATTTCAGTTACTTCTATGTGGATTTTTATCTTTTGGCTATAAAAAAGTAGTTTTATATATTTGCTAATCAACATTAAATATTTATCGCTATGAAAGGTATTACTCCTGCTGTACTGGTTGCCGCTCTTTTCTTTAACTCCTGCGCTACCACCTCAAAAACAGCTAAAACTAAAACGAATAAAATGACTGCTACACAAGAATCGAAACAAAGTGAAAACCCTCTGATGAGGAAGAGTTCGCTTCAATTTGAAGCACCTGAATTTGATAAAATCAAAACTGAACATTTCAGGCCTGCATTTGATTTTGGATTGAAACAGCACAATTTGGAAATACAATCCATCGCTGATAATCCACAGCCTGCTACATTTGCCAATACACTGGAAGCATTGGAAAAAAGTGGTGAGGTACTGAAAAGGGCACAGATTATTTTTGGCAACCTTACAAGTGCAGATACCAACCCTGAACTTCAAGCGTTAGAGGAAGAGTATGCGAGTATTTTTGCGGCTCATAACGACAAGATTTATCTCAATGAAAACCTCTATAAAAGGATAAAATCCATTAGCCCACAAGGTCTAGATGCTGAAAGCAAAAGGCTTTTGGAAGTTTATCTTCAAAATTTTGAAATTGCAGGTGCTGGGCTTTCAACTGAAGCTAAAGAGGAGCTAAAGAATATTAATCAAGAACTCGCTACGCTCTCTACGCAGTTTGATTCTAAACTTTTGGAAGCAAGGAAAAATGGTGCACTTCTCATTTCTGATGTAAAAGAACTGGACGGATTGAGCCAAGATCAAATCTCTGCAGCAGCAAATGCCGCAAAAAAAGCAGGGCATCAAGGTTATCTCCTTAGCTTGCAAAATACTACTCAACAACCACTGCTTTCCAGCTTAAATAATCGGAAGACAAGAGAAAAACTCTTTAAAGCCTCTTGGCTTAGAGCAGAGAAGGGCGACAGTGCAGATACCCGAGAAGTAGTGGAAAAACTCGCAGCCCTTAGACTGAAAAAAGCCAATCTCCTCGGTAAAAAATCCTTCGCCGAATGGAAACTTCAAGATCAGATGGCTAAAACTCCAGCTGCTGCTACTCAACTAATGAAGCAAATAGCTAAACCCGCCGTAGAAGCAGCCAAAAAAGAGCAGGCTGAAATTCAAAAGCTCATAGATGCAGAAAAAGGAGGCTTTAAAATAGAGGTTTGGGACTGGAATTTCTATGCAGAGAAAGTGAGAAAAGCAAAATTTGACCTCGATGAATCCGAAACAAAACCCTATTTTGAAATTTTTACTGTATTGGAAAAAGGTGTTTTCTATGCAGCAAATAAATTCTATGGAATTTCATTCAAGAAAAGAACAGACCTGCCAGTTTATCATCCAGATGTAGTGGTGTATGAGGTTTTTGATACTGATGGAAGCTCACTTGCATTATATTATCTCGATTTCTATACTCGGGAGAGCAAAAGGGGAGGAGCTTGGATGAATAACTTTGTGGAGCAGTCTTACCTCTTGGGAACTAAACCTGTAATTACCAACTGTTATAATTATGCAAAACCTGCCAACGGAAAACCATCGCTCATCAGTTTTGATGAAGTAGAAACCATATTTCACGAATTTGGACATGCAATACACGGGATATTCGCTACTCAGAAGTATCCATCGCTTTCGGGAACTAATGTACCGAGAGACTTTGTAGAATTTCCTTCACAAATCAATGAACATTTCGCTCTCGTACCTGAAGTATTGAAAAACTATGCTATTCATTATGAAACTAAGCAGCCCATTCCTCAAGCACTTGTAGATAAAATCTTAAAAGCAAGAACCTTTAATCAGGGCTATGCTACTACGGAATTGGTTTCTGCTGCGATGACAGATATGGCATGGCATACCGTTACCTCTGAACAGGAGCTGAAACCTACTTTGGAATTTGAAAAATCTACACTTCTCTCCAATGGGTTTACACTTCAAGCTGTACCGCCGAGATACCACACACCTTACTTTGCCCATATATGGGGAGGAGGCTATTCTGCAGGATACTATGCTTATCTCTGGTCAGAAGTGATGGACTTAGACGCTTGGGAATGGATAAAGCAGCACGGTCTCCTCACAAGAGAAAATGGTGACAGATTCAGAAAATACATTCTCTCCGTAGGGAATTCTATGGACTTAAACGAAGCTTATCGAAACTTCGCAGAGAGAGACCCAGATATAAAGCCCCTCTTACGAAGCAGAGGATTTATAAAATAACTCTCATCTAAATAAAAGAGCAGGAATCTCATTCTGCTCTTTTTCTTCGCTTATTAATTATTAAATTATGAATTTATACATCATCAGCGGTTTAGGGGCAGATGCCAAAGTATTCAGCCGAATAAAATTCAATGAAAACATAAAGCCCATATACATAGACTGGCTTATCCCCGAGAGGGAGGAGGATTTTTATCATTATATAGGCCGAATGGCAGAGAAAATTGATACCTCCGAGCCGTTTTGCCTTTTGGGCTACTCGTTTGGGGGCATCGTAGCACAGGAAATCAATAAACTGAAACCCACAGAGAAGGTCGTTATCCTTGGGAGCATCCGCTCTGATAAGGAAAAATCAAAACTCATAAAAGCAGGGATGCTAACCAAAATTCCAAAGCTCTTGCCTGAATCAGCCTTTGGTGAAAAGGCGATTCTCACTTATTCCTACCTGCGAAAGATGATTGAGCCGAAAAACCCCAAAGTCCTCGAATATTTCCGAGTACGAAATGCCCACTACCTGAAATGGTCTATGGAAAAAATAACGGAATGGCAAAGCGAGGAAACCCAAGGCGTAGTGCAGATAATGGGCGATAAAGACATCGTGTTTCCACTCAAAAATTGTAGCCCCGACTATATTATACGGAATGGTACTCATCTCTTCCCACTAACTCATTCTGCCGAAGTTTCGAGGATTTTAAGGGAGGTTTTGTCCCCTTAAAAGACTTTATTATTAAATATAAAAAGAACAGCTACTCTGATGAGCAGCTGTTTTCTTTTAGTTTGGAGAGATTACTTTGCGGTAAGCTCTACCGTCATATCCACTTCATCTTTTATCACTAAATCTTTCATTGATGATTTATAAGTGATATCAAATTTCTGTCTGTCAAAGCTGAATTTATTAGACTTTATCTTTACTTCACCATTATCTACCGAAATCATTGCAGGGAAAGAGATGGTATTGGTTTTACCTTTTACAGTCAGTTTTCCACTGATGGTATGGGTAAAGTCCGTGCTTTTATTTTTCTTTACGGATGTAATCTGAAAGGTTGCAGTTGGGTACTTATCTACTTCGAAGAAGTCTCCATCTTTCAGGTGTGCATTAAGTTTTGTTTGCATATTTCCCGTTACATCTACAGCATTGATGCTCGTCATATCCAATACAAAAGTACCACCCACTACTTGATTTTTTTTCAAGGTTACAAATCCTGATTTTACATCTACTGTACCATCGTGAGAAGAGCCTTCGGATTTCATTACCTTATACCCCCACCAATGTACATTAGATGATGTTACTTTTTTTGACTGACCAAATGCCAGTGTGCTTACTAATACTAAGCCTAATGCTATTTTTTTCATTGATTTTAATTTTAAACTGATGCAAATATACAGCCTTTTTATGATTCTGATAAAAGCTCGCTGGCTATTGCCGTACAAGCTCTATCGAGGAGTTGATATACCTTTTCAAAGCTTTCTTTACCGCTATAATAAGGGTCTGGAACTTCGCTAATACTATCTTCCAGTATATCTAAAATCAATGAGACCTTCTCCTTCTGCCTATCATTCTCAGCCATTGAAAGAACATTACTAAGGTTGCTCTTGTCCATACAGTAGATTCTATCAAACTCATCAAAATCCCATATTTGCAATGGTCTTGAGCGTTGATTAGATATATCGATTCCCTGTTCTTTTGCTATAGATATTGCTCTTTCATCAGGTATTTCCCCTTTGTGAAAGGCACTTGTACCAGCCGAATCTACTATAAAATTTTCAGGGAGTTTAGATTTTAATATCCCTTCTGCAAGCGGACTTCGGCAGATATTTCCTAAGCATACCATTAATATTTTCATTCTTCTGATGTATTAATTTTTGCCCTCAAAAGTACTTATTTCTATCTAAAAAATCATCCTTAATACTGATAATGTGAGTTTAATTACAATTTAGCAAATGAAGATTTCAATTATAAACTTTAATAAAATGCCTTACCTTATAAAGGTGATATTTACCTATATTTGTGCCCTATATTAGTAAATTATGAAAACATTAGACAGTATAGATTTACAGATATTAGATATTTTACAAAGAAATTTTTCTACCCCTATAAAAGAATTATCAGAAAGGGTAGGACTGTCTTTCACACCCACTTATGAGCGTATAAAAGCTCTTAAAAAAAGTGGACTTATCCTGAGAAATGTAGCTGTTGTAGATAGAGAAGCTCTGGGCTACAACATTATATCTTACTGCTATGTAACGCTTAAAGAGCAGTCAATCGATAGAATCCGTGAATTTGAAACCAAAGCAAGCGAGAAACAACAGATATTGGAAGTAATCCGCCTCTCTGGACAGTATGATTATATGATGAAAATAGTTGCCAAAGATATTAATGACTACAATAATTTTATGATGAAAATCATTGCTGAGCTACCGAATATCGGAAATTATAGCAGCTCAATTGTACTTTCTGTAGTAAAGAGCGAAACCAGAATACCAGTAACAAACCAAGAAAAAGAATAGAACAAATGAACTTAATTATTCGCCTGCTCATCACGGCGGGAGTGTCGTATGGGCTTACTTATTTTATGTCAGGAGTAGCCTTTAATGATGGATTTAAAACCGCAATCATCTTCGCTGTGGTTTTAGGGCTTGTCAACACCTTTATAAAGCCCATCCTCAAAATCATCAGTATGCCGCTTACTGTTATTAGCCTTGGGCTATTTGCCCTTGTCATCAATACCGTTACCATCCTCATCGCAGATTATTTTATAGATAATATGAAGATTGATGGCTTCGTAACGGCGTTTATTTTTAGCGTTCTCCTATCGATTTTTACCTCCATACTCAATGGAATTTTTGTAGATGATTAAAAAACTTTAATAATAAAAATGAAACTAAAACATAGCATCGTAGCTCTTGCAGCTCCTTTTCTGATGAATGCACAGCAGGTAATGACACCAGAAATCCTCTGGAGTCTTAATAGATTAGGTGTAGAAACCGTTTCCCCATCTCAGTCTGAACTGATTTATAAACTGAGTAAAACCGATATCCAAACCGAGAAAACCAAGTCGGAAATTTATTTTCTCAATCTTCTCAATGGAGGAGCTTCGCATAAGATAGATTTAGGTAAAAAATCATTAATCCAATGGGATAAAAATGGAATTTATGCTCAGGAAGGCGGGAAGATTTACCGCTCCAAAGACAAGGGAAGTTCTTGGGAAGAATTTTACACCATCGGAGAGGTAGATCATATTATTATCTCCCCAGATGCAAAGAAAATTGCTTTCAGCAAAGAAGTTTTGGTAGAAAAACTTTTGGGTAAGGACAAGCATTCTGACCTTGAAAAAACTTCGGGGCATATTTATACGGATCTCAATCACAGGCATTGGGATTATTTTAATGAGGGTAAGTACAACCATATCTTCGTTGTAGAAGTTTCTCAATCGGTAGATACTGCTAAAGACTTGCTCGAAGGTAAGGCTTGGGATTCTCCTCAGCGCCCTTTCGGCGGGAAGGAAGACTTCCTTTGGAGCCCGGATTCTTCGCAACTTCTCTTCGTTATGAAGCCATTGGAGGGCATTGAGTACGCAAAATCTACCAATACAGATATTTTCTCTTATAGCCTTTCTTCGGGGGAGATAAAAAACCTCACCGAAACTAACAAAGGCTATGATACAGACCCTAAATTCTCTCCCGATGGGAAGCATTTGCTCTGGTTCAGTATGGCGAATGATGGCTATGAATCTGATAAAAAAGATATCAAAATAATGAACTGGGCTACAGGAAAAGTCATTAATCTTACCGAAAGCTGGGATGAAATCGCAGGTGGAAATGCTTTCTTTGCAAGTGAGAAGATGATTTATTTTACCGCGGCAATCAAAGGAACGGTTCAGCTTTTCTCATTGGATATTCAGACTAAAAAGATTAAGCAAATCACTAACGGAAATTTTGATGTGAATGCAATCTATGCGCTCAATAAAAATCAGCTTTTGGTCAGCAGGGTAGATATTAACCATAATGCCGATTTGTTCTCCGTAGATTTGAAAAACGGTGCTATGAAGCGGATTACCGCTGTGAATAAAGATACTTATACCAAGCTCTCTCAGGGTAAATCTGAGCTTAAAATGGTAAAAACTACTGACGGTAAGGAGATGGGGGTATGGTTCCACTATCCACCGAACTTTGATCCGAATAAGAAATACCCTGCATTGCTTTATTGTCAGGGTGGCCCACAGTCTCCCGTTACCCAGTTTTTCAGCATTAGATGGAATTTCGCTCTGATGGCAGCTAATGGATACATCATCATCGCCCCTAACCGAAGAGGAATGCCTGGTTGGGGAGTAAAGTGGAATGAGGATATCTCCAAAGACTGGGGCGGCCAGCCAATGAGAGACTACCTCTCTGCTGTAGATTATGCGAAAACCCTCCCGTATGTAGATGGCGATAGAGTAGGGGCTGTGGGAGCGAGCTATGGAGGCTATTCTGTGCTAATGCTCGCAGGGATTCACGAAAACAGATTTAAGACATTCATCTCTCACAACGGTTTATTTGATATGAAATCTTGGTCGCTCACCACTGAAGAACTTTGGTTTGCCGATTGGGATTTGGGAGGGAACCTCTACTCTCAGCCGCTTCCGAAGTCGTTTACTGATTTCAATCCGAGCAACTTTATCTCCAAATGGAATAAACCGATAATGATTATCCAAGGCGGGATAGACTATCGCGTACCTTATGAACAGGGGCAGGGAGCCTTCCAAGCAGCAAGGCTGAAGGGATTAAAATCTAAATTCCTTTACTTCCCCAACGAGAACCATTGGGTACTCAAACCTCAGAACGGTATCCTTTGGCAACGCGAATTTTTCTCTTGGCTAAAAGAGACTTTGTAAATATCAGCTACTAGATTAAAATAAATAATTATAAAAAAGATTTCAATTTTAATGTTCCTTGCTTCGGCAATGGTTTTCGGTGCTCATTCTATTGAAAAAAATGCTGAAACATCAGCAGGCCTGATCTCTAAAACCTCCGATTATGCTACTTGTCCTGCGGAGAAAGCATCTGTTGATATTCAAAACATTGGGCTTTCTACCTCGCCACAGATAAGCGGAGAAGAATGGCTAAAAAGTATTTTCAAATGCAAAAATTCATCAAAATATTGCTTTCCAAATCAAGAAAAAGTCTGTACCAAGCGCTTCCTCCGCTTTATGAAAGATAAGATGGAGATCTTCGGGCCTTCTAATATGACCGATAGAGAGCTTCGTCAGGCTTTAAAAAAATATAAATCCACTTGGGGGGGGATCTATGATCTTGATAATGAGGAATATTACTTCTTAGGTAACCCAAGTGAAATGGAAACGGGGATTAGTAAATTAAAATCTGTAAGTATAAAGCGCTTAGCTCCTACCAAGTATCGAGTAGATATAGATTTCGTAGAAGGTTATAAAAGCACCAATGAAGTCATCCTAGTCCCTGACGGAAAGGCTTATAAAATTGATTTTATAGCATCCGAAACCATTTATGAATACGAAGATTAATATGTGAAAGCAAAGAAAACATTTATTGCAATGTAAATAAATGAGATTGTAATGCAAAGAAGTGGGATTGTAATGCGAAAGAGGACCAATTAGCCTCTATCCAATAGCTAAAACACAATAATTCATAGTATTTCTAAACTTTACTACCTAAACCCTACCATCAAGAATTACTACTTTTGTTTCCGTGAAAATAGATAAGACAGATTTACAAGAGCTGGAGTTTCCCGAATTACTTTCGGAGGTAGCGCCTTTTGCCTATTCCCCAAAAACGGCAGAGCAAATAATGAATTTAGCACCAATGCCACAAGAAAAAGCAGAGGTAGCGCTGAAGAAAACTTCAGAATTCCTTACGAGTTTTGAAAGTTCAAATGCGATCCCTTTTAATGAGTATGAGGATATAGAGGCAGATCTCAAGCTGATGATGATTGAAAACTTTCGCCTTGAAAATAAAGCCTTCATACGGATTAAGAGCATTTCCGAGCAGGTGGGTAGGTTACAAAAATTCTTTCCAACGCTTGCTGAAACTTTCCCCACATTAAATAATGAAGTCCAGCAACTCATCTTCCGAAAGGAGATTATAGATAAGGTAGATAAGGTCTTCAACCGATTTGGAGAGGTAAAATCTGAAGCATCAGAAGTCTTAAAAACCCTCCGAATGGAAATAGGGCAGGCGAGGAAGAGCATAGATGAGCACTTTAATAGGACGCTTAGCACTTATGCACAGCAAGATTTTTTAGACGATATCCGCGAGAGTATAATTGAAGACCAGAGGGTGCTCGCCGTGAAATCTACTTTTAAGAAGAGGGTTTCGGGGCGTGTGTTGGGCATCTCAAAAACAGGTTCCATCACCTACATACAGCCCGAGAGCGTAATAAAACCTTATTTCAAACTAAGGGAAAGCCAAGAGGAAGAAAAAAAAGAGATTGACAGAATCCTACGAAAGCTCACCGCTGAGCTGAGCGAGTTTCAGCCCGAGCTGAGTGCCTACCAGCAGTATATTTTTGACCTTGACCTCACCCGCGCCAAAGCGAAGTTTGCCGAGAAAATCAATGCCGTACTTCCGAAGATTAATAAGTACCGAACTTTAAAACTGATAAACGCATTCCACCCACTGCTCTGGATTCGGAATAATGAGGAAAACAAGCCGATCTATCCGCAGAGCCTCACCCTTACCGAGCACAGCAGAATCATCTGCATCTCTGGACCCAATGCAGGCGGTAAGTCCATTACTTTAAAGACAGTTGGGCTCCTCCAGCTGATGATACAATCGGGGATTTTGGTGCCCGTACATCCCAAATCGGAGATGTTTTTCTTTGATAATATAATGACCGATATCGGAGATAATCAATCCATAGAAAACCACCTTTCCACCTATTCCTCTCGATTGAAAAAAATGTCTGGGATGATTCGCAGAGCAAGCGCACAATCATTACTCCTCATTGATGAATTTGGTACAGGCTCAGACCCCGAGCTCGGTGGAGCACTTGCCGAGAGTTTCCTCGAGTTTTTCTATGATAAGCGCAGCTTTGCCATCATTACCACCCATTACACCAATATCAAACTGCGGGTAGAGGAGCTCTCAGCAGCGAAAAATGCCGCTATGCTCTTTGATGAGGACAGCCTCGAGCCGCTTTATAAATTGGAAATAGGGCAGGCGGGTAGCTCCTTCACTTTTGAAGTAGCGGAGAAGAATAGAATACCGAGGTTCATCATTAAATCTGCTCAGAAAAAAGTGGAGAAAGATGTGGTAAATCTCGATAAAACCATCGTAAAACTACAGCAGGAGAAGTATGAGGTAGAAAAGCTCAAATCCGATTTAGCAGAAAAGAAAGAATCTGTAGCCGATAAGCGAGACAATTTGCAAAGGCTCAATCAGCAGCTCGAGCAGAAGCTCTACAATTTCCAGAAACTCTACGAAGAGGAGCATAGAAAACTTCAGTTTGGGAATAGGGTAGAGGCATTTATCGATTCTTACATCAAGGGAAAAGCACGGAAGGAAGTGGTTAAAGATTTCATCAAACTCCTCGAGCAGGAGAAATACCGGAAACTCGGAGCGGATAAAGACGAGACGAAGCGCTTACAAATCATCAAAAGAAAAATTACCCAACAGCTGAAAAGGCAAGATATAATAGAGAAAATAGCCGAAACCAACGAGAAACTCGAAGAGAAAAAGCGAGAAGAGCGGAAGCTCTGGCTAAAGGAAGGTCAGCGCGTGAGAATTATCGGAGGTACAAGTGTAGGTACGATAGAGAAAATCTCCAAAAACAAGGCGATTATCAATTATGGGAATTTCAAAACCACGATAAACACCGATGAATTGGAGAGAATCTAAGGCTACATCTCAGTTTTTTCCTACATTTACGCATTCAAAAAATAAAAATTCTTTATAATGAAAAAGACTCTAATCCATTTAATGGCGCTCTCTGGCATCGTTGCGATGACCAGCTGTGCTGCAAGTAAAAAAGGAAAGAATCTCCATGCCAACTGCAAAACAGAATGTGCTAAGGAGAATAAAACCTGTAAATCCAAAGACAACCAATGCTGCTCTGCCAAAGATACAGAGAAGTACGATGGTATCAACCCTGCGTATATGGACACTTCCGTTCGCCCGCAGGATGATTTCTATAGCTTCGTTAATGGCGGTTGGATGAAAGATGCCGTTATCCCAGCTGATAAAGCCTCTTGGGGTAGCTTTAATGAACTCAGAGAGAAGACCGATGAAGATTGTATGAAAATCCTCAACAATCTACTTAAAACAAAATATGAGGCAGGCTCCGAAGGAGAAAAAATCCAAAACCTCTACGAGGCATATATGGATATGAGCAAGAGGAACCAAGAGGGATTAAATCCTGTAAAGGCAGATTTAGCGAAGATAGACGCTATTAAAAATCTAAAAGATTTGCAGAGCTACCTCTCCAAAGCGGTACAGTCTGGTGATAATCCGCTCTTCGGCTGGGGGGTATATTCTGACCTCAAAAACTCAAAGATGAATGCCGTGTATATCGGTGCTCCAAGACTCGGAATTGGCAAAGATTATTACCAAAAAGAGAGCAAAGCAAATGATGAGGTGATCGCAAGCTATACCCATTTCGTAAGCCAGCTCCTCACTGTATTGGGTTATAAGAATGCAGATGATACGGCGAAGAAAATCGTAGCCTTTGAGAAGTCCGTCGCTAAAAAACTCCTCACCAATGAAGAGGGGAGAGATGCCAACAAACGCTACAATCCTAAAACAATGGATGAGCTCGCTACTCTTTCTAAAAACATCAATTTGCCTGCATACCTCAAAGCATCGGGTGCAGATATCAATATCGCCATTGTAGGTGAGCAAAGATTCTATGAGAGCTTTGATACTTTCATCAATCAAAAAAATCTCCCTCTTCTTAAAGATTATTTAAAACTCAGATTAATTGCAGGGGCAGCGTCCGAGCTTGATGAGAAGATGGACAAAATCTCCTTTGATTTCTATGGAAAAACAATGCAGGGGCAGCAGGAGCAAAGGGCGAGGAATAAAAGAGCACTCTCGCTTATCAACGGCGTACTCGGTGAGGCATTCGGCAAGCTCTATGTAGACCAATACTTCCCTGCGGAGGCTAAGGCAGAGATGGAAGTGCTCATCAGCTACTTGCTGAAATCTTATAAACAGCACATCTCTAACCTCGACTGGATGTCCAGCGAAACCAAAGTAAAAGCACTTGACAAGCTCAGCAAATTCACCGTAAAAGTAGCCTATCCAGATAAGTGGAAGGATTATTCCGACCTCCATATACAAAAAGGGGAATCCCTCTACACGATGCTAAAAAAAGTCTCAGAATGGAGATTCCAGCGAATGCTAAAAGAAGACCTCAACAAGCCAGTGGATAGGTCTAAATGGGGAATGACACCGCAGACCGTAAACGCTTATTACAGCGCTACGAATAATGAAATCGTCTTCCCAGCAGCTATTTTGCAAGCGCCTTTCTTCGATTTCAAGGCAGACCCAGCGGTTAATTTCGGAGGCATAGGAGCCGTTATCGGGCACGAAATCTCTCACGGATTTGATGATGGAGGAGCAAGATTTGACGGCAATGGAAACCTCAACAACTGGTGGACGGATACCGACCGAAAGAACTTCGATGCAAAAGTAAAACAGCTTGCCGACCAGTACAGCAGCTACGAACCTGTGAAAGGGCACTTCGTGAACGGGACATTCACCAGTGGAGAAAATATCGCTGACCTCGGTGGCGTAGCTATCGGAATTGATGCACTGAAAATGTACCTCAAAGATAATGGCGAGGTAGGGAAAATCAATGGATTTACTCAGAGCCAGCGCTTCTTTATGAGCTGGGCAACCGTATGGCGCACAAAATCTACTGAGAAATATATGATGAACCAAGTAAAGACCGATCCGCACACCCCTGGCTATTTCAGGAGCTTCGGACCGATAGTAAATGTAGATGAGTGGTACAAAGCCTTCGATGTAAAGGAAGGCGATAAGCTCTACAAAAAACCTGCTGACAGGATTAAAATCTGGTAAGCCTCGATTTCTTTAAAATATTCGTCCGCTCCGTAGTGGGGCGGACTTTTTTTATCCCATTTCTTTTTTTAGAAACACTATTTAACATAATGTAAATTATAGTAAAATTATATTTAGTAATAAATTTATACAAACTAATGGAGCCTTCCATAATAAATCTTTCTATTATTTCCTTTTTTTAATCTTTCCTTTTTTTAATCAAAACAAGGCTACTTAGAATTCTAAGTAGCCTTATCAATAATATAGTTATGAAAGAAATTATTTCTTCTTCTTAGGAGCAACTTTCCTTACCGGTGCTTTCTTAGCAGGAGCTTTTCCTTTTGCAGAAGTAGCTACTTTTTTCTTAGCTACGGGTACATCTGACTTGGATAGAGCTTCCCACTCACTTCCCGTGATGTGGAGAACTTCTACTCTTCTGTCTTTTTGTCGTTCCGCATCACTTGCTGTTGCTGGGGTTGTCGCCTCCTTAGAACCTACACCTTTGGATTTTAATTGATCTGCTGGTACACCTCTCTCTTCAAGAGCTTGTACTACTGCTGCTGCTCGCTCTCTTGAAAGTTTCAAGTTGTAAGCTTCGTTACCTTTTTTATCGGTATGCCCCACAAGAAGATAAGTACCTCCTTTAGAATCTTTGATAATCTTAGCTGCAGTATCTAATTTCTTATTAGATTCTGGGTTGATGGTAGCTTTACCAAAGTTGAACAAGATATCTTTCAGAGCAAGAGTAACTTCTTTAGCTACAGTTTCGTGAGCTTTCGGACAACCGAAGTTTTCTACTAAACCAGGTACGGTAGGGCATTTATCATCTTTATCAAGTACGCCATCGCCGTCTGTATCTGGCCAAGGGCAGCCGTTGTTTTCAATAGCTCCTGCTACATCTGGGCAAGCATCGTCTTTATCGAGTACGCCATCGCCATCCGTATCTGGCCAAGGACAACCGTTGTTCTCCACTGGTCCTGCTATATATGGGCATTGATCATCCTTATCAAACACACCATCACCATCAGAATCTATCGGTGATTCTACAGGTGGCACAATAGCTTTGGCCTGCTTTTTAAATAATTCAAAATGCAATCCTAAATACGCATTAGCACCTTTTGATTCTGTAAACAATAATTTAAGGTCATCAGAGCCAAGGGACAGAGGTCCTACTCTAAAGGCTAAACCTGGTTTGAAATCTTTACTCATCAGATTATAGGATAAAGGCACGGAAACATCAAACCATTTGCTTTCGAATCTCGGAGCAACACCTACGAAATTATAATAATAAGGATTTGTAGAATTGGTTTTTACTACATTGATTGATGCATTAGCACTTATGAAAAATTTCTTAGTAATAGCATAATCTCCATAAACATTTAAGTTTGTAGGCAGGCTGGTTGTAAGCTCTCTATTTGTAGATCTTACAACACTAAGCCCTTTAGATTGTAAATAATCTGCTGTAGAATTAAGGTCTAAAAGGTCAATACTACTCGCATCTATATTTACACCAGAGCCCTTTATAGACATAAAGTTAAGATTCTTATACTTGATAGAACCTATATCATTAACCGCAATACCAAATTTGAAAGCATAGGGCTTCTCTGCGTTATTCCCTTTAAGTTCTAATTCAGCACCGAAATCCCCGCCAAAACCTGTTCCGGCATTAGGAGAAGAGAAAGGTTTCCTAAGGGTTTCTTCAAGATTTTCATTATCTAAATTTGTATAAAATTCCCAATCTATATTATTAAAATTGATAGTTGAATTTGTAATACTGAAATTATAGTTTAAATCATACCTCTTGCTGATAAAACTATTGTATGCTAATCCTCTATAATATTTAAGAGCCGCTCCTAATGATAGTCTGAGTTTATCATTATCTACAACAGTATAAGCTCCCTTTACTCCTAAATCTAAAATACCATTAGCATTAAGACTAAATTCTTGATTATCCTTTATTGCAATATTATTTTTGAAATTTTTATTGAGAACATTGATGAAATCAGAATTTATATTGTCCCCCTGTGCAAAAGTTCTTATTCTTGAACTGAAACCAAAGCCTAATCTATCTCCTGTAGTAAACTGGAAAGATGGGGCTAATGTCTCCCCTATTACACCAAAACTTAGCCTCTTCTGACCAGCATCATAAGATAATCCCTGACCAAGTGTACTAAGACCTAAGTCTTTAAAATTATCAACACCTGTGAACTTGTAATAATCATTATCAAGCATTGCATTAACACTAATAAGATTTACAGACAACCTCACTTTCTTATCTGCAACCTTTGCAGGGCTATACTGCCCGCCATAGACTCCTGAGTAATTGCTATTACTCAATCCTAAATACTTTTGAGCCGAGAGCTCAGTGGTAGAGAAAATTCCTAAAAGAACCCCTGCTACAATTACTTTCCTTTTCATTTTATATATAGTTTTTATCTACCGAACATTTTCCCAAGACCACCCAAGCCAGGCATATTACCGCCCATTTTGCTCATCATCTGCATCATTTGTTTTCCTTGTGGGCCCTGCATCATTTTCATTACTTTTCCCATTTGGTCAAACTGCTTCATCAGCTGATTTACTTCCTCCAACTTTCTTCCGGATCCTTTGGCAATACGGTTTTTCCTTTGGGTATTGATGATGGAAGGCTTCCTTCTCTCCTCTGGGGTCATAGAATAAATAATCGCTTCTATATGCTTAAAGGCATCGTCATTAATATCTATATCTTTCACCGCTTTCCCTACTCCTGGTATCATTCCTACAAGGTCTTTCATATTCCCCATCTTCTTGATCTGGTTGATTTGTTTAAGGAAGTCATCAAAGCCGAATTCATTCTTTGCAATTTTCTTTTGGAGTTTCTTTGCTTCCTCTTCATCAAACTGCTCCTGAGCTCTCTCTACAAGGGAAACCACATCTCCCATTCCGAGGATTCTATCCGCCATTCGCTCTGGATAGAAGAGGTCAAGAGCTTCCATTTTCTCACCTGTGGAGATAAACTTAATCGGCTTTTCTACTACGGAACGGATGGTAAGCGCTGCCCCCCCTCTCGTATCGCCATCTAATTTTGTGAGGACTACCCCATCAAAGTTAAGGACATCATTAAAGGCTTTTGCGGTATTTACGGCATCCTGACCCGTCATAGAATCTACTACAAAGAGGGTTTCCTGAGGTTTAATGGTCTGGTGAACGGTCTTTATCTCGTTCATCATCTCCTCATCTACCGCGAGGCGACCAGCCGTATCTATTATTACGACATCAAAGCCGTTGGATTTTGCATAATGAATTGCATTCTCTGCAATAAGGGCAGGATTTTTATTCCCCTCCTCAGTGTATACCTCTACGCCTGTCTGGGTACCGAGTACTTTCAGCTGGTCTATCGCTGCGGGTCTATACACATCGCAAGCTACGAGCAGAGGTTTCTTTGATTTTTTTGTCTTTAAGAAATTGGAGAGCTTGCCAGAGAAGGTCGTTTTTCCCGAACCTTGAAGCCCTGCGATAAGGATAATGCTCGGCTTTCCTGAGAGGTTGATGCCCTCCTGCGAGCCTCCCATCAGCTCTACAAGTTCATCGTGCACAATCTTCGTCATCAGCTGCCCTGGCGTAAGGGAGGTCAGCACATTCTGACCGATTGCCTTATCCTGCACCCTCTTCGTAAGGTCTTTTGCTACTTTATAATTTACATCGGCATCTACGAGTGCTCGTCGTATTTCCTTTACGGTTTCCGCTACATTAATCTCGGTAATCTTCCCCCTCCCTGAGAGGCTGTGCAATGCCTTGTCTAATTTATCTTGTAAGCTATTAAACATATTTCTTTTTTAACAATTTTTAATAATTAAATGCAAATATAATAAAATCCTTATTGGAATAGTTTAGCATCTAAGGCTTTTTTTATAAAGTATCTCCTGAAATTTTTACTTAAAAAATGTAGTCTATAATTATTAACAGATATCCATCACCCCAGCTTTCTTCACCTGTCAGAATGGGGCAAAAATAAGTTTGGGAATGTAGTCTGGGTGTCCTAATAGGATAAGTACTCATCATATAACGACAGGATAATTACCTGTTGCAGTGTTTTATTATATGATAAGAAATAATTACTTTTGCCAAATGATAACAGGAGTTATTAGAAATCATTTTCACTCAAAAGACTTAGGCTATCTGTATGGAGAGATACAGATGGCTGTTTTTGTAAGGTCTTTTCAATATCAATCCTTAAAAAAATAGCATAATGACCGTACCCAGCGCTTTATTTTACCTTCTAAAAAGTTTTTCGCAGAGCATTTGGGAGGCAGTGCGGTCTTTCTATTCATCCTATTGAGAAAAAGTTAATTTATATAATCATCATTAAAAAAGTAAAAATGAACCAGAAATTAGAAATGCTTTATGAAGGCAAAGCCAAACAGATTTATGCCACTGAAAACCCAGAGGAGATCATCGTTTATTTTAAAGATGATGCCACCGCTTTTAACGCTCAGAAGAAAGGGCAAGTAAAGCTGAAAGGCGAGATGAACAATGCGATTACTACCCTTATTTTTGAGTATTTGCAAACGAAGGGTATCCCTACGCATTTCATCAAACAATTGAATGAAAAGGAGCAGCTGGTGAAGAAAGTTACCATTATTCCATTGGAATTTGTGGTGAGGAACTATGCTGCGGGGAGTATGGCACAGCGACTGGGTGTGGAGGAAGGCATAAAATCCCCCGTTACCATCTTTGATATTTGCTATAAAGATGACGCCCTTGGAGACCCGCTCATCAATGACCATCACGCGGTATTCTTAGGTGCTGCTTCGTATGAGGAGCTCGGTGAGATGTATGCTCTGGCAGGGAAAATCAATGATGCACTCAAAGAGCTGTTTGATAAAATCAATATTATCCTCGTTGATTTCAAGATTGAGCTCGGGAAGACGGCAGATGGGAAAATCATCCTCGCCGATGAAATCTCCCCAGATACTTGCAGGCTTTGGGATAAAGACACACTGAAAAAATTAGATAAAGACCGCTTCCGAAGAGACCTTGGCGATGTTACAGAAGCCTATGTAGAAATCTACCACCGATTGAAAGCGCTTTTAGGATAAGCAAGAAAAAAAGAGATGAAAGACTTAGAAGTTTTCAAAAAAGAATACCTCCAGCGAATCAAAAAACAGAGCTATGGCAGGAATACCTTCCGAACCAAAGACGAGGAGAGATTAGATGCTCCGAATGAAGAGTGCGGGATTTTTGGGCTCTACTCCGAGAATGAGGTGGATACCTTCTCACTCTCTCAGTTTGGGCTCTTTGCTCTTCAGCACCGAGGTCAGGAGGCGTGTGGTATTTCTGTGAGCAAGAATGGGCATATCGTTAATATTAAAGATGAAGGGCTCGTTCTCGATGTTTTTAAAGGCATCAATGAGCCTGAAACCTTTATGGGCAACTCTGTTATCGGTCATACTCGATATACCACCGCAGGCGATAAGAAGAAGTATAATTATCAGCCTTTTTTTGCGAAGAATGAATGGGATCAAATCATCCTCTCCATCGCTCACAATGGGAATCTCACCAATGCTAAACAGCTCCGCACCGAACTTGAAGCCGAAGGTGTAGTCTTTAAAGCGACTTCCGACTCGGAGATTATCCTAAGGCTGATTCAGAAGAACCTCGATTTGGGGCTTCGTGGGGCGATTAAACACACGATGGAACGAATAGAAGGAGCTTTCTCGGTAGTGGGAATGACCCGCAATAAGTTCTTTGCATTTAGGGATTTTAATGGTATTCGCCCACTCGTTCTGGGGGCATTGGATGAGAAAACTTTCGTAGTAGCATCGGAGTCGGCAGCATTAGATGCGGTAGGTGCGGCTTATGTTCGTGATATTCTCCCTGGCGAAATCATCTATACTTCATCGGATGAGAAAGGGCTGAAGTCTTACTTGGTAAAGGACGACTGCGTCAATAGAATTTGTGCTTTTGAATACATCTACTTTGCACGACCAGACACCACTTTGGAGAATATTAATGTCTATGAAGTAAGGGAAAAATCGGGAATGAAAATCTGGGAGCAGTCCCCCGTGGAAGCAGATATCGTTATCGGTGTGCCGGACTCGGGGGTGCCTGCAGCTATTGGTTTTTCAAAGGCATCGGGGATACCTTTCAGCCCTGTTTTGGTTAAGAACAGATACATCGGGAGGAGCTTCATCGTCCCTACCCAAGAGATGAGGGAGAGAATCGTTAATCTCAAGCTAAACCCCATTGTATCCGAAATTAAAGGCAAGAGAATCGTAATTATCGATGACTCTATCGTACGGGGAACAACCTCTAAACGATTGGTGAAAATCCTCAAAGATGCAGGCGTAAAAGAAATACACTTCCGAAGCGTGTCTCCACCCATTATAGCGCCTTGCTTTCTCGGAATAGATACCCCCTCTAAAGATGACCTCATCTCCGCAAATATGAGTGTCGAAGAGCTAAGAGACTATCTGGGAGTAGATTCATTAGACTTTCTCAGTTTGGAAAATCTAAAAGATATCCTCGGCAGCTCCGACCACTGCTTCGGATGCTTTACAGAGATTTATCCCGTGAAATCACCGTAAATTTTAGGTAGCAGGTATTTCTCCTGTTTAAATCATAATAGTGAGAACTTTGGTTAATAATTAGAAAATACCCGAAATGATAATAAAAAAAACAGTGCCCTATAAGGCGCTGTTTTTTTGTCTCTATTAGTTAATCCCTATTGTATAACTCACCCCGATATGAAACCATCGGCCTGGCATTTCTATACCGAAGGCATCGGTGTATTTATTATTTGTAAGGTTGTTGATGACCACATAGGTTTCAAAACCGTTTTTCCTATAGCTGAGCTTTTCATCAAGGGTATTGATGCTGTAGCCCCCCATCTGCCGGTCTTGGTAGCGGTAAATGGTTTGGTTATAGAAATTGCCCAAAACTCGGTTCTCCATCTTTGCTACGAGCTGGTGTCTCAGGTTTTCTAAAATGTATTTGGATTTATCGGAAACCTTATCGGATTTCAGCTCATTGTTAAGGTAGGTATAGCTAAGCCCAAAAGTGGTATTAATGAATGGAAGGCTCAGCTCGGAGCTGGCTTCAAAGCCTGTAACTCGGGTGGCAACCAAATTTTGGCTGTGCCATTTATTATCGAGGGTCTCAAAATTCCAATCAATCATATTATCGGTATCTCTACCGAAGCCGCTCACCTTAAAACTAAAATTCTTCATCTGAAAGGCATAGCCTACCTCGGCAGAAAGGGCAGATTCTGACTTTAAATCTGGATTTCCTTCCTCTGTTTTGCTCTTATAATAGAGGTCGGTAAAGGTAGGTACGCGGTGCACCTTCGCAATATTACCGTATATTTTATGGTGAGGATTAAACCTAAAACCTATATCTACCCCAGGATAGAAATAATCTCCTACGGAGGAGTATTTAGCCCAAGTAACCCCTGGTGTAATCTTTAAATTATCATTAAAGAAAGAGAAATTATGCTCAAAAAACACTTGGGTGATGAATCGGTCTCTCTCGCCTAAGTTGTTGGAGACAATTCCCTCGTTTCTCACCTCCGTACCCAAGCCCGTAGTACCGAGCAGCCACTGATAGCTGGCATTGAGCGTACCCCCGATATTATGGGTGATGTGCATATTTCGGTAGATCTCGGGCTTTTGTCGGTTATAGAGGTACATATCCTGCCCCCTACGCCAGTACACCGATGAATTAAGAGCAAAGTGCTGAAACTTCTGTGCATAATTAAAGCTCACGAGCGAGGTTTGGACTTCTTCATACTGCTCGGTAGCCTTTCTGCTCGCATAGAAACCATTTGCTCCGAATTTTTTCTCGGAGAAACCCGCTTGTACCCCAAAGCTGCCATTATTGAGGGGTATTTTCCCTTGATAGAAAACATTCCTCACGGTATAGTCGGTATTGTGCTTATAACCTTGCGAACCTGTGGAGGTGGTTTGGAGCAAGTTCTGGAATTTATCCGTTCCAAACGAGGAAACCAATCCCAAAGCATAGGTCTGGAAATCTCCTCCCTCTGCTTTTATCTTTACTTTTTCCTCCGCAGAAGGTTTTGTAATGATGTTAATAGCTCCAGCATAGGCATTATTTCCGAATCTCCTTGCTGCTGGGCCTTTCAGAATCTCTATTTTTTCTATTGCTGAGAGGTCTATCGGGAGGTTCATTACATTATGCCCCGTTTGAGCATCATTCATCGGAATGCCATTAACGAGGATTAATACCTGATCAAAAGTACCCCCACGAAGGGATATATCTGATTGTACGCCATTCGCTCCTCGTTTGCGAATGTCTAACCCAGAGAACTGCTGGAGTAGCTCATCTATACTCTGAGCGGGGGAGTTTTCTATCTCCTTTTTAGAAATCACTTCTATATTCTCTACAATCTTCTGATAGGGCGTGCTGAGGAATTTCCCCTGTATGAGTACCTCTTCTACTTCTTTGGTGTCTTCTTGAGCGAAAGATACCGTTGCAGCGAGGATTAGCACGGTTAAAAAAGTCTTTTTCACGGTTGATTTTTTCAATTAAACGGGGCAAATGTAATAAAATTTCTTTTCCAAGATTTATCTTTGCAGGCATTAACCCCTTTCCCAATGGCGAAACTTAAAACTTCTTATTTCTGTCAGAACTGTGGTATGCAGTACTCCAAATGGCTTGGGCAGTGCCAGAACTGCGGTGAGTGGAATACGATAGTAGAAGAGGTTGTGGAGAAGAAATCAAAGTCCATCCTTCCCAAAACTAAGCAGCACATCATCAATATTATTGAGGTAGAAACCAGTGAAGAGCCTCGCATTAAAACCCCTTCTGAGGAGCTCAACAGGGTGCTTGGTGGAGGCATTGTTCTCGGCTCGGTTACCCTTATCGGTGGGGAGCCCGGCATTGGTAAATCTACTTTACTGCTTCAGCTGGCACTCAAAATGAAGAAGAGAATCCTCTATGTATCGGGGGAAGAAAGCGCTTCGCAAATCAAAATGAGGGCAGACAGGCTTACGGAACTTCAAAACCCGAACTGCTATCTCTTCACCGAGACTTCCATAGAGAAAATCATCTACGAGGCAAAGAAACTCCAGCCCGACTTTATGATTATAGACTCCATTCAGACCCTTCATTCGGCGGAGATAGAGAGTTCGGCAGGTTCGGTATCTCAAATCCGAGAATGTTCTAATGAGATTATAAAGTACGCAAAGGAGAATAATACCCCCGTTTTCCTCGTGGGGCATATCACGAAGGACGGTCAGATTGCGGGTCCAAAGGTTTTAGAGCATATGGTAGATGTAGTCCTCAACTTTGATGGTGATAGGAACCACCTTTTCCGTCTCCTCAGGGCGAATAAAAACCGTTTCGGTTCTACCTCCGAGATTGGTATCTATGAAATGATTTCTCAAGGGCTGAAAGAGATTAAAAACCCATCGCAAATCCTTATTACCAAGAAATTAGAAGAGCTTTCGGGCAATGCTATTGCTGTAACTTTGGAGGGGAACCGGCCGATGCTTCTGGAGATTCAAGCATTGGTGAGCACAGCAGTCTATGGCACGCCACAGCGGAGCAGTACGGGTTTTGATGCCAAGAGGCTGAATATGCTCCTCGCCGTTTTAGAAAAGCGCGCGGGCTTCCAGCTCGGAGCGAAAGATGTTTTCCTCAACATTACGGGAGGCATTAAAACCGATGACCCCGCTCTTGACCTTGCCGTTATCGCCTCTATCCTTTCCAGTAATGAGGATATTGCCATCTCCGAGCGCTATTGCTTTGCGGGAGAGATTGGTCTTAGTGGAGAAATTCGCCCTGTTTCTCAGATAGAGCAGCGCATCTCCGAAGCCGAAAAGTTAGGGTATGAGAAAATTTTTGTCTCCTCCCTCAATAAAATTTCCAAAAAGAAATACGGCATCAAGATAGAAGAAGTAGGCAAAATAGAGGATTTCGTAGAACTGCTTTTTTAACCGATGGGCTTATTCTTATTAATATTTATCCTGCAAAAGCCTACTGCTTATTGCCTACCGCCTAAAGCAAATTAAAGTGAATTACTTAGCACATTCTTACCTCAATGAAACGGAGGAGCAGCTCGTAGGGCAGTTCTTGAACGACTATATCCGAAACCGAGACCGCCACCTCTTGCCCGAAGGCATACAGGACGGCATCCGCAGGCACAGGGCTATTGATTCTTTTACCGACACCCACCCCGCTATTATAGAGGCTAAAAAAGTATTTGCCCCACTCACGAGGCTCTATGCTGGGGCTTTTGTAGATGTAGCGATGGATTACTTCCTCGCCAATGACCCAAAAATCCTCTCCACAACCGAATGGAAAGCCCATTCACAAGCCACCTACGCCACCCTCCGAAACTACCTTTACCTCTTTCCAGAGAACTTTAAGACTGTGCTCCATTATATGGAGAAGGACGACTGGCTCTACAACTACCGTACGGATTGGGGGATGAAGCACAGCCTGCAAAATGTGCTCAACAAAGCGAAATACCTCGATAAATCCCTCCCCATCTTTGATGCTTTCTTAAAAGAAAAACCTTTCCTCCAATCCTGCTATGATGCCTTCTTCCCAGAATTAAGAGCAACTGTGGTTGTTTTAGACTTTAAACCGTAGTAGGCAGAATATTTAATTAATAAACACCTCACTTACTAAGGTGTGCTGTGCTATAGCTGAAATGATTAATCAATAGTCGGATTTCATGGAACTCAAATTCGGGAGGGAGGATTTTTTTCCAATCGGTGAGCGTGGTGGGATGAGTGGGCTTATGAAATTCCTGCTCGAAAAGGAGGAGCTTCTCTTGAGTCACGATTCTCCCAATATCCAAAACGCCTTGCTCGGCAAATTTTGCAAGATGTCCGTATATAGTACTGATTGCTAATCCTCTCTCCTTAACTATTTCTGGAATACTCTTCTCAGCCTCGAAGAGTTGGTAAGTGATGATATGGGTAGGGATTTTAGCAATTTTCTTGGAAACTTTCACCTCGTTCTTTTCCTCAAAGAGCTTCATTTCAAGGAGGCGTATCTGTTTTAAATCATTCAAATAGTCTTCTAAATCATCTATTAAAATTCTTATCTCCTCATTGTAGAGTTTTAGCCCTTTTACGCCTTTGGTTTCTGCATAGAACTGCTTGAGCTCCTCAAAGATTTTGGAATAAATGGTGGTAAAAAAGAAATTAACTGCTCCTTTTGCCTTGCTCTCTATCTCCTGCCAAAGTATCTCTCCATAGATGAACTTTTGGAGCTTCTGTAAAACTATTTTCTCAAACTTTGTATAAATCTGGATGAGGTTTTTATTCTCTTGGTTAATGATATGATAAAGGGTTTTTGCCTTGTCTTTATCCAGATTCTTGCTGGTAATGGCAACTGAATACCAGCGCTCCAACTGCTCTTGTAACCAATGGGAATCTATGCTCATCAGCATTTTATTTATTGCATAATCGTACTTTTCAGATTCGAGGATTTCCTCTATCCGCTCATTGGCATTAGTGGCGTATTGGAAGTTGTCTACTTGATAATTGGCAAAAATAATCTCGGGAGTTATCTTGGATTTGAGGACGATGCCCTCCAAAGTACGGCATCTGGAGAGAGCTACATAGACCTGTCCAGAGGTAAAGGACTTGCCAGCATCTACAATCACCCTATCGAAAGTGAGCCCCTGAGATTTGTGTATGGTAACCGCCCAAGCGAGGCGTATCGGGTACTGCTCGAAGCTGCCCAGCACATCTTCTACAATGTTTTTTTCGGTATCTAATGAATAGGCTTTCTGCTCCCAGCTTTCGGTTCGGAGTTTAAATTCCTCATCGCTGTCTTCCAGCCTCACCCAAACTTCATCCTCTGCAAGGCGGGTTACCTGTGCCAGCTTCCCGTTGTAGTATCTCCTGTCTCCACTTGTATCATTTCGTATGAACATTACTTGTGCACCTACTCTTAGCTCTATCTCAACATCGTTCGGGTATTGAGTTTCCTTAAAATCTCCCACTACTCTCGCTCCATAGAAATAACTTTTACCTCCGAGCTCGGAGAGTTTTTTCCTATTGACCTCGTCCGCCATTCTATTGTGGGAAGTGAGATAGACAAAGGATTCTTTTGTAGGTTCAAAATCGGGGTCATAACGCTCATTTAGCAGGTTGAAATCTATCTTCTCCCGCTCTCTATCTCGGATAGCATTAAGGAGATTGACGAATATTTCATCCGTTTGCCGATAGACAGTTGTGAGCTCTACGGTGATGAGGGGGAGCTGCTGAAGGGCAAGGCTACTGAAAAAGAAACTCGAATCGTAGTACTGCATCAGGATATTCTCGTCTCTCACCACTGGGGGTAGCTGGTATAGGTCGCCTATAAAAAGCATCTGTACTCCTCCGAAAGGTTTGGTACTCCTTCGGGTAAAGCGTAGTGAGAAGTCCATCATATCTAGAACATCGGCACGAAGCATAGAGACTTCATCTATAATAATAATTTCCAACTCGCGGAAGAGCTTGAGCTTATCTTTTCTATACTTGAAATGATGGGTAAGGTCTGCGATATTATTTGCCAGGTTTTGATCTATCCGCTCGGAAGTTGGCACAAAGGTTCGCAATGGGAGCCCAAACATAGAGTGAATGGTTACCCCACCTGCATTAATCGCTGCAATCCCCGTAGGTGCTACAATAATGTGTTTTTTCCGTGTCTTTTGCACAAAATTATTGAGGAAAGTTGTCTTCCCTGTGCCTGCCTTTCCTGTCAGGAAGATGCTTCTATTCGTATGCTCTATAAGCTGAAAAATGGACTCCTGCTGATTCATAGCCTCAAAAGTAGCTATTTTTTAAATATTAATTTTATATTATTTATAAAAAAAACAGCTGTTCGTCTATCTTATAAAGTATTAATAAATATATTTGTAATCCATTGTTTATAAAATTTAGTTTTTTTTATGTATTAATTTTGAAAATAAATAATAAACATATAAAGTTTTTTTTATATATTAGCATCTTCTAAAAGATATTAATATTTGCAAATAATTTTTACTAATCTTATCTTGTTGAAGATATTAAGCATATACTAAGAATAATATGACTCTTAATTTAGAAATAGATAACACTACACTTGATATCTTGACTACAAAACTAAAAGTTGTGAGTCAACTTGACATTCTAAAATGGTTGAGCAACTTTCCAAAGTCAGAACATAAATTTGCATTAAATATCCTTCAAAATCTCACAGTTTACACCATTGACGATATTGAAAATATATTAAACGATTCTTTTTCTGATTTGATTAAAGAAATTCCAGGAACCAATCAAGTAATAGTTATACCTCTTGGAAAGTTTGGTAAGAGCGGAAGTATGATTTCATATTTTTTTCAAAAGACAAGTACTTCTAAAAAAAACAAGAGAATTCATCTTAAAAGCAGTTTAGATAACATTGAAGACATTAGTAAACCCTATTCCTTGGTTATTATTGACGATTTCATCGGAACAGGTTCTTCCTTTGTTTCATTTTTTAATGAAAAAATATTAGTTCATAAAGAGAAATTCAGTGAAATTTATTTTATTGGTATTGCAGGAATGGACTTTGGGGTAAAAGAAGTAAAAAAGTATGTGTCAGTTCGTATTCCAATATCAAATATTTTCAAAAAAGCATTTTCAAGCGAAGCGAGTTATTTTGGTTATAGAAATTACAGCAAACATAGAGAATTTTGCTATAAATACGGGTCCAAGCTTGTTGCACCTAAAAAAAGTAAATCAGAAAAAGACAATGTCTTGGGATATGGCAATTCCCAATCTTTAGTCTCATTCTCATACGGAACACCCAATAACACGCTCCCTATTATTTGGGCAAACAAAGAAGATTGGATTCCACTAATACCAAGATTTTCCATAGATAGAATTAGTAATTCAAAGAATTTGAGAAAATCTATTTTGCACGAGCTTTCAATTTTAAGAGAGTTTGGTAGCGACCAATTGAAAGAAACCTTTTTTTCGTTTTCAATAAAAAGAGGAAAACGACATTTTTCATCAGTTAATAAAATTGACTTTTCAATTTATTCAATCATAAAATTGTCAAGGAGAAAATATACATCGGTTAGTATTTGTCAGATTTTAGGGATTTTACACAAGGATTATGAGGCAATCATTTCTGAATGTATAACCAAAAAGATTATGAATATAGATGGTTCGTTGACGTTGCTTGGACTTAATTTATATAATGACGCAAAAAAATGCATTGAATCAAGAAAAAGATATGCAGAGAAAGAATCACAAGATTATTATAAAATTAGAGAAGTTAAGTATTTACCTAAAATATTCAATGGAAAGTCATAAAGGGCAAGCCGTTTCAAGTCAATTTGTATTTAAAGGACGAGAATGCTTGGGTAGTAATCCGAGTTGGACTGAAGCATCTTTTCAACATTTTCAGCACAACACCTCACTGCGTGTGGGTCGTGCTGAAGACGCTTCGCATCTTCTTAAATTAGAGTTGCCCTTATGACTTCCCCATCAAATAAAACAATAGAGGATTACTCAGCTGAATATCAAAATGAAATTAATGCTTACCAAAGCGTTTTAAATAAAAATAACCTTCCAGTCATTTATTCATTAAATCATTTGTGCTTAATGGCTGAAGTTAATTTTGAAAAAATAAAAATTATTTGCGATTCCAATCGACAAGATAGCTATAAAAGATTTAAACTCAGAAAAAAAAGAGGCGGGTTTAGAGTTATTCAAACACCTCAAGATGAATTAAAATACTTACAAAGATGGATTCTTGAAAATATTCTTAATAAAAAATCTTCTCATAATGCTTGCAAAGGTTTTGACCCCAATACATCAATTAAACTCAATGCAGAAAAACATCTGGGACAAGATGGAATTTTAAAAATAGACTTGTTGAGATTTTACGATTCAATAAATGAAAAAAGGGTTTATGGTTTGTTCAAATCATTGGGATATCATCCAAATCTAAGTGTTTCGTTAGCTAAAATCTGTACAATAGTTCCAGACAATACCTTTTTATGTTCCTTCAAAAAAAAGGAACGACATTTAAAACAGAAAATACAACGACAAAGTAACTTAGGTGTTGTGCCACAGGGGGCACCATCAAGCCCTAAAATATCAAACCTTATTGCGATTAGCCTTGACAATAGATTACAAAAGTTAGCAAATAAACATGATTTGAATTACACTAGATATGCTGACGATTTAACTTTTTCGGGCAAGATTGAAATCTTATCTAAAATCAAAAAGGCTATTTACAGAATAATTAAAGAAGAAAATCTGTATCCAAACTATTCTAAAACTAAAATACTTAAGCGTGGCAATCCTTTTTTTGTAACAGGTTTATCTGTTCACAACAATATAGTGACTGTTCCAAAAAAGAAGAAACTTGAAATTGAACATCATTTACATCATTGTATTAAAAACGGAGTTCAAAGCCATCTAATAACTTCAAAAATTACAAATAGAAACTTTAAGGATTGGCTTTTAGGAAATATTGCTTTCGTAAATAGCGTAGAAAAAGAATTAGGAGAAAAATATTTTAAACAATTCAATGAAATACAATGGCCAATTTGAGATAATATTAATAAATCGGGTGATATTAAATTACTTAATTCATTATTTAGCTTTAAAAATAAAAGTTCTAAAGAATTATCTTTTTCATAAATATAAATTTGTACAAAGATAACTATAAACCTTATAAAAGAAATCGGTTTTTTAATTAAATATTTTAACTAATTTTTAGACATTGGCACTTAAATTGAAGGGAGGGAGAAGTGTTTTTTAATTAAATATTTTAAAATGAGAAAAAAAATCGCAGTAGCGGGTTTACTTTTAGGTATGCTTTCCGCTCATCAGCTATCAGCTCAGAAGTATTTAGGACTGAGCAATAGTAATTATTCTGGCGTGTATGGTAGCCAGTACAACCCAGCTAAACTGGCAGGAAACAAGTATGTATTCTCTATGAATTTCCTTAGTGTAAATGGGCTTGTGGATAATGATCTCTACAAGTTCAGCAGCATTGAAGCATTTAGGAATATGAACCTGAATAACTTTGGAAATATTGCTTCTAAGGAAAATCAAAATTTAGTTTCTACGCTTTATGTAGGTGAGGTATTAGGTCCGTCATTACAATTTACCGTGAATGACAGGCTGGGCTTTGGAGTGAGTAGCAGGCTGAGAACCTTTGGTCAGTCTGATAATCTGACTTCTGATTTCGTTAATATCATAAATAGCAATAGGGGAACTACTTCTGCAACAGGGCTTTTGAGTAACTCAGCAGGTAGCTTTACGGCAAGCTCTCTTTCAGACTTAGGCGTGAGTGGTGCTTATTCTGTTATTAATAATGATAAATTCAGATTAACATTAGGTGCTGGCGTAAAATTATACAGAGGTTTAAAACTCAACAACTTCAAATCTAACAACTACAACCTTGATTATAACTATAACAGTACTACAAATACCTCTACATTTGATGTAAATAGTGCCAATTGGGAATTCTATACCAATGTGCCTTCTGGAGGTAGTATAAGCAACCCTCTGGGAAGCATAGCTACTTCTATTGGTGATATGTATGATTTCAGCTCTGGTTCTACAGCAGTTGGTGGAAACTTTGGTGCAGAGGCAGTATTCAAAGGAAGTAACTCCGAAAAGCCCTATGCTTTTAAATTGGGAGCTGCCATCCACGATTTGGGTTCTATTAGCTATAAAGATGTAACTAAATATACCGTTAAAGGAAATGGAGCAGGTATTAACCCTCTTGAATTTAATCTTGCAGATGTTAATTCTACCGTAAATTACTTACAATCTAAAGGGCTTACAGTTACTAAAACTGCAAATCAAGAATTTAAATCTGATCTACCTACTCATGTAACAGCTTATGCTGATTATGCATTTACTAAGAAATTTTTTGTTAGTGCAAATGCATTGGTAAACTTGGCCGAAAAAGGAGCAAATTCTGTACATTATAATAGCTCTGTGAGCTTGGCACCAAGATGGGAAAGCAAGTGGTTTGATGTTTCTGTACCACTTACATATCAATTAGATAACAGTGATTTTAAACCAGGTTTAGCCTTTAGAGTTGGTCCTCTATCTGTAGGCTCTGATGATATAAAAGTACTCTTTACTGATGCAAAAGGTGCTAATGTATATGCTGGATTGAACTTCTCGCTTGGTAGGAAAAAAACAGCAGAACCTGAAGTTGTACCAGCAGAACCTGTACGAGAAGTAGATTCTGATGGTGATGGTATAGTAGACAATAAAGATAGATGTCCTTATGAGGCTGGTCCAGCAGAGAACCAAGGCTGCCCTTGGCCAGATACAGACGGCGATGGCGTACTTGATAAAGATGATAAATGCCCTACCGTACCTGGTTTAGCGAGCAATCAAGGTTGTCCGAAAGCTCACGAAACTGTAGCTAAAGAAGTTACTCTTGCTCTGAAAGATATCTTGTTCAACTTTGGTAAAGCTACCATCAACCCAGAATCTAATAAGAAATTAGATACTGCAGCTAAGATTATCAAAGATTCTAAAGGAGGTACTTATCTTCTTGTGGGGCATACCGATAAAAAAGGTAACGAGGCTTACAACTTGAAACTTTCAAGAGAGCGAGCAGTAGCAGTAGTACAAGCTCTTGAAGAGAGAGGTGTACCAGCAGATCAATTAAAATCCAAAGGTGTAGGTTCTAAGGAGGCGACAACCCCAGCAACAGCAAGTGATGCGGAACGACAAAAAGACAGAAGAGTAGAAGTTCTCCACATCACGGGAAGTGAGTGGGAAGCTCTATCCAAGTCAGATGTACCCGTAGCTAAGAAAAAAGTAGCTACTTCTGCAAAAGGAAAAGCTTCTGCTAAGAAAGCACCGGTAAGGAAAGCTGCTCCTAAGAAGAAGAAATAATTTCTTTCATAACTATATTATTGATAAGGCTACTTAGAATTCTAAGTAGCCTTGTTTTGTATATTTTTCCATCTCAATTATAAAAAAAATAAAGCCTAAAAAAATCATCAAACTGCCCTGTTAGAAAATAAAAAACTTTAAATTTGGCATTCTAATTATTTCCGTTATGAAAAGTTTAAAAGGTCTTGGTGTAGCTCTTGTAACACCTTTCAATGAAGATTTATCAGTAGATTTTAGTTCGCTTACTCGTCTTGTAGAGTATAATATTGCAAATGGCTGTAATTTCCTTGTGGTTTTAGGAACTACGGCAGAGGCTGCTACCCTATCCAAAGAGGAGAAAAAGCAGGTTACCGAGCATATTATAAAGGTTAATAATGGTAGATTACCACTCGTGCTGGGTATTGGTGGGAATAATACCGCTGAGGTAAAGAAACAGATAGAGGAAACCGACCTCAGTGCTTTTGAGGCAGTGCTTTCGGTATCGCCATATTATAACAAACCCAACCAAGAGGGCATTTATCAGCATTATAGAGCTTTGGCAGAAACAGGCAAGCAAATCATTATCTATAATGTACCTGGCAGAACGGGGCAGAATGTAGAGGCATCTACCACCCTAAGGTTAGCAAAAGATTTCACTAACCTTTCCATTATAAAAGAAGCGGCGCCTAACATCGCCCAGTATTTTGATATCCTAAGGAAAAAGCCTGCTGGGTTTAGCCTACTCTCTGGGGATGATGAATTTACCCTCCCTGTAACCTTAGCTGGGGGAAGTGGAGTGATTTCTGTGATTGGGCAAGCCTACCCTAAGCAGTTCTCCGATATGCTGAAGCTCGCTTTTGAAAGGAGAGTAGATGATGCCTATGCCATCCACAATTCATTAGTAGAAATCACCCGACTGATTTTTGCGGAAGGCAATCCAGTAGGGATAAAAACAGTACTCGCAGAGATGGGGCTTATAAAAAATGTGCTGAGGCTCCCCCTTGTAAAAGCCTCTAAAGACTTAGAGGAAAGAATCAAAGCTGAAATGAAGAACCTCTAACCCTCCGCCATCTAAAGAAATAAAAAGTGAAAGCAGATAAAAGGCTTTCGCTTTTTTATTTATAAGGTTGTAATGTTTCGCCCTAAGGCTTGGGATTTCAGCTCGGTTTCTCGCCACTCTTTCTCTGGGCTGCTCATACGGGTAATCCCCCCACCAACGAATAGCACTGCCGAGTTCTTATAAAACTTCCCACAGCGCAAATTCACGAAATAGTAAATCTTTTCATCTATCTCCACTTTGGAGTATCCCGCATAAAATTCCCTATCAAAGCCCTCTATCTCTCGGATTTTCTCTTTACAGAAGTCCTTCGGGATGCCGCAGACGGCAGGCGTAGGGTGGAGGTCATTAATTACATCATCGAGGGAGCTCTCCTCTATCTTTATGCTGAAGTCTGTTCTCAGGTGCTTGATATTCCCTGATACGAAATCATAGGTCTCTGAAGTTCTCACTTCCTGAGCATAGCGGCTCAAGATATTGTGGATATAGCTGCTCACGGGCTTTTGCTCTTCGATTTCCTTCTTCGTCCAGCTTTCTTCTACGGGGAGGGTTCCCGCAAGGCTCATCGTCTCAAAGAGGTGGGATTTCTTATCGTACTTTCCTAAAACTTCAGAGAATGCCCCCATCCACACGCCTCCTTTGTGCTGAAAGGCATAGACGAATGCCGAAGGATAAAATTCTGCTAAGTTTTTAAGAGTTTGCGGGATATCCACCTCATTAATATTGATGATTTTTCGCCTTGCGATGACGAGCTTGGGCAGTTGATGAGCATTAATCACCTGAATCGTTTGGCTGAGTTTATCAAAATATTCCTCCCTGCTCTCCCCTGCTTCATCGTTATTTTCGGAAAGGATGAAAGGCAGCTGCCCCACTTCATCAAGAGGAATTTCTTTAATATTTCCTTTGAAGCTGAGGGTTTCGGATAAATCAAAAGAGGAAAAGCTCACGAGAGACTCCTCCCCGAAAAGGTCTGTGCTAAGAAAGCGAGCCTCAAACGGCATTCTAAATACGAGCATTGCGGTGGTTTAGTGTGAGAGGATGGTATTGGTCATCGTCGTATGGTTGATGAGCTTGCCTTGCTCATCTCGAATTTCAATCTGGGAAATGTGCATCGTTCGCCCCTTTCGGATAAAGGTTGCCCTACCTGTAACGGTGCCTTCTTTCTTGGGTCTGAGGTGGTTGCTATTGATATTCGTGCCCACAGGATAAAACTTCTCTGGGTCTATGCTAAGGAAAGAGAGGCAGGAGCCTAAGGTCTCTGCCAGTGCCACGCTTGCGCCGCCGTGCAAGATACCATACGGCTGGTGAATTTTGGGGTTTACGGGCATTGTAGCCGAAAGCGAGTCCTCACTAACATCTGTAAATACGATTCCGAGTGTTTTTGCAAGGGTTTCGGTGCCCCAATTGTTGAGCCTTTCTAGAATCTCTTTTTTGTTTTCTTCGTCCATTACTATTCTTTTTGCAAAAGTAATGATTTTGTTGCTGGCTATTGGCTTCTGGCTTTTAGCAGTAATCTGTTTGAAATGGTTTTTATGCAGAAACCTTCCCTCATCAACAGGTAGGATATTAAAAAAATGTGTAGGAGGAGTTCCTACACCTGTCGGGGGAGTACCGACACCTTGTAAGGATATAAGTGCCTGCCACGCTGTGGCTCGGGGGATAATTGTGGCTAAGTGCGCCCCCTGCAAGGGGCCACGCGAGTAGGGAGATAAAAAAAAAACACCCCAATCTTGGGGTGTTTTATATTTTAGAAATGGGTGGGAGATTATTTCCCTTCTTCCATTTTCTTTTTAAGCTCTGCAAGAGCATCGATGTCTCCGAGGGTTGTTTTCTCTTCGGAAGAAGATTTAGCTGCTGCGTCTTTCACATTCTTTCTTTCTTCTTCACGGAAGATTCCTGTGTGAGAAACCACTACTCTCTTGAATTCTTTATTGAATTCTATTACTTTGAAGTCTGCCGTTTCTCCTTTTTTGATTTTAGAACCATCTTCTTTTTCTAACAATCTTGAAGGGCAGAATGCTTCTACTTCGGCATCTTCAAACTGTACTTGAGCACCTTTATCAAATACATCAAGAGCTACACCAGAGTGTACAGTACCTTCTGCATATTTAGTCTCGAATACATCCCAAGGGTTTTCTGTAAGCTGCTTATGACCAAGAGAGATTCTTCTTGCTTCTTTATCAAGCTCGAGAACTACTACATCCATTTTATCTCCTACGGAGCAGAACTCTGATGGATGCTTGATTTTCTTAGTCCAAGAAAGGTCAGAGATATATACAAGACCATCGATACCCTCTTCCAACTCTACAAATACACCAAAGTTTGTGAAGTTTCTTACGGCACCATTGTGCTTAGAACCTACTGGATACTTAGCTTCAATATCTGCCCAAGGGTCGTTGGTTAATTGCTTAATACCAAGAGAGATTTTTCTTTCATCTCTGTCGAGGGTAAGGATTTCAGCTTCTACTTCATCTCCTACTTTTACGAAATCTCCAGCGCTTCTAAGGTGGGTAGACCAAGACATTTCAGATACATGGATAAGCCCTTCTACACCTGGAGCAATCTCTACGAATGCACCATAATCTGCAAGAACTACTACTTTACCTTTTACTTTGTCTCCTACTTTCAAGTTAGCATCAAGAGCTTCCCAAGGGTGTGGCTCAAGCTGCTTCATACCCAACTGGATTCTTGTTTTCTCATCATCGAAATCGAGGATAACCACTTTTACCGTTTGACCATCTTCCAAGATTTCTGTCGGATGATTTACTCTTGACCAAGAAAGGTCAGTGATATGGATAAGACCATCTACTCCGCCAAGGTCTATAAACACACCGTAAGAAGTGATGTTTTTAACCGTTCCTTCAAGAACTTGACCTTTTTCTAGCTGAGCGATGATTTCTTTTTTCTGATCTTCGATATCAGCTTCGATAAGAGCTTTGTGGGAAACTACAACATTTTTGAACTCAGGGTTAATCTTCACCACTTTGAATTCCATTGTTTTTCCTACAAACTGATCATAGTCTTTAATAGGCTTAACATCGATTTGGGAACCAGGCAAGAAGGCTTCAATACCGTGTACATCTACAATCATACCTCCTTTTGTTCTTGATTTCACAAAACCATTTACAACCTCGCCAGACTGGTGCAGTTCATTTACTTTATCCCACGCTCTAAGCGTTCTTGCTTTTTTGTGAGAAAGCTGAAGCTGCCCTGTTTTGTCTTCTCTTCTATCTACCATTACTTCTACTTCATCGCCTACTTTAAGGCCAGCATTGTAACGGAATTCGTTAAGAGAGATAACACCTTCGGATTTGAAATTGATGTCTACAATCGCTTCTTTGTCTGTAAGTCTTACAACTTTACCTACTAAAACATCATTGTCTTCAAGGTCGTTTAAAGAGCCTTTGTAGATTTCTTCAAGATCAGATTTCTCTTTTCTTGCTTCTGCATCAAGACCAGATTCAAAAGAATCCCAATCAAATTGTTCAGGTGCCACATTTTGGTTCATTAGAACCTCTTCTTTGTTTGTCAATTCAGACATAAAAAAATAAATTTTGTATTCCTTAGTTTCTAATGGTTTGATGATTTACAGCTTAAAAACTCAGGAAGATGTTAATTATAATTCATTCGCTTTCCAAACCTCTACTGCAAAAAAGCGGTGCAAAAGTATTAAAAATAATTGATAATTATACTTTTAATTCAAAATTATTTCCCTACAAAGGTTGTACAAGTTGGAGGAACCAGTCTTTTACTTCTCCATCGAGGTGTTTAGAGAGTTTTTCTTCGCAGAGTTTGTGGTAATTATTCAGCCACTGAATTTCTTCTTCGGAGAGGAGTTCTCTTATGATAACATCTTTGAAGAATGGACAAATGGTAAGGGTTTCAAAGCCGTAGAACACACCGAAATCTGTAGTTTCAACTTCTCTTACTGCGATGAGGTTTTCCAAACGAATACCATATTCTCCTACTAGATAGAAGCCAGGCTCGTTAGACACCACCATACCTGGCATTAGCTCTACGGGGTTAAGGTCTTTCCTAATATTTTGAGGACCTTCGTGTACATTCATAAAACTACCTACACCGTGCCCTGTACCGTGGTTGTAGTCCTTCCCAGCCTGCCAAAGAGGGAGCCTTGCAAAGGCATCGAGCTGTACGCCTCTTGTCCCTTTGGGGAACTTCACCATAGAGAGGTTTATCATTCCTTTGAGTACAAGGGTATAATTTATTTTAAAATCTTGGGATACATCATTTCCTAAGGCAAAAGTTCGGGTGATATCTGTCGTGCCTTCTAAGTATTGTCCCCCTGAATCCACTAATATTGTCCCAGAGTTGGTTATTTCCTTACTCCCCTCAGATTTTGCTGAATAATGGATAATTGCACCATTTTCTTTATAACCGATAATACTATCAAAGCTCACTCCTACGAAATTCTCTTGCTCGGCTCTTAGGGAGGTGAGTTTTTCTCCTATGCTGTATTCATTCATCTCGATTTTCCCTGCGTTATGAGTAAGCCAGTGGAGGAATTTTACCATCGCAACGCCATCTTTCTCCATTGCGATACGGAAGCCTTCCAATTCTGTTTCATTCTTTTGGGCTTTCATCAGATTTCCTGGCACTGCTGCTTTTATGAAGGTATTTTTAGCTTTTAGTGCTTCAAATACGAGCTGATTGGTATTAGGCGAGATGAGAATTTTCTCCCCATCAATTCCCGAGAGGAAATGGAAGAAATCGTGATAAGAAACCGCTTTTACGCCCGATTTATCGAGCTGTTCCTTAGCATCGGTTTCCAGTTTTTCTAAATCTACGAACAGCACCGCATCATTCAAACTGAGGTAGATGTATCCTAAGAATACAGGATTTGCATTCACATCGCTTCCTCGGAGGTTGAGCGTCCAAGCGACATCATCGAGGCTGGAAATAATATGCGCCGTAGCCCCTGCTTCCTGTACTTTTGCTCTAATGGTGGAGAGCTTGTCCTGTACGGACTTTCCAGCCCTCTCTACGGGTTGTGTGAAGACTTTGTTTTTAGACGGCGAAGGTCTGTCGCTCCATATTTCATCAATGAGGGGGAGGTGGATGAGCGATGCACCGCCATTCTGTAGCTTGGAGGAGATTTGCTCCCAGTTTGCGTGGGATGTCGCTAGTGCGTTTACGGCTACCTTACCGCCCTGCGGAATATTCTCGAGAATCCAATCAATATAGTTCGGAGTACCTTCTACTCCATCTTTCATCAGGGTGATTCCGGTATCCTTCAGCTCTACTCCTGCTTGGGTGAAGTACCTTCCATCCGTCCAAAGCCCAGCTTTATCTCGGGTGAAGACCACAAAACCCGCAGAGCCCGTAAAGCCCGATACCCACGCTCTTTCTTGCCACTCGTGTGGGAGGTATTCGCTCATATGAGGGTCGGCAGAGAATACGATAAACGCATCTACATTATTGTCTCGCATTTTTGTGCGCAGTACTGAGATTTTTTCTGTTGTATTCATTATAATAGATTTTTTAGTATCATTAGAAATAAGTTATTTACCTTTATTTGGGGACAATGAGATGTGGTTCATCTGCTGCATTATCCACTTATGTTTTTTGTTGAGTTTTTTGGTCGGGTTCTTTGGGTCGTATTTTTTGGGATTGGGGAGTACTGCCGCTATCCACGCGGCTTCGCTTTTGGTTAAGTTTTTAGCTGGCTTATGGAAATAATAATCTGCAGCGGCTTCTATACCGTAGACCCCTTGCCCCATTTCTATCGAGTTCAGATACCTTTCGAGGATGATTTCCTTCGTCCAAACTCTTTCTATAATAAAGGTATAGATTGCTTCCAGACCTTTTCTCAGCCAGCTTCTTCCTTGCCAGAGGAAGACATTCTTTGCCGTCTGTTGGGAGATGGTGCTCCCGCCCTGCATCTTCCCTGAGGTAGATTTTTCATTAAACTTCATCGCGCGCTCTATCGCCTTAAAGTCAAAGCCCTGATGTATAAAAAAATTCTGGTCTTCGGAGGCTATCACTGCTTTTTTTATATTCTCGCCCATTTCATCGTAGGGGATATACTCACGCTGGAGCTTTCCGTAGTCTAAATACCCTCCGATTTGGGTAATTGTAATGGGAGGATTAAAAAACCTACCCCAAACGATAAAGAGAATATTCGCCAGAATGAGGATGAGGATTAATCTTTTGAGGGTTTTCCACATATTATTATGAAGGATTTAAAGCAATGCAAAAAAACGAAAAAATCTCGTCTTTCAAAAAAGAATTTCACATCTTATTTAGCTTAGTATGTGATAAAAATCATATTCGATTTTTTGAGAACTTTATGGATATTCTTATTTTTGTACAAATTCTAAATAAAAATTACAATGAAAAAAATCTATTGCTCAATTGGATTGTTGGCTTTCATCGGTATGAAAGCTCAGGTGTTTGAAGAAGTAACCCCTTCACCATTTAAGAACTCTTATTACTCCTCAATAGCCGTCGGGGATTATAATAATGACGGATATAAAGATGTATTCTTCGCAGGTGCATTAGATACTGATAATGACAATGATGTAGATACCACTATTAATGAACTCTACAAAAACAATAATGGAGTTTTCGAGCTTGCCCAAGTTATTGAAGATTATCCTGTGCATTTAAGTTCGGTTAAATTTATAGACTTCGATAACGATGGACTTTTAGATATTATAGATACTGGGCTTAGCTATAAAAATGTAGTTGATTACAGGCATTATCGCTTCAAGAATAATGGAAGTTCTTTTGAATTAGTCGATAATCTCCCAGGTAAAATTTATGGAAATATAGATGTATTTGATTTTAACCACGATGGTAAAATGGACTATTCCTTAAATGGAGTAAGATATGTGCAAGGTGTGGGATTTACTAAGTATGTAGATTTATACACAAACAGTAAATCTGGATTTACAAAAGAGGAAAATTGGATATTGGGAAGCCAGAACGGAAAAATGAAAGCGTTTGATTTCAATAATGATAATGAACTCGATGCCGTAGTAACAGGAGTAGATAATAAGAATAATTTCAGCTTCTTTATTTACAAAAATAATGGAAAAAAAATGGAGCTCCATTCCGAGCAAAAAGGCTTAATATCGGGAGATGTAACCTTCGCAGACTTTAATGCTGATGGATTCTTAGACATCGTAGTATCTGGTAAGGATAGCAATCATGACTCCCACCTAATAGTCCTTTGGAACGACGGTAATGGCAACTTTACAGAATCTGAAATTCCTAATGAAGGTTTAGAAATGGCTTCAATAGATGTAGGAGACCTTAATAATGATGGCTACTACGACTTTATTATCATTGGTAACGCTAAAGATGCAAACTCCCGCTATGTTCCAAACATTAATGTATTTATATACGACCCTAAAGGAAATAATTTCTCCAAATTTGATGATACTGATATCTATCACTTAGGCAGTAATGGCAGTATTGAACTCGTAGATTATAATAATGATAACCACCTCGATATCATTGCTACTGGCTTTGACTGGAAACTCCCTGATACACCCCTTTTCAGTAAGTTATTTAAGAACAAGGAAACCAAACCTAACGAAAAGCCTAATCCGCCTAAAAACCTCTCTGCAACAGTAAAAGATGACAGAGTTGTATTTGAGTGGAGCGGAGCTTCGGATGATAAAACCCCGGAAAAAGCTCTCAGATATGAAATAAGCGTAGGAAGCGAATCTGGAAAATCAGACATCGCCAAATATGAAGTAACCACCCCAAGTTGGTATTTGAAAAAAGAAAACCTGCCAAATACCATTTATTGGAGTATAAAATCTATTGACGCATCCAAAGTATTATCTGTAAGTTCCAAAGAGCAAATGGCTTATGACCTATCTGTAGATGACAGGGATATAAAGCACAAGGCACTCTATCCTAACCCTGTGAAAGATATTCTCAACATCAGCACAGATGCTAAGGTGAAATCTTATAAACTTACCAATATGTTAGGACAAACGGTAAAAGAAGGCAGCCTATCTGGTAAAGAGATTGACTTATCTGTATTAGAAAGCGGAATCTACATCATTGATATCCAGCTTCAAAATGGAGAGAATATCAATCAGAAAATTATTAAAAATTAATTTCATAAAACTCTAATATTCTTAAAAAGACTGCTGAAATCAGCAGTCTTTTTTTTTATTAATAAAATCTTATTCAGCCCATTATATGATAAAAATCATATTCGGTTTTTTGGAGACTCTATATATATCCTTATTTTTGTATAAATTCTAAATAAAAATTACAATGAAAAAATTCTATTGCTCAATTGGATTGTTGGCTTTCATCGGTATGAAAGCTCAGGTGTTTGAAGAAGTAACCCCTTCACCATTTAAGAACTCTTATTACTCCTCAATAGCCGTCGGGGATTATAATAATGACGGATATAAAGATGTATTCTTTGCCGGCGCACTGGATACGGACGGTAATGGCAAGGTGGATACTACTATTAATGAACTCTACAAAAACAATAACGGTGTTTTTGAACTTGCTCAGGTTATTGAGGATTATCCTGTGCATTTAAGTTCGGTTAAATTTATAGATTTTGATAATGATGGGCTCTTGGATATTATAGATACTGGGCTTAGCTATAAAAATGTAGTTGATTATAGACATTATCGTTTCAAGAATAATGGGACTTCATTTGAATTAGTGGATAATCTCCCTGGAAAAATCTTCGGAAATATAGATGTATTTGACTTTAACCACGATGGTAGAATGGATTATTCCTTAAACGGAATACGATATATACCTGGAGTAGGATTTACTAAGTATGTAGATTTATACACAAACACTAAATCTGGTTTCACGAAACAGGAGAACTGGATATCAGGAAGCCAAAATGGAAAAATGAAGGCATTTGATTTCAATAATGATAATGAACTTGATGCCGTAGTAACAGGAGTTGATGCTAAGAATAAATTTAGCTTCTATGTCTATAAAAATAATGGGAAGACGATGGAATTCCATTCCGAACACATAGGCTTAATATCAGGAGATGTAGCTTTTGCAGACTTCAATGCCGATGGATTTCTAGATATGGTGATTTCAGGTAGAAACAATAAATATACAGAACAACTCGTAGTGCTTTGGAATGACGGTAATGGTAACTTTACAGAATCTGAAATACTCGGCGAAGGTATAGAAATGGCATCAATAGATGTAGGAGACCTTAATAATGATGGCTATTACGACTTTATTATTATCGGTAATGCTAAAGATGCAAACTCTCACTATGTTCCAAACATTAATGTATTTATATACAACCCCAAAGAAAATAAATTCTCCAAATTTGATGACACCGATCTCTACCACTTAGGAAGTAATGGCGGTATTGAGCTTGTAGATTATAATAATGATAATCACCTTGACATTATCGCTACTGGCTTTGACTGGAAACTCGATGATAATCCTCTTTTCAGTAAGCTATTTAAAAACAAGGAAACTGAGCCTAACCAAAAACCTAAGCCTCCTAAAAATCTCTCCGCAACTGTAAAAGATGATAGAGTTTTTTTTGAATGGAGCGGAGCTTCAGATGATAAAACCCCAGAAAAAGCCCTCAGATATGAAATAAGTGTAGGTAGCGAGTCGGGTAAATCAGACATTGCCAAGTATCAAGTAACCACTCCAAGCTGGTACTTAAAAAAAGATGCTCTTCCAAATACTATTTATTGGAGTATAAAATCTATCGATGCCTCAAAAGTACTATCCGATAGCTCCAAAGAACAAGTAGTTTCTGATCTATCAGTAGATGATAGGGATATAAAACACAATGCACTCTATCCTAATCCAGTGAAAGATATTCTTAACATCAGCACAGATGCTAAGGTAAAATCTTATAGACTAACCAATATGCTAGGACAAACGGTACAAGAAGGTAGTCTGCTTGGTAAAGAGATAGATTTATCTGCATTAGAAAGCGGTGTTTATATCATCAACATCCAACTTCAAAATGGAGAGAATATCAATCAGAAGATTATTAAAAATTAATTTTATAGGACATATATTCTTAAACAGACTGCTGAAATTGGCAGTCTGTTTTTTATTAGTGATAATAGAAAGAGTTCCAAAATTTTGGAACTCTTTCTATTATTATACATTAAAAATACATTACCTCGCTATATTTACCGCTCTTGTTTCCCTGATAACGGTAACTTTCACCTGACCAGGATAGGTCAGCTCGTTTTGGATTTTCTCAGAGATATCATAAGAGAGTTGTGCTGCTACTTCATCATTTACTTTACCGCTTTCCACGATTACTCTGAGCTCCCTACCTGCTTGTATCGCGTAGGCACTGGATACTCCATCGAAGCTGAGGGCAGCAGCCTCAAGGTCTTTTAACCTTTGGATATAAGACTCGAGAACCTGTCTTCTGGCACCTGGTCTTGCCCCTGAAATAGCATCGGCAACTTGGACGATAGGCGATAAAAGTGAAGTCATTTCAATCTCATCGTGGTGCGCACCGATAGCGTTGAGAACCTCTGGATGCTCGCCGTACTTCTCTGCCCACTGCATACCGAGTAGGGCGTGCGGAAGTTCGGATTCCTGCTCTGGAACTTTCCCAATATCGTGAAGGAGACCTGCTCTTTTGGCTAATTTTACATTCAGACCGAGCTCGGCAGCCATAGTTGCAGCGATGTTTGCCACCTCTCGGGAGTGTTGTAGGAGGTTTTGACCGTAAGACGAACGGTACTTCATCCTGCCGACGATTTTCACAAGCTCTGGGTGTAGCCCATGGATGCCGAGGTCTATAATCGTCCTTTTACCAACTTCTATAATTTCCTCTTCGATATGTTTTCTGGTTTTCTCCACCACTTCTTCAATTCTTGCAGGGTGTATCCTGCCATCGGTTACGAGCCGGTGGAGAGAAAGCCTTGCAATCTCTCGCCTCACAGGGTCAAAGCAGGATAAAAGGATGGCTTCTGGGGTATCATCTACGATGATTTCTACCCCCGTAGCTGCTTCAAGAGCACGGATATTTCGTCCTTCCCTACCGATGATTCGTCCTTTTACTTCATCAGATTCTATATTAAAAACAGAAACTGAATTCTCAATAGCCTGTTCGGCTCCTATTCTTTGAATGGTTTGGATTACAATTTTCCTTGCCTCGTTCTTGGCATTCATCTGCGCTTCCTCCATTATACTCTGTACATGAGCTTGGGCTCTTGTTTTAGCTTCAGATTTGAGAGATTCTACAAGTTCGGCTCTAGCTTCCTCTGCTGAATAATTAGAAATTTTCTCTAAAATCTCCACTTTCTGTGCCGTAATAGCGTTGAGCTCAGCTTGCTTCTTTTCTACAATCTCATGCTTTTTAGTATAATCATAAATTTGCTTCTCAAGGTCTTTTTCCAATTTGCTGGTTTTAGAAAGCTCATCTACCAGCTTCTGTTCTTTTTCTTTTGCTCTCTTTTCTATCTCTTGGATTTTCTTTTCACGAGCTTGAATATCTGCATCGTGCTGAGATTTTAATTCTAAAAACTTTTCTTTGGTTTGTAGTTGTTTCTCTTTCTTGATTGCTTCTGCTTGTACTGTCGCTTTTTCTACTAAATTTTCTGCATTCTTCCTGGCATCTTCCATCATAAATTTCGCCTTAGAATTAAGGGAGCTTCTGGAAAATAGAATTCCTGCTGCAACCCCTACAATAAGGCCAATAATGCCCGCTATTATCTCTATCATAATTCAATTATTTATATCTCTTTTTTTAATCTTATTTCATAAAAAACCTACAATAGTTCAATGATTGAGAGTAAACTCCTAATCAACACGATTTGAGCTTATTTCTATCTTCTGTAATCTGGGTTACCAGCACGCCATAGGATAGACTTTTACTCGGTAATTGTTTAGCGTTGAGTTTACCTTTAATGTGTTAGAACTATTGTAGGCAATTCCTTTATAAATGACACTAATCTTCCTCAAAAAGTGAAAGTAAATGATCTACTTTCTCTTTAGAGGCTGAGATGATATTGTCATATTTCTGTTTATTAACTTCTACATTGGTACCCAATTGTAAGATACACAATGCCAAAGCATCTTGTTTATCTTTTATAGCATAATTTGCTTCAAATTTTTTAATCATACCCTCTACTTTTTTCTCTAAGTCTCTCAATATTTCCTCTTCTTCTGAAGGTATACTAAGCGGATAAAACCTTCCTCCTACCTTTATGTTAACTGATTTATTTTCCATAACATTATAATCCGCTATTTTGAAGCTCCGCAATACAGAAATCCACTTCTTTAATCAATCGGTTGAGATGATTCTTCATCAGTCTATTGTGCTCTGGATTGCCAGATATACTCGCTTGAAGTTTTATCTTTTTATTCTCTTCTTCCAATTCCTGATTCTTTTTTCTTTCATCTTCATATTTCTTTTTCATTTGCTCAAATTCCTTAGAAAGTTCTGTGTAGTCGTAATTTAAATTTTGAAAATTCTGCTTCATTTTCAAAATTTTTCTTTCCAACATCAAAAAACTATGTCCTAATTCATTGGGCATATCATCAGGTTATAATTCTAACTATATGCAAAAGTAAAAAAAAAATGCATTTTATACCTTATTTTTTTATTCAAATATTCAGTATTAGTCCAAAATAAAAAGAGAAAATGCAGTCAATTTTCTCTTCCAATGATATTTATAATAAAATATAAAACTACTCAAATTTAAGCACAAACATAAATGCTCTACTGCTAAGGTGGTTCATTGCACCTGCCCAATAAGGAGGCGTACCTGGGTTGTCTGGCACCAATTCATTATTGAGGAAAAAAGTACCTCTAACGGCTGGGGTAAGTTTAAATCTACTGAAATAGAACTGTATCCCAATCTCTCCCGTATAACCAAAATTATGAGTCTTTGTACGGAAAATCTGTTGCTGATTATCACTCTCAGAATTTTCATTACTCTGCAAATTCCCCAAATAATTCACCCCTAAAGCTACATAAGGGCGGGAATTATACCATCTGTTCCCGTGAAATTCTACAAGCAATGGCACATCTACATAAGTAGATTTTACATCTCTCTCGAGGTCTGTAGTGGCTGCACTTGGGTATAAGTCCTTAATATCAAAAGTTAATTTCCTTTGTACAAACTGCAAAGAGGGCTCAAGGCGGAGATCTATATATTCATTCACCCTCATTTTACCGATAAGCCCTGCCCCGAAACTTGCAGAACCTTTGGAAAGTACTCTGTTTTGATTCTTATTATTGAGTCCATTCTGAGGGTTCAAGTCTATTTTGTAATCAAAATAATTACCCGCGAGGAAGAAACCCCAACTGAATTTCTGATTATCAAAATCCACCAGATTATCCATCCTATCCCTTGTACGGAAGAGCTGTGCATCTACTGAATTAGAAAACAAAGCAGTAATGATGAGGGCAAGCACCCTGAATTTTCTTTTCATTTAGAGTAAAATTACTTCGTTGCCTTATATATCGTTGCAATACCGAGCGTGAGTTTTTTATATACCACAGTCGTAAAACCACAGTTAAGGAGAATTTTTCTCATTCCCTCTCCGTAAGGGAAGGCCTGCACAGAGTCTGGCAAATAGGTATAGGCTCTACTATCTTTGGAAATCATTTTACCGATTCTTGGCAGTATATTTTTAAAGTAAAACATATAGAAAGGTCTCATAAATCCTTCTACTTTGGAGAATTCCAGTATATAGACACTTCCTCCTGATTTTACTACTCTTTTCAGCTCGTTGAGCCCTTTTTCGAGGTTCTCAAAATTTCTTGCTCCAAAAGCAACGGTTACAGCATCAAAATTATTGTCCTCAAAGGGTAGATTTTCAGCATCGCCCTTCATCATTTTGATTTTTCCGTCCAGCTGTAGCCTTTTCACTTTATCTATCCCTACATTGAGCATTTGTTGGGAGAGGTCTAGCCCTACGATATCTGCCCCCGTACCTCTTTGAAGCGCTATCGCAAGGTCTCCCGTGCCTGTTGCTACATCAAGGATGGTTTTCGGCTGGTCGGCACTCAACCATTTTACTAATTTCTTCCTCCAAGATACATCAATATTCATCGAGAGGGTTCGGTTCAGGAAATCATATTTCTCGGCTATGTTATCAAACATATCCTCTACCTGCTGCTTCTTACTGCTATCGGTATTATATGGTGTTACTTGTTTCAAGGTCTAAAATTTATAGTATTCATTATAATAATTAAGGAAATCTCCTTTCCTAAAAATCTTGGTTCGGGATTCTAATTTGTCTATATTTTTAATGACTTTATCATAGTCTTCATCTACATTATAATAGAAATCCTCAGTATAGAGATTATGGAAATGTATAGGGTTTCCGTAGTATTTCTTACCGTCTATTTCGGTTTTTGGGAGTGCTGCAAGGAGGGAGTCTCTATCCACTCCATAGCCATAGTACTGCCGATTGATATAATAATCCGATTGGGAAATATTCAGTAGCCCACGAACTTTTTCCACTTGGAAGGTGGAGTCATAGAGGGGTTTCTTATCTTGGTCAAATACCTCCACTCTGTTTTTCCCTCTTCTGAGGTCTATTTTCAAGGACTGCCCCCCTGCAATAATCCTCTCCTCACCTCCATTAATCTTAAAATAATAGGTATTGGTCGTAGGATTATCTACCACATACTCATTTTTCTTGGCTAAGAACAAAAAATATATCCCAAACGCTACCATTAGAGCAAGCACTGAGATAATAAAACCCGAAACCGATGGATTCTTTTTAAGCATCAAGAAAATCTTTCGGCAAATGTAAGAATTATATTTACAATTTGCTTTATCCTCTTGTACCAAGAGACTTTTTTAATAAAAAACCACAGTAGAAATTCAGCTACTGTGGTTTAAAAATTAATCTTATGAAAATTGTATTATATCCTTCATCTTCTCATTTTCTTCTGCTACAAGCTGGTCATCTACCAGTATTTTTCCAGAATGCTCATCTATAATAATTTTTTTCCTTTGAGCGATTTCCATCTGCCTTTGTGGAGGTATCATAAAGAACGAACCTTTTGGCGCTCCTCTTTCTATACCTACTACTGCGAGACCATTTTTTGAATTATTACGAATTCTATTATAGGAAGCGAGCAATCTCTCATCGATTTTCTTAGAGAAATCTTTGGACTTTTCTACTAAATACTCCTCTTCTTTTTGGGTTTCAGCAATTAGGTCATCGAGTTCCTCTTTCTTGAATTTCAAATGCTCTTTAGAAGCAGAGATTCTATCATCAACTTGAGCAAGAGATTCATTTTGTTGAGAGATTTTAAGGTTAAATTCTTTTATTTTTTTCTCTGCAAGCTGAATTTCCAAGTCCTGATACTCTATTTCCTTTTCCAGAGACTCAAATTCTTTATTATTCCTTACATTATCCTGCTGAGATTTATATTTTTCAATAAGGGATTTTGATTGGTTAATCTCCTCATTTTTCCCTTTCACACTATCTTTAAGGTGTTTTATATCTTTTCGGAATTTATCGGCTCTCTTTTCAAGCCCCTCGATTTCATTCTCTAAATCTTCTACCTCTATCGGTAGCTCTCCTCTTGTATTTCGGATTTCATCTAATCTCGAATCGATGATTTGAAGGTCATACAATGCTCTTAGTTTCTCTTCAACTGAAATTTCGTTGCTCTTTTTCGCCATAATTTATAGAAAATAATTTACAGGGTTTGTATTCAAATTGGATTTTAAGACGGCAAATGTAGGAAATTTTTCCAATAAAATCTCAAAGATTTGTTGTACTACAAACTGTTCGGATTCGAAATGCCCAATATCACACAGTAGAACCTCCCCTTCAGCTTGAAAAAAATCGTGATATTTATAGTCGCCCGTGAGGTAGGCATCACAGTTTTTTGCTTTTGCAGCTACTATTCCTGAAGTTCCGCTCCCTCCGAGCACTCCTACTCTTTTTATTTTCTTTTTGGTGAAGTTCGAGTGGCGAATCACCTTTAAACCCAACTTCTCTTTTACCATTTTCAGAAAGTCGATTTCCTCCATTTCCTGTACTAAATCACCATATTTTCCTAAGCCAGAGTACGGGTTTTCATTATCTATTGAGATGATTTGATGCGCTACTTCCTCATAAGGATGCGCACTGTACATCGCTCTAAGGATTTTACTCATTTTATACTCCTCAAAGATGCAGGAGATAAGTTTCTCCTCCACATATTCCCTCTCGTTTTGCTTGCCGAGGAAAGGATTTGCCCCTTCCTTTGGGCGGAAACTCCCCTGCCCTTCCACTGAGAAACTACAATCATCATAGAAGCCAATCTCCCCTGCTCCAGCTTGTAAAATAGCATCTCTCACCGCTTCTGAATGCGTTTTGGGAACATAGACTTCCAGTTTTTTTAATGATGAAAATTTTGGCATCAATATCTTCTGATGATGAAGCCCAAGTGCATTGCAAATCGCATAATTCACTCCAAAATAATCGTTATCAAATGCCGTATGAATCGCATAGATTGCAATTTTGTTTTCAATCGCTTTCAAAACGGCTTTTTCTACATAATTTTTTGCTGTGATGGATTTCATCCCCGAGAAAATAATCGGATGAAAGGCAATGATAAGGTTTAGCTCCCTCTTGATGGCTTCATCTACCACCGTTTCCAAAGCATCGTGGCAAACGAGCATTCCACTGATTTCCCTCTCTGGATTACCGCAGAGCAGTCCTACATTATCAAAATGCTCTGCCGTTCTAATCTTAAAAATCTCATCCAGCCTGTGGGTAATTTCTCTTAAAATCATATTTAAAAGGTTTTAGCAAATATAAATATTTAGGTATAAAAGAAAACGGAATACCTTAGCAACACCAAATATAATTTGGTAATAGATTTATAAATAAGCTACACTATATATTAGAGACAAGTAGATAATCAGATTTTTAAAAGAAATACGCCTATTCTCTAAAATATTCGGAAAATTATAACTACATTTGTAAGCGTTCAACGAAAATGAAAAATAAATAATTAATAAAACAATAAACTATGGCTAATAAATCCAGAATTTACTACACGCTTACAGATGAAGCTCCTATGCTCGCAACACATTCATTTCTACCTATGGTAAAAGCATTTACCCGACTTGCAGAGGTAGAAATTTCTGTTCCAGACATCTCCCTCTCAGGAAGAATTTTGGCCAACTTCCCAGACTTTTTGAAGGAGGAACAAAAAGTTCCCGATGCCCTTGCAGAACTCGGCGAACTGGCAAAAACACCAGAAGCAAACATTATTAAATTACCAAATATCTCGGCTTCCGTACCGCAACTCGATGAAGCTATTGCCGAGCTTCAAAAGAAAGGATTCGCTGTGCCGAACTACCCTTCCGAACCGAAAAATGAAGAGGAGAAAGCAATTAAAACACGATATGCAAAAGTATTGGGCTCTGCCGTAAATCCTGTGCTGAGAGAGGGCAACTCCGATAGAAGAGCCCCAAAAGCAGTGAAAAATTATGCGAAGACCAACCCACACAGAATGGGTAGCTGGGCAAAAAACAGCAAAACCGATGTAGCCTATATGAGTAGTGGTGATTTCTACGGCACGGAAACTTCCACTACCGTTGAGAATGCTTGCGAATTCCGTATTGTATTTAAAAATGAAAATGGTGAGGAAAAAATTTTGAAAAACCTCGCTCCACTAAAAGTAGGAGAAGTGATTGACTCCTCTGTAATGAGTCTTAGGGCACTGAAATCTTTCGTGCAAACAGCCATTGAGGAAGCAAAAAAACGAAATGTACTCCTCTCTGCCCACCTGAAAGCTACAATGATGAAAGTCTCCGACCCGATTATCTTCGGAGCGATAGTAGAGACCTATTTTAAAGAAATTTTTACTGAATTTGCAGAGACTTTTAAGGCATTAGATATTAATCCGAATAACGGACTTGCTGATTTATTTGAGAAAATAAAGGGAAATACTAAAGAGGCAGAAATAAAATCAGCAATTGAGAAAGCCATCGAGAGCTCAGCAAGACTGGCAATGGTAAATTCCGATAAGGGCATTACCAATTTTCATATTCCATCAGATGTTATCGTAGATGCATCTATGGCAGCACTGATTCGTGGTGGTGGTAAAATGTGGAACAAAGAAGGAAAAGAGGAAGACACGGTTGCTATTATCCCAGACCGCTCCTATGCCCTCTTCTACCAAGCTGCAATTGATGATATGAAGGCAAACGGTGCATTAGACCCAACTACGATGGGGTCAGTGCCCAATGTAGGGCTAATGGCTCAAAAAGCCGAAGAGTATGGCTCCCACGATAAGACTTTCCAAGCAGAAGGAAACGGAAAGATAGAAGTGCAGGACGAAAATGGAACAGTCCTCCTAAGCCAAACTGTAGAAAAAGGCGATATTTTCAGAATGTGCCAAACCAAAGATGCCCCTATCCAGGATTGGGTAAAACTCGCGGTAAACCGCTCCCGACTCTCCAACACACCTGCTATTTTCTGGTTGGATAGCAACAGAGCGCACGACAGAGAAATCATCAAAAAAGTAGAAAAATACCTCAAAGACCACAACACCGAAGGCTTAGACATCAAAATATTAGATGTAACCGATGCAATGGCAGAAACCCTCAGAAGAGCGAGAGAGGGCAAGGATACCATCTCGGTTTCCGGAAATGTACTGAGGGATTACCTCACAGACCTCTTCCCTATTTTGGAATTAGGAACTTCGGCTAAGATGCTCTCCATTGTGCCGCTAATGAACGGTGGTGGCCTCTTTGAAACGGGTGCAGGTGGCTCTGCTCCTAAACATATAGAGCAGTTTCTGGAAGAGGGCTACCTCCGCTGGGATTCCTTAGGAGAGTTCCTCGCCTTGCAGGCTTCTTTGGAGCATCTGGCACAGACGCAAGGCAATGAAAAGGCTCAAATCCTTGCAGATGCCTTAGATGAAGCCAATGCCAAATTCCTCGCTAATGATAAATCACCTTCCAGAAAGTTAGGTGGGATAGACAATCGAGGCTCGCACTTCTACCTCGCGATGTATTGGGCAGAGGCTTTGGCAAATCAGACCAAAGACACGACACTCGCAGCCCATTTTAAGCCTATTGCCGATGAATTATCATCAAATGAAGCTAAAATTAATGAAGAACTTATCGGCTCACAGGGCAAAGCCCAAGACATCGGTGGGTACTACAAGCCCGATGAGGAAAAAACCTATTCAGCAATGAGACCAAGCCCTACTCTAAACTCAATTATAGATAAGATTTAAAGATGAAAACAAGACTCATAGCACCATCACTCCTCTCCGCAGACTTTGGAAACTTACAGAGAGACATAGAGATGCTCAACCGCTCGGTTGCCGACTGGCTACACATAGATGTTATGGATGGGCGGTTTGTACCGAATATCTCCTTCGGATTTCCTGTGATGAAAACCGTGAAAGAGCACAGTCAGAAGTTCATAGATGTACATTTAATGATTGTAGAGCCCGAGAAATATGTAGAAGAGTTCATTAATAGTGGTGCCGATTTGGTTTCTGTGCATTACGAGGCTTGTACCCACCTGCACAGAACGGTGCATCTCATCAAGAGCAAGGGTGCAAAAGCGGGTGTGGTTCTCAACCCCTCTACTCCCATTAGCTTTTTGGAGGATATTATTACCGATGCCGATTTAATCCTTCTAATGAGTGTAAATCCTGGGTTTGGAGGGCAGAAATTCATTGAGAATACTTATAAAAAGATCGGTCAGCTCCGAGATTTAATTGCCAAGACCCATTCTCAAGCTCTGATAGAGGTAGATGGTGGGGTAAATATGGAGAATGCAGGCAAGCTCTTCGATGTAGGAGCCGATGTTTTGGTGGCGGGCAATGCCGTCTTCTCGTCTGAAAGTCCAGAAGAGACCATCAGGCACCTCAAAGCCTAATAAAATAGGAATTTAATCTGTCTTAAATCCTATTATAGAGATAAAAAATAAATTCTCTATCATCCGCTGAGCAATATTGCCCAGCGGATGTATTTTTTACCCCTCTCCTATTCTACTATAGGAGCATTTTTTTTACATATAATCACCAAAATAAAATATCCAAAATTATTAAAAAGTATTTTAAAAGGTTTTGATTCTCATTTAATTTGTTTAGTTTTTGATTTGAGAGAGTAATATCAAAGAGGTGAAATATATAGAAGTAATAGTAGATAAAAAGATTATAAAATTACAAAGGTAGCCTTTCAGCTACCTTAAACCTTTATTTCAAGGGGGGCACAGTGGGAGGCATTACCCTGTCCCTCTGTGCTGCAAAGATATATAAACTTTTTTAATACCCAATTAAAAGTCTTTTAATTAGTAAAAAAATACAAGATATACAAAATGAAAGAAAAGAGATGAGATAAGTTATTTTAACAGTGTAGAGAAGAGAAAGTAATTTTATTAAATAGTAATTACCTCCTATGTTACAAATTATCCTTAATTTTTTAAAAAAAACATCAAAAAAAGGGATAAAAAAGATGAGGAATATCAGATGGAAATAAACCTTAGCATTAATAATAATAAGGAAGAGGAATTTATTATCTTTGCAAGCAAATAATTAATAATAATGAAAAATAGAAAATATGTTTGGCTATTATCATTAGCAATGCTCGCTTCGTGTAAATCACATTTGGGTATCAGCAATATAAAGCCTTACGAGAACACAAAGATTACAGCAGAGCTGGCAGAAGATCAGGAAATGGTGAAAACCATTATCCCATACAAAAAATCGATGGAAAGCCAGATGAATGAAAAGATTTCTCATACCAGCGTAGCGCTTACTAAGGACGGGGACGACAGCAATATGGGGAAAGTCTTGGTAGATTATACTTATGACGCCGCTGCAGAATGGGCAAAAAGCAATGGACTGCCAAGAGTAGATGCAGCGGTTATCAATATCGGAGGGATAAGGACGACCTTTGCGCCTGGCGATATTCTGCTCAAGCATATCTTTGAAGTAATGCCGTTTGAGAACGAAATCGTCATCATTGCAATGAAAGGCTCAGACTTGCAAGGCCTCTTTGATTATTATCTCAAAACTCAGGTAAACAACCCAGTATCTCGCCTTACAATAGAGACTAAGCAAGGGAAAATTACCAAAGCATTAATCAACGGCGAAGTACCTATCGCTGATAAGACTTATTACATTGCAACCACTGACTACCTCGCTCTCGGGGGCGACCGTATGTGGTACTTTGGCAAAGGCAAGATGATTCCCACAGGGCTAAAACTCCGAGAAGTCTTTATAGAAAGCTTTAGAAAAAATCCAGAAGTGAGCGTACCAACTGACATTAGACTTAGATTTAATAATTAAACAATGAACCGTAAGCAATTTATAAAAACAGCCATAGGAGGAGGGATAAGCCTTTCCCTCGCTCCGAATTTGATATTTGCAAAAGACAGCGTTGCCCTTAAAAAAAACGGGCTAAAAAAGCTGACGATACTCCATACCAACGACCAGCACAGCCGTATAGAGCCCTTTGACTCGTCTTATACCAAAAACCCTAATCAGGGCGGCTTTGCACGGAGAGCGTCATTGATAAAGAACATACGAGAGCAGGAAAAAAATGTATTACTACTCGACTGCGGAGATATTTTCCAAGGCACACCTTATTTTAATATGTTTGGTGGAGAGCTGGAATTTAAACTGATGAGTATGATGGGATATGATGCCGCTACTATGGGGAATCACGACTTTGATAACGGTCTTGAAGGTTTCCTTAAAGCCCTTCCAAATGCGAAATTCCCTTTCGTTACCTCAAATTATGATTTCAAAAATACCATCCTCGATGGGAAGACATTAGACTACAAAATCTTTAATAAAGATGGGATAAAAGTAGGAATCTTCGGACTGGGAGTAGAGCTCGCTGGCTTAGTAGGCAAAAAACAATACGGCGAAACGGTCTATAATGACCCTGTGGATGTAGCTCAGCACTATGCCGACTTCCTAAAAAAAGATAAGAAATGTGATATGGTGATCTGCCTATCTCATATCGGCTACCAATACCCAGAGCGAAAAGACAAAATCTGCGATGCCCTCCTCGCTACTAAAACCGATAATATAGACTTAATTCTCGGTGGGCATACCCATACCTTCCTCCCCGAGCCTCAGAAATATACTAACAGAGCAGGGAAATCCGTTCTTGTAAATCAAGTAGGCTGGGCAGGTCTCCTTCTCGGCAGAATAGAATTTTTCTTTGACAAGGATAAGAATGTACAACACATCGCGTGGAATACCCACATTATAGATGACAAGATAAAAGTATAATCATCTAAAACGAGAAATCAATAAGATGTATAAAAAGCACAGATTATACATCTTATTTTTTATTAACGAAACAAAATATTTGTGTAATGAGATTTATATACCCTTTAGTATTTGGTTTATCTGTTTCTGCACTGCAGGGGCAGGAGATTTCGTCCCCTCGCTGGTCAGATCTTTTTTCATATAACAACATCCTCCAAATTCGAGAAGATGGTGAAAGCCTACTGGCAGCATCCGAGAATGGTATCTTCCGATATACGCTCTCCTCTGGTGAGGTATCCAAATACCTTTCAAAAGCCAATGGGCTCCATAATGTGAATATTACTGCATTTGACTATAACCCTAATACTAAGACAGGTCTGGTAGGCTACAAAGACGGGAGTATAGATGTAATTACAGAGCGTGGTGTAACCTATGTGATAGATATCCCAATGAATAATGGATATACAGGCTCCAAAAAGATTAATCATATCTCCATTAATGGAAATCTTGCTGCTGTATCTACCGACTATGGTATCTCTATCTTCAAGCTCGATAGGAAGGAGTTCTCCGAAACTGCCTTTCTCCCCCACCCTGTAAAGGAAGCCATTATTAAAGACAATAAAGTATATCTCATTACCAATACAGGGATTCTTAGCCATAATATCGATTCTTCATTTGCCATAGCATCAAGCTGGGAGACTTTAAGAGCTGGGGACTTTAATAATATTGTCTCTGATGGGAATCTCATCTCTTTTTCATCATTGGATAAAGTCTATTACGGCGATGGAAATTCGTTCTCTGAAATCGCTCAGACCTTTTCGTCTGTAAAGGATATGAACATCAGTAATGGGCAGATCGTAGTAACCGACAGCAAGACAAAAGGAGGGAATGCGCCTTCTGCTATCTATGTCTTTAATGCCAGTGGAAACCTTGTAAAAAGCAAAACCAATTATACAGAAGAATTAAACACAGGCTGGATAAAAGACAATCATATCTACGCGGGAACTTTCCTTTCTGGGGTTTATAATGAAAGCCTGCAATCCATAAAACCCGATGGTCCTTACGCCAATAAAGCCTACAAAATGTCTTTCGTAGGAAATAAAATCTTAGTGTCAAGCGGTGGGGTATACGATTTCTATCAACAGCCTATCCTCTCCGATAGATTATTGGGCTTCTATTACTTTAATGGAACTAAGTGGGTTTATCCCTCCTTTTTCATCGATAATTACAACAATGCCAAAAAGGTTTTTAATGTCCTCGATGTCGTGATGAACCCATCTAACCCCAAAGAAATCTTCTTCGGGAGTTTTGGAAACTGGAACTATCGCTTCACCGATGGTATGTACAAAATGGAAGTAAATAGCGATGATATAGTACTTAAGAACTTCTACCCTACTTTTGAAGCAGGAAAAAAAATCACCAGCATCTCAGGTCTTACCTATGATGATAAAGGAAATCTATACGCTGTGGGAAGATACTATAATATTGCTGGAGCAGTACCTCCTGAGCGAACAGAAATCTTCTTCTATAACAGAAATAATGATAATTTTTCATCTATTCTTTCTTCAAAATCAAAATCTGCTCAGAAACCTTATTATAAAGAAGGTTTTCTCTGGATACCCACACCTCGTTCCAACTCTTTTCTAGCTTTAAACACTCAGAAATCTACAGCTATCAATGAAAATGACATCTTTGTTTTGGAAGGAACACAAAGCGGACTGCCAAACACTGCAGAAACGATAAGTACCGCTATGGACAAATCTGGCGACCTGTGGATAGGAACATCAAAAGGGCTCAGAGTACTACGAAATGCCTCTTCGGCAATCAGCAGAAACCCAAAATTAGAATCTATCATCATTGAGGAAAAAGGTATAGGAGAAGAACTGTTCAGAGATGCAGAAATACTCCAAATAGAAGCTGACTCTGGCAATCAAAAATGGTTTTCTACCAATGGAGGAGGAGTTTTTTACCTCAATGCAAGCGGTGAAAAGACCATTCATCACTTTACCAGTAAGAACTCTCCCCTACCTAATGATATGGTAACCGATATTAAAGTAGATGAAAAGACAGGTAAAGTCTATTTCGCTACTTCGGAGGGAATTGTGGTTTATCAAGGAGATGTGCAACAGGTATCTGACAAGTTTGGAAATGTACTCGTATATCCTAACCCTGTGGTTTCATCTCAATACAAAGGTAATGTGAGAATTAAGGGATTAGCAGAGAAAACCAATATCCGGATTACCGATACCGCAGGAAATTTAATCCACCAAGGTATTGCCAAAGGCGGTTATTACGAGTGGGATTTAAATTATCGTGGCAAGAGAGTAGCTTCAGGGATTTATTTTGTGCTAATGACCAATGAAGACGGCTCCGATACCGCAACTGCAAAAATCGCCATCATCAACTAGCCACAGCTTCCAGCTGACGGACTTAGCCGTAGCACGGCAGGCACTTAGCTAATTACCAAAAGCCAAAAGCTAATCGCTATAAGCCTCCTGCACAAAGATACCTCTCTAATATCTCTCCCCCGCTGCGGATGGAGTTTACTGCCCATCGTATCTTCAGCCTCAGCCGTTTTTCATCGTTTAAGAGATGAGGCGTCTGCGTTTTCACTAGCTTTTGTTTAAGTTCATATAAGCAAATCGCTGCTGCCACTGATACATTAAAACTCTGCGTAAAGCCATACATCGGAATCATCAGCGTCTCATCGGCAAAGTCCAATATCTCTTCCGAAATCCCCTCCCACTCGGTACCGAAAGTTAAAGCAATTGGCTCATCAATCCTAAAGTTTGGGAGGAGGGTCGCATTTTTCTCTGGAGAAACGGCTACAATTTTATACCCCCTCTGCCTGATTTCTTTCAATGATTCTATCCGTGCAGGGAGTTTTTCCACCTCTACCCAAGTATCTGCTCCTTTAGTAACTTCCAGATTAGGGTTAAAGACATTATGCTTTTGCAGTGCCACAATCTTATGAAAGCCACAAGCCTCCGAGCTTCGCACAATAGCTGCCGCATTTCTAAACTGATAAACATCCTCCATCACAGGGAGTACAAAATCTGAGCTCTGAGCAGAGAAGTGCTCAATCTTCCTCAGTCTTTCCTCCGTGAGAAATTGCTGAAGATATGCATAAGTCTGCTCTAATAAAGTATCTGGGATTGTCATAATATATGGCAGATTGTCTTATTTATTTGTTTTATTTACCCAAAGGGATGTTATAAGAAAGCGTTACACCAAAGTTAGCTGCACTGTATTTTTGTTCTCCAATCTTGCCTTTATTCGCAATAAAAACTTTCTGATAATGGATTCCTAAGTTCCAGTCCCTATTATGGAAACCTATTTCTGGTTTGAAATAAATCCCTCCCTTTGGTCTCTCTATTTCATTATTTTTAGCAACTTTATCATTTCCTGTAATGAAGCCATAACCAAGGTCTCCACCGAGGTAAAAGCCCAACTGCTTAGGATAGAATCTGAATAATAATGCAGCAGGAATCACCCCAAAATCATTATTATCTATCCCGTTATTCTCCTTACCAAAGTGGTGAATATAGCCTGTAGCAAAGCCCCAGCCAATTCCAGCGACAGAAATATTCTGATAGCTCGCATCTATTCCCATAACAAATGAAGAGTTATTGGAAGGTAATGATGCCCCTGAATTTAAACCTAATTTTAAGATATTTCTCATATCAGCACTCTGTGCACTAACAAAACTCATTGCCACAAGACCTATAGCCAAAGCTACTCTTTTAATCGTTGTCATTTTTTTATTTTGAAAACTAACGACAAATCATTATAAAAATTGCCTGAACAGCTTATACTTGCTGTACTTTATTAGCTTTTTTAGGAAAAAAAAACTTTCCCAAATTCAAGAGAAAGTTTTGACTTTATGCTGACTTAACGGATACCGTACCGTCGGGTTGTATTTTGTCTAAGGTGAGGAATTCTATGGTGTTGCAGGAGGCTTCATCGTAGGGTTTTTGTACGCGTACATAGTTTTCGGTAAAGCCAAACATCAGCCCATTTTTATTCTCATCCTCCCAAAGAACAGGGAGCGTACTGCCGAGCTGAGACTCGTAGAACTCCCGCTTTTTCTTTTCGGAGAGTATTCTTAGCATTTTATTTCGCCTTTTCCTTTCGGCTATGGGAACGGTGCCTTCCATTTCTACAGCTTCGGTATTATCCCTTTCGGAATAGGTGAAGACATGGAGGTAGGAAATCGGGAGCTGGTTAAGGTAGCGGTAGGTCTCGAGGAAATGCTCTTCGGTCTCCCCTGGGAATCCCACGATGACATCTACACCGATGGCGCAGTGCGGGATGGTTTCCTTGATTTTAGAGATGCGGTCGGTATAGAGTTTTGTAAGATATCGGCGCTTCATTTTTTTAAGGATGGTATCGCTACCACTCTGAAGCGGGATGTGGAAGTGCGGTACGAAACTCCTGCTGTGGGATACGAGCTCTATGGCATCATCTTTAAGGAGATTGGGCTCTATGGAAGAGATACGAATCCTCTCTATGCCCTCTACTTTGTCGAGCTCCTTAATAAGGTCAAGGAAGGTATGCTCGTGCCTTTTATTGCCGAACTCACCCTTGCCATAATCCCCGATATTCACGCCTGTGAGTACGATTTCCTTAATGCCTCGTTGGGAGATTTGGGTAGCATTTTTAATGATATTCTCTATCGTATCCGAGCGGGAAATCCCCCTCGCCATAGGGATGGTGCAGTAGGTACATTTGTAATCGCAGCCGTCTTGCACTTTTAGGAAGGCTCTGGTTCTTTCGCCTACCGAGAAACTGCCGATAAATGAGTTTGCCTCCCCTACTTCGCAGGAATGCACTACTCCATTGTTGCTGGTTTTCTCTAAATCTTCCAAATAGCTGAGGACATTGAACTTTTCCTTAGCTCCGAGAACTAAATCTACGCCGTCTATACTGGCAATCTCATCTGGTTTTAGCTGTGCATAGCACCCGATGACCACTACGAGCCCTTGAGGATTTGCCTTCATTGCCCGTTTGATGTGGAATCTGCATTCTTTATCTGCATTATCAGTTACCGAGCAGGTATTGATGACATAGACATCTGCCTTTTCATCAAATTCTACCTTATTATAGCCCGCACCTTTTAGCTGGCGAGCGATGGTTGAGGTCTCTGCAAAGTTGAGTTTGCACCCGAGAGTATGATATGCTGCTGTTTTGTATGTTGCTGTTTCCATAATATTTAAGTGGGCAAATTTAATTAAATAGATTTTGCTACCAAAAAAAGGAGGTATGGGGATGGGCTGAGGCAAATATTTATTATCATTATAAAAAAAGAAGATAGCACACTGGCTATCTTCCTTAGGGATTAGTTGTCTTTTTCGGGCTTTAGATACAAGTCAAAATAATCGGTGATTTTCTGCATCAGGTGTACCCTGTCTCTCCCCATCACATTGTGTGCGTGCCCTGGATAGACGAAGTAATCAAGCTGCACATTTCTATCTACTGCAGATTTCAGGAAGTTGATGGAATGCTGCCAAACGACTACATCATCCTGTGCACCGTGTATTAAGAGGAGTTTTCCTTTCAGGTTCTCTACCTTATCAAGGAGGTTGGATTGTTTGTACCCCTCTGGATTATCCTGCGGAGAAGCCATATACCTCTCGGTGTACATTATTTCGTACATATTCCAGTCCATTACGGGGCCTCCTGCTACTCCTACTTTAAATACATCGGGGTGTTTTAGCATCAGGCTGGTAGTCATAAACCCACCGAAGCTCCAGCCGTGTACGCCCATTCTGCTGGCATCTACATAAGGGAGCGTTTTGAGATACTCTACTCCTTTGAGCTGGTCTTTCATCTCGGTTTCTCCCAAGTTTTTATATACTGCCTGCTCAAATTTCAGCCCTCTGTTTGAGGAACCTCTACCATCCATAGAGAATACAATATAACCCTTCTGCGTGAGATAGTCATACCACAGGTTTCCAGACTTAGGGAATGAATTGGTGATGAGCTGTGCGTGAGGTCCATTGTAGAGATAGACAATAACAGGGTATTTTTTAGTGGCATCAAAGTCCTTAGGGAGCATCAGCTTGGCATAAAGAGGGGTGCCATCTTCTGCTTTTAGTGTGATGTTTTTCACTTCCGCCTGAGTGTAGCCTGTGAGAGGATTGCTCGCTGTAAGTAAATTGGTATTTGATTTCTTTTGAGTCTCTATAATATCTATTTTCCTTGGGACTTCTTCATTAGAATAAGAGTCAAAAAGATAATCTCCATTGTCTGAAAGCACACCGTAATGCGTGCCCGCCTCTTTATTGAGCTTTTCTACCTTACCAGAAGACCAGTTTACCTTATACAAATGCCTGTCAAGTGGAGTTTCCTTAGTAGAAATAAAGTAGATTTCCTTTTTCTTAGCATTAAAACCGAGGAGATCGGTTACCAACCAGTCGCCTTTGGTAACTTGCCTTACGAGGCCTTTATCTACATTATAATGGAAGAGGTGATTATAGCCCGTTCTCTGGCTTTGCCAGATGAAATCTTTCTCCGAATTCGGAAGAAAAACAAGAGGCTGCTGTGGCTCTACATACTTATCGGATTTCTCTTCAAAGAGGGTTTTAATGAATTGACCATTATCTGCATTGTAGAGGTTCATCTTCAGGTGGTTTTGCTTTCTATTGAGCACCCCGATAAACACATTCTTAGAGTTTGGTTGCCACGAAATAACGGTTAGATATTGCTCCTTATCACCTTCTGTATTCATATAAACCGTCTTTCCCGTAGGGATATCATACACTCCCAAGACTACCTGATGAGAAGTTCGCCCAGCCATAGGGTATTTTATATTTTGATTCTTAGCCGCTACCACCGACCAGTCAATGACAGGATAATCTTCCACCATCGTTTGATCCATTCTGTAAAAGGCGATTTTGGTTTTATCTGGCGAAATAAAAATCCCTTTATCTATGCCAAATTCATTTCTATGAACGGCAGAACCATTTACGATATTCTCCTCCTTATCTGAGGTAATAGCCACCTCTCCCCTTTCTGTTTTGTAGTAGAGATTGTTCTTTACGGTGTAAACGACCATAGATTTATCCAAAACAACCTCTTCATTCTGTGCATCGGCAGGGACTTCAAGCCATTTCTCCACCGACCACTGAGCATTATTTCTCTTAATTTTATAATAAGTATTCTCATTCTTGAAATAGCCAGAATCTGCGGTATTAAACACCACCAAAGGTAAGTAGCTCAGCTGCTCCTGCTTGGGCAGATGAGTATTAATATCATTTAATGTAAGTAGAGTTTCGGTCTTTTGAGTCTCTGCATTGGTGAGCAGATACTCCCCATTTTTGAAATAAGTAAGGCTGTTAGAATTCTTTATCCACGCAGGATACCAGTAATTCTCTACCCTAAGATTTGAGCGAAGCCCAAGTATGGCTTCATTCATCGTTAATTTTTGTTGTGCAAATAATAAACTCCCCGAAAACAATAGAGTTAATGCAATTTTGTGTATTCTCATCTTGATGATTTATTGATTTTTTTATTTATTAAACTTCGTTACACAGTTTTTAACCTGATGTAAAATTACTTCTCCCCGTCGCGCAGAGCAAAAGAATGATGTAAAATTTTTTCATCTTTTTTACTCCTGAAAAAACTCCCGAAAAACACCGATAGAATAATGAAAAACAGATTAAAGCCTCCAAAAATATAAACAAAGTACTCAAAGGAAAACATATCTTCTTTCTTATTCTCTTTCGCTTCTATTCTCAGCTTTCCTTCTGCATATTTTTCCTCCAAATCTTTCATTTCATCGGTATCTGGTTTAATGATTTCTTTGGCTTTTTGGTATTCATCTTCGAGAGATTGCTTATAGCTCTCTATATATTGATGATTAAGCAAATCCTTCGTGTCTGTATCTATATAGCTAATGTAGGTATAGATAAAGGATAAGGAGAGGACACCTGCTACAAACATCGGCATAAATGCCCTACCGAAAGCCTCCTTGAAAGATAAAACTTTCTTATACCTGCTGTAAGCCGTTACAGAGAGGTACGCCCCCACTGCACAAATGAAAGGCACAAAGAAAGCATTGAGCAAAACACTTGTATTATAATAATGAATATCTCTGAAAAAAATATTGGTAATAAAGAATACGGCTATGATGATAATAAATATCAAAAAACCAATAGTGTAAACATTCTTTGTCATAGTCTAAATACGATCTTTATTAGTGAGTTTATAATTTTTGATTTTGTTTTTTGAATTTTTGATTTATATTTGCACCGGCAAGTCCTAAACAACCAGCTCCTGAGAATCCTCCAGGGTGGGAACGCAGCAAAGGTAATCGGTCGTAGCGGTGTGATTTAGGTAGCTTGCCATTTTTTATTTCCCTTTGTTCAGATTGATACAAAAAAGCGAACTTCTCAGAGTTCGCTTTTTCTGTGTCTATCCTTCTACACTTAGAACTTCATTTATCTCTGGTGCCATTTGCTTAATGGTGGTCTCTACACCGAGCTTCATAGTAGAGAAACTCACAGGGCAACCGTTGCAGTTCCCGAGAAGCCTTACATAGACCTTATCGTCTACTACATCTATCAGTTCTATATCCCCACCATCTTTATGTAAGAATGGACGGATACTTTCCAATGCTTCGAGGACTCTCGTTACCGTTTCTTCGTGTTCCTCAAGGTCTTTCTCTTTTCTCATAAAATTATTGTTTGAATTTGCAATTTTACAAAATTATTTTTTAGTAGAGCAACCTGCCATAGTGGTAATCTTTACCGCTTCGGTAGGTGGTAGATTGGTATTTCTCTCTACAAGGCTTTCCACCATATTCTGTGCAGTTTCCTTATAGATATTTGCTACCAATGTTCCTTCTTGTAATGCTGCAGGTCTGCCCACATCTCCCGACTCTCTCACACTCTGAATAAGAGGAATCTCTCCAAGCACTGGAATATTTAAATCTCTGGCTAGGTTCTGAGCTCCTTCCTTACCAAAAATATAGTATTTATTATTCGGAAGCTCCTCAGGAGTGAAGTAAGACATATTCTCTATAAGCCCCAATACAGGGATATTGATGCTCTCCATTGTAAACATAGCGATACCTTTCTTCACATCTGCAAGGGCTACATGCTGTGGAGTGCTCACGATAACCGCTCCTGTAACCGGCACTTCCTGAACGATGGACAGGTGAATATCTCCCGTACCTGGTGGCAGGTCTATAAGGAGGAAATCCAGCTCACCCCAATTAGCATCACGGATAAGTTGCTGAAGTGCTTTGGATGCCATTGGTCCTCTCCACACTACAGCTTGGTTAGAACCAGAAAAATATCCAATAGAGAGTATTTTTACACCATAGTTTTCCAATGGTTGCATCAGATTTTTACCATTTACATTTACCGAGAAAGGTTTTTCTCCTACAGTATCAAACATTGTAGGGATAGAGGGACCGTAGATATCGGCATCCAACAGTCCTACTTGGAAGCCCATCTTAGCCAAAGTTACAGCAAGGTTTGCTGCTACGGTAGATTTACCTACGCCTCCTTTTCCTGAAGCTATGGCAATGATATTCTTAATACCTGGAATTTCTTTTCCTTTAATCTGATTCTTCTGAACTTCTGATGGCTCAGGGGAATTGATTTTCAGTTTAAGGTTGATATTCTCTCCAAATTCTGCAGTGAAGGCCTGCTTCATTGCTACTTCTAACTTTTTCTTTTCGTGCATTGCTGGGGAGTGCGCTGTCATATCAATATACACATCATCACCCATAATCTGTATGTTATGCACAAGATCATCTACTTCTATTTCTTTCAGGAAGTCCTGAATTTTTGCTTTCGTCAACATCTTATTTTAAAAATTTAATTACAAATATACAGTATTTCTTTCACTTTAAATGATAAGCCCATCCTTCATCACCAGCTTCCTGTCGGTAATCTCTGCAAGTTCTTTATTATGGGTTACAATGACGAAGGTCTGATTGTATTTATCCCTCAAATCAAAGAACAGATGATGCAGGTCATCGGCATTTTTAGAGTCGAGGTTTCCCGTAGGCTCGTCGGCAAAGATAATTTTTGGAGAATTAATAAGTGCACGGGCTACGGCAACCCTCTGTGCTTCCCCTCCTGAGAGCTGATTTGGCTTATGGTGGAGCCTGTCTATAATTTTCAAATCTTCAAACAGAGTAAGGGCTTTATCGATATAATCATTCCACTTGTTGCCAGAGATTCTAATCGGTAAGACTACATTTTCCAGTGCCGTAAATTCTGGCAAGAGCTGATGAAACTGAAAAACAAAGCCTATATTTTTATTTCTGAATTTGGAGAGTTCCTTATCTTTCATCGTGAGGAAAGATTGCTCGGCAATGCTAATCTCAGTACCATACAGCTGAGGATTGCTCGGCAGGTCTAATGTCCCAAGAATCTGCAAAAGAGTAGATTTCCCCGCTCCCGACTCCCCTACTATGGAGACCACTTCTCCTTCTTTTATATGTATATCTACGCCTTTCAGTACCTCTAAATCTCCGTAGAATTTATGGATATTCTTTGCTACAATCATAGCCCCAAAAGTATGTTTTTTTTATTCGCTTTGCAACTTATAAGTGATAAGCAGTAGGCTTGAGGTTTTAAGCGAAGGATTTTTCTTTTAAAACTCTTGCCACAAATCCCCTCACGCACCTCGCAGATGATGAACTTAAAAATAAAGGATCCCCACGCGAGTGGATAGATCCCTCAGCTGGAAGCTGTGCTACCCATTTGGATATTTTTTCCGAAATTCGGCGCTCAATTTTGCTGGGATGATAGCATTAGACACTCGGATAGAATTTTTAAAAGGTATCGGTAGCGAGAGAGCAAAGCTCATAAAATCGGTACTGGGCATAGAAACGGTGGAGGATTTACTTAACTTCTACCCCATTCGCTATGTGGATAAAAGTAAAATCTATAAAATCCGAGAGCTGACTGAAAACAACACCCTCGAAATACGGCTGAAAGGGAAAATAACCCACCTCCAAGAGGTGAAAACAGGAAAAACCAAACGGCTAACCGCACAGTTTATAGACGAAACAGGAGCTATGGACTTAGTATGGTTCCAATATTCTAATTGGTTAAAGGAGCAGATTCCTCAGCATAGGGAGTTGTATATCTTTGGTCGAGTGAATGTCTTTAATCAGCACTTTTCTATGCCTCACCCAGAGATAGAACCCATCGGGAAAGATGAGGGAGAAAATCGCCTACGACCGATTTATCCAAGCTCGGAGAAGCTCACAAAACGCGGACTTAACCAAAAGTTTTTCCAGACAGTACTCAGGAGCATTTGCCAAGAAATCCCTAACCTCATACAAGAGAACCTACCCAATGAGCTGATGAAAGCCCTCAATCTGATGCCTCGCCAGCTCACTTATCTCAATATTCATTTCCCTAAGGATATCGAGCATTTCAACAATGCCGAGAACCGATTGAAGTTTGAAGAAGCCTTTTTCTTTCAGCTCAGCTATGCCCTAAAAAAGCAGAGACATCATATATCAGCAGTGGGGAATCCTTTTCCAATTGTAGGAGATTACTTCAATGATTTCTACCAGAATCACCTTCCTTTTGAGCTTACCAATGCACAGAAAAAAGTCTTAAAGGAAATCCGCAGTGATATGAAAAAGCCAATACAAATGAACAGGCTCCTGCAAGGCGATGTAGGCTCTGGCAAGACGATGGTCTCCCTGCTCTCTATGCTTATAGCGATTGATAATGGCTTCCAAGCCGTGCTAATGGCACCTACGGAAATCCTCGCACAACAGCATTTCAATGGGATTTCAGACCTGTTAAAAGATACAGAAATAAAGGTAAAACTCCTCACGGGCTCTACAAAAACTGCAGAGCGAAGAGAAATACACGAAGAACTGCAATCTGGCGAGCTATCCATACTCATCGGTACGCACGCTGTACTGGAAGACCCTGTACAGTTTAAAAACCTAGGGCTGGCAATTATAGATGAGCAGCACAGATTTGGCGTAGCACAGCGGGCAAGGCTATGGGCAAAAAACAACCCGCCTCCTCACATTCTGGTAATGACGGCAACCCCCATCCCAAGAACGCTCGCAATGAGTTTCTATTCAGACCTCGATGTATCCGTTATAGATGAGCTCCCAGTAGGTAGAAAGCCCATTATCACCGCTCATAGAAGGGAGGCAGACAGGCTTTCGGTATTCAACTTCGCAAAGGGAGAAATACAAAAAGGCAGACAAATATATTTCGTATATCCACTGATTGAGGAGTCCGAAACATTAGACTATAAAAACCTGATGGCAGGCTACGAGCAGGTAGCAGAATTCTTTAAGGACTATAATGTAACGATGGTTCACGGAAAGATGAAGCCCACCGAAAAAGACGAAAATATGCAGTATTTCGCTTCGGGAGATGCGCAAATAATGGTTGCCACTACCGTAATAGAAGTCGGTGTAAATGTACCCAATGCCTCAGTGATGATTATAGAAAATGCCGAACGATTTGGGCTCTCTCAGCTCCACCAGCTAAGAGGGAGAGTCGGTAGAGGTGCCGAGCAGAGCTTCTGCATACTGATGACTTCCGATAAACTCTCACCCGATGGACGAAAACGAATCAAAACAATGTGCGAAACCAACGATGGCTTCAAAATATCCGAAGTAGATATGCAGCTTCGTGGTCCAGGCGATATTCTCGGTACTCAGCAAAGTGGTGTGGTAGATTTCAAGAAACTCAACCTCGTAACCGATGCTAAAATCATTAAAACCTCTAAAACCGTCGTAGATAAAATCCTAATCTCAGACCCCCTCCTCTCCCTGCCTCAGCATAAAATAATGAAAGATTTCCTCGCAAAGAACTTCAGAAGACAACAAAAATGGGGAAAAATCTCCTAACGCCGTAGCCGGCGAGGCACCCACTGGCGTGGGGAGCACTTAGTGATAATGCGAGAGGAGGTACATTAGTACAATGAACTATTAAAGCCCTATTAAAACAAAAAAGATACAGCGCTAAGTCTGTATCTTTTCTTATCATTGAGTTCCGATATTATATAATCAGCATTGCATCTCCGTAGGAGTAGAATTTATATTTCTCTCTAATGGCTTCCTCGTAGGCGTGCATTACGAAATCTTTACCAGCAAAAGCCGCAATCATCATTATAAGGGTAGATTTAGGCGTGTGGAAATTCGTAATCATAGAAGTAGCAACGCCGAAATCATATGGTGGATAGATGAATTTATTCGTCCAGCCGTGGTATGGACTCACCTTTCTATTAGATGATACTGAAGACTCCAAAGTTCTCATCGTAGTAGTACCCACAGCACAGATTTTTCTGTTTTCGTCTACTGCTTTATTGATAATAGCAGCGTTTTCAGCATCTATCATCGCCTCTTCACTCTCCATTTTGTGCTTGGAAAGGTCCTCCACTTCTATGGGATTAAAAGTTCCCAAACCTACGTGGAGCGTAACCTCTGCGAAGTTAATTCCCTTAATCTCCATTCGTTTCATCAGGTGTTTAGAAAAGTGCAAACCTGCGGTAGGTGCTGCTACTGCGCCTTCGTATTTCGCATAGATGGTTTGATATCTCTCAGCATCTTCTGGCTCTACGGCTCTTTTAATGTATTTAGGGAGTGGCGTTTCTCCAAGTTCAGTGAGCTTTGCACGAAATTCCTCGTGTGAGCCTTCATATAAGAATCTGAGGGTTCTCCCTCTTGATGTGGTATTATCTATTACCTCGGCTACTAAGGATTCATCTTCGGTAAAGAAGAGTTTATTCCCTATTCTGATTTTCCTTGCAGGGTCTACCAGTACATCCCAAATACGATTTTCTTTGTCGAGCTCCCTGAGGAGGAATACTTCTATTTTAGCTCCTGTTTTTTCCTTATTTCCATAGAGCCTTGCGGGGAACACTTTTGTATTATTAAAGATGAAAAGGTCATTTTCATCAAAATAGTCTATAACATCTTTAAAGAGTTTATGCTCTATAGTTTGGTTTCTTCTGTTGAGCACCATTAATCGTGCATCGTCTCTGTGGGTGGAAGGGTGTTCTGCCAATAGTTCAGCAGGCAGATGGAAATTAAAGTCTGATGTCTTCATCTTTTTAAATTACGGTTTAAAATTTAGCCTGCAAATATACTATATTAAAATATCGTTTGTCAATTTTTTTGTAGAATATGCATTTTGAATCTCCATTTTTAAGTAAAAAATAATATGTATCTTTACCCGAATTAAATTTTAAATAAAAATAATATGTCATTAGTAGAAATTTTGAAATCGGGAAATTACCGTGTAATCGATGTTCGCGAGCCATTAGAATTGGAAATGGACGGCAGCGTAGAAGGGGCAGAAAACATCCCTCTCGGTGAGGTAGAAAGCCGTAAAGATGAAATCCTGAGCAAGGATAACGAGACCAATACCATTATAATCTGCAAAAGTGGCGGGAGGAGCACCAAAGCGCTGGAATACCTCCAAAGCCAAGGACTAAAGAATGGCTACAACGGCGGTGGTTTTGCAAGTTTTAGAGAAACCCTTGAGAATTTGTAAACCCGATTTCAATTAGAAAATAAAATCTCTGTACCTTATATACAGAGATTTTATTTGATAAAAATATTATTGGAATAGTTCATAATTAAACCCAAGAGTGAACATTCTAGAATCACAAAATGAAAAACTTAAATTTCCAAGCAGACTTTCCTTTGTTTAATTGTTAAAACAAAGACTATATTTTAGTAGTCTGATTGTTTATTTTTTTACGAAGTAATTGATACATCGGGGGGAGGAATGCTGATTAAATTCATTAAGGTGATAATCTCCCCAGACTTTTATCCTTTCAAAACCAGTAGATTTGGCGTATTGGTTTATTTGCTCTGGCGTGTGGAGCTTTACTCGCTCGGTAAATTCAAAATCTTGCCCAGCATCGGAGAAATTAATCGTCTTCACTACATAATGATCCTCGATTTTTTTATGGATGTGGAAGAGGATTCCGCCCCTTTTTTCGGTAGAATTTTCTTTAAAATCCTGCTCTACGAAACCTTTGTTTAAGTAATCTAAAATGAAAACACCGCCAGTTTTTAGCCCTTGATGCACAGAAGTAAAGACGCTCAAGTCCTCCTCCTCTGTTTGGAAATACCCAAAGCTGGTGAAGAGGTTGAGGACGGCATCGGCATCAGAGGTAGGGAGGGCACACCTCATATCGTGCACTTGGAAGTGCAGCGAAGGGCTCTCGAAGCGCTTATTATGCGCGATGCTCTGCTGCGAAAGATCCAGCCCCAGAACTTGATATCCCATTTTGCTGAGGAAGATTGAGTGCCTACCTTTCCCACAAGCCAAATCGATGACTTTATCCCCCTTCGGAAGTTGGAGAATATTCATTAGTTTTTTGATGAAAATTTCTGCTTCTGTATAGTCTCTATTGCTGTAGAGGATGTGGTAATACGGTGTGTCGAACCACGATTCAAACCATTCCATAGCACGAAATTAGTTATTTTTGCCCAATGAAAAACAAATGTTCGTACAAGGAACAGCGAAAAATATAAACCGAAATGAAGACAGAAGACCTACAAATCCAGATAAAAACGCTTTTCGGATTGGAAGAAGCCCTTGCAGAGGAGGTGAAAAAACTCGGGGGGAAAAATGTGGAAATAAAAACCCGCGCGGTTACTTGTGAGGGCGATTTAGGTTTCCTTTACAAAATCAACTACTCTTCGCGATTGGCGATGAAAATCCTGGTACCGATTTTTGAGTTTCGGGCATTTAATGAAGATAAATTCTACCAAAAATTACTAAAATTCCCTTGGGATGAGTATCTGAAGCTAAGCCAAATATTTGCAATAGATGCTACGGTGCATTCGGAGCGGTTTAGGCATTCGAGATTTATGACGCTGAAAATGAAAGACGCAATTGTGGATTTCTTCGAGAAAAAATATCATAAACGGCCAAACATTAGCACTCAAAATCCAGAGATTAAACTCAACCTTCATATCGATAGGGACTTGGTTACCATCTCGCTTGACTCCTCCGGCGAGCCATTGTATAAGCGGGGATACAGAAGAGAGCAGGGCGAGGCGCCACTGAATGAAATTCTCGCCGCAGGAATGCTCCACCTAGCGGGCTGGGACGGAAAAGGAAATTTCCTAGACCCAATGTGCGGGAGCGGAACCCTCCTGATAGAAGCCGCAATGATGGCAATGGAACTGCCAGCACAGATTTTTAGGAAGGGATTTGCCTTCCAGAATTGGAGGAATTACGATGCCGAGCTCTTTAAAAAAATAAAAGAATTCCGAATAGCTCGGATAAAAGAATTTAGCGGGAAAATCATCGGTTATGATATAGACCCGAAAATGCTCTCCCACGCCAAAAAAAATATAGAAAACGCAGAAATGGAAGATGTAATAGAAGTGCGAAAACAAAACTTCTTCGAGAGTAAAAAGGAAGTTTTCCCACTGCTTATTGTCTTCAATCCTCCGTATGATGAGCGAATCAGCATAAAACAAGACGACTTCTACAAGAAAATAGGTGATACATTTAAGAATAAGTATCCCAATACGCTCGCGTGGCTTATTAGTTCGGACTTGGAAGCGGTGAAAAAAATCGGCTTACGACCTTCAAGGAAGATTAAGCTCTTTAACGGCAAGCTCGAAACCCGATTCCTACAATACGAAATGTACGAAGGCACGAAGAAAGCTCACCGCTCCGCTGAACAATAAAAAGGAGGGCTCAGATGGGTATTTTGTTGGGTGAAGAGGCTTGAAATTAACAGTGTTTAACAATATTTAAGTGTAATTTATTAGCTTGCTACCCACCTTCTATACAATATTTAGCTATTTTTGCTTGTTCTTTATCCGATAATACCACAAAAGGAAGTGGTTGGATTTTGTTTTAATCTTCAAAAACTTATTGATATGATGAGATTTAAAAATTTATATGCGGGATTATCCATCATCACAGCTACGATGGCTTTCGGGCAAACGCAGTCTCTTACCATCCCCAATGCTGGAAATTTCTTTTCAGAAAGGATAGAAGATGCTTTTATTAGCAGACTATCTCCAAAGCAATTGGTAGATTTTGGGGTGAATAATATGCTGTGCGACCCCGTGCTGAAAGATGCCAACTGGGGATTTGTAATCTACGACCCAAAGACGGGGAATATCATTAACTCGTACAACGAAACTATGCCGCTCATCCCTGCATCTACAACAAAACTGCTCACCACAGAAGCTGCAGTAGCACTCCTCGGAACTAAATTTAAATGGACTACCCAGCTGGAATATTCTGGTGAAATCGATGATAATGGAGTGCTGAATGGTAACCTTTACATCGTAGGAAGTGGAGACCCATCGCTTGGGACGGGCAAAGCAGGTGCATTGAGGTATAGTGCATTGGTTAGTGAATTTAAACGGGCAATCTCCGAAAAAGGAATAAGAAAAATTAATGGAGATATTATCATCCAAACTGCAGTATTCAAAGACAATAAAAGAGATATTTTACCCGAAGGAATCGTTTGGATAGAGCACGGGAATTATTACCTTCCCGCTGGTGCTACTGCCGATGTGGATCCGCAAAAAGAACAATCCGTAGCTAAAGGTAAAAGTTGGTTTAACAACAGTGAAAAAAGGTACTTCTATGTATCTCCTTTTACTGGGAAAATGTCTTTTAGTAGCGAGTTTAATGGTGATATCGTAACTTCAAAAATAGCAGAAGCCCCCGCTTATCTCGCCAATAATCTTAGAACGACACTCGTTAAAACAGGGATTGGGGTAACGGGAAAAGTAAGCCCAAAAATGATCGATAAAGAGCCAGAGAAGAGAAATTTGATTACGGCTTATAAATCTCCACTGCTAAAAGATATAGTTTATGATACCAACCAAAGGAGTGATAATGCCCTTGCAGAAGCGCTCCTCCGTACTTGTGGTTTCCAGAAATATGGAAATCAGACTTTAGAAGCGGGTAGAGAAGCTGTAAGAAATCACCTCCAAGATAATGGTTTTGATATGGAAGGTTTAACTTACTTTGATGGCAGTGGCCTCTCACGAAGCAATGCTGTAACACCCATTTCCCAAGTGAAATTCCTAACGAAGCTGATGAAAGAGCCTTATTTTAAGGATTACTTTGAGTCGTTACCTATCGGAGGACAATCAGGGACGCTTAAAAGGTCGTTTTCAGGCGCTGGTTATGGTCAGGTCTTTGCAAAAACAGGAACGCTCAACCGAGTGAAAACCTTAGCAGGCTACCTCAAAACAAATTCTGGAAAAACGCTTGCCTTCTCATTGATGATTAATAATTACAATGGTAGCGTAGCACAGGTAAAATCCAGAATGGAAAGCCTTTTAGCTCCCGCGATGAACTTATAAATCAAAAATTTTGCTCATAGAAAAAAGGATAATGAAAATCTATTATCCTTTTTTTATCTCCTAAATATCCATTAAAGAATGAAAATAATAGCCGTAATCCCTGCCCGATACGAGGCAAGCCGCTTCCCAGCGAAACTAATGCAAATGCTGGGAGAGAAAACCGTCATCGCAACTACTTATCAGAATGTGGTAGATACAGGACTCTTTGATGATGTATTCGTAGCAACAGATTCTCTATTGATATTTGATGAAATAAAAAATATCGGTGGTAAAGCGGTGATGACTGGGCAACACGAAACAGGAAGCGACCGCATAGCAGAAGCCGCTGAGAATATAGATTGCGATATTATAGTCAATGTACAAGGCGATGAACCCTTCCTGAAAACCGAACCTCTAAAAAAACTGATTGAAGTCTTCTACCAAGACCTGAAAAAAGAGATTTCATTGGCTTCATTAAAGATAAAAATCAATGAAGATGAAGAAATACAAAACCCCAATAATGTAAAAGTCATTACCGATTTAAACGATTTTGCAATGTATTTCAGCCGCTCAGCCATTCCTTATCACAGAGAGAAATCATTACCCGTAAGCTACTATAAGCACATTGGGGTTTATGCTTTCCGAAAAGAAGCCTTATTGAAATTTAGCAGTTTGGAAATGTCTCCTCTTGAAAAATGGGAAAAAATAGAAGCCATACGGTACCTCGAGCACGGAATGAAAATAAAAATGATTGAAACCGACTTCATCGGTGTAGGGATAGATACTCCCGAAGACCTTCAAAAGGCAAGAACGATGATCAATTCATCAAAATAAACTATTTTTGGACCTCCAAAATTCTATTAATGAAGAATATTATTGTTACTTTCCTGCTTGCTATTTCATCTGTCCTATTATACGCACAAACGGCAAAGGAAATTATTGATAAAAATATAGAACTCTCGGGTGGACTTACCCAGTGGAAGCTCCTCAATTCCGTGATATTATCTGGAAAAGTAAGTCTTGGTATTAAAGATGAATACCCTATAAAAATCTATCAGCAAAGACCTAATCTCACCAAAACGAGTATCGTTATTAACAAAAAAGAAACTCCTATTGAAGGGTTTGATGGCAAGAAAGGCTACGCAATGAACTATGCAACCAACAAACTCCAAGACTACCCAAACTATACACCAGAAAATTTTGATAACGACTTTATAGACTGGGAAAATAAAGGCTTTACGGCAAAATATCTTGGTAAGGAAAAACTCGGGAATACTCTCTGCCACAAGGTTGAGCTCATCAAAAATGTAAATAAAACCCTCTATTTTTTCGATGCTGAAACTTATATGCTCCTAAGGGAAATAAAAAAGGAGGAGACCATCATTTATTCCGATTATAAGAAAGTTGGTACCCTGAGTTTTGCCTTTAGAATCGAAGGCTCAAACCCAAAACAAAATACCGAATATGTGATTATCCTCAATAAAATAGACATCAATAGAGTTCTCCCTGAAAATACTTTTAAATTCTAACCTTTGCAAGGCAAGCACTTAGAGAATAAAAACAAAAGAGGCTTTTGCCTCTTTTATTTTATGGATTGGTGGAGAAAATAGAACCATTGGCAATCATTGCGCGTCGGTTCATTTTTAAGATATCTCTCACCCATTCTGCGAAGTCTTCTGACTGTAGTACTTTCTCTGGATTACCATCCGTAAGCCCTGTATTAATACTCATATCCGATGCTATAGTACTTGGCGTAAGGGTAAATACCCTGATATTAAACTTCCGAAGCTCTGCCATTAGCGATTGAGAAAGAGAGATAACAGCAGCTTTGGATGCTCCGTAGGCAGACATATTAGCACCTCCTTTTAGCCCTGCTGTAGAAGCTACATTTACAATATCTCCTTCAGATTTTGCTTTTAAGAAAGGAAGAACCGCTTTCGTTACATAATATACACCAAAGAGATTGGTCTCTATAATTTGTTTCCAAGTATCAGAAGGCATTTCTTCAAAACTTCCAAACTCTCCTATGCCTGCATTGTTAATGAGTATATCAATCCCACCCAGCTTATCTACAATTGCAGAAATTCCTCTCTCCACTTCAGTACTATTGCTTACATCAAAACTAATATACTCTGATTTTACACCAAGGGCTCTGATTTCTTCAGCTACTTGTTTCAAATTAGCTTCATTTCTACCAGTGATACCGATATTTACTCCTTCTTTTGCAAGGGCAAGGGCTACAGCTTTGCCGAGACCTCTACCTCCACCTGTTATTAATGCATTTTTTCCTGCTAAATTCATTTTTTATTGCTTTTAATTGATGATTTTTTATTCAGATACTACTTTTACTAAAGATTTAATGTGGATAAGACGCTCCATAAGCTCTTCCCTGGAGTCTGCAAGTACATTAATATGCCCCATTTTTCTTCCAGGTTTGGTTTCTGTCTTTCCATAGAGGTGTACATAGGTTTTGGGGAGCTTCAGAATTTCTTCTAACCCATTATATTTCACTTTTCCAGAATAGCCCACTTCACCAACGAGGTTGAGCATCCCCGAAAAACCTTTAGCCTCAGTATCTGCGAGTGGGAGGTTCTTAATCACACGATAGAACTGCTCAAATTGGGAATTAAAGTTCCCTTCTTGGCTCTGATGTCCAGAGTTATGAAGTCTAGGAGCGGTTTCATTTACCCAGACCTTACCTTTTTTATCAAGGAAGAGCTCTATAGCAAAAAGCCCTGCACCTTCTACGCTTTGGATAAAGGTTTTTGCAATTTCTTCTATCTGTTTTTCTGTATCCTGGCTAATATCTGCAGGGCAAATGTTAAAATCCAACAGGTTAAGCTCGGAGTCTGCCACCATTTCAGTGATGGGGAAAGCTTTTACCTCGCCTTTTTCGTTTTTTGCGAGGATAATGGAGAGTTCCTTGTCTATATCCACCAAATCTTCCACTACCGAAGGTGCTTGCCAGAAGTTCAGAAGCTCATCGGTGTTTTTAATTACTTGTACCCCTTTGCCATCATAACCTCCTGTGTTCATTTTTTGTACAAATGGAGGCTTCAGAGCAGAGAGATTTCTCTCGCCTTCCCAGAAGACTGAGAAATCTGGACTTGGGATACCGTTATTTTTATAAAATTCCTTCTGGAGAATTTTCTGCTGTATGGTTTTAATGATACTTGGGCTGGGGATTACCTTTACGCCTTGCTTTTCAAGGTCTTCGAGGGCGCGTACATTAATATGCTCTATCTCTATGGTAACTATATCTTTATCTTTTCCAAAGTTGAAGACCTCATTATAATCATTAAAGTCGCCTATTGTATGATGGGCGATCTTCGCACAGGGACAGTCCTCGCTTGGGTCAAGAACGAAGAACTCATCATCGTATTTCAATGCCTCTTGTATCAGCATTCTTCCGAGCTGTCCGCCTCCTAAGATTCCTATTTTCATTCTATTTTACTTTTTATCGTGATTAAAATATTATTATTCAATATCTTTAAAAAGGAAAGGCTCTTGATATAACCTTTCCTATTTCTTATTTATTTTTTCTAATGTTTGGAGGAAAACCTCGTCTTTACATTTCTTAAATCTAATGATGTACTGAGGCTTTTCCTTCGGTGAAAGCATCAAGTACTCGGGGCAAGGTTCTTTCTGGGCATCACTTTTATCGAAGTCAATTTCCCCAAGAGGGATAATGCTGTCTTTTACCTTAGCTTCATCTATCCCAAGACGCTGCATTTTGGTTTGAAACTCGGGACTGTAAATCATTTTTTTGCTTAGTGTTTCTGCGATAACACGGCTGTTGGGAAGATAACCACTACAGCTTGCTCCTTTCTGATTGAGAATAAAAAATACGAGCAACAGACCTGGGATAAACCCCGCAATGTAGAATTTAAGTTTGCGCATTGAGTTGTAGATTAAAAAATAAGAAGGTTGATATCGTGATAAGTAAGGTCAAAGCGGTCGCAGATGATTTTCTTTGTATGCCTGCCTTTGTACATATAGAGCGATTGCTTCATTTCATTATTTTTTACGAGCATATTTTCCAGTCCGCCTTCTTCATCATAAGCGAGTATATAGCTCAGGAAGAAATTCGAGATGGCTTTGGTTGTAGTTCTCGGCATTCTGGATGTTAAGTTGGGCAGTCCGCAGTGGATTACATCGTGTTTTACGATATATTGCTCTGCCATAGTCGTAAGCTCGGAAGTCTCGAAGACCTTACCATTATCTATGGCTACATCTATAATTACGCTTCCTTTCTTCATCATCTTCACCATATCTTCGGTTACTACGGGAGAGGCATTAATGCGGGGGAGCGCTCCTATAACCACATCTGCCCGTCTTAGGGCTTTACCGAGCTCTTTCGGGTCTATAATGGAGGTGGGCACACGGCTATCAACAAGGGTATGAAGCCTTCTGAGCTTGGAGAGGGAGTTATCAAATACGCGTACGCTTGCACCAAGCCCAATAGCGGCTTTGGTAGCAAACTCACCTACGATACCCGCACCTATAACCACTACTTCGGTAGGGCGAACGCCCGTAATACCACCGAGCATTAGTCCATTAGATAAAGACAATAATTCCGATGCGTAGAGGATAGATGCCGTGCCTGCAATCTCACCAATGAGGCGAACGAGAGCAAGCTGCTTGTATTCATCCTGTATAAATTCAAAAGCGATAGCATTTATTTTCTTTTCGCTGAGTTTTTGGAAATATTCCTTATCTCTCAAATTGATTTGGAGGGCAGAAACAAGATAGGAACAAGGCTTTAGGTAGTCCATTTCCTCCAATGTGGGAGGGTTTACTTTCAAAATTAAATTCTGCTGAAAGGCTTCCCTCGCGGTTTTTACAATTTTGGCACCTGCTTCGGCATATTGCAGGTCTGTGAAGAATGAGCCTTTGCCCGCCCCCTCTTCTATAATGATGCTATGCCCCGCTGCGGTGAGCACCTGTACCGCATCTGGAGTTATGCAGGTGCGCCTCTCATTAAGACAGGTTTCTTTTGGGATTCCAATGCTGAATCTCCTTTCTTTTTTCAGTACCTCGAGCTTTTCTTCTTTTGGGAGGAGTTCTTCTTCCTTAAATGGTGTGAAAATGGATTGTCCGCTCATCTCGTATATTTTTATTTACCTTGAAATTTCTCTTCCAATAACTAATTTCTGGATTTCTGATGTGCCTTCACCAATGGTACAGAGCTTCGAATCTCTGTAGAATTTCTCCACTGGAAACTCTTTGCTGTAACCGTATCCACCGAAGATTTGTACAGCATTATTGGCAATTCGTACACAGGCTTCAGAAGCATAATACTTAGCCATTGCTCCTTCTTTTGTCATTACTTTATTTGCCATTTTCATCTCGGCAGCGCGGTAAATCAACAATTCGGATGCATCGATTTCGGTAGCCATATCCGCAAGCATAAAATTAACCGCCTGAAATTTATTGATGGGCTGGCCAAACTGCTCCCGCTCTTTGGAGTATTTAAGGGCTGCTTTGTAAGCTCCTTTCGCAATGCCTAAGCTGAGGGCAGCAATAGAAATACGCCCACCATCTAAGATTTTCATCGCCTGCTTAAAGCCTTCGCCTACCGCTCCTAACCTATGAGAATCTGGCACTCGCACATTATCAAATATAAGCTCAGCTGTTTCGGAAGCACGCATACCGAGCTTGTTTTCCTTTTTACCAGACGAAAAGCCGGGCATACCTTTTTCCAAAACGAAAGCAGTGGCATTATTCCTCGTGCCTTTTTCTCCCGTTCGCGTCATCACAACTGCTATATCACCGCTGATGGCATGGGTAATAAAGTTTTTAGCCCCGTTGATGACCCAATCCTCCCCATCTCTTACAGCTGTGGTATTCATACTTCCAGAATCCGAACCCGAATTATGCTCGGTAAGCCCCCACGCACCTATGCTTTTACCAGACGCGAGCTGAGGGAGCCACTTCCTTTTCTGTTCCTCATTTCCAAATTCAAAAATATGGTTTGTACAAAGGGAATTATGTGCCGCGACCGACAGCCCAATAGAGGGGTCTACCTGAGAAATCTCATCTACAATCGCCACATATTCATTGTATCCCAAGCCAGAACCGCCGTACTCTTCTGGGACTATAATGCCCATAAAGCCCATCTGCCCGAGCTCTTTAAAAAGTTCTACGGGAAAGGTCTGAGCCTCATCCCACTCCATTATATGCGGTCTGATGTTTTTCTCTGCGAAGTCTCTTGCCGTTTCGGCGATAATCCTAATATTATCCATCTTTATCGTTTTTTAGACGACCAAAAATAAATATTTTTTTTAGACCGCCTCTACTTTTAGAGAATAAACCTTCTATATACACTCAATCTTAATTAGCTACTGGCTTGGTGGAGCGTGTTTTTCTTTTCGTAAAGAAGCCCACTTGCGTGGGGAGCACTTATACCATAGCCTATGGAGAATAAGGAAACTCAGAAATTATTTCTTTTAGAATAAAAAAAATTACAAAATAAAAAGGTGAATTGCAAGAAAATATAAATTGTCAACCAATTAATATAAATAAATGATATCATACTATGAGCTAATGATAAGTAGATTATTCGTTTTTTATCATAAAGAAGAGCTTATTAGTTGTACTACTGCCTAAAAGCTTACTACCTACCGCTCACTAATGATTTTATATATTTGTAGCTTCATTGGAGGGGGGGGAATTAGAGCGTATTTTAGATTTTAGATTCTTGAAAAATGAACGCTATCATTATCAATAAACCGAGTATAGAAGAGCTTTCCGAAGGAGTGAATGCACCCTATTATTTTATCTTCATCTTTCAGGGGGAGGCGAGTTTCAGTATAGACTTTACAGAATACAAATGCAGTGGCAGGAATTTAATTTTCCTCACCCCCTACCAAGTGATAAAATGGAAGGAAACAACAGCAAAAGAGATTACTGCACTGCAATTTCACGGAGATTTCTACTGCATAGAATATCACAAAAAGGAGGTAGCCTGCAACGGAATACTCTTTAATAATATCTATCAGCAGCCTTTTATCAGTGTAAATAAAGAGGTTTTTGAGGAAATCAACAGCATTTGCGAGAAGATGAAAAACCTTATAGACCTCCAAAATCATTATGATATTTCAATTGTAAGAACCTATCTACAATTGATTTTAGCACTCAGTAGCAAGGAAAAACAACAGCTTCAGCAGTCGGAAACATTGGATGAGCATTTTAGTTTTGAAAATATTACCAACTTCCAGAATATATTAGAAGAGCACTACTTGCAAACGCGAGAGGTGGGCTTCTATGCAGAGAAATTCGGTTTGTCTATCAACACCTTTTCAAAAAAGATAAAAAAACACTTCGGGAAGTCCCCTTCTAAACTCATTCAAGAGCGCATCGTTCTTGAAGCAAAGAAACTCCTGCACCTTACCTATAAGCCGATTAAGGAAATCGCTATGGAGCTACACTTTGAAGATGAATTCTATTTCAGCAGGTATTTTAAGAAAGAAACAGGCGTCTCCCCAAAGAAGTTTCGAGAAGATGTAGGCATCTCCATAGTGGCAAAATAGTCTATGTAATATCATTTTTTATCCATTCTTTAAGACTGAAGAGTGGATTATTTTTGCACCATCATTTATTAAAATTATCAATACAATGAAAAATCTTTTAGAATTTGTAGCCTCAGGACAGAGGAACTTTATCAACTTTATCAGAGTTGCAATATTTATAGTAATGGCTTGGATCGGTGGGCTTAAAGCCTTCCAATACGAGGCAGATGGCATTGTACCCTTTGTAACGAATAGCCCTTTTATGAGCTTTTTCTATCACAATACAGGGAAAATGGCAGTGAATGACGAAGGAAAATCTGTCCCTGAATATACACTGCACAAAAACCCAGAAGGGAAAATGGTAAAAGCCAATATAGAATGGCACAAAGAAAACGGTACTTATGTATTCTCTTACGGATTGGGAACAATGATTTGTAGCATCGGTATTCTGGTATTGCTTGGGATATGGTTTCCAAAGGTAGGGTTCTGGGGCGGACTGCTCACTTTCGGAATGGCAATCGTTACCCTTTCTTTCCTCATCACTACACCAGAAGTCTATGTACCCAACCTTGGAGGAGACCTGCCTACACCCAACTACGGCTTCCCTTACCTTTCAGGGGCAGGCAGGCTCGTACTGAAAGATATTATTATGATGGCAGGAGGGCTGATTGCAGCATCTGATAGTGCCAAAAGGATATTAGGAAAGTAGAGTTTTTCATATATATTTATTTAGTTAACACCAAACACCCTTATCATAGATGAGGGTGTTTTGCTTTGTCATCAGCAGTATTCTATATAAACCCGCTCGCCTACGCTAAGCCCGAGAAGACTCTGCGCACCGTTGGTTTTCATCCCTTTATAAATGGTGATTTCCAGTAATTCTCTGTTATTGAATACCGCCACAGCTTTACCTACACCATCTTGTTCCTCTTCCCAATTGGTGATAAACTCCGTGTAATAATTGTAGATTTTAGATAGAGAAAGCGTTCTGAATTTAATTTTGAAATCTGAAAACCCTGCTTTGGTTCGCATAAACAAATCTTTGGATATATTGGTAACCACATTCCCGAAATTATCTATATAAATAACTTCACCTATAATCATTTTCTCCTGAGTTTTGTAGGTAGGTATCGGAAGTTTGAGCTCTTTCGGATTGCTGAAACTCCTGCCGATAACCTCTGGAAGCCCTCCACTGCACAGATGTACTGCGATGGGAGCAAAGACATCTACCGAGAGGAGATTCACTACATCATCAAACCTGTTATTAAAGGTGATTTCATAAATGCCCTCTGGGTTTATATCTGGAAATACAAGGCTGAGAATGCCATTATCTGCCGATATGAAATAATGCCCATCTACTTTATAGACGAGGCTTTTGACTTCCTTTCTGTAAAAGCTATCCACCGAAATAATATGTACAGAGCCTTTGGGAAAGTACTTATAAGCATCTCTCACGATATAGGCGGCTTGCTTCAGATCGTATGCCTGTATGTCGTGGGTAATGTCTATTACTCTCACACTTTCATTCAAAGAGGCAATAGCACCTTTTATAGCTGCCACTCTGTAATCTACCAAACCATAATCGGAAGTAAGGGTTATTACCGCCATATTGTATTATTGAATATCAGGGTTCCAGTTTTCAGGGACTTTTGCTACTACATTGTGCTTTTTTATATAATCAGAAATCTCCTTCAGCATCTCTTCATATTTCATATGGATGAGTCTTTCGTAAGAGATTTTATAGCCCAATCGCATTGTTTTGGTTTTGAAATCGCCTACAGCGAGAACTATCGGCACTTTTGCTGTAATTGCCATATAGTAGAAACCTTTCCTCCATTTCTCTACTCTGCTGCGCGTACCCTCTGGGGTAATGACGAGGCTAAAGTCCTCCTTCTCAAATTCACGAGCCACAAAATTAACCAGATCATTTCTCTGGCTTCTATCTATGCCTATCCCCCCAAGAGCTTTTACCACAAAGCCATACCACGCTTTAGTATGTGCATCTTTTATAATGATTTTAAGAGGCTTTCCGAGTACCCAATACGCCAAGTTTCCCAGTATATATTCCGAGTTGTGGGTATGAGGGGCTACCACTAATATACACCGATTAAGGCTATCTTCATCGCCATCCAGCACAATTTTCCAGCCGATCAATTTAAGGATAAGTTTCGCTAAAATTTTCTTCATTCTCTAATAAAAAATTAAAAGCCCGACAAAGATAATTAAATAATCATTTCTCTATCGGGACTTCTTATGATTAAGGTTCCTCTATTTAAAGGTTTAATATCACACCAAAGGTTCCTGCTGGCTGAGGCAATGGAAACTGCCAAGCCCCCAAATAATCTCGGTGGAATCTATCCCTACTACCTTTCTATCTGGGAAGCACTGCTGGATAATCTCTAATGCTACAGCATCTTTATTGCATCTGTAAGTAGGCACAATCACGGTTTTATTAGCAATATAGAAATTGGCATAAGAGGCTGGGAGTCTCTGCTCTTCCCAATAAACAGGGTCTGGCATTGGAAGTTCTATAATATTGAGCGGCGTGCCATCTAATAAATGCATCTCTCTAAGCTGCCTGAGGTTGTGCTGAAGTATTTCATAATTCTCATCCTCTGGATTATCCTCTACTACGGCAAGCACTGTATTCTCATTTACAAATCGTATGGTATCATCTATATGCCCATCGGTATCATCGCCTATAATACCATCATCTACCCATAGAACCTGCTCTACCCCGTAATAATCTTTTAGATATTGCTCTATCTGCTCCTGATTAAGATATGGATTTCTATTAGGATTTAAAAGGCAGGATTTAGAAGTGAGCACTGTACCCTTACCATTGAAATCTACTGAACCTCCCTCCATTATAATCTTAGGATAGAAGACAGGCAGGTTTAGCTCCTCTCCTACTTTGGTAGGAATATCATCATCCAAATCAAAAGGTGGATACTTTCCTCCCCATGCATTATAGTCCCAATCTACAATCACCTTAGTCTCTGTTTCTTTGTTGATGAGAAAAGCAGGGCCGTGGTCTCTACACCAAGCATCATTAGTTGGATGTATATAGATTTCAATATTTTCCAAATTTGCTCCTGCCTGCATTATAGCATCCATTGCGGATTTATGCATCTCCTCATCGGCTACATTTATTCTTACGAATTCGTTTTCGGAAAGCACCTTTATAAACTCACAATAAGCGGGATAAATGGTATCAATTTTACCTGGCCAAGATTCCTCTTTATGTGGCCAGCTGAGCCAAGTTGCCTCGTGCTCTTCCCATTCGGCAGGGAAGAAATAACCTTGAGATTTCGGGGTTTTTGTAGTATCTACCTGAGTATTCATTTCTTTATCGAGTAGGGATTAATCTTCGTCTATAAATCTTTTAAGAATAGGTTGATAGCTATCTATTCTTCTGTCTCTAAGGAATGGCCAATGCCTTCTCATATAATCGGTTTGCCCGAGTTCTACTTCGGTTACAGCTACCTCTTCCTCATTGTGGGAAGCAAGATAAAGGAGCTTGCCCTGTGCATTGGTTACAAAACTTCCTCCCCAGAATTTCATTGCTCCATCCTGCTCATAACCCACTCGGTTTACGGAAACTACAGGCAAACCATTCGCTACCGAATGCGAACGCTGAATAATCTGCCACGCATTATACTGGTCTCTATTGGTCTCTTCATCCTGATCTGTAGCCCAGCCGATAGCCGTAGGATAGAAAAGAATATCTGCTCCCATCAATGCTGTAATCCTAGATGCTTCGGGATACCACTGGTCCCAGCAAATAAGTACTCCTACCCTACCGAATTGAGTTTTAAAGACTTTATAACCCATATCACCTGGTGTAAAGTAAAATTTCTCGTAATAAGCAGGGTCATCAGGTATATGCATTTTGCGATATTTCCCAAGGTATGAACCATCTGCATCGAGGATAGCCGTAGTATTATGGTAAAGCCCCTCAGCCCTTTTCTCAAAAAGCGAAGCGATAATTACCACCCCCAGCTCCTTTGCTACTGCAGAAAGTGCATCTGTGGAAGGTCCAGGTATAGATTCCGCAAGGTCAAAATTGTCATAATCTTCCACATCACAGAAGTATAGTGAAGTAAATAACTCTTGAAGACAAACAATCTGAGCACCTCTCGCTGCCGCTTCCCTCACTTTTTCTATGGCTTTATTCAGGTTTTCCTGCTTATCCTTTACGCAAGACATCTGTACTGTTCCTATTTTTACTGCTGACATAATCTATTTTTTGAGCTGCAAAAATAGAATTTTTAATTCAAAGCCAACCACCCTTATAGCACCATCACCAGTAAGACACACCGTAGCCGGTGAGGCTCTCATAATAAGCAAATTAGCCCTCAATACTAAATACTGAGAATTTCATCACTACGAAATTATATTTTCATCAGTACGAAATTATATTTTCATCACTATGAAATTTCTTTTTCATCAGTACGAAATAAAAAGAATTCAATTATAGATTTTTCTACTTCCAGATATAGAAAATGCCTTAACACAGTAAAAATTTTTCTTAATAAAGTTCATAGATTTCTATTGAGAAAGCTCTTCAATAAAAAAAGACGGAACTGTTCCGCCTTTTTCTTTAAATAAACACCTCTAAAGGGCGTTTATTTTGTGGTCAAAGAATGTTTTAAAAATGTTAGATTTTCTTCTCAAACTTTGTATCGTTCATCAACTTTTTGAGTCTTGCTCCTGCAGTAAAGATGAAATTCAATGCTTTAATACAAGATGCGTTTACTTCCTTTTCCTCTTTCTTACCTTCGCTGCTAAAACTCAGTCGCAGAGAACCTAAATCTCCCATTCTTACGATTTTACCCTCTGAAAGTTCAAGAGAAATTACATCTACCATCGAGTAAAGCACTGCGCGTACATCAGCACCACTTACTGTAGAGATTTTCTCTATTCTTGCTGTGAGCTCATCCAAATCTAACTCACCTGAATACACTGGGGAAGCGTAATACTTTTTTTCTCCGCCACCCACTACTCCGGGTTTTCCCTTTTTAATGATTTTAAACTTCATAATAATATAATTTAAATGGTTTAACTTAATACTTACCCTGCAAAAAGCAATTAGGCTCACTTGCATATGCAAGAAAGCCTAAGTACTCACTAAATCTCTTATATCTATCTCTATATTTTTAGGAATAAAAGAAGCTACTCGGAGGGATTTCATCCTCTGAAAATAGAACTCCATATGTATAGTTCCAGCCATAACTTCTTATATTTTTCTGCATATTTCCCTTTAAAAGTGAGACAAATATAGAAATTATTTTTGAAACATGATATTTTATCTATTTTTTTTCATTATTTTTTTGTACGGAGCTACTACCTACTCACCAGAATGTATAAAACTAAAACTAATATTCCCATACTTTCGGGTAGAGGAGATATTGGGGTGCTCCAGTTTCAGTCTACTGTTGTGCTCCAATACAAATACTGCATTTTCTTTCAGATATTTATTGCTCAGCACTTGGGAGATAAGCTCCTGATATTTACTCTCATCTGTAGAGTCAAAAGGTGGGTCTGCAAAGATAATATCATACCGCTTCCTGCCTTTGTTTTTTTTCAGCCAGTCATAGACATCTGCACGCTGTATATTCATTTGAAGAGACATTTCTAAATCTGCCGCTGTAGCATTGATAAAGGCAGTATGCTTGGGATTGAGCTCTACGGAGGTAATGTCCTGACAGTCACGAGAAGCGAACTCTAACGAGATAGAACCAATACCCGCAAATAAATCCAACACCATACAATACTCAAAATCGTACTTATTCTCCAATATGCTAAACAGAGCCTCTTTAGCAAAGTCGGTCGTAGGTCGTACTTCAAAATGCTTGGGAGCAGAGATTTTCTTAGCTTTCCATTTTCCAGATATAATTCTAAACATTCTAATTCATCATTTTATAAAGTTAAAAAACAGAGATTTTGGTTCTCGTAGTAAAGTCTTCGAGAAACTTCATCCCGCGATAGGAATTTCCTTTTGCATTAAGACTGGGGCTCCACACCACAATGCTGTAATGGTCAGGCATCACGGCAGCAATCCCTCCGCCTACACCACTCTTACCAGGTAGCCCTACACGAAAGGCAAACTCTCCAGACTCATCATAAAATCCACAAGTCTGCATTATAGCATTTACCCGCTTGGCAAAGCTGTTATTCAGCACAGTTTTATTATCGTGTAAGGTAATTCCATCATTTGCCAAAAAGGAAAAAGTGTAGGCAAGCTCCTCGCAGGTCATCTCTATGGAGCAGAGATTAAAGTAAAAATCCAGTACCTCCTCAGGGCTATTATGGATATTTCCTAACGATTTTAAATAGTAGCAAAGGGCATAATTACGGTATCCTACCGATTTTTCAGACTCTGCAATTCTTTTAGAATAATCAATATTGCTGTTATTAGCAAGATGCCTTACGAAATTCAGAAAACGCTCTGGAGCATCATTAAACAGGGAAAGAAGGATATCGCATACCACAATAGCCCCTGCATTGATGAGTGGATTTCTGGGGATTCCTGCATCTGTTTCCAGCTGAACCAATGAGTTGAAAGAAGTACCCGAAGGTTCTACATTTACCCTATTCCAAATATCTGCACCCAGCTCTCTGTAGGCGAGGGACATTGATAGTACTTTGGCAATACTCTGTATGGAGAACTTCTCTTGATAGTCTCCTATCCCGAAAGATTCTTCTTTCAACCCGAAGAAAAATACACCAAATTTATCTTTGCTCACCGAAGCCAGCTCGGGGATGTATGAAGGTAGGCTGCCCAAGTTTTCCCCTGCGAGAACATCGTTGTATATCTCGGTAGAAATTTGCTTATAATCCATCTAATCTCTAATTATAATACGGAATAAAAAATGTGGCAACTCTATTATTACCACATTTTAAGTTAAGGAAGTACTTGTTATTTCTTAGTAGAGCAACAAGCCTTTTTCTCTTTTTTGTTTTTGGTCTTGCAACAAGCTGCTGTCTTACCTTTTGCATCTTTCTTGCAGCAGTCTGCTTGCTTACCTTCGTTGTCTGCCTTGCAACAATCTTTATCTTTCTTTGCATCAGCTTTACAACATTCTTTTTTCTCAGTTTCCTGAGTTCCTTTTTCTTGCTCTTGTGCAAATCCGAAACTTAATCCAAATCCTAAAAGAGCTAAACACATTAACTTTTTCATAATTTATAAAACTATTTTAATGCTGCAAATGTATTAATTTCCGATTTAAAAAATATGACAAATATTATAAAAACCTTATTTAATCAATTTCTTTATCTCTTTTGCTTCGGATATAATATCTGGGTAATCGGTATAATTCTCTATCAGCTGATCTACCATATAGCTCGCCTGATATTTATCTTTTAGACCGATATAATTTCTTGCCATTACAAGTAGTGCTTTCGCTCCCCAATACTCTTCAGAGGAATAGTTATTTGCCAGTTTAAAGACCGTCTCGTTTGAGGACTTATATGCCTTTGCTTTATTTTGGTAGAAAGCCTTTACATAGAGCGCCTCTGCTGCCACCTCAGTATTTAAAGACTTTTCTAATGAAGCATAAGCCTTTTGAGCCTCTTTATCTCTACCGCTGTTCATCAGAGAACGAGCCTTAATGACTTTTGCTATTTCCAGAGTAGAGATAGAATTATTCGGGGTAGAGATAACAATATCAGCATATTTTTCAGCTTGTTTAAAATCTCCCTGAGCAGCAAAGAGCTTCATCAGTTCCACAGAGGCAAAGGTTTTAATATTTGTATTTGCGGACTGGCTAAGCACTTCCAGATATTGTTTCGCTTCATTGGTTTTGTTTTGAGAGAGATAGATTTGTGCTATCCTCGTCTGTGCATCTTCCTGATAATCGTTTTGCACCTCTGCCACTTGATGAAGCACAGCAAGGGCTTTATTAGTATTCTTGGTTTGATACAGAGATTCTCCCAGCTCATACTGCGCCTGATAAAGTCCCTCACCAGCAGGATTCTTAGAGAGGTATTTCTCATAATAAACGATGGCGTTTTTATAATCCCTCTTAGCATAAAGGCTCCTTGCTGTACTGAGATTGATTTCATCTATATCTGAAGATTCTACACCCACACCTAGACTGCTTGCAAAAGTTTCATAACCTGCTACATCTCCTTTCTTTATAAACACAGGACGCGCAGCCTGTACTATTTTGCTGGCATAAGCTGAGTTTTTATATTGGCTCCCTAAGGTTCTCAATTCATTTAAAGCCTTCTCGTCCTGACCTTGTGAGATGAGATTTTGAGCCTTATAAATCTGTGCATTTGCAATTAAATCCTTATCAGAACTGCTTTTAATCACTCGGGAGAAATACTCATTAGAATGAGTGAAATCATCCTGCGAAGCATAAGCCGTCCCAAGCTCGTAGAGGGCATCATCTGTATATTCAGAGTTTGGATGCTTAGTGATGAGGGTTTTCAAGCTGTTGATTTTCGCTTGTGTATCACCTTTAAAGCCCAGCGCCATTGCTTTTTGGAAAAAGGTATAATCTTCAGAAGCCTCGGTTTTATCGTAGATGGCTATGGCTTCATTCAGTTCATTATCGGCATAGAAAGTATCTGCCAGCCTGAGCTCTGCATCGGATTTAAATTCAGGCTTAGGATTTTTGAGATATTCCTTAAAGTATTGCTTCGCTTTATCAAATTTCTTCGCTTTGAAGTAGGCATATGCAAGGTCATACGGCAACTGGTGCCTCTCTGGGAAGTCCTCCTTCAAAATTCGTTCATATCGCTCAATCGCAGAAGGATAATTCGCCTTATTATAATAGGTCTGCGCAAGCCAGTAGGTAGCTCGAGGGGTTATTTCCTTATTCTGATGCGTTTCCAAGCTACGGAGAAAGTATTTCTCTGCTTCATCAAAATTACCTTTATTAAACTCCTCCGTACCGAGTAAAAACGATACTTCTTGGTCTATTTTATCGGTTTCTGGTGTGGAGTTCGGGAGCTTATCAATAGCCTCCAAAGTCTCTCGATAGTTCCCCGAATAGAGGTAAGACTTCACGAGTAGGGACTTCATTTCTGCCACCTTTGGGCTTTTAGGATACTTCTGAATATAATCTTGTATCACCGCAGGAGCAGACTCAAAAGGGTTCCCTATATCATAGCTGAGCTTTGCATATTGCTCATTGGCGAGTTGCTGTACTTTGAGGTCATAATCCATCTGAAAAGCCGAGCGAAATGCCGAAAGCGCCTCTTGCTTTCTTCCCGTTTGCAGGTAAGCATTCCCCAGCTGATAGTAGGCGTTTTGTGCCATAGCAGAACTCGAATGGATGAGCTGATTATAATACGAAACCGCCTCTTCATACTTCTGAAGCTGGGAGCAAACGAAGCCCATCTCATACAAATCATTCTCCGTAGGGCTCTGCTGAGTATTGAGATAGAGTCTCAAATGAGGATACGCCTGCTCATAATCGCCTTTCATAAAGTAGCTCTCCCCTATTATCTTGTGTACTTCGGCTTTGTATTCATCTGAAATATCATAGCCCAGCAGTTCATTTCCTTCGGCTATTGCCTTATCATAATTCTTCTCATTAAAGTAGAGCTGCACATAGTAGGGTCGCACGAGCTGTGCATATTTCTCATCCTCTTTTATGCTATCAAAATATTGGAAAGCCTCCTTATTATCCCCCTCGGCATAGTGCAAATGCCCGAGCATATAGGCTACCTCTGCCCTGTGCTCTTCATCAATCTGATGATGCGCTTGGTTTAGGTCTCGGATTGCTCCTTTCGTATCGCCTATCATAAATTTTGCATAGCCTTTTTTAAGGATGTAGTCCGTATTTTCTTCCTTTGAAAGCTGATGCCCATCTACCTTCTCCAAAGTTTCTAATGCCTTAGCAAAATCTTTTTGCGTGAGGTAATAATCTGCCAGCGGAAGGCTTGCTTTTGCGAAATAGGCGGACTGAGGATAGTCCCTCATAAATGCCTCTAAGCCTTTCTCCGCATAATTTTTTTGGAGAATGACGCCCACAATCGCATCAAAAAACTGCGAAGCCTCCTGCCGCGAGTGCGAAAGATGCGAACTAAAAAAATATTGCCTCGCATACTCGTACTGCGAAGCGCTATAGATTTTCGTTTGATAAAGATTCTCTGCTAAGCCCCATCGATAATTTTCCTTATCGCTGAAGTATTTTGACTGCTGTGCACCGCCCAAAACAAAAGAAAGCACCGCCACAGAAAGAAAAATTTTATGAGTATTCATATCCTCTTGTATCTTTTTATTTTTTAGGACAACGAAAATAAGAAAAACTTATTACCCAACCACAATTAGCTTTTGGCTTTTAGCTCTTAGCTTCTAGCACACCTTGCAGGTGATGCACTTAGACACTCGTATGGGGAACACTTGGTGTGGTATATGGTGCACACGCATCATAGCCAGTGAGGCGCACCATAATCTGAGGAGCATTTACTTATTCGAGGGATGATTATTCATAGCATAAAGTAAGGTTTTTATACAAATTCACTATACACTAAGATACAATCTCTAATCGCTCACCTTGCTACTGCTATTATGATTAAGCTATAAAATATGATTTAAATAATCTCGTAAGATAGGGGCTTGTGAGTGCTGCTCATCTTTAGCTGCAAAGACTAAGGTAACCTTTTGCTGGTCTTTTACTCGGGTAAGGAAATCCTCTACAGCAGAGGAATTGGTTTTGAGCTCGGCATTATATTTTTGTACAAAAGCCTCCCAACGATTGATACTATCCTCGTGAAACCACTTTCTAAGTTCATTGGAAGGCGCCAAGTCTTTATTCCATTCATCGAGCTGCGCTTCTTCTTTTGTAATACCACGCGCCCAAAGTCTATCGATTAAAACTCTGTATCCATCTTCTGCGGATGGTTGCTCATAAATCCTTTTGATGAAAAATTTTTGCATAGTTTCTATTTTGTGTTTATAATAAGTTTTAAGATTTATTTACATTTGAAAATTATCGTATAATAAAGAATTTCTTGGAGATTAAAAAGAGATATTCACACTACCCACAAGCTCGTGAGAGGTATAAATAATGAGCTTTTTACCAATTAGTGATAACTTACTTCTATAAAAGGATCCAGAAAAACGAGACTCTAATACCTCTGCTTCCCAACCACCCTTTTCTATCACTCTCAATTCTGATGGATAATACATATTTTTACTAATACCCAACCTGTTTCTCTCCTCCTCTGAAAAGATATTAACCTCTCCAAAAAGTTTAGCTACATATTCATTTACGGGCTGTTGATACACAATTTCAGGAATATCGTGCTGTACAATTTTGCCTTGTTTCAGTATAATGATTTCATCCAACCAAGGCATTATTTCCTCAATTTCGTGAGTAGAGATAAGCATAGAAATTTCCTCTTTCTGTGCATATTCAAAGAGATTTTCTCTAAGCTCTACCTTTCTTGGATAATCGAGATTACTAAATGGTTCATCTAATAATATCAGTTTTTGAGGAACAGATAACGCTCGTGCAATAGCAACTCTTTGCTGCTGCCCACCACTAAGAAATTTGGGTTTCACATTTGTAAACTCTTCCATACCCACTACTCTTAACAGTTCATTTACCCGCTCTCGTTTGTAGTTTAAATCAATATTAGAAATGAACTTACCTACATTATCTGCCACGGTTGCATAGGGCATTAAATCATAGTCCTGCGCTACAAATTTCATCTCCAGCTCACCAGGAACAAGGTTTCCTTTAGGTCCCCAAAGAGGTTTCCCTTCAAGGAAAATCTCCCCCTCCTGCCAGTCATAAAGCCCATAAATAAGACTTAAAAGTGTGGATTTTCCACAGCCACTTTCACCTGCCAGTGCGATAATTCTCCCTTTATCAAAACTGAGATTGAGATTTTTAAAGATGGGCTTATCTTCCTCATAGGAAAATGAAAGATTTTTTATTTCTAATAACATAATATCAATTTAATATCCTGATAACTTATACTATATCAAAATTTTGTGGAGAATCGAGCTTTGGGAAGAGGCTTTCACTCTTAAAATACTTATCAGTACAATCAATTTCTTCCCAACCTTTCTTTCTGCTACAATCACCAACTTCCACTACAATAGGTACAAAGGAAATCTCCTGATTTCCTTCCAAAATCTGCTCCTGGTACTGTACTGCAATATCCAGTACACAATCATAATCCGTATTGAGCTTTACATTCCTATATATAATGTCAAAATGGTCTTCTTTATTTTCTGGCAAATTAAAATAATCCTCCCAGTCTTTGGTTGAATTTGTGAGCTCTGAAATGGCTTTTAAGCCGTAATACAATGCTATGGTATAATACTTTCTGGTTTGATGTCTTAAATAATCTTGCTCAAAATGACCACCCTCAAATAAAATTGTAGGGATTCCCATTTTAGTAAAGTTATCTCCTGTGGAAGTGGGGTAAAACTCATCTGTATACCTCGCGATATGGTGGGGGATAATCCTCTCCATTTGCTTAGAAATATAGCTGATAACAGCCATACTTTTTTTCCTCGTTTCGGTAATCTCCCGCTCTTCATTCTCAGATGGCGATAAAAAAGACATCGTTGCAGGGTGAATACCATCCGTACTGTATATTGTCCTTTGTTCGTGGAGATTAAATGCATAGTCATAATGCAAACTTGATACAGTTTCTTTTAGAACACGGATCTCCTTACTTGATTCTTTAAAAAAATCTCGATTCACATCTATATCAATAGCATTTCTTCTTGTCCACCTCTCAGAGCCGTCAGGATTGAGCATAAAAATAAAATCTAACTGTACTTTTTGGAAGATTTCATCTAATAATGCAGGATGTTTTTTCCAGGTTTCCAATAAATCAAGCATAGCAAGGGTAGCATTACTCTCATTTCCGTGCATCTGAGACCAGGCAATTATTTTTATTTTTCCAGTACCAAAACTCGCTTTGTAGATAGGTTTTTCTAAGTGAGACCTTCCTATTTCTTCATAATTACTGAGATTCTCCTGTACAAATTGAAACAACTTATTTGGGCGAATATAACGACAGGGAAAATGGGGCGATTGTATATAATTTTCTTCAAAAATCATTTTAACAATGTTAATTAACTTTTCAAAGATAATCTATTTAGCTTTAAAAAGAACTTATTTACATTTGTAATACAACATAAACGCCAATATGTGACATTTTGTCTGTTAATATTTTTGTTAATTAAATTATATTCAACAACAAACACTACAATAAATTAAATCAGTTAATTACAATTTTTATATAAAGCTATAAATAATATTAGCTTTATATAAAATACAAGTCTCTATATACTGTATAGTGATAAATTTGATAAACACGGCATACTTTCCAAAAAAATCTAATTAATCTATGTTTTACAAAAGTTAATCACAGAGAAATATTTAGTTTTTGTATCTTTGGTAGCTTAAATTTTAAAAATGTCGCACGAAAATATATTCTTAATAGGCTTCCTACTTCTTGTAGGTTTTATATTGGTTTTAGATTTAGGGGTTCTAAGCAAAAAAAATAAATCTATATCTGTAAAACAGGCAGCTTTTATGAGTGTTTTTGTAGTTTCGTTAGCAGCAGGATTTTATATTCTCTTACGATACTATGGCTTTTACATTCATAATATTACAAGCATTGAGAAATTAGAATATATCGTAAACAAGCATCACCACCCTATTCAGATTATTCCAGATAATTTAGATAAAAGTATCAGTATATATAATCAAAATCTTGCTGTGGAATTTTTTACAGGCTATATAGTAGAATATGCTCTTTCTGTGGATAATATTTTTGTTATGCTGCTCATATTTACCTCCTTTAATGTAGCCAAAGAGAATTATCACAGAGTGCTTTTCTGGGGGATTTTAGGAGCGATTGTAATGCGTTTTATCTTCATATTCTTAGGGGCAACCTTAATTAGTAAATTTGACTGGATACTCTATATTTTTGGAGGATTCTTAATTTATTCCGGAATTAAAATGTTTTTTGATAAAGATAAGAATGAAGAAATAGATATTCATAATCACCCTGTTGTAAAGTTTACAAGTAAATATTTTAATATACACCACACTTTTATTGAGCAGAAATTCTGGGCTAAAATTGATGGGATTTTTAAAATCACTCCCTTGTTTTTAGTACTTATAATCGTAGAATTTACAGACTTGATATTTGCTGTAGACAGTATTCCAGCTATTTTCTCTGTTACAAAAGACCCTTATATTGTATTTTTCTCTAATATATTTGCAATAATAGGGCTTAGGTCTATGTTCTTTTTACTTGCAGGTTTTGTTGATAAACTGAGATATCTCAAACTAGGTTTAGCAGTATTACTTACTTTTATAGGACTAAAAATGCTTTTCCATACCTATTTGGAGCATATAGGATTTAAAACTTTACATTCGTTAATAGCCATTATCCTTATATTATGTACAAGTATTATTGCTTCTCTACTAAACCCTGTAAAAAATTCTAATCTTGATTAATTTACAATATTATACACTATAAAAGTCTACATATTAGTTATATAATTTATTATTTCACATAACTAAATAGGGTCTTCCTCTGTTTATTTCACATTTGTATTCTTGTGATTTTGTAAATTATGTTACATTTGTAATATAATTAAATTTTACAATTATGAATATCAATAATAGGATAGCTAAAATTATTGAGCATTTCAGACTTTCCTCCTCCGAGTTTGCGGATGAGATTGATGCGCCTCGCTCTTCAATTTCTCATATCACTTCTGGGAGAAACAAGCCTTCCTTAGATTTTATAACTAAGGTAAAAGGACGCTTCCCTAGTCTACAATGGGACTGGCTGATTAATGGAGAGGGAGAAATGCTCATAAATGAAAAAGATTCTCAGAAAAACATTTCGCCATCAGATTTATTTTCTATTATAGATGATGAGAATTTCGGCAAAGAAGAGATCCCTACGATGCCCACAGAAATTTCTGATAAATCTGAAAACATTAGCCCTTCCAAACCTATTTCGCGAGAATTTCCTATTCCCATACAAGATGTGGAAAAGAAAAATATAAGCGATTCTCAGCCATTAGAAATTTCTCCTAAAAAGGAGGAAAATCCATCCCCTTTGGCTATGGAGCAAAGCAAAAAGGAAGAAAGTAAAATCAAAAAAATCATTTTACTTTATGAGAATGGTAAGTTTGAGAGCTTTGAGCCTTAAATAATCAATCGATTTTAATTTTTTATTTTATCTTTAAGCCCCAAAAAAAGATAAATTATATGTTTGAACTTGCCTACGAACTCGTAGATATAGACATAAAAGCATTTTACGGTATTAGAAATCAAAATTTTAATCTAATAAAATCATTCTTCCCTACACTTAAAATCACGGGAAGAGATGCCCATATTCTCGCTTTAGGAAATAAGGAAACCTTGGCGATTTTTAAGGAAAAAATGGATGATATTGTCGCTTTTCTGTCAAGGAATAATAGTATAAATATCAATGATATAGAAAACATCTTAGCTTTAAAAGACGAAACTGAAAAGGCATTGATTTTCGATCAGGATATTATAGTAAAAGGGGTGAATGGTAAGAGCATAAAAGCTAAAACTACAAACCTGAAACGCCTCGTGCAGCAAGTAGAAAAGAAAGATATGGTTTTTGCTATTGGGCCTGCGGGCACAGGGAAAACCTATACAAGCGTTGCTCTTGCAGCTAAGGCTTTAAGAGATAAAGAGGTAAAAAGGATTATCCTAACTCGTCCCGCTGTAGAAGCAGGTGAAAATCTCGGCTTCTTACCTGGTGACCTTAAAGAAAAGCTCGATCCTTATCTGCAACCGCTCTACGATGCCCTTCGGGATATGATACCTCACGAAAAGCTGGAATCATTCATAGAAAAGAGAATAATAGAAGTTGCCCCTCTTGCTTTTATGCGCGGGCGTACTTTAGACGATGCTTTTGTAATCTTAGATGAAGCTCAGAACACTACCCACGCACAAATGAAAATGTTCCTAACAAGAATGGGAATGAATGCAAAATTCATCATCACGGGAGACCCTTCACAAGTAGATTTACCACTAAAACAAAAATCAGGTTTGAAAGAAGCCATTAGGATTTTAGATGGTATAGAGGAGATTGGTTTCGTATATCTTACAGCAGAGGATGTAGTAAGGCATCCCGTTGTGAAAAAGATTATCAATGCTTATAGCGAAGAAGAAAAACGCCAAAGAGAAGCTGAAGAATAGCTGCTTAATAAACCCCTAAATATATATTCTCAGGCTAGAATGAAAGAAAAATATTTTTGGATAAGGCTCTGTATTTTTAATTTTCTAATAGTTTCCCTACTCGGAGTGATAATGAGGTATAATCTGCTCTATCCTATTAATGGTGTAGAGCATAAGTTTTTCAGGTTCTCTCATTCTCATTTTGCATTTTATGGCTGGGTAACTGCCTTGCTCTACTTCCTCGTGGCAGAGCATCTAAGGGATAGCCTTGGAATCCATATCAAAAAATATAAAAAACTAATGGTCATCAACCAGATTGCCTCCTACGGAATGATGTTTTCGTTTATGTACAGAGGCTATTTCTGGCTTTCGATTATCTTTGCTACCCTTGCCCTATGCGTAGGCTTTGCCTATTTTTCCTTCATAATGAAAGATACTAAAGGGAGAATTTCCTCCGAGCTCCCTTGGCTCAGGATGGGGAGTTTCTCTGCTTTATTCTCAGCAATCGGTATCTTCGTTCTCGCGTATATTATGGCGAGTAAGAAATCATTACCAGAGCTTTACAGAGCTGCTACTTATTTCTATATGCACTTTCAGTACAATGGTTTTTTCCTTCTCTCGTGCATTGGAATTATGCTGATAAGCCTTAGAAAAAAAGGAATCCAAATCTCTGAAAAGGCAAACGATACTGCTTTTCATCTATTGACAGCGGGCACGCTCGTGGGCTATGGCCTATCGGTGCTATGGCTAAGAGGAATCCCTACTTCTGTAAGTATTTTTCTTGGGTTCGTAGCTATTGCGCAGCTCTACGGATTCGGATTAATAGTAAAACTCATAAAAAAACACTGGCCCAAAATCTCTGAAGATTGGTCGGCGGTGCAAAAGCTGGCATTCCTCGTCTCTGGCACTGCACTCATCCTGAAATTCTTATTTCAAAGCATTTCCGTGATTCCAGCTTGGGCTTTTATATTTGATAATCTCAATTTTGTCATTGGCTTCCTGCATCTCGTTTTACTAATGGGAATCAGTCTTTTCCTCATCTGGAAAATCCTTGAGATCCGTATTTTTGAATTAAATAAAGGGGTAAAAGCAGGGATTTATCTAATGATTTTTGGCATTATCCTCAATGAAATCATACTCGGCATAGCGGGGCTCTACCCCATTCCCTATCTTTTAGCTCCGAAAGGCCTGCTCCTCGCCTCTCTTATCATAATGACTGCGCTCATCATCCTGAACCTAAGTATTAGAAGAAATAAAAAACAGCCTTAGAAGTATATCTAAAGCTGCTTTTTGTTGAGAACTTATTCCCATTCTATGGTTGCTGGTGGCTTGCTGGAAATATCATAAACCACTCTGTTAATCCCTTTTACTTCGTTGATGATTCTACTGGATACCGTCTCGAGGAGGTCATAAGGCAGTCGGCTCCAAGTTGCCGTCATAAAGTCTATGGTATTTGCCGAGCGCACTGCAGCGGTATATTCATAGGTTCTCTCGTCTCCCATTACCCCGACAGATTTCACAGGGAGGAGTACCACAAATGCCTGAGAAACGCTATCGTATAGCTGGTTCTTATAGAGCTCTTCGATGAAAATATCATCTGCTTCTTGCAAGATTTTCACCTTTTCTGCATCTACTTCACCTAAAATTCTGATGCCTAAGCCCGGCCCTGGGAACGGATGCCTATGCACCAAGTGATGCGGAATGCCGAGCTCCTCACCTACTTTTCTCACCTCGTCTTTAAAGAGCTCTCGAAGAGGCTCGAGGAGTTCTAGCTTCATATCTTCTGGCAGCCCCCCTACATTATGGTGAGATTTGATGACCGCAGAAGGGCCTTTCACCGATTGGCTTTCTATCACATCTGGATAGATTGTGCCTTGTGCTAAGAACTTTGCACCCTCTAATTTATTGGATTCCTCATCAAAAACAGCGATGAATTCATTGCCTATAATTTTTCTCTTTTGCTCTGGATCTGAGATGCCTTTGAGTTTATTGAGAAACCTTTGGGAAGCATCAATCATTTTAATATTCATATTGAAATGCTCGCCATAGTTTTCCATTACTTTTCTGCCTTCATCTTTTCTGAGCAAGCCTGTATCTACAAATATGCAGGTGAGCTGGCTGCCAATTGCTTTATGGATAAGAACCGCTGCCACCGATGAATCTACCCCACCCGAAAGCCCTAAAATTACCTTCTCACGGCCTACTTTTTTGCGGATTTCTTCTATGCTTCGGTCTATATAGTTTGTAAGTTGCCAGTTTTTCTCTGCTTTACAAACCTTAAAGATAAAATTCTCTATCATCTTCTCTCCTTCTTCTGTATGAGAGACTTCAGGGTGGAATTGTAGGGTATAAATCTTCTGCTTTTCATTCGCCATAGCAGCGATGACACCTGATTTTCCAGAAATCTCAAAACCTTCTGGAGGAGTTTCTACTTCATCAAAATGGCTCATCCATACTGTAGAAGTCTGAGAGATTCCTTCTAATACGGAATTGGTTTTCAGTATTTCAAAATTAGCTTTTCCATACTCACCTTTCTCGCCTTTCTTCACCTTTCCACCGAGGAGATATGCAGTGAGCTGCATTCCGTAGCATATCCCAAGCACTGGAACTCCTGCTTCAAAAAGGGCTTTATCTACAAGGCAGGCATCGGGTACATTTACGGAGCTGGGCCCACCAGAAAGGATAATCCCCACAGGCTTGCGCTCTAAAATCTCATCGAGAGGAGTATCAAAAGGCAAGACTTCTGAATACACGCCTAAATCTCTTACTCTCCTTGCAATTAGCTGATTGTATTGAGAACCAAAATCAAGAATAATAATTCCGTTATTCATTTTATATTTTTTATTAAATTTTAAAAATTGCCCAAATGTAAGGCTTTAAGATGGAAGGATAAAATCACTTATTTTATAAAAAAAGCACTCAATACTGAGTGCTCTTGTGTTTTCATTAAAGGATTACTTTTTAAAAGCAACATCTTTAATTCTTGCTTTCTTACCTCTAAGGCTTCTGAAGTAGTAAATTCTTGCTCTTCTTACTTTACCTCTTCTTTCTACCTCAATTTTTTGAAGTGCAGGCATATTGATTGGGAATACTCTTTCTACGCCTACATCACCACTCATTTTTCTGATGGTAAATGTCTTGGTAGCACCTGTCCCTCTCAACTGGATAACAACACCTTTAAAGAACTGAGTTCTGGTTTTGTTACCTTCCTTAATTTCATAATACACTGTGATGGTATCTCCCGCTTTGAATGCAGGGAAATCTTTTTTTGCGATGTACTTGTCCTGTACGTACTTTACTAAATCCATTATTAGTTAAAAAAAATTGTTAAAGCTAAACAACATACACGGCTCTCGTCAGAGGTTGATTAACAGGTTGCAAAAATAAAAACTTTTTCCAAACCTGCAAAAAATATTTCATTTAATATTTATTACATTTGTGCGGCTTTAAAAACAGCCAGCTTTTAGGGCTTTCACAAGTATTGAAACATAAAACAACTTATATAATGAATAAAACAAAACTCACACTCGTTGCATTACTTTCATTGGGAAGTATGCTATTTGCCCAAGACAATTTGGTAAATAGCTTGAAAAACAATCAATCTGAAAATCCTGATTTTCAATTTACGATTATCAAAGAGAATGGTGTAACTTCCGTAAAAGATCAAGGCTCATCTGGCACTTGTTGGAGCTATTCTGGCAATTCATTCTTAGAATCTGAGATGATTAGAATGGGAAAAAAGCCAGTAGATTTAGCAGAAATCTTTACTGCAAGAAATGCTTACCACGATAAAGCTAAACTCTATGTACTCAATGATGGTACTGGAATCTCTTGGGGAGAAGGCGGTGCTCTACACGATGTTATCAATATGTACAGAAAATACGGTGCTGTACCTCAGGAGGCTTATACAGGCCTGAAAGACGGCAAAACCAGAAACAACTTCTCTGAAATGACTGCCGTATTGAAATCCGTACTCGATGCTTATGTAAAAAATCCTGCTAAGAAGCTCTCTCCAAACTGGATGGATAATGTAGATATGATTCTCGATTCCTACTTGGGGCAATACCCTTCCTCTTTTACCTATAATGGAAAGAAATACACCCCTCAGTCCTTTGCTAAGGAGGTAGTAGGCATTAATCCAGATGATTATGTAGAGCTCACTTCTTACAAGGACTATCCTTACTACAAGCCGTTTGTGGTGCCCGTACCTGATAACTGGAGCCACGACAGGCTTTGGAATATCCCTATGGAGGAGCTTACTACTATTATAGACTATGCCGTGAAGAATGGCTATACCGTAGGCTGGGCTACCGATGTCTCCGAGCCTTATTTCTCCTATAAAAATGGAGTAGCTTATGTACCCGATATTGATTTAAATAACATTAATGCCGCTACCAAGGCTGAACTTTTCAAAGGTCCAAAGCCTGATAAAAAAATCACTGAGGATATGCGTCAGTTGGGGCTTAATGACCTCACAACTACAGACGACCACGGTATGCAGATTACAGGATTGGCAAAAGACCAAACGGGTAAGGAGTATTATGTAGTGAAAAACTCTTGGGGTACTACGAATGACTATGATGGCTATCTGTATGTAACCAAGCCTTATGTACAGTTTAAATCCACCGCTATATTAGTTCACAAAAATGGTATTCCTAAGGATATCCTCAAAAAGCTAAAACCAAGCACCAGTCTCAACTGGCAATAATGAAAGAACGCCCTCAGTATCTGGGGGCTTTTATTTTTTCGTTCGGTTGATGAAGTCTATATTTCTTTTAAGTCCAGCGAGCTTAGCCCTCTTCACTGCCGACTTTCTAAAAATCTCCGAGAAGAGTTCCTGAGTAATCTCCTCCCACTCTATCTTATCCGCGTGTTGAAGATGATGATTCGGGCTAAATCTCGGCTGGTTATGAGGCAGAGAAAACCTGTTCCAAGGACATACATCTTGGCAGATATCACAACCAAACATCCAATCCTCAAGTTTATCTTCAAATGTGGAGGGGATTTCATCTTTCAGCTCTATGGTAAGGTAGGAAATACACTTGCTCCCATTGATAATCTTATCAGACACAATGGCTCCCGTAGGGCACGCATCGATGCACTTTCGGCACGAGCCACAGTGGTCGGTAGTCGGGTAGTCAGGCTCGAGATCCAAGTCGCAAATAATCTCCGAAAGCACAAAAAAAGATCCTCTCTTCTTGGAGATGAGCAAAGAGTTCTTCCCTATCCATCCGAGCCCTGATTTCCTTGCCCAAGCCTTCTCCATCACAGGAGCAGAATCCACGAAAATCCTAAAACCAAAGTCGCCAATCTCCTCCAAAAGCTCGGAAACCATCTCCCGAAGCACAGATTTCACTACATCGTGATAGTCCTCACCGTAAGCATACTTGGCGAGATTATAATCCATCTGGATTTTCTCTTGGGGAAAGTAGTTGTATTTTAAGGAGATTACGGATTTTGCGCCCTCCACCAATAGCCTCGGATCGAGGCGCTTGTCTATATTATTTTCCAGAAAGCTCATCGCACCGTTATAGTTATTTTTGAGGTAATTCTCAAGGCGTAGAGCTTCCTCCTCGAGGAATGCTGCTTGGGAAATACCACAACCATCAAAACCAAATTTCTCGGCTTTCTCCTTTATCAGTCTCGTGTATTTCTCGGCATTGCTCATCATTATTGCCTGCAAAACTACATTATTTTTATGAAAGCCCTCCTCGTTTTCCTATCTTTGCGCCTTGTATTTTAAATGGATATGACAACAATTATCGTGGCTATGGGGAGGAATAATGCCATCGGGAAGGGGAACCAGCTTCTCTGGCATCTCCCTAAGGATTTAAAACATTTTAAGGAACTTACCAGCGGGCACCCCATCATTATGGGGAGGAAAACCTACGAGAGCATTGGCAAACCTCTGCCAAACCGAACCAATATTGTGGTGTCTCAGAAGAAGGACTGGTTTCAGGAGGGCGTTCTCATTGTGGGAAGCCTAAAAGAGGCTGTGAAATTTGCCAAAAAGATAGATGAAAATATCTTCATCATCGGGGGAGGAAAGGTGTATGAGCAGACTATCAATCTTGCCGATAAGCTGGAAATCACCCTCGTAGATGCCGAAATAGATGGCGATACCTTTTTTCCAAAAATCAACCCAGAGAAATGGATAAAAGTTCAGGAAACCCATCACCACAAAGATGAAAAACACGCTTACGACTTCAGTTTTCAGACTTTTATTAAGAAAGAGGGCGATATCCATTTAACTAAGGATTAATCTCATCTACCCAAAGGAGAAATCCATCTGGATTATATACTCATCTATATGGATAAAGAGGAAATCCATCTGGATAATGTGCTCATCTATGTGGATGAAGAGGAAATCCATCTGGATTATAGATAAATCCATATGACTATTCTCCTCATCCATCTGGCTTATCTATCATCCCTGATAGATGTATTTAAATATAAGGTGGGAAGCTCCCCCATTTAAATGGAAAATGGTAATAGGAAGAAAACGGAGCAATGCCCTCAATTTGCTTTAAATAAAAGGTAGAAAGCCTCAATTTTTTTTATCTTTGCGCCACTTAATTTTATAAGATGAATAAGAATATAAAACTGATTTTTGCAGTACTGATGATGGCTCTTGGGCTATGGCTGATGCTGGGAACGAGGAGTATTGGCTGGGGCATTGTGGTCTTCCTGCTTTCGGGCTTCCCCATCCTGTTTTACTTTAAGAATGAATATGTTTTGCTCGCATTCTGGCAGCTGAGAAAGCAAAATATGGAGAAAGCGGGTGAATGGCTCATAAAAATAACGGATTATAAGGTGCAGCTCCATAGATCTCAGTTCGGCTACTATCATTATCTTCAAGCCCTTACGCTGGCACAGGACAGTCCTGCAAAAGTAGAGCCTCTGATGAGAAAAGCCCTCGAGTATGGGCTCAATATGAAGCAGGATAGGGCTTTGGCAAAGCTGAATTTAGCTGCCATTGCCATCTCCAAAGGGAGAAAACAGGAGGGGCAAAAGCTCCTCGAGGAGGCTAAGAGCTTGGACAGTGCAGGGCTAATGACGGAGCAAATAAAAATGATGAAAGACCAGCTGAAAATGCCGTCTATGCAGAAGCATATCCACAACCCGAATATGAGAAAAAGAGGGAAGTATTTCTAAAATCTCCTGTTTTTTAACGCTCTTTTTAAATCCTTTAACAGATGCGTCGGTTTCAGTATTTCCTGCTCGTCATCCTCCTTGTCTTCGGTGGTTTTGCAGTTTTCAAACATTATAATACCGCTGGGGAGATTCATATTTTTGTTGTACAAAAGGAAATCCCTTATCCATTAGAAAAGGTTTATCCTCAGTTTAGCAATTTCCAAAATTTCACACGGTGGAATCGCTATTTCTCAGATGAAAAGAATCTTGGGATAGACTATTTCCAACCTTATGAAGGTGTGGAGAGCTCTATCTACTTTAAAACAGAAAAAGGAAAACGAAACGGGGAAATGTACATCCGTGCTGAGAAACCTTATGAACTTTTAAAGTATGAACTCTTTGATACCAATACCTCTAAACCTTACCTTATTACAGTAAGATTTATAGAAACACCATCTGGGAACACAAAAATAGTATGGAGGATACGAACCCCAAAACGAACCCTAATTGAAAAGTATTCTGACTTCTGGGAAGATAAAACCAGCATCATCTACCTCGATAAAAGCCTGAATAATCTTACGGATATACTGGCAAATAAGGTAGATAGAGACAGGCAAATCAATACTATAAAATACGATAGTATTATTGTAGAACAAGGCAAGGAAGGTGTATTGCTTGGCATTAATTCTGGTGCGAAAAATAAGAAGGAAGAGCTCTTCCCATCCATAGTGAAAGACTACAACAAGGTCTATAATTTCGTAACCACCGACCTTGAAAAGCGAGAAGACGAGGTGGGATTTCCCGTGCTCATAGCCTCTACCGACAACTTCCACCAGAAAGAGGTTTCATACTACTTGGGAATCCCTGTATCCCACAAGGTAGAGGTGAGTGATAACAACTTCAGCTTTAGAAATATGAAGAATGAAAAGCTCTACTCGATATTCTACAAAGGAAAGTACGAAAACCGAAAGCCAAGCATAGATAAACTCCTCCAAAAAGCGAAAATGGATAACCTGAGACACGGCAATATAATGGAGACCTTTATCTCCCACCCCGAAGAAGACAAAGATGTGATGATAAAATTCTCAATTCCTGTTTTCAGGTAGGTGGATTTCCTTCTTGGGAATGTTGCTAAACTCGTAAGAGACATCACTTATATAAAGAACCTCCTTCTCATCATCGAGAGGGAGGTTTCTTATGATAAAATAAGCCTGTTTTTAATCTTGAGCTTCGTTGTTTTGCTCCTTAGCCACAACGGATGAGTCTCCAATTGCTTTGCTTTCCTCCTTTCCTTTCAGGTATTCTGGGAGGCTAAGCCCTGCCATATTAAATAAATCATTGAGCGGAGGTACGGTCTTCATCATTCCAGAGACGAAGTTCGCAGTGGAAGTATTTCCATCGGCATTGGTTCCGCTATCCCAAACCGTAACCTTATCAATCTTAATATTTTTAACGGCTTCCACTTGGGTTTTGACAAGCTCTGGCAATTTCTCGATGAGCAATAACTGGAATGCGGAATTGGTATCACCACCCGCAGCTTTTACTACTTGGTCGTACCCCTCAGCCTGTTTGGTAAGGATTTCAAGGAGACCTTTTGCTTCGGCTTCCATCTTGAGGTAGATAGCATCCGCCTCACCTTTGGCTTTGAGCCTGATCTTCTCGGCTTCGGCTTCAGCGTCTATAATGGCTTTCTGCTTGGAGATTTCAGCAGGCACCACGATATTGGCATTCTGTGTAGAGCGCTCTCTTTCAGCTCTTGCGGTTTCTGCTTTTTCCTCTGCGAGGTAAGATTCTTCCAGAGCTCTTGCTGCTTGTACCTTCTCAGCGGTGATGGCTATTTTAAGAGCTTCGGCTTCTTTCTCTCTCCTTTGAGCATCGGAATTGGCAATGGTAATTTTTGCCTCGTTCTCCCCTTTTACAGCCAGGGAATTGGCAAGAGAAGTCGCAATCCTTGATTCCTTCTCTGCCTCTGCCTTACCGATGGACTCGTCCTTAGCCGCAGAAGCAATGCTAATCTCCCTATCCTTTTGAGTGATGGCGATTTTTACATCCCTATCCCTATTGGTTTCTGCGATTTGTACATCTTTTTCTCTATCGGCTTCGGCTTTCCCTGTCTCCCCTATTTTCTCCTGCTCGGCTACGGAAATCTTAGCTTCGTTAATAGCCTTAGCAGCTGCCTCTTTACCAAGTGCCTCGATATAGCCTGACTCATCTTTAATATCGGTTACATTCACATTAATGAGCTTTAAACCAATTTTTTTGAGCTCTGTATCTACATTCTTCGAGATATTGTCGAGGAACTTATCTCGGTCGGAATTAATTTCCTCAATCGTCATCGTAGCGATAACCAAACGAAGCTGCCCAAAAAGGATATCCTTGGAAAGCTCTTGAATTTGGTCAGGAGTAAGCCCCAAAAGCCTCTCAGCAGCATTGCCCATAGTATCTGCCTCCGTAGAAATTGCGATAGTAAAGCGGCACGGAACATCTACACGGATATTCTGACGAGAAAGTGCATTGGTGAGATTTGCCTCAATGGAGATGGGTTTCAAATCCAAATACGCAAAATCTTGAATAACGGGCCACACGAATGCGCCCCCACCGTGGATACACTTGGCAGAACTACCACCCGTTTTTCCATAAATGACTAAAATCTTATCCGATGGACATCTTTTATACCTTGAAACCAAGGATACAAAAGTTACAAACAGCACGAATACAAGTGCTAAAATTAGAATGAATACTGGCATATTGTGAAATAATTAATGATTGATTTATATTTTTTCTACTACTAAGATTTCATCTTCTATTTCTATTACTTTTACAAACTCACCAGAGGAAATATCTTCTCCTGAGCGAGTAATGGCGTAGAGCTCGTGATGAGTGCCCTTTAATGAGATGAGAACTTTTCCTTTAGCTGCATTGTGGGCAGGGATTTTAAGATAAACCTCTCCTACTTTGCCTTTTAAAGCGGATATATTGAAAGTATTGTCTTCCGAGAGTTTTAAAATCTGCTTTAGGATGAAGAAAAACAACAGCACAAAACCTATACCTACCACTCCTGCGAGAAGGCTTAGGAGAATCTTATTCTCAAAGGTTGGATAGAAGGCAATACCTGTCCAGCTAAACCCTAAAAGGAAATTTACCAAATTCCTAAGAGAAAAAAGCTGAAATGGCGCATCTGTACCATCGAAATCTCCATCAAAATCGGTATCTATACCGTCTGAACTATCGCTCCCAATGAAAGTAAGCACCATCTGAACAACAAACACCAAACTACTCCCCAAAGCGATATACCAAAAAGCCTGATGTAACGCATCTAAATGATCTAAAAACTGAAACATATCCCTATTTTTAAATGCCTAAATATAGAGTTTTTTGGGGATATGGGCAATTTATAACAAGGTGATCTTTATAAAATTTTTCTTTCTATTAGAGGAGAGAGAATTACATTATTAATCTTTTTAGTATAGGAATTTTACTCAAAGAAATAATAATAACTGTGGAAATAAAAAGTGTAAATAATGAACACAAAAATATAAATAATAAAATGCTGATAGAAACTGATTCTATATAAACATATGAATATAGTATCTTATACACATAATGTAAGACAACTACATGAATAAAATAAATCCCAAAAGAATAATGCTCTATTAACTTTACTAATTTTAACATTTTTGGCTGCCAATATTTCATCAATAAGAAAAGGCTTGTGGACATTATTGCCACATTAAAAGTTTGATAAAGGGTATAACCGGTATAAAATCTATTTTCTAAATGAGATAAATAATAAGTCATTAAAAAAGTAAATATGACAACCAGAAAATAGATAATTGCGTGTATGTATGTATGTATGTATGTATGTATGTATGTATGTATGTATGTAAAACCAAACTTACTCAAGTAATAACCTAATATTAAATAAAAAATATAACCATCAAAATTTATAAAACTAATAGTTATTTGACTAATTCCATATTGCCTTGCCAGCATAACGATAAAACTAACTACAAGTAAATATTCCAAAGACCTCTTAGATGCTGTAACAGTAAATTTTCTCAAAATTGGAATAAAAGCATACAGCCCAATAATCATATACAAATACCAAAGATGATATGCACTACCATTTAATAAATTATTGATAAATACTTTAAGCAATTCTATATCAAAACTTAATAAGCTATCTTTATAATACCAACAAGTATAAATTAAACTCCAAAAAATAAAGGGAATAAAAATTCTATTCAGTCTTTTAGTAATAAATAGTTTAACAGACTCATCTTTTCCCAAGAGTAATGCTCCAGAAATCATAATAAATACAGGCACACAAAACCTTACACTACTATTAATAAATGTAGCCAATGCCCAAGTCTCATCATTTACATTACCATAATCCATAGATATAAAGCCCACCGTATGCAAAACAATAACAGCAATAGTTGCTATTACTCTTAGATAAGAAATATAATCTTTTTGATTATTCATTGGTTCTAATACTCCTTATTTTATAATATTTAGACACAGATATATTGATATAATGCTTTGTATCATCTGTAATATCTTTAAATAGAATAGTTCTTGGCTCTTCTTTTATTGGAGGGACAATACATTCATCACAAGTTTTTACTAGTTCTTTTCTTGCTTCCAATTGCTCTTTATACCTTCTAACTTTTCCAGAGAAAATATCAGAATAAATAAGTTGGAGGTTACTCTCAATCTGGAAAGAATTTTTAGGTATAAATAAATAAGCAGCTAATACCCCTGTCCCAATAATAAAATACTGCAACTTTGAAATTCTATGATTATAAGTCTCATAAAAAAGGTAGGATAGTATAAACACAAAAATCATTGAAAAGAATATTAACAGATTCTCTACGCGAGGAGGTGGGTAGTAGGTTAGCTTATAAATCGTAATGAATGAACCTATAAAAAGTAAAGCATTATAAAATAAAAATATAAATAAAGGATTTCTAAGATTCTTATGAAGCCTAATCTTAAGTTCTGTAACCCTAAAAAGAAGGAGAAAAAGAATAAAAGCAAAAATGAGATATCTGAGATTAATAGCTAAAATCTTTCTTAAAGCCATTATAAAAACATCTAAAAGAGATAAATCAGCCTCTTTTATCGTAGCTCTTGCAGCATTACCTGGACTCAGAGCTATAAATAGAACAATACAGGCAATCCAACTCGTTAACAAGAAATAGTACCTGCTAATCTTTTTATTCTCCACAAAATAAGCTAGCATAAAAAAGAAAGTAATAATCCCTGAAAATGCGATTAGTAATTCACTACAACCACCTATTATAAAAATACAAAATACCCCAAAAAAGAAATTTTTCAGCAGACTTTTATGTTTATAAATCCTTAGCAAACAAGACAAATAAAAAATGAATACAATAGATGGCAAGAAATAAGTAGCACTCCCCGCCAGCCAAAAATAATTCTCCACAAGAGAGGTTTGCAATAAGGTATAAATAGATATAATACTCAGATTTAACAAGAAGCGAATTCTATTATTTTCTACTCCTGCATCTTTCAATACTCGTAGATTTGCAAAATAAAAGAGGATAATATAAAAAATAGGATAAATCCCAAAATACTGATCAGTACCAAAGCTTAAAGGGCTTGTGATGAGGAAAGCTGTAGCCATATACCGAGAAGACCATCTATTATAAAAATCAACTTGCGTTTGTATAAATCCTTCAAAACCTTTATAAGATTCCATTCCGTAGGAAAAATCATCAGAAGAAGGATAAGTGTAAAAACTTAGATAAAACAGTGGTAAGATAACGATAAGATTGATAATAAACAATACCGTTAGTTTATTTAGTTTCATTTTTTAATAATTTTTCTACAATATATCTCGGTCTTCTTTTTACTTCCATATAGATTCTACCGATGTATTCTCCGAGTATCCCGATACCAATCAACTGTACCCCACCGATAAAAAATACCGATACAATAATAGATGCATAGCCGTGTTCTTCGATGCCAAAAAAGAATTTTTCAATAATAACTTTTGTACCTAGAATAAAGGATAAAAAAGCAATAAAAGAACCAATGTATAACCATACACGAATCGGCATTGTAGAAAAAGAAGTAATCCCATCTAATGCCAGATTCCAAAGTTTGAGACCATTAAATTTAGTATTTCCAGCTACTCGTTCCTCACTGTTATATTCTATAATTGTAGAATTAAAACCTACCCAATTGAAAATCCCTTTCATAAAGAGCTGATTTTCCTTGAGCCTTAATATCTCATCTACTACTTTCCTTGTCATCAGGCGAAAATCTCCTACATTAGGCTCCAATTTTACTTTAGAAATCTTGTTATAAACCTTATAAAACTGTCCCGAGGTAAACTTTTTTAAGAATCCATCTTTCTCTCTTTGTTTTCTTTTTGCTAAAACCACATCATAGCCTTCCTCATATTTCTCTATCATTGTTTTTGTAACCATCAGTGGATGCTGTAAATCTACATCTATTGGGATGACAATATCTCCCTCTGAATGTTCCAAGCCAGCAAAGAGTGCATTCTCCTTCCCAAAATTTCTGGATAAACTAACGATTGTAATATTAGGCTGTGTATTATACAACTTCTTTAGTATTTCTCCTGTCTTATCCTTACTTCCGTCATTTACAAAAACCAGCTCATAGGAATATAGTTTATTATTAATTTCAGTATGAAAGAAATTATGAAATTCTCTATAAAAAATATCAATGGTATCCTCTTCGTTATAGACAGGAATTACAAAACTTATACGCTTCAAGATTTATTATTTTCTTATGGATGGGCAAAGATAAAACAAAAATGATTATTCAACACTCCTATTAATACCATCAACAGTAAGGTAGCCGTAGCTTAACTAATATGGATTTTTTCAGGAATTATTAGGAACACCTATTCCCCACGAATGTCGGGAATAGGTTTATTATTGTCTAAGCGCTCTCCACCCAATAAGTGCCTCATCGGCTATGGTGCATCGTTTCCATTTTGAAGGTCATACTTTCGATGACTTTCAGGATGGCTTCTACGGTGTCCATAGAGGTGAGGCAAGGGATGCCGTTTTCTACCGACATACGGCGAATTTGAAAGCCGTCGCGTTCGGATTGCTTGCCTTTGGTCGTAGTATTCACCACATACTGCACCTTTCCTTTTTGAATAAGGTCTATAAGATTGACATCTTCTTCGCTGATTTTATAACCGATTTTTGCCGTTACACCTTTCTCAGCGAAATATTTTGCTGTGCCTTCTGTAGCCCAAATTCTAAAGCCGATATTACTAAACCTCCTCGCCAGTTCTACTGCTTCGGCTTTGTCTTTATCGGAAACGGTGAAGAGGATTGCACCATAGGTTGGCACCTTTCTGCCTGCCCCTACAAGACCTTTATACAAGGCTTTTTCAAGGGTTTGGTCTTTGCCCATTACTTCACCTGTAGATTTCATTTCTGGACCGAGAGAAATGTCCACCTTTGATAATTTACTGAAACTAAACACAGGCACTTTTACATAAACACCCTCTTTATTTGGTACGAGACCGTTTTGATAACCTAAATCTTTGAGTTTTGCACCGAGAATAGCCTTTGTAGCCAGCTTTGCCATTGGTACGGCGGTGATTTTGGAGAGGAAAGGCACGGTACGGGACGAGCGCGGATTCACCTCAATGACGAATACATCCCCATCCGAAATCACATACTGAATATTCATCAGACCGATGATATTAAGACCTTTTGCTAGCCTTTGGGTATAGTCCACGAGGGTATCAATTTGCTTTTGACTGAGGTTCTGAGGTGGATAAACTGCAATGGAATCCCCCGAATGCACTCCCGCCCTCTCGATATGCTCCATAATACCTGGGATGATGGTCGTCTCACCATCGCAGATGGCATCTACCTCAACTTCCTTACCTGTAAGGTATCTGTCGATAAGCACAGGATGCTCAGGGCTTGCCTCTACGGCATTTTCCATATAGTGGGCGAGCTCGTTTTCATTATAAACGATTTCCATAGCGCGACCACCGAGCACATAGCTCGGGCGAACGAGTACTGGGTAGCCAATCTCATTAGCAATGTGTATCGCCTCCTCTTTTGAGGTGGAAGTTTTGCCTTTGGGCTGAGGGATGGAAAGGTCTTGAAGCGCTTTCTCAAACTTGTCGCGGTTCTCGGCACGGTCAAGGTCTTCGAGGGAAGTTCCGAGAATCTTAACACCATTGGCAGCGAGCTTATCAGCGAGGTTAATCGCCGTCTGCCCACCGAACTGTACGACCACACCTTTGGGCTTTTCAAGCTCGATGATGTTCATTACATCTTCTTCGGCAAGGGGCTCAAAGTAGAGCTTATCCGATATTGAGAAATCAGTGGAAACGGTTTCTGGATTATTATTGATGATAATCGCCTCGTAGCCCATCTCCTTAATTGCCCAAACGGAATGCACAGTGGCATAGTCAAACTCCACCCCCTGACCGATGCGGATAGGCCCAGAGCCGAGCACGATAATCTTCTCCTTAGTACTGACGATGGACTCGTTTTCGTCCTCATAGGTTCCGTAGAAGTAGGGTGTTTCGGATTCGAATTCGGCAGCGCAGGTATCTACCATTTTGTAGGTAGGCATTATGCCGCTTTCTTTTCTAAATGCAAAGACCTCGTTTTGGGTAGTCTCCCAAAGGTGCGCGATATTAAGGTCGGAAAAACCGAGCTTTTTCGCTTTGAGGAGGGTGGTTTTATCAAATTTATTTTGCTTAATGGTGGTCTCAAAGTCAATCAACTTTTTAATTTTCCATATGAAGAACTTATCAATTTTACTCCACTCGACGATTTGCTCCCAGCTGTACCCCCTTCGGAGGGCATCTCCAATGATGAAAAGCCTCTCGTCGTCGCAGATTTTTATTCTTCTTTCAATCTCTTCATCGGTGAGGGCATCAGCTTGTTTTTTCTTTAAACCGATATGGCGAATGCCCGTTTCAAGGGAGCGAATCGCCTTTTGCAACGATTCCTCGAAGGTTCTACCGATGGCCATCACTTCACCAGTGGCTTTCATCTGAGTGGAAAGTCGGCGGTCGGCAGTTTCAAACTTATCAAATGGGAAGCGAGGGAATTTGGTTACGACATAATCCAGTGCAGGTTCAAAGCAGGCGTAGGTCTTGCCAGTAACGGGATTCATTATTTTATCGAGGGTAAGCCCAACGGCGATTTTCGCAGCGATTTTCGCGATGGGATAGCCTGTAGCCTTGCTGGCAAGGGCTGAGGAGCGGGATACTCGGGGATTTACCTCTATCACATAATAATTAAAGGAGTGAGGGTCGAGGGCAAGCTGTACATTACAACCGCCTTCTATGCCGAGCGCGCGGATGATTTTGAGGGAGGCATTGCGAAGGAGCTGATACTCCCTATCGGAGAGGGTTTGCGAAGGCGCCACCACGATAGAATCCCCCGTATGAATGCCCACAGGGTCTATATTCTCCATATTACAAACGACGATGGCATTATCATTAGAATCCCTCATCACTTCGTATTCTATTTCCTTGAAGCCCGCGATGGACTTCTCGATGAGGCATTGGGTAACGGGGCTGTGCTTGAGCCCGAGCTCAACGATTTCTGTTAATTCTTCTTGATTGGAGGCGATTCCTCCCCCTGTTCCTCCCAAAGTAAAGGCAGGGCGGATGATGAGTGGATAGCCGATTTTATTAGCGAAGTCTAAGGCGCCTTCTAATGTATTAACGATTTCTGATTCTGGGACGGGCTCTCCGAGCTCGTTCATCAATTCGCGGAAGAGGTCGCGGTCTTCGGCGCGGTTGATAGCGGAGAGTTTAGTGCCGAGCACTTCTACTTTGCATTCTTCTAAAATGCCTGATTTTTCGAGCTCGACGGCCATATTAAGCCCCGTTTGTCCTCCGAGAGTGGGGAGGAGAGCGTCGGGTCTTTCTTTTCGGATGATTTGGCTTACGAACTCTAATGAAATGGGCTCGATGTAGACTTTATCGGCGATTTCTACATCGGTCATAATGGTTGCGGGGTTGGAATTAATGAGAATGACTTTGTAGCCTTCTTCTCGTAGTGAGAGGCAGGCTTGTGCGCCTGCGTAATCAAATTCTGCTGCTTGCCCGATGATGATAGGCCCGCTGCCTATTACGAGGACTGTTTTGATGTCTGTTCTTTTCATTTTACTTTTAGCCTTTGAGGGGGCGGTTTTATTTAATTTTTTTTCTTTCTCGTCAGTTGATGAGAGCCTTGTTTTTAGGATGAGCAAATATATTGATTTTAGAGATTATATTGCTTATGTTTTCTATAAAGAAAAATTACCTTGCCGTGATATAAGAAAACCCGTTAAAAATGAGATTTTAATCTATGAGTATAGAGCTCGGAAGACTTTTTAAATCTGCCACGATAGGAGACTCCAACAGATAAAAAAGGTTCTGAATAAGGTGAAAAGATAGGCTGAGCAATGAGAAAATCAAACTGTATATCCGGCTTGAAAATGTAGGCAAGCCCTAAATCGATATTATGACTGGGAGCAGAGCCATTAGAAAAAGTAGCAAAATATTCGGTGAGGAGGTTGATTCTTTTCGAGAGGGAAAAGCTGAGCTCAGTAACCATATCGTACTGAGAAAAATGGGCATCAGCACCGAAATTAGTGCCCAAAGAGAACCTCGAAGAGAGGGCATGCTTCGTAACAATAAGGAAATCGGTGGAGTATTTTTCGGCGTTTTGTGGCTCGTATTGTAGATTGGCAAAAAGGCTGATGGCGGGTAGCAACCCACGTTGCTCAGTAACGCCATACTTGGCCGTGAGGGTAATGGCATCTACCTCGGTGGAGGATTTCTGAAAGGAAAAATCTGCAGAAAGTTTTAGCTCTACCCCACTTCCAACGCCATAACGAAAGGCAAGATTATCGGAATATGAAGATTCACTAAAAGTAAAAGCATTCTCTATATGAAAGAGATTTTTGGGGAGGATGTAGGGGTCTTCGCTCTGGCTTGGGTTATCGGCATTAAGGAAATCCTCCTCCTGAGAAAAAGCAAGAGCAGAGAGAAATAGAAAAGAAAAAAAGAGGAGAGAGCGGAGCATATAAAATATTTATTGGGGTTCCAATTCTATAAAAGTATCATTAATAAGTCCATTGGCTCGAAGAATAGTTTTCGAGTCTTCCTGAGCAATCTGCCACTCAGCAACTGGCATATGAGTGACAATATGATATTGTAAGCTATATGTATTCAAGTACCAAAGTTGCATTTCCTCTTGCTCCATAAGAGGGTATGAAATAAAGAAAATTCCATATTCCAACTCGTGATATGTATAAAAATATCTGTCCTTAAATAAATCCAAAGGAGGGTCTGATCTAAACTGAAAAATACATTCTAAATCATTGTCTACCATATCAAAATCAGAGAATTCTATTTCTGATTTTTCATTATCTGATAAAAAATGTTTTTCTATACGGATATGCTTATTCTGAAAAAAAGGAGTAAAATCTTCCTCTTCATAATCAACATTTTCATTCTTTCCAAAAAGCCACTTTGGAATATAGAAAATAAAGAGAACTAATAAAAAAAGGAGAATAACAGGAATAAAAATAAGAAATAGAGTTGGCAATATATACTTTTTTAGTATATATGACCATAGTCCTTTTTTCTCTGCATATAAGTTTATCTTAAAGTTCATATTTTTTAATAAAGGCTATTCCCTTGTAAGAAAATAGCCCCTTTGAATTACAATCTAAGAGTAGTAGCTAAATAATCTAAGGAAATGTATTGGGTATAGGTGTAATCATAGACGCTAGTATCATCTTTTACCCCATTAAAAGCGATGATTTGCTTTGTTTTTTTAAGGAGGGTATTTCCTTTATATAAATAAAGTGTGAGGACTACCTGGCGGTCTCCATTAGCAGAAATACTCGCAAGGGGAGTTTGGCTATTGGAGGATGTATTTCTATATATGGCAAAAATGGTATTCGCTGAAATCCTAATGAGCTCACCTGCCTGAGCAGAAAATTGGGTATTTTTATATGTAAAAGTTCCTGAAGACTCTGGTTTAATCCCTTCCCCTTTATTACCAAATATTAAATAATTAGGAGACTTACTGGCGTCACCCCCATTTCCTTCCATTGCTGTAGATGTTCTAAAATGAAGGCCATTAGCTTTATGACTCTGCAAGTTTATAGAAACACGAGACACCCCCGTACTATAAGCAAGAGTACCATCGGCTTTGGCAACAACAGCTCTTGAATAATCAGCATCACCTGTTTTATCAGGGAGTTGTCTTGCTCTAATATTCCCGTCTACATCTAAGACTTCAGTAGACTGCTCAGTATTAATGCCTACTTTACCATCATAGGGAGACTGTGCATAGAAAAAGCTACTAATTGTAGCTAAAATAAATAATAGAAATTTATCCTTCATATTTCATATACTTTTTGCAAAAATAAAATTATTTATGAAAAAATATAATCTTAAATATAAGTGATAGTGATTTATAAGGTCTATTAATCGGAATATTAATTACTACATAAAGGTAATTGATGACCTCAGTCTGTCTGAAAAAGTGCAGTTTTTAAAGGTTTGAAATCTTATGGAAAACTGTACCGTATTATTCCTATTCTCCTGAGTATATTTTTCTTTTTAAATTTTTAGATTCTCCTTCGCATTCGGCGTGAAAGAGAGTAGTTTTTAAAGGCTTGAAATCTTGTAGAAGAGAGTGTTTAAGAGGGATTTTTTTGTATTTTCCATTCTTCTTCTCATCGAGTTGGCGCTCGTATTGTGAGTAAGAGAATTCTTTTGGGAATAGTATTTCATCGATGAGCTCTATTCTAAAGTTTTCATCTAAATAGAAATTTTGTGTGGGAGCTTTTTTTAGAAATTCAAGGTCATCTTCAGAGAATGTTTCTTGTTTTTCTAATGGTTTTCCATCGAGATTTATAATACCCTTTGCCCCTATTGGAAATCGAAAAATCCCAGAGTTTTTATCATCTGCCGGCATATAGTCTATTATAAAATCATTATAACCATCCGTTTGAAATGAAAACTGGTCGGTGTATTTTACCTCACTTTTTTCGGAGTACCTCAATTCGTGAGTATTTAAGTCAGCCAAGATGAATTCTTTTGGTAGGTTTTTGCCTTTATAAGTATCCTTAGTGCTACTGAAACAATTAGGTGAAGGGTTGTAAAATGCCTGCATTTGAGACAATGAGCCACCGATATAAACGCTATCGGAAATCATTTCTTTGTCGGTAGTACTGTATTTAATTTGATACCCTGTTTTTATGTTAGGATTTTTTCGCCCAAAAACAGAAAATGGAAGCTCTGGACGGTAGGGAGTGAGCTCAATGAATTTCTGATTTTTTATCTTCTTTTTAGTTTGGATTTCTTTAAGCTCCCAAGTTCCCGTAATGAAAGTCCCAAAGCCTACGACTAAAAAAGTTTTGTCTTTTTTGAGGCAGAAATTTGTTCCTTTATCCCTATAACAGTCTATAAAATCAGGTGCATTCTTCTGTGCGAAAGTTATGCTAAATATGAATACCCCGAGTATTGAAAATAAATTTTTCATTTCAATTTTATAAATAAGGTAAGCTCTTTTTCTTAAAATCCTCCATCATTTGGATGAAGTCATCAAAGAGGTAGTTGGCATCTTCTGGACCAGGGCTTGCCTCTGGGTGATACTGAACGGAAAAACACGGATGAATCTTATGGCGTACGCCCTCATTAGTGCCATCGTTGAGTGCAATGTGGGTTTCCACAAGGTCGGTATGTTTCAAGCTCTCCTGGTCAATGGCATAACCGTGATTCTGAGAAGTGATGGAAACTTTATTAGCTTTTAAATCAAGAACGGGATGATTGCCTCCGCGATGCCCAAATTTAAGTTTAAAAGTCTTTGCACCACACGCAAGACCGATTACTTGATGCCCCATACAAATGCCGAAAATAGGGATTTTACCGAGTAGCTTTCTCACGGTTTCGTGAGCGTGAGGAACATCCTGAGGGTCGCCAGGTCCATTAGAAAGCATAATGCCATCTGGGGATATCAGCAGGATTTCTTCGGCAGTGATATTGTGGGAAACCACAGTGATGTCACAGTTTCTCTGGGAGAGCTCTCTGATAATACCGAGCTTAGCTCCGAAGTCTATCAGTACCACTTTGAAACCTCTACCAGGGTTGGCATAAGACGTTTTGGTAGAAACCCGCGCAATCTGATCCGTAGGGAAAGAAGTAGCTCTAAGTTCAGCAATAACAGTAGCATCATCCGCTTCGGATGAGACGATTTTGCCTTTAACTGCACCCTTGCTACGAAGCAATCGGGTGAGCTTGCGGGTGTCTATGCCCGAAATCCCTGAGAGGTTTTTCTTTTTGAAGAGCTCATCAAGGCTAAGCTGTGAGCGGAAGTTAGATGGCAAGTCGCAGAGCTCTTTCACAATAAGCCCTTTTATAGCAGGCTCTATACTCTCGTAATCATCTCGGTTAATCCCATAATTCCCAATAAGCGGATAGGTCATACACACGATTTGCCCACAATATGACGGGTCTGAGATGAGCTCCTGGTAGCCCGTCATCCCCGTATTAAAAACCACCTCGCCAGCCGTATCTATATCTGCACCAAAGCCCTCGCCATAGAAGACTTCTCCTGATTCTAATATGAGTTTCTTATTCATTTTTTCTTTTTATTATATTGGGATTAGTTAAATTCTACACCGATTTTCTCCAAAGCAGCCTTGATAATCGCCATACGGGCATAAACGCCATTTTCCATTTGTTTAAATATTCTGGATTTAGGACTTTCTACAAGCTCATCGGCAATTTCTACATTTCTATTGATAGGTGCCGGGTGCATAATGATAGCCGTAGGTTTCAGATGCTTCTCTCTCTCGGGAGTAAGCCCATATCTTCTGTGGTAGCTGGAGAGGGAGAGCTCCATTCGCTCATCGTGTCTCTCGTGCTGTATTCTTAGAAGGATGAGTACATCTACCTCCTTAATCAGCTGGTCGAGTTGAAGGAAAGTTCCGTTGATAATTGCCCCCTCATCAAACCAAGCAGAAGGTCCAGAGAAATAGACCTTAGCACCTAATTTTCTGAGAGCTTCAGCATCGGAATTGGCTACACGGCTGTGTTTTACATCTCCTACGATACCTACTTTAAGCCCTTCAAACTTGCCATACTCCTGATAAATTGTAAGCAAATCCAGCATACACTGAGAAGGGTGATTACCCGTACCATCACCACCATTGACAATAGCTCCATTTATAGATGATAATTCTTTATAATATTCGTTCTTTCTATGCCTGATAACAAATAATTTAACACCTATGCTCTCCAAAGTTTTTACTGTATCATAGAGGCTTTCGCCTTTATTTACAGAGCTTGTAGTAGCATCAAAAGGGATAACATCCAAACCGAGACGGCGCTCAGCAACATTAAAACTGGTTTTGGTTCTGGTACTGTCTTCAAAGAAAAGATTGGCAGCAAAGACCTGACCTTTCACTTTAAGCTCCTTACCTTTTGAAAAATCAATAGCATCATCAAGGATTTGTAGAATTTGTTCCTTAGTTAAATCTGAAATTGTAAGCATATCATTTAAGTGTTTAGTTTCAAAAAAAAGCGAAGCCCAAAAAAGACTTCGCTAATATAAATTATATTTCTCGGCAGAGCCTGCCTTCTAAAAATTCATTAAAAAATACATTTGCATTCATTGGGCACAAATATAGGGATTATTTTTTATTCTCCAAGCGCTTTACTTTAAAGAAAGAAAGCACCGAAAGTAGCAGCATAACCCCAGAGCCAATATATACCCAAACAGGTACTGGTACAGGGTCTCCCGCTGCATAGGAATGCAAGCCACTGAGGTAGTAATTTACCCCGAAATAAGTCATAATCACCGAAGAAATAGCAAACATAGATGCAGAGTGAAACAGCCACCTCCCTCTAAGCCCTGGAACAAGCCTTAGGTGAATCACAAGAGCATAAACCATCACAGAAATGAATGCCCAAGTTTCTTTTGGGTCCCAACTCCAATAGCGTCCCCAAGATTCATTAGCCCAAATCCCTCCAATAAAAGTACCCATCGTAAGAGCAAAAAGCCCAATGGTGAGCGACATTTCAGAAACAATCGTAAGCTCCTTAATACTCCTGTTGTTATGATATTTAAACAAATCTTTGCCTGCAAGGATGTAAAATAAAAGGCAGATCACCGAAATAACAAACGAAAGCCCAAAGAAACCATAGCTAGCAGTAATAATCGCCACGTGAATGATGAGCCAATAAGATTTCAGTACAGGAACAAGGGGCGTAATCTGAGGGTCTAATGCAGAACCACCGTGTGCAAAGCCCATCATAAGAACCGCAACCATAAATCCAGATGCGGGAATAAGCGCATTAGAGTTTTTATAGAGGAAAAGTCCAGCACTAATACCCACCCAAGAGATAAAGACAATTGCCTCATAGCCGTTGCTCCAAGGGGCGTGCCCGGAGATATACCACCTGCCTACCAAACCGAAAAACTGTAAGACATAACCTATACAGCCTATAGCAATGAGGGTTTTAATCGCCTTATTGAGGATTTTATTCGGTTTAAAAAGTTCTATAAAGCCGAGTAATGTGAGTAGTCCTCCGATAACGGAATAGAATATCATCAGAACAAAATTGATATTCACCTTATTCATAAAGACCTCTACCTCTACTTTATTCTTAGAAGGCACTACACTTTTACCCCAAGTTTGCTGGTACTCGGAGAGTTTTTTTAGCTCGGCATCTGCTGCTACCCAGTTGCCCGACTTCTGTGCTTGAATTACAGAGTAGAAATAAGGTCCGAGAATCTTCTGCGCTTCTTCATCGGGTTCAAAATTAGAATTGAGCCAAGAGTTCCAAGTATGGTTTGGATCGTTTTTCACAGGAACGATTCTCACGAACTGACCAGAGAAAAATTCATTAAAAATCTGTACTCTCTCATTCACAGAAATCACTTCCTTGTCATAATTAGACTGCTCGGAAGGTTTCTTAGCAAAGGCCGTATTAAAATCTTCCTCTAATATATAGGTTAGCTTTCCTGTTTGGGGATTTACGGGGAAGAGGTTCATCAGCGAGGTATATCCCTCATCATTTGCTTTTGTCTTTGTTTTGAGGAGCTCACCGCCTTTGGTCCCTACTTTTATGAGTGGCACCATCGTCCAGCTTTCGGTATCGGTATTTATGGCGAGGAACCATTGATTTGCATCGAGCGATTGCCCCTCCGAGCCTCTGAACTTATCCCTCTTATAGAGTTTCCTTAAAACCTCCAATGCTTGAGTATTTACAGGGACTATTCTCCCCTCAAAATTTTGCACCAATAGGTAGCCAAACTTATCCGCGTGTGCTTTGGAGATATTCGTCTTTGCGATAATCTGGTCTGGCGAGATGTATTTTATCTTCTGCATTGAGGAAGCCGAAGCCGTAGAATTCCCTTGTGCCAAAGCATTAAAACCAAATGGAAGCATTAGCAGAGCGATGGCTAAATTCTTATTCGTGCTCATCTTTTTAAGTGTAGCACTGAGATTCCAGAAGTGCGAGCCTTTCCAGAAGAAAGACACGAACATTCCCAAGAAAAGCACAGTATAACCGATGTAAGTAATCAGTGTACCCCACCAGTCGTGGTTCACTGAGAGCCTCGTCCCCTGCCTATCGGGGTCAAAGCCCGATTGAAAGAAGCGATAACCTTTATAATTAAGCACATTATTCATATAAATTCTGTAAGGGGTTTCTTTGCCTTCATCTACAATCTGTATATGGCTCTCGTAGGCACTCGGTGAGGTACTGCCTGGGTAAGTTTCCATCACAAAGTCATCCAACCGAAGGTGGAAAGGCGTCGTATATACTTTTGGACCTACCCCGAGCATTATGTTCATCCCATCGAGGTTGATTTGTTTAAAGAGATTAGGGTTGCCCTTTTCCACCAATAATTCTACCTGCTGGGTAGTTTGAGGACCTTTCACCTCTAATTTTAATATATCGGGGAGATGCTGCTCTTTGGTTTTATCACCCTCAAAGGATTTGAGTTTCCCGCGTTTTAAACCATCTGGCACTACGATTCTAAGGTTGGCAATCGTATAGAGGCTTTTGAGTGCAAGAGGCTGCGCTTCATCTTTTTTAATCTCGGTAGTTTGCTGTGTAGCCATCGTAAGGTAAGAGGCATCTACAGGGGTTTTTATGTATAAATCTGCTCCTTCTTTCTTAAACTCAACCGCTCCATCAATCGCACGATTAAAGCTCACCAGCATCCCTGAAATATTCTTTGCTTCGCCAGATTTCAGATAATAATTCTCCCTTCCTGCTTCGCCTGCTATCACAAAGTGGAGGTACTCCTCACCGTTTTTATCCGCAATAAGGCTGTCTTTTTTTCTCTGAATGAAATCCACCTGCTGTACACTGATTTTTTTATCATTGAAATCATAAATTGCCTTGAAACGATGCGGAATGAGCTTCGCGATAAGCGGCTTATCCGATGCAAATAAAAAAGGAATGTCCCGATAATTCAGCCTGTCGCCATTCTCCTCTATTTGTATCTTGAAGAAAGATTTATCGCTAATAATTTCATTAGACATTTCCTTTTCTCTGATGAGCATTATCCCCTCGAAGCTGATGTATCGAGTAATCGCCCCACCGATAAAAATAAGAGCAAAAGCGAGGTGAAACGCAAGGACCGACCATTTTTCTCTCCTCCACAGCCTGTACCTCTCGATATTACCGATGAAGTTAATGATGAGCAGCAGCATCACTAACTCAAACCATTTTGCCTCGTAGATATAGGCTTTGGCGGCGGGTGTGCCGTAGTCATTCTCCACAAAAGTAGCATACGCCATCGCTACGGCATACACCACAAGCAATACCGCCATAGTGCGGGTAGAAATAAGTATATCAACTATTTTTTTCATTAGTTTCTCTGAAGTTTCATTTCGGCGGCAAAAGTAAGGATTATTTGGACAAATTGTCCAGCAAATTATTATAATAGAAAGGCGATATCACCTAAAAAAAGGGGCGATGCCAGTCCCTCTTAAAAATTTGCTTTGAGCTGCATAGAACCTGTGTGTATGGTGCGGTCGTCGTGCATTCTGCCCTCGTAGCCGATACTAAGAGAGATAATGGAGGTAATGGCTTGATGAAAGTGGAGGCTCCAGACCTTGTTGGTACCGGCTTTTAGCCCATCGAGCATTTGATTTGCCACAACTGAAAAGCTATTGCCTGTAAAGTAATTATTGATAAGCGAAAAACTGCCCCTCAAACTGGTCTTTTGCGTCGTCCATAGCACAGCACCTGTAAAATCAAAGCTGCGGAGATGCTCCTCGCCATCTGTTCTATTCTTGTTGATATAGGCTGCAGAAAGCTCTGCCTCTGTGTTTTGGCTAAGTTGGTAGGTAGCTTTTGGTCGGGTCTCTATGATGCTGATTTTATAATTTCGGGTGGCAAAAATCTGAGAGAAATGGGTGCTTTTTCCCAATTTATTCTCCCAATCGGCTTTTAAATATTCATTAAATCGATAGCCTATATTGAGGAAATGCCCTGCTCTATGACTGTCTTCTATGCTAAAATTGGCATTGATAAGATTCTGATTATCGGTAAATCTGTAGCTACCACTCCAGCCTGATTTCTCATTAGAATTAAAGGTAGCAGAGGCGAGCAAGTTCTGGCTGCGCATTATATCTCCCCTCTCGAAAGGATTAAAAGCCACTGTTTTGTTATTTTTCAGGAAGGAATTATCCACCGAAAAGGAAAAATTAAAATTCCACCGTTTTAAGAAGGGGTTTTCTGAATAAAAAACTTGATGTGGATTAAGAAAAACGGAGAACTGCAATCTGTTTTTATTGCTCGGAAGGTAGCGCACCGAGTCAGTATACACCCTGATGTACTGGGCAAGGTCGGAGTACTCTGCGATTTCAAACTCATCGAGCTGTTGTATGCCATCGCCATTATAATCCGTCCATTTATAGACGCCCTGCCCATCGGTAACCTTTATATATTGGAAGGCGCGCTGTGCCTCCTGCCCATTGCCGAGCTCATAGAGCGTCTGAAAGCGCAAACCACCAGAAAATAATTGCTGATTATAGCTGATATTCCCGAGTATAAAGTCCTGGTGCCTGCTTCCATCTCCACCATTTTGATAGAAAAACTTTCGGTAATGCAATGCAGTGCTGAGCTCCGTTTTTTCGGTTTTAATGAGCTTTGCTTCTGCCTCCAAACCGAGGATGTGATTGAAATTCTGCAAGCGATTGCCCTGTATAGAATCATTATCCCTGAAATAAATTTTTGCAAGGAGCTTCGTACGGGCAGTATCACCGATTTTCTTTTGAAGAAAGACCTCCTTCCAGCTAAAACTGTTTGCCTCATAGCCTCCAATTGCTTCAATTCTCCTAAGATTATGCTCCATACTCCCCCCGATTGACCAGCTCCCTTTATCACCTTTGAGCTGTGATTCTACACTCCCTCTGATGAAATTCGTCTGCTCCTCCGCACCTTTGGTATTGAGGTAGGAGATCTTCCCTTGGGTAAGTATTCGCCCCTTCTCCCATACGAAGTCTATATCATTTTTAATCCCAGTATACGACGCCTTTTCGCTAAGGTAATTGAGCTTATAATTAATAAACGACTGGCCACTCCAGCGATTATCAAAGCTAAAAATCAATCGGTTTTGGGTCTTGTGGTTAAACTCCTGCGGGAGATTAAAGTCTCTGGAAAACTCTACACCATTTATCCTGTCAAGGATGTGAAATCTGCCGTCTATCCTTTGAAATTCTAATGAGGGAGTCCCCGTCCAATCTCCTTTTTTGAAACTTTTCTGTGCAAATATCCTCCCCGCATAGCCTGTATTCTGGTCATTATCCTTAGATGAAAAAAGGTTGATATCATAATTGCTAAGAGAGAGATCGGCACCGATTTTCCCATCGCTATCATCCAAAAGATACTCCCCATTGACAGAAAGTACCTGCCTGCGTTCTGGCGATGGGAGCTTCCTCACCGCTGAATAATCCCCCATCTGCTTGCCAACATACTGAAATACCCTGCCGTTATTCGTGGTTTGCATAAGTTTATAATCCCCCTTATCCTTCCCAAAGTAGTTGAAGGAAACTTCATAGAGTTTCTCATTTTTATCATTAGAAAATTCAAAATAATCACCGTGTGGGCTGCTTATCTTTCGGTAGAGGATTTTATTGACATCGTATTCAGCCTCTCGAGCAGAGGGAGCGTACATCAGTTGGGTGTTATTCCCTGCAAGGGAGAGAATTTTTTCATCTTCTTTACTTAGGTTGAGCGCCAGAGGAGCATTTTTATTATCGGTTTCGAGGAACCATTTGATACCGCCTTTAAATCTTTCCCTCTCGTGCCTGAGCCCTCCAGTTACAAGGAAGCGAGAATAATTCCTGTTGGTATAATTATACGACACGCTGATGAAATTCTGCTTATAAATAGGTCTAAGACTGGTAAAACTGAGCTCTCCAGTATTATAATTGATGATATAGTCGGCATCTTCGCCTCTTTTCATCAGTATACCATCGATAAACACCTGCTCGGAGCCTGAAATTATCGTGATAAAGTTCTCCCCATTCTTCCCTCTAAGCCTGTACGGGCCCTGATTGCCCTCCACCCCTTGAAACCTCATCCTGTGAAACTCCGAGCGGGCAACTCCTATCGACAAGTCGGTAAAAGTCTTGTTCTCCTCCCCAAATTCAGTCTGGAACTCCAAGCCCAAGCTCCTCCTCTGGTACTTTCCGAAATAGGTTTTATCATCTATAAGGTCAATATGCCCTGCTCTTAATATCGTCTTGTCCTTAATATTGAGCTGAATAAAAATCCTGTCAAAATCCTCCAAAGTCTGGGTATAGCCATCTGCCTGTACAGGGAGGCTGTGGTCATAAATACTCGCGAGGATGGAGACATCTTTGGAGAGCTTGCCACCAATCTGCAAGTCCATACTGCTCTGCACTGCCGAACCTTGATTGTTTCCAAAACTCAGCCCTCGGATAATGGAGCCCTTAGAAGTGAGCTCACCCAAAATCCTTTTCCTATCGGCTTTTATCAGAACAGCATCATCTATAATTCTCTTTTGAGGATGTTTTATAAAATCTACCGTATCCCGCTTGAAGAAATCTTTATTCATCTTAGCAGAAATAAGGCTATCTACCTTCAAGCTGTCCTTAATATTCGGATTTTCCCACGAGAAAATCTGGGCGTAAGAAGAGTTTATCCCTAAAAATCCGAATATCATACAAAATAAAAACAGCCTCAAAGCCTCCTTTTTAAAATAACGCCGTAAAATAACGAAATTAGAATGAATTTTTTGCCTCTGGCATAGAAGGACAACCTACTCAAATATGGGTATTTAATTTTTTCACTATCAAAAAATCTTTTTTAGCTACCTTTGTGCCTTTCCTTACGAAACTTATGTCATTTTCTACCTCCTTTCAGTGCTATATTCTCATTTTGTTTTTACTTTTTGGGCATTATGTTTCTGCACAGAGGGGAGCAGACAGCCTCCAAACAATACAAACACTGGAATTATACAAAAGGAATTTCAAAGAGGTGATTCCTGTACAAGTGCTTAGCGGTAAGGAGCTCCAAAGACTTAATTCTCATTCGGTGGCAGATGCTCTGAGGTATTTCTCTGGTGTTCAGATTAAGGATTACGGAGGTATAGGAGGGCTAAAAACCATTAATATTCGGAGTCTTGGGAGCCATCATACGGGTGTTTTTTATGATGGTATCCAGCTTGGAAATGCACAGAACGGAATTGTAGATTTAGGTCGGTTTTCTTTGGATGATGTAGAGGAAATAGCCCTTTATAATGGGCAGAAATCCGATATATTTCAGCCAGCGAAAGATTTTGGTTCGTCGGGGAGTATTTATATTCAGCCTAAAAGGCCTTTATTTTCAAATGGAAGGAAAACCAATCTCATTTTAAGGCTTAAAAATTCGTCTATTTCGCTTTTCAATCCCTCTTTTCGGCTGGAGCAGAGGCTTTCAGCTCATACTTCTGCGAGTATTAGTGGTGAGTTTCTGGAAAGTGATGGCATCTACCGCTTCCGATATACTAAAAAGAAGCTCGATGGGAGTATCGCCTATGATACGCTTGCTAAGAGGTATGATAGTGATATTCAATCCAAAAGATTAGAGACTGCGATATTCACTAAACTCGATAGAGGCAGTTGGGAGGCGAGGGCTTATGCTTATCAGTCCAACCGAGGGCTTCCCGCGCCGATTGTGAATGGCGGTTTTAAGGAAAGAGGGCAAAGGTTGAGGGACGAGAATTATTTTCTGCAAACCACATTGCGTAAAAAGCTGTTCCCCAGCATTGAAACACAGCTTAAAACCAAACTTGCTTACGACTATACCCATTATGCAGACACGGCGACCACCACCAAGCTCCACAAGATTCAAAATACTTATATTCAGAGGGAAGCCTACCTCTCCTCATCCAATATTTACTCCATCAATCCAAGTTGGGACATCAGCTTAAGCGCAGATTTCCAATTCAATAATCTTAGTGCCGACCTGCCACTCTTCTCTTTCCCCACCCGATACACAGAGCTCGTAGCCTTTGCTACAACTTACCAAAAGGGAGGCGTTAAGGTACTGGGCAGCCTCCTTGGCACCTTCGTTCAAGAGGAAGTGAAGCGCAATGCAGCCTCTCCCGACAAATCCGAATGGTCGCCCTCCCTCTTCCTAAGCTATCAATTGAAGAATCAAGGCGTTAGTTTCCGAGCATTTTATAAAAAGAGCTTCAGAATGCCTACATTTAACGACCTCTATTACACCATAATCGGCACCTCAAACCTTCAGCCCGAATACACTCATCAATATAACCTTGGGCTAAGCTTTCAGAAGGAGAATGAAGCTAAAATAGTGAGACAGCTTCAGCTAAAGGCAGATGTGTATTTCAACAAAGTAGAAAATAAAATCATCGCTGCACCTAACGGCAGTATGTTTAGATGGATGATGAAGAACCTTGGATATGTGGAAATTATCGGTACGGATATTCAACTGCAAACTACGCTTCAGATGGGGAATTTTAACCTTCGTCCGCTCTTAAATTATACTTATCAGTCAGCAAAAAATCTCACCGATAAGTCAGATTCATATTACAACCATCAAATTCCATATACCCCCCTACATAGCGGTAGTTTTTCGTTAATTTCAGACTATAAAGGCTGGGGGCTACATTACAGTTTCATTTATGCAGGCAAGCGGTATAATGCACTTCAAAACAACATCCGTTATTATGAAATCCAGCCTTGGTATACTCACGATATTGCATTGCAAAAAGAATTTAAAGTTGGAACTAATAAATTTAAAGTATCTTTGGAGGCGAATAATCTCCTCAATCAGTACTACGAAGTTGTAACAAACTATCCAATGCCTGGTAGAAACTTCAAACTGGTACTCAACTGGAACTTATAGGTTTTAAAACAATGAATAAGAACTCCTTTTTATTATTAGCTACCTCTTGGATTCTCCTCCTTTTTAGCTGCAGAGGAAATGAATACATTCCTCAGATAGAGGAAACCCCTCTTCCACCAGAGGCTTCTGGAAAGATACAGGGTTTTTATCTCTTGAATGAGGGAGCAATGGGAACCAACCAGGCTACACTGGATTATCTGGACTATACAAAGGGAATTTACCACAAAAACATCTACGCTACTGCCAACCCAAGTGTAGTGAAAGAACTCGGAGATGTGGGGAATGACCTTCAAGTCTATGGTTCTAAGCTCTATGCCGTAATTAATGTATCAGGAAAGATAGAAGTACTTGATACAAAAACAGCAAAGCGCATCAAATCCATCCCTTTGCAAAACTGCCGATATATTTGCTTTAGTAGTGGCAAAGCCTACGCCAGCAGTTATAATGGAAAGATCTCTCCAGACCCAAAAGCTCCACTTGGAAAGGTGGTGGAGATAGACACTGCCAGTCTTAGTATCCAGAGAGAAGTAATTGTAGGCTACCAACCTGAAGAACTCGTCGTGGGAGAAAATAGCAAGCTCTTCGTTGTTAATTCAGGTGGCTACCGTTTCCCAAATTATGATAAAACTCTTTCTATTATCGACCTTAAAACCTTTACTGAAGAGAAGAAGATAGATATAGATATTAATCTCCATAGAATTAAAAAAGACAGATTTGGAGATTTGTATATCAGTTCACGGGGAGACTATTATAACCACAAATCCAACCTCTTTGTAGTAGATGCCAGCACAGGTGAAGTCAAAAAATCCTTTGATATTCCTGTGAGCAATATGACAATAGTTAATGACAAACTCTACTATTATGCTAATGACTTTAACTATAATACTCACACAACTAAGAAGTCATTTGGAGTGATAGATGTAGAATCAGAGACCATTCTCAGTACGGATTTAATCCCTACCGAATATCAAAAAAAGATTCAGAACCCATACGGTATCGCTGTAAATCCAATAAGTGGAGATATTTATATCACCGATGCGAGGGACTATACCTCTATTGGTTATATCTATGCCTTTGACAAAAATGGTAACTTCAAATGGGAGCAATCAGCAGGCAATATTCCTGCTCATTTTGCATTTGTTTATAAAGATTAATCAATACTTTTATATTAATTTTCAATGATTTAATCTCTATTATTAACATTTTCAATTTCCTCAAAAATCTATTCTAAATAGACTAATAAGGTATTTTTTATTATTTTTCTACCTTTGTGGGACAATGAAACCGAAACACTTAATCTTTTTATTGGCTCTTGGAGCATGTACTGCGGATGACTTTCTGCAACCCGATATCCCTATTGGAATTTTAGAACCCTCCTATACGGTCAACAGGTTTAAAGTCCTGGAGATAAAGCCCAACATCCCGCTTTCTGCATCTTTCATTTGGAAAGTAGATGGTAAAGAATACTCTAAAGCTCCTGTCTTTGAATTTATTTCCACAGAAATAGCTCCTCATACCCTTAACCTTGAGGTTTCTTATAATGGCAAATCACTTACCTATACTTCAACCATTAATGTAACCGAGGAAGACAAGAAATTTAGCGAGTATATTGCCGATGTATTAGAGTATCGCCCTGCTGTGGGGCAGTTCATCAACAAACTCCCAGCCTACGAAGACCAAAATACCGAACAACATCTCCTCGCTAAGGCAAAAAAAGCTCTTGTGGGTGATACAAAAGACCTTATTAGTCTTGGGGGATATGGTGGTTTTGTTATCTTTTCGTTTGACCACACCATTCCTAACCTTACGGGGAGAGATTTTAAAGTTTTAGGCAATGCCTTTGCGGGCAGTAGTGAACCTGGAATCATAATGGTAGCCTATGACAGAAATAAAAACGGAAAGCCAGATGATAATGAATGGTACGAAATTGCAGGGAGTGAACACTCTTCTTCGGAGACGGTGAAGAATTACCAAATCACCTATTTTAAACCTGAAAATGAACCTTCTGGTGAAGAAAAAAACTATATAAAATGGGAAGATAATCAAGGAAATTCAGGTTTTAAATCAAAAAACAGATTTCATTCTCAGAGCTATTACCCTCTTTGGCTCCATCAGTCCACACTATCATTCTCTGGAACAAAGCTAAAGGATAATTACACCCAAAATGGCGGAGCGAATGCCCATTGGACAGGCAAGGCTTATGATTTTGGCTATGCTGATAACGCTCCCAACGAATCTGAGGCCTCTAATATAGACATATCTTGGGCAGTAGATAAAAATGGAAAACCTGTACATCTCATCGGGATTGATTTTATAAAAGTCTATACCGCTATTAACCAGGAGGCTGGCTGGCTGGGTGAGATATCAACCGAAATCAGAGGTGCTTATGACCTTTGGATAAAAAACTCAACCAAAAATAACAAATAAACTTATTATATACAGATGACTACAAGAATTTTCAAGAACCTTTACATTAGGATCTTTTTACTGACAATCAGTACTGTGGCACTTACATCCTGCCAAATGGACAATGAGCCTATCCAACTCGTAGAGCAGGGCATTACGACCTTAGACCTTTCCAAATTTGACCTCTCCGATGGTACTGCAGTTACAGGTGGAAAAATATGGAAAGACACCTATACCGAAGACAAAGCTTTAGAAATCGGTATTTTCAAGTTCAACCATACCGCTGTTCAAAGCTGGAACTACTGGAGTGGCTTCACAGTTTCTAACAGTAATGATAATACAAATCATCTCAACTCCCAAGGTGGTTGGGTAAAAAACCAATGGGGTACAATGCCCAAAGGAGGGGTAAATGGTGAAGGTACTCCTTTTCTTATCTCCTATGCTGATCATAAGCCTGCACAAGGTGTATTAAAAGCAGGAGAAGTAATAGATTTAAGCAAATTTTCCAGCAGTGTAGAGATTGCCGATAATTCCAAAACCTATACAGCAAAGTCTGTAAGTCTTGCAATAAGCCCTTGGTCATATTACGGTATCTTAAATGGTGATTCCTTTGCAAGAAAATTTGAAAAAGGTGACTATTTTGCAATTCATATCTATGGTTTAGATAAAGATAAAAAACTCACAAACAATGCAGAACCGATTATTCACTATTTTGTAGATTTTAGAAATAAAGTAAATAGTATAGACACCACTTGGAAAAAGGTAGATTTATCTCCTCTCGGACAGGTGAAGTATCTTCTCTTCTTCTTAGAGACTACCGATGTAGGACAATATGGTGCCAATACCGCTCTTTATTTCTCTATGGATAAACTTTCTGTAAAAGAGTAACTCAAACACACAAAAAACAAAAGAGGGAGTAGATACTATTCTATTCCCTCTTTTGTATATGAAATATTAGGTCTTTTATAATAAATTTCGTCTTGTTCAATATAAAATTAGATTGAGAAAAATTACAACAAGTTTCATATTTTCCCTCTTTCCTATGCATAATTTCTATATTTGCCGAGATAAATCCTAAAAATAAAGCGTAAATAAATGAAAATTTTAATAGTAGAAGACGAACAAGGGCTTCGAGAAACGATAACGACATTTTTAGAAAAGGAAAACCTCCGTGTAGAGGGAGCAAAAAACGCAAAAGAAGGACTGTATAAGGTTATAGACTATGAGTATGACTGTATTTTGCTAGACATTACCCTCCCAGACGGCAACGGTCTCGATATCCTCCGCTCATTAAAGGAAAATAAGAAGACAACACCCGTTATTATCCTCTCTGCAAAGGATTCTATCGACGACAAAGTCAGTGGTTTGGAGCTCGGAGCCGATGATTACCTCGCGAAACCCTTCCATCTCGCCGAGCTTTTCGCTCGGATAAAATCGGTTACCCGAAGAAAGCTACAGCACGGGAATTCTTGGATTAGCTATAAGAATATAAGGCTTAACTATGAGGATAGGCAGGTTACGGTGGGTGATGAACCCCTCCAGCTCAATAGAAAAGAGTTTGATATGCTTTACCGATTCATCAGTCGCCCCTCAAAAACCTTTGAGAAGACTTCTTTGGCAGAAATGGTCTGGGGAGATTATATTGACCAGTCCGAAAGTCTGGATTTTATCTATTCTCAAGTAAAAAACCTCCGCAAAAAACTGAAAACACACCGCTCCGAAGCAGACATTATTGCCGTCTATGGCATAGGATATAAATTTGAGTAGATGATTTCCCTAAAAAACTACACCCAGAAGCATCTTTCGCTCTTCATTTTCCTGCTTATCGCCTTGTGGGCGGCACTTTTCTATGCCTTTATCCTCGATGAGGTCTATGATAATGTAGATGACGGCTTGAAGGACAGGAAAATCGCTATCATTCGCGAGGCTTACGACAACCCAGAGATCTTAAAAACAGATGAATACGGCATTGGACAGTTTAAGATAACTCCAGTGCCAGACGAGGAGTTTAGCCAATGGAATAGACTCCGCAATGAGATGTTTTATATGCCTTATGACCAAGAAATGGAGCCTTACCGAGTGCTAACGACCCATTTTTTGGACAAAGAAGGGCGCTCTTACCAACTGGAGATCCGTACTTCTACTGTAGAAGAGGATGATTTGCTCATCAACCTCGCTGTAGCCCTCGCTGTACTCTATGCTGTGCTGGTGATATGCGTTTATTGGGTCAATAGAATCGTTCTGAACCGAGCTTTTAAGCCTTTTAGGGAGATTATTTCCCAGCTTTCCGCCTACCGATTCGGAAGTAAAAATACCTTTGTAGAACCTGAGACCTCCATCTCCGAATTTAAGGACTTATCTAAGGGAATTTTGACAATGCTTAACGATAATCAAGAGGTGTTTATGCAACAAAAGGCATTCATAGAAAATGCTTCCCACGAGCTAAAAACCCCGATCAGTATCATTCAAAATAAAATAGACCTCCTTATAGAACAAGGCAGTAAGGAAGAGGAAATTCAGCAACTCATCCAGATAAAAAGCACGGCTAAACGGATGTCTGACCTCATCTCATCGCTCCTTACCCTCTCCAAGATTGAAAATAACCAGTTTCAAGAAGAGGAAAGCATCAACGCTAATGAAATAATTGATGAAATGGCAGAAAATGCCGAATCCTTAGTCCAATATAAAGAAATTCAGCTCGATATTAAGGAAAAAGGAGTCTTTCAAGTAGAGTTTAATCGTAATCTTTTCCACATTATTTTGACGAATCTCTTCCAAAATGCCGTGAAATACAGCCCTCCAAATGGAGAAATCTGCATTGAAATCTCTCCTAATGAGATTGTTTTCTCAAATACCGCTACAGGAACCGCTTTGGACGGAGATAAAATCTTTAATAGGTTCTATAAACAGTCAAACGACAGCCTCTCTACAGGTCTGGGGCTTGCCATTCTCCAAACGATCATCAATAATGACCCTAGACTTAAAATAGACTACTCTTTTTCTAATAATAAGCACTTTTTTAGGCTTTTAAAAGCTAATATTGAGTATCATTTTCCCTTTTAAAGGATATAAAATCCTTCACTTACCACTTAAAGCCTACTACTTACCGCCTTAAGCCTGCTGCTTATTATAATTTTTATAGACTTAAGTATAAGAGAGATTAGATTTGATGATTTAACTTTGCAACTTAGAAAATCATTAAACCAAATAAGAGATGACAACTAAATACAAAGTCTTAGGAATGAGCTGTGGAAGCTGTATGCAGAAGATTTCTGGCGTGCTGAATGGCATTGAAGGGCTTTCAGCTAAGATTGACCTCGCAAAGTCCAGTGCAGAACTCATTTCTGAGCGAGAAATTGATATTAATTACCTTAATTCTGAGCTTCAGAAGGTGGGCGATTATGCTCTGCAAGCGTTTGAAGATGAACAGCCAGCGGAATATACGCCTCCACAAGAGAGAGTTTCGCCAAGCTCGGTATATTATTGCCCAATGGAGTGCGAAGGAGAGCGCGTCTATTTCCAAAAAGGGCTTAGATGCCCGATCTGTAATATGTACCTCGTGCCAATAGAGGAACAGGAGGCGAATAGAGCGAAAGGCGTGCATCTTCAGCATCATACGATGGGCAAAGAAGGGCATCATCATCAAAATATCAGCACAGAAAGGGAAAATGAGGGCAAATATTACTGCCCGATGTTCTGCGAAGGCGATAAAGTCTATAACGATAATGTAGGATGCCCAGTCTGTGGAATGGATCTCGTAATGATACCCTATAAAGACGGCAGAAAAACCGATACTACCTATCAGAAACTCAAAAAGAAGTTCCTCATCAGCTTAGGATTCACCTTGCCTGTTTTTATCCTCTCAATGGGAGGGATGTGGATAAGCTGGGGACTCCCAAAAGAGGTCATCGGATATGTAGAGCTCCTCTTCTCTCTCCCCGTTATCTTCTACTCAGGCTGGTTTCTCATCAAGAGAGGCTTTAATTCCTTCCAAACTTGGAACCTGAATATGTTCTCACTCATATTTTTGGGAACGGCAGCCGCATTTTTATTTAGCATTGTGGCATTATTCGCCCCTCAGCTCCTCCCCCACGAGCTAATGCACGATGGTGAGCTCTCGCTCTACTTTGAGTCCGTCTGCGTAATCCTTACCCTCGTAATTATGGGGCAAATGCTCGAGGCAAAAGCCCATCAGAAGACAGGGAAAGCCATTGAAGAATTAATGAACCTCTCGCCAGAGACTGCTAACCTCATCAGAGAAGGTAAGGAGGAGAAAATCCCCCTCTCGGAAGTGAAAACAGGAGATATCCTTAGGGTAAAAGTAGGAGAAAAGATTCCCGTAGATGGTAAGATTCTGGAAGGAAGCTCTTCGGTGGATGAATCGATGATTACAGGCGAGCCTATACCCGCTGAAAAAGGTCTAAACGATAAAGTAAGCTCTGGAACGCTCAACGGAAACGGTAGTTTTCTGATGCTTGCCGAAAAAGTAGGAAGCGATACCCTCCTGGCGCAGATCATAAACCTCGTAAATGAAGCCAGCAGAAGCAAAGCTCCCATACAAAAGCTCGCCGACCGAGTTTCAAAAATCTTTGTACCAACTGTAATCGGTATTTCAGTACTTACCTTCGCTTTATGGTACCTCTTCGGGGGAGAAAACAGGCTCATTTATGCCCTTGTAAATGCCGTAGCGGTTCTTATTGTGGCTTGTCCCTGTGCATTAGGGCTCGCTACCCCAATGAGCCTGACCGTAGGCATTGGAAAAGGCGCTAAAAACGGTATCTTAATAAAAAATGCCGAAGCATTAGAACAAATGAATAAAATAAATGTGCTCATCACCGATAAAACAGGAACCCTCACCGAAGGTAAGCCGAGTATAGATGGAATTTTTGCCATCAACTCCTCCCAAGAAGAGCTCCTAAGCATTGCTGGAGCACTTAGCCAAAACTCCGAGCACCCCCTTTCTCAAGCAATACTAAAAGCTACAAGAGAGAAAGGGCTAATGAACTTCAAACTTTCCTCTTTTGAGAATATTTCTGGGAAAGGTGTTTCGGGAATATCGGGAGACCATCGGCTTTTATTGGGTAATGAAGCCTTGTTAAAACATTTTTCTATCCCTGTTTCGGATGAGTTTTCTCAAAAAGCGTCTGAACTCCAGTCTCAAGCAAAAACAGTCTCCTTCGTAGCGAGAGGGAATGAGGTTTTAGGGCTTATCAGCTTCTCGGATAAGATAAAGGAGAGTTCTAAAAAGGCAGTTAAATTCCTTCAAAGCCACAATATAGAGGTTGTAATGCTCACAGGAGACCATCAGCAGACCGCAAGAGCCGTAGCGGAGGAGCTCGGTATTAAAAATTACAAAGCAAGCTGCCTCCCTGCCGATAAGATGAATGAAATTAAAAGGCTACAAGCTGAAGGGAAGGTGGTAGCAATGGCAGGGGACGGCATCAATGATGCACCAGCACTGGCACAGTCGGACATAGGGATTGCGATGGGCACAGGAAGCGGTGCCGCAATAGAATCAGCAGAAATCACCCTCTTGAAAGGAGATATTTGGGGCATAGCAAAAACAAAAATCCTCAGCGAAAAACTCCTGAGGAATATCAAAGAAAACCTGTTCTTTGCTTTTGTGTATAATACGCTGGGGATACCCATTGCAGCGGGTATTTTGTATCCTTTCTTTGGAATATTGCTCAGTCCGATGATTGCTGCTGCAGCGATGAGCTTTAGCTCGGTATCGGTTATACTCAATTCACTAAGGCTTAACAGCACGAAACTCTAAGAAGCCTATACTATACCTCTTCGGAGGTATATTTTTTTGGCAAAAAGTATTTCATTACGCCTTCAAATTGGAAATAAAATCTACCATAGACTTAATGCAGTAAAAGGAATTTTACTTTTTCTTTCGGCTCTTCCTAAAATCCCAAGGTGCTACCGGTGAAGGCTCTACCCAAAGCCCCACTTTATTCTTTCGGGCTTCATTTTCAAGATGGGCATAGCTCTTATCATTGGAATATCTCTTAAAATGCCACGCCAGCCCCAAGCGCACCAGCTCTTTATTCACACATAAATCATCTACATAGACTTCTGCCAATAGTCTTTTGTATCTGTCGGTCTTGCTACGCGCTACCAGCTTCACTTCCTTACCAAAGCACAGGTCAGATACCTTCTGCTTAGCCCTCTTCCCAAATGCTTGCTTCTTTTCTGGGCAATCAATATGCAACAAACGCACACTTACCTCCTTGCCTTTTATCAATACCTTAAAGGTATCTCCATCTTTCACCCCTACCACTTTTCCTGTGGCTACCACTGAGGTTTTGGAAGCCTGAGAACTCCCCAAAACCGCAAAAAGCATCAATAAAACAATGAAAACTCTCTTAAACATTTCTAAAAAATTAAAATAATTGCGGGCAAAGATACCTATCTCCTCAAAATTAGCCGTACTGATGAACTAGCTCCCCATATAAAAACCATAAGAAAACCCTATCTTTGCGCCCTTAAAAAGAAAAGATTTTGAAAGATATTCGTACGCTCAGCCTTGAAGACTTAAAGGAGTATTTTACACAAATTGGTGATAAGCCCTTCCGTGCAAAGCAGGTTTATGACTGGCTGTGGAGCAAGAATCTCCACTCATTTGAGGAGATGACGAATCTCTCAAAAAATCTCAGAGAAAACCTATCAAAAGACTTTGTGATTAATCCCATTGCCGTAGATACCCTACAAAAATCCAGCGATGGAACGATTAAAAACGGCGTAAAGCTACACGATGGGCTCCTTGTAGAATCAGTACTCATCCCTACCGAAACGCGAACTACAGCCTGCGTATCTTCTCAGGTAGGTTGCTCATTAAACTGTGAATTCTGTGCAACAGCAAAACTCAAAAGAATGCGAAATCTGGAAGTTGCCGAAATCATAGACCAAGTAGCATTGATAGACAAACAAAGCAGACTTTACTTTGGGCGACCGCTCTCTAACATTGTCTTTATGGGAATGGGCGAGCCGATGATGAACTACAAAAATGTAGTAGAATCCATACGAAAGATAACCTCACCTGAAGGCTTGGGTATGTCTCCAAGGAGGATTACAGTCTCCACATCGGGGATTCCTAAAATGATGAAAATGCTCGCCGATGAAAACCTAAAAGTAAAACTCGCACTCTCTCTACACTCCGCTATTGAGCACAAGAGAAATGATATTATGCCTTTCTCCTCAAAATTCCCGCTCACCGAGATTATGGATGCGCTTCAATATTGGTATAGACAGACAAGCTCTCCCATTACCTTTGAATATTGCGTTTGGGGAGGGATTAATGATACCGATGAAGACATCAAGGCATTGATTAAATACTGCCGACAAGTACCATCTAAAGTAAATCTTATTCAGTACAACCCCATTGGTGAAGGTAAGTATGACCACCGTAATATAGAAGCTGAGGAGCGGTATGTACACGAACTCGAAAAGGCAGGGATTACCATCGTTGTAAGGCGTAGCCGAGGTGGAGATATAGATGCTGCCTGCGGACAGCTCGCAAACACCCACTCGCGCAAAGAAGCCACTGGCGTGGCAGGCACTTAATACAAGCTAACAGCCAAAAGCTAGAAGCTAAAAACCAGCTACCGCCCGTAGCCTCCTAATCACGCTCACAAAACCATAAACCAATCCCCCACCTGCTAGCCCTGCTCCTGTTTCTATCAAGATTTCGGGGATGCGCCGGTATTCTTCTGTTATATGATGTATTTGTGGGATATAATGTGCAAAAATCCCCCCTGCTACTAATATTAGCGCTACTGTTCCTATGACTGCAAATGCTCGAATAATAATAGGTAAAGCACTTATCAATAAGCGCCCTATCTTCGCCAGCAGTCCTTTATTCTCAGATTTTTTTATAAGGCTAAAACCCAAATCATCCATCCTTACAATAAGGGCAACGAAGCCATAAACTCCAACTGTTGCCAGCACAGAAACCACACAAACCGTTATAATTTGCCTTATCAATGGCTCTCCGAGCACTGTTCCTAAGGCAATAATCACAATCTCCACCGAGAGTATAAAGTCGGTAGATATAGCTTCCTTTACCTTTATTTTTTCTGCGACCATAAGGTCGTTTTCTTCTGCTTTCGGGGCGTTTTTTTCACTTGCTGAGCCCTCTTTTTTATGGAAGAGATAATGGACAATCTTCTCCACTCCCTCAAATGCGAGATAGAGCCCTCCAAATACCAAAATCCACTTGATAGCAACGGGATAGATGATGTTTAACAGCAAGGCAATAGGCACTATAATCGCTTTATTTACAAGGGAGCCTTGGGTTATTTTCCAAAGTACGGGCAGCTCTCTGGAAGAGACAAATCCCGTCGCCTTATTTGCATTTACGGCTAAGTCATCGCCCAATATTCCCGCTGTTTTTTTGGTTGCGACTACCACATCGTCCATCAGGCTCGCTATATCGTCCAATACTGCAAAAATTCCTGTTGCCATCTCTTATTTTTTAAATTTTTCGGGCGCTAAAATAAACCTTATTCCTCAATTTTTCTCTATACAATGAGCTAATGTTTTTTTTCATTGAGAAAAATTCAATAAAACGAACGAAAAAATGCTAATACAGTAGGTAAAAACACCAATGTAACGAGTAAAAATACGAATGCAACACTCAAAAATGCGAATGCAATGGGTAAAAACGCTTCTGCAACTATCTAAATCAACAAATCAACGCTAAGATTAGTGTTACAACTAGTAAAAATGAAAAATACGCTACAAAAAATCAATTATCAACTATAAAAATTACAAAATCATCAATTTGTTTAATATCAATGATTTAAATTCCCACCCCTTTTTAATAAAAAAAGGGTCTCTAACCCAAGCCAACTCTTCCCTCCCCTACCCCTCCATTCTCCTAAAAAGTCTAAACAAAGAGGCTTGCAGCTGTTAAAAAAATATAAAGTTTTTGTACGCACTAATAAATTATTTAGTTTTGATGACGAAATAGAGCAAAAAACGCTCAAAATTCAAGTATCATTAACAAAAAACACAGATTATGGCAAAAATACTTTGGATAGATGACGAAGTAGATCTACTCAAACCCCACATCGTCTTCCTCGAAGGCAAAGGCTACTCCATCACCCCGATTAATAATGTAAATGAAGCCCTCGAGCTCATAGAAAAAGAAAAATTCCAGCTCACCCTCCTCGATGAGAATATGCCAGGAATCTCTGGGCTCGAAGCCATTCCCCTGCTCAAAAGCAAAGACTCTGCAATGAAGATCGTAATGGTTACCAAAAGCGAAGAAGAGCACATTATGGAGCAGGCAATAGGCTCACAAATCGCCGACTATATCCTAAAACCCGTCAACCCCAATCAAATTCTCCTCTCCTTAAAGAAAAATTTGCAGGAAGACAACCTCGTAGAGCAAAAAACCATCCTTGAATACCAGCAAGAATTCCGAAATCTCTCTATGGAACTCGCTTATCTGAAAACCTATCAAGACTGGGCAGATTATTACAAGAAAATAATGAATTGGGAGATCAAGTTTGATAAAGTGATGGATACCGAATTTGCCGAGCTCCTCCAATCTCAGAAAGAAGATGCCAATATTCAGTTCTCAAAGTTCATAGAACGCAACTACGAAGGCTGGCTGCACTCCTCCGATAAACCAATGATGAGCCACACCCTTTTTAAAGACCGCGTAAAACCCGAAATAGAGAAAGGAAAAGTCCTCCTCCTGATGATCGACAACCTGCGCTACGACCAATGGAAAGTCATAGAGCCCCTCTTTGCCAAATATTATAATAAGGTACAGGAGGACTACTACTACAGCATCCTGCCCACCGCTACACAATACGCGAGAAACGCCTTCTTTGCCGGGCTCCTCCCATCGGAGATAGAAAAACGCTTCCCTGATAAATGGTTTAATGACAATGAAGATGGAGGAAAAAACGAATACGAAAAAGATTTCCTCAACGATCAGATGAAAAGGCTCGGGCTGAGCGGAAAGACCTCAAAATACATCAAAATCCTCAATGCCGACTTTGAAAGAAAAATCTACGAGGACTTTAATCAATACAAAAACTACGAACTCCTCACCATCGTCTATAATTTCATCGATATCCTCTCCCACGCGAAGACCGATAATCATATTGTAGACCAGCTCATCCGAGATGATAAAACCTTCAGATCCCTTACCCTCAACTGGTTTGAAAACTCCTCCCTCATCAAAATAATTCGCCTCGCCGCCGAAGTGGGCTTTAGATTAGTCATTACCACCGATCACGGGACTATCTATGTTAAAAAGCCAAGCCAAGTCATCGGCGACCGAGAGACTTCTACCAACATCCGATACAAAACGGGGCGTAGCCTCACCTATGATGAGAAAGAAGTCTGGGCAATCACCCAACCCGAGAAGTTTTTCCTCCCAAAAGGCAACCTAAGCTCTAAATACATCTTCGCGAAGAATAATACCTTCCTCGCCTATCCGAAGAACTACAACCATTTCGTGAATTACTATCGCGATACTTATCAGCACGGAGGCATTTCATTGGAAGAGTGCATCATCCCCGTCAGTATAATGGAGCCAAAATAATTTTTTATATTTGTAGCTCATAATAAATATATTTTTAATGATAGGCTGGAAATTTGTCCAGTCTATTGCTTTTTAATACGCAAAACAAGCATCAGATGAAGATAATTTCCTATAATGTAAACGGTATAAGGGCTGCTTTCTCCAAAAATTTAGATGAGTGGCTGAAAATAACCAATCCAGACCTCGTCAGTTTTCAGGAATTAAAGGCTATGCAGGAACAGATTGATATTAAAACTTTTGAGAGTCTCGGCTATCAGAGTTTTTGGTTTCCTGCGGAACGAAAAGGCTATAGTGGCGTGGGCATAGCCTCAAAAGCCAAGCCCAAAGCCGTAGTCTACGGAATGGGAATCGATAAATACGACTCCGAAGGACGAGTAATCCGCACCGATTTCGCAGATTTCTCCACCATTTCCGTTTATGTGCCCAGCGCTTCCAATATTGAGAGGCTGGATTTCAAAATGGAGTTCTGCTACGACTTTATGAACCACATCAAAGAGCTTAGAAAGGAAATCCCCCGCCTAATTATCAGTGGAGACTTCAATATTTGCCACGAAGCGATAGATATTCACGACCCTATCCGTCTAAAGAATGTCTCAGGCTTTCTTCCGATAGAACGAGAGTGGATGAGCCTCTTTATGAGCGAGTGTAAGCTGCTCGATAGCTTCAGAATCTTCAATGACCAGCCGGAGAACTACACTTGGTGGAGCTACAGGCAAAATGCCCGCGCGAGGAACAAAGGCTGGCGCCTCGATTACCACTTCGTAGCCGATATACTCGAGGAGCGGCTCCAAAATTCCCTCATCTTAAAGGATGCCGTGCACTCCGATCATTGTCCTATCCTCTTAGAAATCTAATATTGCGAAAACCTTCTCTTTCTAAATATAAGAGAAGGTCTTTTTTAGTAAAATTATCTCCCTTTTTTCTTATCCGAAGGCGTTCCGAACGGGTCCGAAGGCGTTCTAAACGGGTTAAAACTTGTTTTTTAACAGAAAATTCTCATAAAAAACGATATTTCTTTACCGATTTATTAATTTCAATGGGTTAAGTTCGCCATAGAATTTGAAAAAATAGAGGAAATTCAGCGTTATTATATCATCTATTAAGTATTAAAAAAAGAAGTATTGCCATTTATTCTTAATATCATACAAAAAAAATGGCTTCTAGCCCAAAACTTAAGACTAAAAACCCGTTAATGATAATAAGTTTATAGATGAATTAATGAGACCAGGAGCGGTTATCGGTATTGGCATCTCTTTTTACACCATTGCTCAGGTTGTAGGCGAAACCTACGCCGAGGGTTTGTTTTAGCTGCGTCTTCTTAATCTGGTTGTGGTCGTAGAGAAGGTCAAGCGTGATGACGGAAGAGATGTATTTATTGATTTTCATATTAAGCACCCCACCATAGGAGAGAACCAATCGGTCGGGATGGTCTAGGTAGTTGGAAAATACGGATGCGGTATTGGCAAGGGTGATATTCTCCATCAATTTTAGCTTATACTGGGCGGTAGCGAGGAAACCGAGCTGGAAGAGAGAAGAATCTCCATCGTTTTTCAAGCCATACAGCCCCTCTTTTTGGAGCTCTTTATCCAATACGAAAGTCCACCGTGCGTTGGCAGGTCTTAGGGTAAGGGTAAAGTCGGCAGCGGGCTTGTAAGTAAAACCAGCCCCTACGCTAAGGTAGCCTGGCGCCATAAAATTAGAGGTCTTCACATCGTCTGCTGGCGGAGTGCCGTAGGTATAGCCCGGTGCGAACTGGGTAATAAGCCCTGCACCAGCGGATGCATACCAGCTTTTGGAGACTTTACGGCCATAATTGGTGGATAGATTAAGAACATCTTGGGTCTTTCGGGTTCCTATGCCCTTAGTATCGTTTTGACCGTAGCCAAGAACGATGATATTCTCCCAAAGGTCTTTATCCTTCTGGTAAGTAAGGTTATAATTAATGCCAGCTATCCAGCCGACATTGTTGGTACCGCCACCTACCCAGTTAGAGAACGCCGCTTGGTTGAGCATTAAGGAGTGTTGCCCCTCGATAGACCAGTTTTTAGTAGCAAGGGAATCGGTTTTAGCCTCTACAATCTGCTCCTCCTGTGCAAAAAACAGGGAGGAAGACATTGCTAAGAGGGCAAATGCAATTTTTTTCATTATTTGATTCTTAAAAATTAGGAGGCAAATGTAGGAAAATATTTTTCACGACCTGAGCAATGCGCTCCTTGTCCTCATTGGTGAGATTAGAGCCAGAAGGAAGGCAAAGTCCGTTATTAAATAGGTTTTCGGATATGCTTCCACCGTAATACGGACTGGTTTTAAACACTGGCTGAAGGTGCATAGGCTTCCACAATGGGCGAGATTCTATATTCTCTTCCAAGAAAGCAAGCCTGAGGTCTTCCCTCATCCTTCCTGTTTTCTCTGGATTGATAACGATTGCCGAAAGCCAATGGTTGGAATAATAATCTGCACTCGGCTCGGTAAAAACATCTACTCCATCAATGTCTTTAAATAAATCTTGATAGAAAGTGTGCATCTCCCTACGGGCTTTTATCCTCTCGGGAAGGACTTCCATCTGCCCCCTGCCGATACCTGCCGAGATGTTGCTCATTCTGTAATTATAACCAATCTCCGAATGCTGATAGTGGGGCGCATTATCCCGAGCCTGAGTGGAAAGGAAGACGGTTTTATCCTTCTCCTGCTGAGTGTGGCAAACCAATGCCCCCCCGCCAGAAGTGGTGATAATCTTATTTCCATTAAAAGAAAGCACACCAAACCTCCCGAAAGTACCGCAAGCCTTGCCCTTATAAGTGGAGCCCAAAGCCTCTGCAGCATCTTCTACAAGTGGGATATCGTACTTCTGCGCGATGGACAAAACTTCATCTACCTTGAAAGGCATACCGTAAAGCGATACCGCAACAATCGCTTTTGGCATCTTGCCCTTAGCAATGCGGTCGGTAATAGCTTCTTCTAAGGCTTTTGGGCAGATATTCCAAGTCTCTGGCTCGGAATCTACAAACACAGGAGTTGCCCCTAAATAGGCAATAGGATTTGCCGATGCAGAAAAAGTCATTGACTGGCAGATGACCTCATCACCCGCCTGCACACCACACTGAATAAGCGCCAAGTGAAGCGCCGCCGTACCCGCCGAAAGTGCAGAGACCTTTACCCCACTCCCAAGGAAGCGCTCCAAGTCTGCCTCGAAGCCATCTACATTTGCCCCGAGCGGTGCTACCCAGTTGTTTTCAAATGCCTCGTGAATATATTTGAGCTCATTGCCGCCCATATGCGGAGATGAAAGCCAGATTTTTGTGTTGCTCATTGTTTAATTAATTTTTATTACTGTACACTATATCCTCCATCCACTGGTAGCTCTACACCAGTAATCCATTTGGAATTATCTGATAATAGAAATGAAATAGCTTCTGCTACATCATTAGGTTCTCCTAAACCAAGAGGGTGCATAGATTCTATTTTAGAAACATTATCTTCACTGATGCTCTCCAATATTTTTATAGACATATCTGTCTTTACCATACCAGGAGAAACACAATTTACACGAATATTTTTAGGGGCTAATTCTAATGCTAAAGCTCTCATTATACCTACTATTGCATGCTTAGACATACAATAGGCGGTTTTAGCAGTTTGCCCTAAATGCCCCATTACAGAACTTATAAAAACCAAGCTACCTCCTACTGGGTCAAAATTGCCTTTCTTCAATAAAAACTTAGTAATTAGGACAGCAGGATAGGCATTTACATCCATTACTTTTTCAAGAGTTGCTTTTTTCAGCAATTTAGATGGGATTGTAGCTTCTATACCTGCAGAATACACAAAACCATTATAAGGAACCCCATCTGCTACGCTATCTGATAGTGCCTTATTTAGTACTTCTTCATTTGTAACATCAGCAGGGAAAATTTGATATTTTCCTACTTCAAGTTGAGAAGCAAGAGCATTTAATTTCTCTGTATCACGAGATATTAAAACCAAATCTGCCCCCTGCTTAGCAAGATTAAGAGCAGTCTCTCTTCCCAAACCAGAAGAAGCACCTACTATAAGGATTTTTTTACCTTTCATCTGTACTATTTTTGAAGCATTTCTATGATTTTGTCCAGAGTAATCATTTCTGATATTTCTTCTGGTTCAAAAGATTTATCAAAAGAGTCTTCTAACTCTACAATAAGGTTTAAGTGCCTTAGTGAATCCCAGTTCTCGATAGTTTTCTGGGAAATCTCTGCTGGGAAATCTGCAATAGGTAATTCAAATACCTCAGACATAATTGCAACTATTTGCTCTTTCATTGTTCTTTATTAATTATTTAAAATTTATGGTATAATAATCTTTAATTTCTATCTCTAAATCTGGGTTGAAGGAGTATTTCTTAATGCCTTCTGGGTCTTCGCTATCTATTGTAAAGCCTACTTTTTCCAAGAAATCTTTAGTCATTGCATTTTTCTTAGATGGGATGTATTCTGCTTTTACTTCTTTACCTGTTTGGGATTGCAGGTGTTTTATAATACTTAGTAGGGTGATTTTTTCTATCTCACGACCTAATATCCTACAACTTAAAAGGTAAGAATCGAGGAATAAAGTATTGTTTTGCTCTTCAACAATGCAGGCAATGGTAATACCATTATCGCCAAACTTATCCTTTACATTGGCACAGTAAATATGGCTTCCATTTTTGAGTTTAAGTTTGAGGTCTTCCTCTGTATAGCGCTGAGTTCTTAGATTAAATTGATTGGTTTTCTGAGTCATTTGAGCAATACGGGAGATATTAGCATCATTTGCAGAGATAATATCTACTACGATATCTAAACTTGCGAGATAATCATCCATATTATTAAAGACTTTTTTGCTCTCGTTTCGGAAGAAGTTTTCTTTATACTGCTCGGTTTTATTTAAGTCCTCCTGCGAGAGCTCAAAAGCAGTGAAGTACTCATTATAGACTTTCCAAAAGAAATCTACCAAATCATAAGGCTTGTCTGGAAAATCTGGAACTTCTACCTCTGGAAGAAATTCTTTTACAATGCCCCTCTCAATAGGGTTATCGTCTATAAAGACAAAGCTATCGGTACCGATATTAAGCTCTTCTGCTATTGATTTTATATTCTCTGCTTTATTCTGCCAATTGATTCGATAAGCGGAGAGTACTTGGTCATTAATGAGATGATTAGGGTTTTCTCTCCACAGCTCTTGTACATCTGCAAGGTTGTTTTTGCTACATACAGCCAAAATAACCCCTTTTTTGGAGAGCATTAAAAGTAATTCTTGAAAACTCTTAAAGGCATTACCTGGATAATCTTGTCCGAGTTTTACACCGTGAACACCATCTTCACCTACAACGCCTCCCCAGAGTGTATTATCACAATCTAAAACAATGCACTTCTTTCTTTTAAGACTGATGAAATCCAGTTGGCTATTGAACCAATTCTTAAAAGGTTTAGCCAGTTTTGGGTTAATAATCATTTGAGATGTAAAGAAAAATCGCCAGTCTACTTTATCGATTGTTTGGTTTTCAAAAAACTGATTAAGCTCTACTACCTTTATATTATTCTGCTCAAAGGAAAGGGATTTAAGGTATTGATTAAATCTGAGGATGGCTGAACTCAGCTCAGAATGTTTTATTTGCCAGTTCTGCTGATACTCCACAGGAAGGGTAAGGGCAATAATCCTCTTATCTGAAATCAGATGGGTAATAAGGGAGATTTTAGATTGTATTTCCTCTATTTCTTCTATCTGCTTTTCTGGAGTTTTGCTCGGGTCTAGCTGATAGAAAAGGATGATGTTATCATAATCTTCCTGAGGGAGGGATACATCTCCATAACCACTGAAATGAGTAGTATTATCAAAGAGATACTCAACCGTATAGTTTCTATAAACGATGTTTTTCATTATTTTTCTAATAGTTCTATTAATCCTACAGATGGGTTATACAAAAAGCATATCTTTCTATTGCTAAATGCAACGGCAGGTGTGGGAGGAAGGACTACAGCAAATCGTTGCTTTTTAAGTTCTTCTATTTTCTCATTAAAATTTGATATTTCATAACAGATATGGTATAATGAAGTGCCTGATTTAGCTAAAATTTTTGATACGGGATTCTCCTCTTGGGCAGGTTCTACAAGTTCTATCAGATGGTTGTTTTCATTTTTGAGAAACAATAAATTAACTCCTTGTATAGGGTCAAAAATGATATCGGAAGCTGTTTGATAGCCTAAATTAAGAAATGATTTAATGCTTTTCTCAATAGATTTGGTCGCTAAACCATAATGATGGACTTTCATATTATATTTCAATTAAATCACTGATATAAGTATCTGCTAAATCCAAAGATGCGGCAGCCCAAGAAAGCCCTGCTCCAAATCCACTCATAATAATCTTATTATTAATAGATTGCTTATCTTTCAATTCACTCACTATTGTTAAAGGGATAGTTGCTGAACTTGTATTTCCAAATTTATCTAAACTAATAGGCACTTTTTCCATATCATATTTTAGCTTTTTGCTAAAAAACTCAATCATAAATTTATTTGCCTGGTGAAATATGATAGAATCATAATCAGAAATATTAGTCTGAGTAGCTTCTAACAGTTCTTTTATACTTTTAGGAACTACTTTCAAAGTAAAATTAAATACATCTATTCCATTCATATAGATTTGTAACTCATTTCCTATGCTTCCATCTTCACGAATTTTCTCTTCTAAACTATTTTTTGTAAATGGATTTCTACAAGCTCCCCCAGGTACATTAACAGATGCCCATCCTTCTCCATCTGTATGTAAAATAGCATTAAAATTATTTCCTTCTTTTTTCTCCAAAAGAGTTGCTGTTCCTGCATCTCCATAGAGTAAAGCATTAGTTTTATCTTTTGAATTTACAATTTTAGAGAATGTTTCTCCATCAAGTAATAAAACTCTATTTATACTAGGCAGATTAAGGTATGTAAATGCTGTAGTTAATGCATAAATATATCCACTGCAAGCTAAAGAGACATCAAAGCAGATAGTATTTTTGCTAAGTCCTAAACGATTCTGAAGTATAGGAGCTGTAGCTGGTATCTTATAATCTGTAGTCTGAGACATAAATATGAGTACATCAATAGAATCTTTATCTATATTTAAATCGGAAAGTAATTTTTCTGCAGCATTATAGCATAAATCGGATGCACAAATATTTTCATTAGAAATTCTGCGCTCTTTAATTCCAACTGATTCTATTGTTTTTTTCAATTCCTCTTCTGGAAAAATATGATTAAGACTTTCGTTTTTAATCACTTGTTTAGGTACACAAGCAGAAATACCTTTAATTGTAACATTGGGAATGTGAATATAAGCCATTTACTTTTGATTTTGAACAATATTGTATATATCTTCCACAGTTACTGCATTTTTAATATCATTATGAGTTAGAGCTACATCATATTCCTCTTCTATTACAGCTAAAAGTCCTAATGCGGCTAAGGAACTCCATTCTTCAAAGTTCTTAAACTCTGTAGCCATTGTTACTTCTGATACTTCTACTTCATCAAATATTGATGTAAAGTCTTCTATAAATTTATTCTTGTCCATTATATTTTTTTTAGAATTTAACTTTTATTGCAGGGTTTCCTATATAGAGCCCTTCATCTTTTATACTTCTCAGCAGAATACTGCCTGCTCCTAATGTATTTTCATTACCCATTTTTTTATTCTGAATAATCCCACTATTAAAACCCAAAAGATTAAGGTTACCAATATGTACATTACCAGAAATTTGAACATTTGGGCTAAATACATTATAGTCTCCAACAAGATTATCATGACCAAGTGTAACTCGAGTATTAAAGACATTAAAATCACCTATTTTAGTATTACAACTGATTATAGTATTTAATGCAAAAATATTTCCATGCCCGATATTTATACTATCTTTCCCTAAAAACTGTACAGTAGGGTGAATAATATTAGGAAAAATAAGATAATTATTATTTATCAGCTGTTTTACAGTGAAAATATGCTTTGGAGTACCAATAGCAATAGCTACTTCCAATGGATAATCAATAATATTCAACTGCTCTACTGTACCTACAATCTTTCCAAAATTATTTTTGAGAAGCCCTGGTGCATCATCAAAAAAACCTATAAACTCATATTTTGTATTTTGAGCCCGTAACATATCTCTCCATATACAAAAGACCTCTTGTCCAAACCCTCCCGCACCTACGATTGCTATTTTTTTCATATATTAATTTATTAGTTTTTTCCATTAAAATTTTCTACAGTGGCGTGCCCTTCTTGGGAGATACCCTCGCGGATGAAAACCTTTTTTATCGTTAGCAATATGATTTTTAGATCTAATAAAAAGCTGATATGATCTACATACCAAACATCGAGTTCAAATTTTTTAGTCCAAGATATCGCATTTCTCCCATTAACCTGTGCCCAACCCGTAATACCAGGTTTTATTTCGTGGCGACGGCGCTGCGTTTCGCTATACAAAGATAAATATTCTGGCAGTAAAGGTCTTGGCCCTACGAGAGACATATCTCCTTTGATCACATTAAGGAGTTGAGGGATTTCATCAAGAGAGGTTTTTCTTACAAATGACCCAATTTTGGTGAGCCGTTTAGCATCTGGGAGGAGATTTCCATTGGAATCTCTCTTATCATTCATCGTTTTAAACTTGATAATCTTAAAAATCTTCCCATCTTTCCCTGGTCTTAGCTGATAAAAGAAAGGCTTGCCATCATTAACAAAAAATAGCCCCACCATTACCAAAAAAAATAGAGGGAATAAACAGATAAAACCTATGAATGACAGGCTAAAATCTAAAAATCTCTTGATAAAAAGGCGGTACATTCTTACTTAAACCTAAATAAATTTAGTAACAAAAATAAATAAAATTTCTTGGTATCTCTCATTAATTGGGTGTTATATTTCAATATCATCTTATTTCGTTGGAAGTAAGAGCCGAGAAAGGCTCGGTATATCTTATAATAATCTGAACCTGGTTCTATATACTTTATATAGTTCTCAATGTGTTTTTTATGATAACCTCTGAGGACTTTACCTATTTTATACTTAATCGTACTAAAAGATAATTGATTAAGATGCCCATGTACATTATTATTATGCAAACGATAATGAATATAAGAATTTCCATCTATACAGACCTTAAACCCTCTACTTCTGGCGAAGAAATATACCAACCAGTCATGCGAAAACTCTTCCCAACAAGAGGAATCTACCGTAGGTATAAAGGCTTTGAGTTGCTGAGCAAGATTTTTAGTAAAAACATAGGTGCAACCAGCACTCCCCCCCTCGAAGAGGAAATCATATTTCTTTTGTGGGTAATCTTTTTTTAGCAGAAAGAAACTATTGTTCTGCATATCCCACTTGGTAAGATTAGAGCAATAAAGCGCTGCATTCTCTGCTTCTAATTTTTCTACTGCAGCACTCAGTTTTTGAGGTAACCAAATATCATCTTGGTCTGCAAAGGCTACAAAATGAAAGTCTTCATTAAAATCTATCTCTGTTATCATTTTAAGGAAGTTATTTGCTGCAGAACCTGTAGCAGGAGTATTTATCTTAACCTTTAATTCTGGAAATTTTTCTTTAACGAGGGCTACAGTTCTATCTTTACTTGAATCATCATTAATAATAAGATCTACAAGAACCCCTTCCTGATTTAATATTGACTGAATCTGCTCCTCTATATACTTTTCTCCGTTGTAAGATGCGAGCAGGGTTTTTATTGTTTTCATAATGCTTAGCTTATTTCGTGCGTATCATAGAAAGTATAGATAAAATGGAAAAGAATCACTATAGAAGCATAATCCATTAAATTATTAAAGCGTTTGTATTTAGTATCATCTACCCTAATAAAAATAAGCCCCGTAAGTAAATAAGGTGAATACCTAAATGCTGCGATAGGACTAATAAAAAATACCAGTATATAAAGCGCAAGTGTAGTAATAATTACTGGATGGAAGAATCGCTTCCTTAGAAAAAGATAAGCAACAAAAGTAGCAGACATAAAGACAGCAAAAAATATATAATGTATAATACTAAATATCTGTTTCTCGCTATATGCATTAAACTTACTATTTATCAACTCAAGCTCTGGTCGGTTTAAAAGAGTACCTACAAATATTACTGATACTAAAAGGGAAAAAACAATAGTAAAATAATAAAAATACTTCTTACTCTTATGAAAAATAAGCACTATTGGAACAGTAGAACTAAAGTGCATAAACGGAGTAAGATATACTAATTTTGTAGTTTTCTTATCATTATAAATCTGATGGATAAAGTATGCAAATATAACATATGGAATCCCATTCCTAAGCAAAACATAGGAGAACAACAAGTAGTAGAGGGAGAAAAATATCATTTTTTTCCAAGTACGGACATTTTCTGCCCAAATAAGCCATATAAAAAAGCTATTAACAATGATGAAATTAAAGTAAAACATCAGTTGGAAAACTTCTTTTCTGGTATCTAAAAGGTTTGAACAGAAAGTATGAAGCAAATAGAGATAAGGCTCTTTGGTAAAATAATCAAGTAATTTCTCTGGTTTCTCCATTCTATACAGATGATAGTATGCCATATAATCTTTGCCCCAACTTACATCTATAGAGAAACGTAAAATAAAACTGAAAACGATAAAAGCAAATGTAAAAAATGCTTTATGAACAGGATTCTTGTGCAGACATCCTAAATAAAAAAAAAGGAAAGTAATTCCCAAATATAAATGTAACTCATTCATTTTATCTAATAAATAAAAGAATTAATATTAATACAAAATGAGCACATATTCTACTTGTGGTAATGATGTTAAGCTCTTTTAATCCTTTACCATTATCAATAGAAGCCATCATCCTTGGATCTATAAACAGGAGGAGACTCATAGCTCCTACTGAATTCAGTACCTGGCTATAAGAACTTAGCATAAGAACTTTCTGCGGAAAATAAAATGCAATGTAGTAAAGAAAAGTCATACTAAAACCATATACAGATGAAGCTAGAAAAGAAAAACCAAAAAACAAACTGTCTTTCTTAAAATTAATAGCCTCCTTTCTAAAAGTAGGATTCAAAATAATCGTGAAATCTTTTTTATACTCTACTTTTCCAAGGAAGAAATTAAGTTTTGATATAATAAATCTTGATATAGCTAAGGAATACCTTCTACTATAAAGCATTATAAGGAGAAGAATGACGAATATGTGTGCAAGGAGGGTCATTAGCCAGATTAAGTCCTTATCTTTTACAGACTCGGTATAGTAGGCCATAATAGGTGCGAAGATAAGAATAAACCCCCGAGCAGAATACTGAAAAACATTGATAAGGGAAAAAAGATATCTGAAATTTTTATTATCGTGAAGATTAAATTTTAAATGATAGGTAAATACATCTATATAAATAGATACAGCATACATTAGTGGAGCTATAAGAAATTTAATATCCATCTTTTTTTCCTTTCTTCAATTATTATAGTTTTTCTTTAGGCTTTTCAAGTATAATATTACTCTCTTCCTATATTCTATTCTAAGCAATTTTGTGATGGCTTACTAAATTATCCTTCCATCTTGCAGATTTTTTTAGAAAAATCTCTTATTAGTTTTTAAAAATTTATTACTGATGCCAAAGGTAATGATTATCAATAAATGTACATTGTCTTCATATAACTTTTTCAGCCTAAAGATCTCTTATTCTATAAGTTTATTAATTTAATAAAATAGCAGATAATTTTGGAATTAAAGTCTCTTATCCACATTCTCAAAAACACCTTTTACATCATAGACTACAGTACTTGAGGTCTTTAAAGTTTCTATATCTAAATTTTTAAAATCTTTATGAGCTACCCCAAAGATAATTGCATCATACTTCCCATTAGGGAGTTGCTGAGTACTCGTGATACCGTACTCATGCTGAACCTCAGAAGGATTTGCCCAAGGGTCAAAAGTACTTACCTTCACACCGAAATCCTCCAAAGCAGAAATGACATCTACGATTTTTGTATTTCGGACATCTGGGCAATTTTCTTTAAAAGTTACCCCAAGCATTAGGACTTTAGCACCATTGATTTGAATATTCTTCTTAATCATCGCCTTTATCACTTGCTCTGCAACATATTTGCCCATAGAATCGTTCATTCTTCTCCCCGCAAGGATAATCTCTGGATGATAGCCGTATTCTTGAGCCTTCTGTGCTAAATAATATGGATCTACACCGATGCAATGTCCCCCAACGAGACCTGGCTTAAATGGAAGAAAATTCCACTTAGTGCCTGCTGCCTTTAGTACATCGTGAGTATTGATATCCATTAGATTAAATATTTTAGCCAATTCATTTACGAAAGCAATATTAATATCTCTTTGAGAATTTTCAATCACTTTTGCTGCTTCAGCAACTTTAATAGTTGGCGCAAGGTGAGTTCCTGCCGTAATTACTGATGAATAAAGGTTATCCACCACTTTTCCGATTTCTGGTGTGGAGCCAGAAGTTACTTTTAGAATTTTCTCTACAGTATGCTCTTTATCACCTGGATTAATCCTTTCAGGGGAATATCCAGCAAAGAAATCTTGATTAAATTTCAATCCTGAAGCCTTCTCCACCACAGGGATACAATCTTCCTCCGTTGCCCCAGGATAAACAGTAGATTCGTAAATAACAATATCTCCTTTTTTGATGACTTTTCCTACGGTCTCACTTGCTTTTATAAGAGGTGTAAGGTCTGGGCGATTATTCCTATCCACAGGTGTAGGAACAGTGATAATGTAGATATTGGCATCTTTTATATCTTCCAGATTTGATGAGCAGAAAAGTCCGTTAGAACTTGTATTGAATGGGTTTTCTCCAACCAAAACTGACTTCAAAAGTTCATCAGAAACCTCCAAAGTTTCATCGTGTCCTGCATTGAGTTCTGTAATTCTTTTCTGGTTAATGTCAAATCCTACCACAGGGTATTTCATTGCGAATAATCTTGCCAATGGAAGACCGACATATCCTAAACCTATAACTGCTATTTTATGATCCATTTTTTATATTCTTACTTTTTACTTTAAATTTTTCCAATACCAATCTACAGCTTCTTTTAGTCCCTCTTCAAACTTATGAGTAGGATGGTATCCTAAATTCTTCTGAGCCTTTTCTATACTTGCCAATGAATGAGGAACATCCCCCTGACGATTAGGCCCGTGGAGGATTTCTACATTAGCGATTTCAGTATCGTATGCAGAGAGATATTCTTTTAATAATTCTGCCATTTGCTTGATAGTTGTTCTGTCTCCCACCGCTGTGTTATACACTTGATTAATAGCTCCCTCATCTTCTGAAATGAGTGCAAGGAGATTCATCTGAACGACATTATCTATATAGGTAAAATCTCTGGAATAAGTACCATCTCCATTGATTGTAGGAGACTGATGATTCATCAATTGAATAACAAACTTAGGAATAACCGCAGCATAAGCTCCATTAGGATCTTGCCTTCTCCCAAATACATTGAAATATCTTAATCCAACAGTATCAAAATTGTAAGTTCGTTTAAATACATCTGCATAAAGCTCATTTACATATTTTGTAATTGCATAAGGAGAAAGTGGTTTTCCAATAACATCCTCTACCTTTGGTAATGACTGGGAGTCTCCATAAGTAGACGAACTCGCGGCATAGACTAACCTTTTTACCGCTGCATCTCTCGCTGCAACGAGCATATTGAGAAAGCCTGATACATTCACATCATTGCTTGTAACAGGGTCATTGATGGAACGAGGAACAGAGCCCAAAGCAGCCTCATGAAGCACATAATCCTGACCTTTGCAAGCTTTTTGGCAAGTTTCTAAATCACGAATATCACCTTCTATAAGGGAAAATTTAGGATTAGAGAAAAATGGTTCAATATTATGCCTGTGTCCAGTAGCAAAATTATCTAAAACCGTAACTACAGCTCCGATTTCTAATAATTTTTCACAAAGATTAGAGCCGATAAAGCCTGCTCCACCCGTAACCAATACCTTTTTATCTTGTAATTTTGAGAAGTCCATATTAAACCTTATCCTAATAATCTTCTGAAAAATCCTTTTTTCTCTTTGCTATGGTAGCCGTAGCCGTATTTATTACCATAACCGAGATTCGTCTTACTTACATCATTAATAACAAAAGCAACATTGTTGAGCTTATGACTGTTGATATTATCATTTGCAAAATTGATAAGCTCTCGCTCAGTGTACTTAGAACGGGTAACATAAAGCGTGGCATCTGCAAGCTCCGCGAACAATAATGTATCCGTAACAAGAAGTAAAGGTGCTGTATCTACAATGATATAATCATACTGAGTGCTCAATGTATTGAGGAGCTGCTCAAATCTACCATTAGAGAGGAGCTCTGTAGGGTTTGGAGGTATCATTCCAGAATAAACTACATCACAATTTGGATTAAATAGCGACTGATGAATGATATCCTCTACCTGTATATCGTCAGAATGGAGATATTCGGTAAGACCTGCATAGGCACGGCTTTTAGGATCGTATCTCTGCAACTGAGGATTTCGGATATCAGAACCTATAATGAGCACTTTGGTTCTAGGATTAGCAAGAGTAAGCGCCAGATTGATAGAAGTAAAGGTTTTACCCTCGCCTTTTACAGAAGAGGTAACGAAAACCACTTTACCTTTGTGCTTTTTAGGAAGCATAAAGTTCAGATTCGTAATCAGTATTCTAAATGCCTCAGCAACTGGTGAAACATCATTTACTTTAATAATATCATCCTCTCCTTTCTTAATGCTTGGCAATTCTGCTATGACAGGAGTGGTGGATAGCTTTTGAATATCATGCTTAGACTTGATTTTATTATCTACAAGCTCATAAATATAAATGATAGCTAAAGGAATGAGGAGACCGATAACCAAACCTACAAGCAGGATAATCATATTCTTTGGAGCGACGGGCTTATCAGAGGGGTATGCGGTGTCTACCACCCTTGCTTTATCGGCAATAATGGATTGAGTAATGGCAGACTCTTCCCTCTTCTGCAAAAGCAATAGATAGAGGCTTTCTTTTATCTGCTGCTGTCTTTCTATCCCTCTGAAAAGTTTCTCCATAGAGGGAAGTTGAGAGATTCTGCCAGAGATTTTATTCTGCTCGCTAAGGAATTCATTCCTTGTGATTTCTAAAGCGATTTTATTCTTTTGTAAAGACTGCAATACAGAGGAACGCATCGCATTAATCTGCTTTGTGAGGTCTATTACGGTAGGATTTTCCTCAGTAGCGGATTCCAAGAGACGATTTCTCTCAAGGACGAGCTTATTATAGGTAGAAATTACAGTAGAAGCATCTGCATTTTGAAGCCCGACATTAGTTGGGAGGACTTGGTAAGCTCCTTGTTTGGAGACATAGGATATCAGCGAGTTGGTAAGCTCAAGCTGGGCATCTGCTTCGAGTTGTTTTGCTCTGTTTTCAACGGTAGTTTCGAGACTGAGCTTAGCTTCGGTAGGGATATCAGTAATTTTATAATCTACTTTGAACTGCTCTTTTTTATTTTCTACATCACCGAGTTCTATGGAGAGTTTTTTTATTCTTTCATCGATGAAATCGAGGGTTTTTTTAGACTCCGAACTCTTGTCGTCTATCGCATCAATATTATAAGCAATAATGAGGTCATTGATAAGATCCTCTGCTTTTTTGATATTAGGGTAATTCATAGAGAGCGCGATAACCGTAGCATCTTTATTGACCAAATCTACTTTTAGAATCTCTTGATAATAATTCACTGCCTTTTCAAGCGAAGAAATATGAAGCTCTAATGCAGATACATCTATGTCTTTATTGAGTTTTGGATTGTAGGTCTCGTTTTTAGTGATAATCATTTTGGCATAAGGCAGGGAGATGGTCTTCCCAAGCTCAGAGGTGATTTCTTTTTTGAGTTCATCAGAATTGAGGCTCAGTTTATTGCCTTTAACGATAAGCTCTAAAGGTTTTTTAGGGAAGTCTACATTAGGAGTTTCACTGATAATCTTCACACTAACAGGAGAAGTCTCTTTGTAAAGCTCTACCTTTCTAAAACCTTTCTTAGCAAAGAGGCTTGCTTGAAAATTATTATTCTGTACAACTTCACGCATTAGTTTTTTGGAGCTGAAAATCTGGATTTCATTATCTATGCTATTGGTTTTTAATCCACCAAAACCAGACAAATCAGCAAGGAGCCCGAGTTCTGGACTACCAGAGGAATTATCTGCATCTTTTATAAGAACGGTAGACTCCACTTTATAAACAGGAGTCATAAACTTCAATGCAAAATAAGTAAGAAATAAAGTAAGGAATATACTTATGATAAACCATTTCCAGCGCTGTAAGTAAGGCTTTATGATTTCCGCTAAATTAAATTCTTCTGAAGTGTTTGTATCTATCGTTTTTTCTGATGACATTCTTTTTTATATTAATCGTTGATGATTTTATCTAATGAAAAGGAAACAGGCTAAACCCGTGTAATGGCAAGGGATTATTTCCTGATAAACAATGCTAAAAGACCAATAATCACACTGGCTACTGAGATGTATATACCTGCATTAGGGTCAAGGCGAGAGGCTTTCTGTCTTGTTTTATTTGCAGGCACATAGATGACATCTCCTTGTTTTAAGATATAGTAGGGAGAATTAATAAAATCTGCTTTTGAGAGGTCTATCTTAGTTTGCTCTACTCTACCTTCGGTAGTTCGTATGAGGAGGACTTCATCTCTAAGTCCGTAAATGGTAAGGTCTCCTGCTAAGCTCAGTGCCTGCATTAGGGTACCTTTCCCATCTGATAATATATACTCACCAGGGCGAGTAACCTCTCCCATTACGGAGACTTTAAAATTATTAAGCCGAACACTTACGGAAGGCTCTTTTATGTATCTTCTGAGTTTATTATAGAGAGTAGATTTTAATCCATCTATCGTCAGTCCCTTTACATTGATTTTACCTAAGATCGGCATATCAATAGCTCCCTCATCATCTACTATATAAGTAGGTCCAGAAGCTGTTTGAGAGATGTTCTGAACATTACCTGTAATATTTAAATTCTGTAATGCTTTACCCGAAGAATAGCTTTGATTAAAGGGAGCAGCTACATCAGCATCTTTTGCCATCACCATAATAACAAGCTCATCACCTGGTTGCAGAGTAGTCTGCTGTAATTTATGTGCATTTTCAAGAACTATTTTCTCTATATCTTGCATATAGTTGAGGTTTTTCCTCGGCTCACAAGAGAATAAAAATATTAACCCAAATAAAGGTAAAATCTGCTTAATAATGTTCATTTATATTATTATAAAAAGTGGTGCAAATATACAATTAAAAAACCGAAGACTCATTGTGTTTATCAAGTCTCTCGTATATGGAGTTATTGCTTTTAAATTCTCTTACTATTTTCTTTATTAGCCTTACTACTTCCATTTTATCATTTTCTTTTGCTAATAATATAAGTTCATCTGTAAGACTATCTATATCAGCAAACGGCATAGATGGGTCTTTGGAAATCATTATCTTCTCGTGAGTAGTAGGCAGGTTTTTGGTATCATCGCTCAGGAGTTCTTCATAGAGTTTTTCCCCTGGTCTAAGCCCTGTAAATATAATTTTAATATCTATATCAGGTTCAAAACCTGAGAGCTTTATCATTCTTTTTGCGAGGTCTACAATTTTTACGGGTTCTCCCATATCAAAAACATAGATTTCACCACCATTACCCATAACCCCTGCGGTAAGAACAAGCTCACACGCCTCTGGAATAGTCATAAAATATCGTACAATATCAGGGTGGGTTATGGTTACGGGGCCGCCAGCTTCTATTTGCTTCTTAAAGTAAGGGATTACCGAGCCATTAGAACCTAAAACATTACCAAATCGAGTGGTAATAAACTTGGTTTTATTCCCCTCCATACCCTGCAATGCCTGCACAAAGAGCTCTGCCGTTCGTTTGGTTGCCCCCATTACATTGGTAGGGTTCACCGCTTTATCTGTGGAGACCATTACAAAGCGATTGACATTATATTCACTTGATAACAGTGCCAGATTCTTAGTTCCCAATACATTTGCAAGGGTGCCTTCATTAGGATTATTCTCCACAAGAGGCACATGCTTATATGCTGCAGCGTGATAGACCATAGAGAATCTATACTCTTGGAAAAGCGCCTCTACCCTATCCTTATGGGTAATATCTGCAAGGATAAATTTAATATCCACCTCTGGGAAATTCTGCCTCATTTCGAGTTCTATATCGTATAGAGGAGTCTCTGCTTGATCAAGTACGACCAATACACTCGGTTTGTACTGTGCTACCTGCCTCACAATTTCACTACCGATAGAGCCTGCACCTCCCGTTACCAGCACTGCTTTCCCAAGATGTCTCTGCTCTACTTCTTTATTCTCAATTTTTATCTGCTTTCTGTTGAGCAAATCTTCTATCTGTAATTTTTGTATACCGAGCTTATTCTCCTTACTACCGAACTTTTCTATATCTCCAGCCTTCAATACTTGGAGTTTTTTTTCCAAGAAAAGAGCTACCCATTCATCAAGTTCCTTTTTGGAAATAATTTCTTTCAGTACAATGATTCCATCTATATCAAGGCTCTCTTTTGTACTTTTTTCAAGATCAGTCTTATGGTAAATTCTCTTTCCGAGTAATTTTGCACTTTTAGAATCTTTTCTATTGGTAATAAAACCTGTAACTACATATGGTGATTGTGAATTATCTTTTATTGCCTTTGCTATAGCTACAGACTTCTCTCCCACTCCAAGAACCAACACTTTCTTACCAAAAGTAAGATGCCCATAATCTTTTACTATATAAAACATCTCCTTTACTACCAAACGAAGAGAGAAAAGGAGCATACAGGCTATAATACTAAATATAAATAAAAATACTACTGAATGCTGTATAAGCCGAACACCCGTAAACTGTATAATACCATAATTAATAAAACCTACACTAATGGTAGAACATAAAATAACAAGTATAAGTTTTAATAAGTCAATGAAGGTAGAATGTCGAATAATCCCCGCAAAAGTTTTGAAGATATACATAAAGAAGATATTTACCATCAGAATAAAACCACCAACCCCAACACGATGAGAAAAAACTTCTATATTTCCAAAACGTTTAAAAAACCAACAAGCAGTGATTATAGCAATAAAAATCAGGAAAATATCTATCAACAAAATAGCCCACCTCGGCAGATATCTCATATCTGAAAGGCTTACAACATTATCTCCACTATAAATTCTCTTCTTTAATTCTTCAATAGCATTCATCTTATACAATCTATTTCCTGTATAGGATTTACAAAAATATAAAAAAGCACTTCTAAAATACAATATCGCTCTAGATTAATTATCTTTTGCCTAATATTTCTCTTTTTCATAATACTCAAAAGAAAGTTTTACAAAACATACAGACAATTTGTCAGCTCCCAAGCATTGGCAAAAAATTTGACTAATGGGAGCAAAAAATATTCATTATGTCTGAAAATAACGATATTCAAAACGAAGAACTCAACAAAAACGAGGAAATACAACCAGAAGAAGCCGTAGAAAAAACGGAAAATCTGGCAGAAGAAAAATCCATAGAGGAAATTTTGGCAGAGGAAAAGGACAAATACATCCGCCTCTATGCCGAGTTTGAAAACTTCAAACGAAGAACCATAAAAGAAAAGCAAGATTTCTTCCTCTATGCCAACCAAGATATTATGACCTCCCTTTTAGGGGTGTTAGACGACTTCCAAAGAGCACTAAAAGACATCTCCCAAAACGGAAACGAGGCCGACCTGAAAGGCGTAGAGCTCATCTATCAGAAGTTTAAAAGCAAATTAGTAGAAAAAGGTCTTAAACCTATCGAAGTAAAGGCTGGAGATGATTTCAATGTAGATTTCCACGAGGCTATTACCCAAATCCCTGCTCCTTCCGACGAGCTAAAAGGCAAAATCATTGATGTAATAGAGGAAGGCTATATACTCCACGACAAGGTCATTCGCTTTGCAAAAGTAGTTACAGGGCAGGTCTAAGAGCGTATAACAAACAATAGAATTAAACGATGTCTAAAAGAGATTATTATGAAGTACTGGGCGTATCAAAATCCGCCTCAGCAGATGAAATAAAGAAAGCATACAGAAAATTAGCGATAAAATATCACCCAGATAAAAACCCAGGTGATAAAGAAGCCGAAGAAAAATTTAAAGAAGCCGCAGAGGCCTATGAAGTTCTCAGCGACCCAGATAAAAAAGCCAGATACGATCAGTTCGGGCACGCAGGTATGGGCGGCAATGGTGGCTTTGGAGGCGGTGGCTTCGGTGGTGGGATGAGTATGGAAGACATCTTCGAGCAGTTCGGGGATATCTTCGGTGGAGGTGCTTTCGGTGGCTTTGGAGGCTTCGGTGGTGGAGGCAGCAGAACCCAACAAGTGAGAGGTTCAAACCTTAGGGTGAGAATAAAAGTCAACCTCGAAGAAATGCTCAATGGCACCACAAAGACCATCAAAGTAAAAAAAATGAAAGCCGCTGCTGGTGCTACATCTAAGACCTGCCCTACTTGCCACGGTACAGGAGCTCAAATAAAGGTGATGAACACAATGTTCGGGCAAATGCAAACCCAAACCACCTGTAGCACTTGCCAAGGACTAGGAAAGGTGGCCGACCACATCCCTGCAGGAGCCAATGCACAAGGGCTTATAAAGGACGAGGAAGAAGTATCCATCAATATTCCCGCAGGAGCGAGAGAGGGCATACAGTTTAGCGTAAGAGGCAAGGGTAATGATGCCCCTTTTGGTGGTGCAGCAGGAGACCTCATCGTCGTTATAGAAGAGGAGCAGGACGCTACTATCAAACGAGAAGGAGATAATCTCCACCAAGAGCTCTACATTTCCTTCGCGGAAGCAGCCCTCGGAACCAAAAAAGAAGTGCCTACCGTAGGAGGTAAGGTAAAAATCACGATAGATGCAGGTACTCAGTCGGGCAAAATCCTCAGGCTCTCAGGTAAGGGGCTCCCAAGTATAGACCACTACGGCAAAGGAGATATGTTTATCCATATCAATGTTTGGACGCCACAAAAACTCACCCCCGAGCAGAAATCCTTCTTTGAAAAACAGCTCGAATCAGGAGAAATGAAAGCTGAACCTTCAGGAAAGGAGAAATCTTTCTTTGATAAGGTTCGGGACTTGTTTTCTTAGTCTGTTATCGTATCTACAGCATACTTGGGTATGCTTTTACTGTATAACGAAACGCATAAAAATCTCTCTTTTTTAAAAAAGGGAGATTTTTTTTAATAGCCCACTATTTATTATGGCTTAAAAAGTTTATATTCATAGCTAATAAGTTGGAATTATAGAAAGAGATAAAGTATTTTTACGCGATTTATTGAGATAACCGATGGAGAAGAAATCTTATACCTTTGAGGAAATCAAACAAAAAATGGCAAATTACTGTACTTACCAGGACAGATGTCATTACGAAGTAGAACAGAAAATGCGCGAATTTATCCTTATTCCTGAAGCAAAAGATGAGATTCTGCTGTACCTCATTAAGGAAAATTACTTAAATGAAGAACGATTTGTAAGAAGCTATATACGAGGAAAATTCTACATCAAAGACTGGGGGAAAAATAAGATTCGTATTCATCTAAAACAAAAACAAATCAATGATAAACTTATTAGTTCGTGCTTTGATGAGATAGATGATGACGATTATAGAAATACAATACAGAAACTCTATACCGCCTATTTCTCTAAACAGAAAGGTATGAAAGACTATCAGAAGAGGATGAAGTGCATTCGCCATCTACTCTCCAAAGGCTTTGAATATAATGAAATTCAAAACAGTATAACCGAGCAATAGTCTTGGACTATTTCAAAGTAAAAACGGTAATCTCAGGATTTACGCCTACCCTGCCTGGGAAGCCTAAGACCCCAAAACCACGATTGACATAAAGATACTTTCCAAGACTCTCGTAGAGGTCTATCCACTTAGGGTATTTATACTGCACGGGAGACCATTTTATGTTTTTCAGGTCTAAGCCAAACTGCATCCCGTGGGTATGACCAGAAAGGGTAAGCGCAATATCCGAAGGGTGGGTTTTCACAACTTCATCAAAGTGGGTAGGGTCGTGGCTCATCAGTATTTTAGCAGCATTCTGAGGTATTCCCTCTGTGGCTTTATCCAAATCTCCATATTGAGGGAAAGGGGGAAGTCCCCAGTTTTCAACACCGATAATATAGAGCCTCTCCCCTGCTTTTTCTATGACTGTATGCTCATTTCTCAGCATTTGGAACCCTGCTTTTTCTTCCAATTCTATAAGTTTGGCAACATTGGCTTTCTGCTCCTTATCGGTTGTATAGTAATAGTAGCCGTAATCGTGATTGCCAAGTACAGCGAGCTTTGCATCTTTTGCCTTTATCTCTGAGAAAAGGGGAACAAAAGGCTCAAACTCCTCCGCTACCATATTGACCATATCCCCAGTAAAGAGCACGAGGTCTGCCTGCTGCTCATTGATAAGATTAATTGCATTTCTAAGCTTTTCGGGATGAGAAAAACTCCCACTATGCACATCGGAAATCTGAACTATTGTATAGCCCTTAAATGCTTTTGGCAGGTTTTTGATTTTAAGCTTTACGAGCCTTGCCCTATGCCTGTATTTCCCAAAAATAATCCCATCTACTACGATTCCAGAGAATAGCCCAGCCAACCCCAACCCGAGCAAACTAAGAAAATTTCTACGATGAGGATAATGCTTCTCTTCACTCCTGTTCAAATGCTGAATACCATAGTCTAAGAGTCTAAAAACATCATCTATAAGGAGGAAAAAGGCAATAAACACCTTCGGAAGAAGGAAAATGAGTGCAATCGAAATAATATACGACATCTTATGGGCATCATACTTATTAATACCAATAGAAAAGATGAAATACAGCTCTACAATATAGATAAGCGCAGTAACTGAAATATAAATTATCCTGAATTGAGGGCTTTTTAGAAGGACTCCTACTGCTTTATAAACATAAAATTCTAATAAAAAGAACAGCCCAAGGACGATAAGAATATTCTTAACCATAAAAGAATGTAGTGATTTTAAAAATTAATTGATTTGAATGAGAAATTAAGCACTGCCCACCCTCTCCTGCTTGGCAAAAACAAAGAGGCTAAGCCTTGCAAAGAACCACCCGATAAGGCTCCCCACTACGGCACCCGTAAGGACATCCAAAGGGAAATGTACCCCAAGATAAATCCTGCTATAAGACACAAAAGCTGCCCAAAAGAACAAAATATACGGGAGAGATTTTAGTTTATTTTTGAATAAAATACTGAGAAATGTCGCTATAAAAAAAGTATTAGAAGCGTGAGCCGAATAAAACCCAAACTGCCCACCGCATTTCACCTTTCTTATAATATCGGAGATAGATGGGTCGTGGCAAGGGCGAAGGCGCTCTACTCCATATTTAAAGACATTTGCCAACTGGTCCGATACCGTAACACCCAAAGCGATAAAGACCAAAGCGAAAAGGAAACTATTGAGTCTGTAATTCTTAAAAAGGAAGTAGCAGAGAATAAAATAAAACGGAAGCCAAACCCAGACCTCCGAAACGGTAAGCCAAAAAGCATCAAAGGACTCTGTACCGAGCCCATTTAGATATACTAATAATTCTTTATCTTCTGCTATAATCTCTTGCATTATGATCTGCTTACTGGTCCTTCATAGGTTTCATCTTCCAGCGGATTTACTTTTGGAGTGTCTGGCTCAGGAGTTTCTGCTACAGCGTTTTCTATATCTTTCATCGGATTGAAATCCTTAGCAGCATCTTTTACCTTTTCTATCTCCTTTTTAATTTCTGCAACGGGATTATCTGCTTCTTTCATTATTTCAGTTTTAATATCCTCTACAGCACCACGCATCTTGCGCACCCCCTGCCCTAAATCCCGAGCGATAGAAGGCAACTTGTCTGGACCAAACAGAACGATAATAACCAGTGCTATCATTAGCATTTCACCTATACTCAATTCCATTGCGCAAATTTATAATTTTTTATTAGAAGTTAGTCAAATCTTATCTCCACTAGGAAAGCCGAGCAGCACACCTTCTATTTCCAGAAGTTTCTGTTTCCTCAGTAAGCCACCACCATAGCCCGTAAGAGTTCCGTTAGAACCAATAACCCTGTGACAAGGAATAAGGATGGAGATTTTATTCTGTCCATTGGCATTGGCTACGGCTCGTACAGCTTTTGGTCGCCCCAAGAGATTTGCCTGCTTCTGATAGCTGGTTGTAGTGCCATAAGGGATTTTAAGCAAAGACTCCCATACCTGCTTTTGAAAGTCTGTGCCCACCGTATTTAGTGGAACGCTGAAGCTCTTCCTCTTCCCTTGAAAATACTCATTTAATTCTCTTTCTAAAAGTTTTAAATGCTCATTCTCCCCTTTTACAATCTCCCCTTGAAGTACCTTTGAAATCTCTTTAAGCTCCTTATCCAAACCTTTACTGTCTGGGAATTCCAAAAGGCAAACTCCCTTGTTATCGGCACAAGCGAAGAGCTCACCAAGAGGCGTTTTAATCTCTTTTAAATAAATCGTATTCATATTATATACTAAATATCTTGCTTTCGTTATTGATTTTTTTCACTACGCTTTCTGTGCGATCCCTGTGGGTATCGGTAATAAAAATTTGCCCAAAAGATTCGCTATTCACAAGCTCTATAAGTTGAGAAACGCGGCTATCATCAAGTTTATCAAATATATCATCAAGGAGGAGGATGGGCGACTTACCCGTAAGCTCCTTTATCCGATTAATCTGTGCCAGTTTCAAGGCGATAAGAAATGATTTCTGCTGCCCCTGAGAGCCTGTCTTCTTTATCAAATTGCTGTTCATTTCAAAGATAAGGTCATCTTTATGCACTCCTTTGGAAGTGTAGGTAAGTACTCTATCCTTTTCCAGATTTTTCCTGAGCAAGTCTTCAAAATTTCCTTCCGAAAGATGGGACTCATACGATACATTAATCTCTTCCTTAGCTCCCGAAATTACTTCATAGAAATACTGAATAACGGGCTTAAGGCTTTGTACAAAAGACTTTCTCTTTTCAAAAATCTCACTGCCATACTGAGTGATAGGCTCATTATAAATCTCCAAAGAATCAGCATCAAAGGTTCGGTTTTTTGCAAAGAACTTCAGCAGGGCATTCCTCTGTTGAACCGCTTTCTGGTATTGTATCAAGTCAAAGAGGTACTGAGAATCGGTTTGAGAAATCATCGCATCGAGGAACTTCCTCCTGCTCTCCCCAGAGTCTGAAATGAGATTGGAATCATACGGAGAGATGATAACACTCGGCAGATAACCAATATGGTCAGCAATACGGTTATAGGTTTTATCATTCTTTTTAATCACTTTCTTAGCTTCTTTGTGGAGCATTATTTTTATAGTCTCATCTCGGTCTTCATTCTGTACTTCTGCGGTAATGGAAAAGAAATCTTCCCCGTCCTTAATATTATTTAAGTCCGAATTCCCAAGAAAGCTCTTACCTACGGAGAGGTAGTGTAGGGCATCGAGAATATTGGTTTTTCCCACACCATTATTCCCCACAAAACAGTTGATTTGTGGCGATAGCTGAAAGGTTCTTTCGGGGTGATTTTTAAAATTCGCCAAGAAAAGTGTTCGTAAAATCATCGCAACAAAAGTAAAAAAAAGAAGTTGCCCATAAAAACAACTCCTTTATAATATAGTCTAAGATTTATACTCAGATTTTTATTTTGCCTCGGCAGGTTGCTCTGTTTCCTCCGGCTTTGCAAAACTTTCAGCCGTAATATACCCTGCTTTTTGAAGGATGTTATACCACTGAGCAAGTTTCTTAATATCGGATACATAGACTCTCTCTGTATCATAATCAGGAAGAGCAGAGAGCATAAAGTCTTTCAGCTCTGCATCTGTAGCCTTATGAGAAATCGTTTCTTTGTAATCATTTCCCTTTGCAATATTTTCAAATACTTGAAAAAGTGGAACTTCCTTATCAAAAGTATACATAGAAATATTATCTAACAAACTTACCTGAGAAGAATTACCAATACTTACTTTCTTTTTTGTGATAACATCTTCAATGATAAATCCGTTTCTAAGTTGAGAAACTAATTTGTAAAGTCCCGGTTTTCCAGAGATGGAAATTATTTTTTCTAACAACATCTTAAATTTATTTTATTTAATACTTAACTAATTCAATTATTTAGGAAATCTCATTTTATAGCCTACACTAATATCTCCCTGAGATATTTTATTGAGCTTCCCTTTCACTAATTTCTTTTTTAATGCACTGAGATGGTCGGTAAAGAGTATGCCCTCAATATGGTCATACTCGTGCTGAATGATTCTCGCCCTGATATCAGAATAGCTCTCCGTATGCTTCACGAAGTTCTCATCATAATATTCTATCAATATGGTTTCCTTTCGCTTTACATCTTCCCGCACATCGGGTATAGAGAGACAACCTTCATTAAACTTCCACTCCTCACCGCTTTCTTCAAGGATTTTAGCATTGATGAAGACTTTCTTAAAGGTTTTAAGCTCATCAGCAATCTCTGCATAATCCTCATCCTCTGCAAGAGGCGAAGCATCTACTATAAACAGGCGGATGTCCAGACCTATCTGCGGTGCTGCCAAACCAATACCATTAGCTTCATTCATTGTTTCAAACATATTCACAATGAGTGTCTGAAGCTCTGGATAGTCTTTATCTATATCTCTCCCCGTCTTTCTCAGTACAGGGTCGCCAAAGGCTCTGATGGGTAATATCATTTCTTTTCTAAATAATTTTGTAAAATAATTGTGGCACTTACCTTATCAATCAATTCTTTCTGCTCCCGTTGCTTCTTATTTTTACCGCTTTGGCTGATGAAATAAGAAGCTATTTTGGAAGTAAACCGCTCATCAAATCGCTCTACTTTTATCCGTGGAAACTCCCTCTCAAAAACCTCAATAAATCTGAGGATATCGATTTCTACTTCAGACATATTCCCCTTTAAATCCACTGGCAGACCTATAACTACAGTCTCAACAGCATTAGAGCTAAAATAACCTCTGAGGTAATCTACCAGCTTGGCTGTGGGCACGGCATCCAAAGTACTTGCGATAATCTGCATATCATCGGTTACCGCCAGTCCGCAACGGGCTCTTCCATAATCTATCGCTAAGATTTGCGCCATAAGGCTGCAAATTTAAAAAATTTTCTCAACTCCTTAACATAAGACAAAAGGGGCATTGTCCCTTTTTTTAGGGATAATGTGCTTTTTAGAGTTAAAATTCATTTTTTTATTTAATTAATATTTAGCTAATTAAAATTTTCTACTGTGGAAAATATTTTTCATCACTATGAAATTATAATTTTATAACTACGAAATTTCTATTTCATCATTACAAAATGAAATTTTCATCACTATGAAATATTTTTTCATCACTACGAAATAAAAATCGCCTGCTTTTGTATTTTTAATTCTGTAGGGCATCATTATTTTTTTCAATCAATATAATATATTAAGGTGTATTTGTTATATAAATAAAAGTTTTATATTTGCCGCCTAATAATTAACAGCGTTCTTTTAATGAATTTATTTACGGAATCCAACCTCAGCCCTGAAATCATCAAGGCGGTTGGCGAACTCGGCTACGAACAGCCGACAGAAATCCAGAAACTGACTATTCCTTTTATTCTCTCTGATATTCGCGATTTAATCGCTCTTGCGGCTACGGGAACAGGCAAAACAGCAGCATTTTCGCTTCCGATTCTGGATATGATAGACGACGCGAGTCGTAAAATCCAGCTTTTGGTGCTCTGCCCTACTCGTGAGCTTTGCCTCCAGATTACCAAAGACATTAAAAACTATACGAAATACCTCCCAAATCTAAAAACTGTTGCAGTTTATGGGGGGAGCAGTATTGTAGATCAGATGCGCTCCTTAAAGGAGAAACCTCAGATTATCGTAGGTACCCCTGGGCGAGTTATAGACCTTATTAAGAGAAAATCTCTTGATTTCTCTGCGATACATTGGCTCGTTCTCGACGAAGCCGATGAGATGCTCTCTATGGGCTTTAAGGATGACCTTGAAACCATACTCAGCGAAACACCAGACGAGAAACAAACCCTGCTCTTCTCTGCTACGATGAATAAGGAAGTAGAAAAAATCTCTAAAAACTACCTTACAAATCCGCACAAGATTTCCGTAGGTTCTATTAATGCAGTGAAGAAGAATATCTCCCACGAGTATTATGTAGTAACCTACCGACAGAAGAAAGAAGCCCTCAAAAGGCTGATAGATGCTAACCCCAACCAGTACTCTATTATCTTCTGCCGAACGAGAGCAGAAACTCAGGATGTGGCTGACTTCCTTATGCAAAACGGCTATGCTGCCGATGCATTGCACGGAGACCTCTCCCAAGCACAAAGGGATATTGTGATGAAGAAATTCAGGCTTAAAAACCTTGAAATCCTTGTAGCTACTGATGTTGCTGCCAGAGGGCTGGATGTAGATTCCCTCACTCATGTAATCCACTACTCTCTACCCGATGACCCAGAAGTATTCGTACACCGAAGTGGTAGAACGGGGCGTGCAGGTAAAGACGGTATCTCTATGGCACTCATAAAACCAGACGAGACTCGAAAACTGAAACAAATAAAATCTCAAACCAAGATAGAAATCGTAGAGAAGCAAATCCCGAAAGGAGATATCATCATCAAAGCACAAGTGGCAGGCGTATTTGATAAACTCCTCACCAAACACGAGGATTATTTTGACTTTGATAACAGCCTCATTCCCGACCTCTCTCAGTTCACAAAAGAGGAATTGGTTCATCAGCTCCTTCAATTCCAACTGAAAGATATGGCACTCTACTATCAGAATAGAAACGACCTTTCTTCTCAGCAACTCTCTGATGAAGCCGAACCATCTGGCAGAAGAGACAGAAAACGCGGACGAGACCAAAAGAAAAGAAACAGCGCAGATATGGTACGCTTCTTCTTCAATCTCGGGAAAAGAGACAGACTGAGAAAAGTAGATATGCTGGACATCATCAATAAAGCAACGGCTAAGTCTAAAAAACGGGCAGACATTGGCGATATTGAAATCCTTGATAAATTTACCTTCTTTGAAGTAGAAAAAGATTTCAAAAACGAAGTTCTAAGCAATATCTCCTTTATGAAATTCAAAGGAAAAGAAATGCGCGCCGAAGTGGCAAATTAAAATTCTCTTGTAGAAATCAGAAATAATTAAGACAAAACCCAAAGCAGCCCCATTAGAGGTTGCTTTTTCTTTAATAAAAGTAGCTATTGAACACCTCTTTGTCTTGTTTTATCGGCAAATTATCTCTCTAAAAAATATATATAAACAATTAAAATAACGGCTCAGCTAACAAATCAAAAATTATGTTTCATCAATTCATTGGGAATTATTAACTTTGCTGGCATTAAAATAAAAAAACAATAATGAGCACTTTTGATAACACAGAGATTGCTTTTGCTGATAAAACCACAAAACAGCTGGAAAAAGCAAAATGGATGTTCACAATGATTCAGCACCCTACACTTACGAATATAGGGATTGATTTACTCAACTTCACCATCCGAAACAACTTCCCTCTCGTAGAAGGAATCGTAAGAGATACACTCTTTGAGCAGTTCTGCGGTGGAGAAACCCGTGAGGTAAGTATGAAAGTGGTAAATAAAATGCACACCCACCATATCGGAAGCATTTTTGACTATGCCATTGAGGGGAAGGAAGAAGAAGCTGCTTTTGACCAAACTCTAAAAGAAACAAAGGAGAACATTACTTTTGCAAAAGGTAATCCAGCTATCCCTTTCGTAGTATTTAAGCCAACAGGCTTCGGTAGATTAAACCTCTACGCAGATGTACAAAGCGGAAAAACCCTTAGCGATGCCGAGCAAGAAGAATGGCAAAAAGTAAGAAACAGATACGAAGAAATCTGCAAATTCGCCTACGAAAATGATGTAATCCTAATGGTAGATGCTGAGGAATCTTGGGCTCAAACAGCGGTAGATGATATTGTAAATGAAATGATGGCAAAATACAATAAAGAAAAAGCAATTGTATGGAATACCATCCAAATGTACAGAACAGGGAGAATAGAATACCTTGAAGAAGACCTCAAACGCGCCAATGAAGGCAACTACTTCCTCGGTTACAAATTCGTTCGTGGGGCATATATGGAGAAAGAGAGAGAAAGAGCTGCAAAAATGGGCTACCCATCTCCTATCCAGCCCAATAAAGAGGCATCTGATAAAAACTATGATGATGCTATCCACTTCGTAATGGAACACCTTGATAAAATCTCTGCCTTCTTCGGCTCTCATAACGAAGTTTCTATGAAGCTCCTTATGGACAAAATGAAAGAAAAAGGACTTGAAAACAACGACCCAAGAATCCACTTCGGACAGTTATACGGTATGAGTGATAACATCACCTATATGCTCGGGCACCTGAAATACAACGCCAGCAAATACCTCCCTTACGGTCCAGTAAAAGATGTGGTTCCTTACCTTACACGAAGAGCACAGGAAAATACTTCCGTAGCAGGGCAAACGGGACGCGAACTCTCCCTCCTGAGAAAGGAAATCCAAAGAAGAAAGAATTAAATTATCTCAACCATTCTTAAATAGGAAATCGTAAAGCCAATTGGCTTTACGATTTTTTTTGCCATAGCGCCCCCTAGCACGGCAGCCACACCGTAGCAGGGGAGGCACCCACTAGCGTGGGGAGCACCCCTTAGCAGGGGAGGCACTTAGTACAAACTAACCGCACACCGCCAACTGCCAGAAGCTAGAAGCCATCAGCCAGTTGCCATTAGCCAAAAAAGAGTACGGCACCCCGAGTGGGGTGCCGTACAAATAACAAAATACTAACAACCATAAAAACGCATTATGCACACAAGTGATAAAGTGCAAGGTTTCTATTTCTTTTTTATCATTTGAAGAACTTTATCCATCATTGATTTTTTTTGTCTATTCTTGAGCTTACTCGTTATTTAGGTTTAATAGGCTGGCTTAGCTAATGGCTATCGCCCGAGAGAGCGAGACACCCTCGCCCGAGAGGGCGAGTCACCTTCGCCCGAGAGGGCGAGGTCATCTCGCTTTTCTAATTGCCCAAGAAGGATAGCAATATATAACTTTAACAACTCTATCATAGCGAGTTAGGCAATTATCACAGGAACATTAAACACTTCTGTTCTTGGTGACTTTAGAAATACTTTGGATGTATTGCTAAACTGCGTTGTGATGCTCAGTTCATAATTGCCTGCGGGGAGCGAGGCGGGGATAAGCACCAAAAGACGAGATGGCTCATTCAGAACAGCCACAGCGTGGCAGGCACTTACTACATACCATAGCCAGTGAGGCAATTGAATAAGTGCTCCCCACGCCAGTGGGCGCCGAGGAATTCTACTTTGGTTTGAGAGATGGCTTTTCTTAGCTCTGCACCTTGATTTACATTTACATAGACGCTGTGCTTGTCCTTATCCCAAGTCTTATCGCGGAAGGCTCCCTTGATGGCTGGGCGCATTATCACGAGGCCTGTATTCACTACATAGCCTTGGAGCACGAGCTCTGTGCTCTTGCGATTAAAGCGGAAGATGATGTCTATTGCCGTCTCCTCTTTTATCTCCATACCTTCTTTTTTGAGCTCTGCTACAATCTCTGCGATGCTTACGCTCCCTACGCTTGCGGGAACGCCTACAAAATCTGATGGGTCGCTGGTAAGAGGATTGTCTCTTAGCCACGCTTTTAAAGTATTTTTCATTGTAATATGGTTTTTTGTTTATTGATTATTTAGTGTTTAGTTATTGAGCTGTTTCCAGCCAGAAGGGGTACAGCCGTGGAAATTCGTTCCGTCAAACTTTATAGTACCTCTAGTATTAGCGTTGCAGTCACCTAAGGCATTGGCTTTCATTTTTAGATCCTTCTCTAAATAAAGAAGATTACCAATAGCTACTTTACTATAAGAAGGTCCTGTTCCGGCATATATATTAGCTCCTCCTATAGCTATTATATGGGGTTCTGTTACAAAAGCACCTATAGCTATGGAGCCAGTTGCTGTAGAGGCGGTATAAGCATTAAATACAGCATAAGAACTCGACCCCTCAGCTGTACCAGATATAGCCATAGAGTTTTTCCCTTTTGCTATACCACCAAACAAAGCTTTGGAGAAGGGCCCAACTGCATAAGTATTTCTACCTATAGCTTCTGAAGATTTATCCTGTGCCTGTGCATTATCCCCTATGGCAATAGATTGCTTCCCAGTAGCCTTTGCATCAGTACCAAAAGCAAAAGACTTTTCTCCCGTAGCACCATTTTCATTACTAGGAGAAGTACTATGGCTAAAATCTATTGCGTCTTCTCCTATATCTCCATAGTTGTTTGGGTTGCGTCCTATAAGCCTCCAGCCTGAGTTGCCATTCTCGGTTAGCCTCTCTAAGCCTGTAGGTGCAATAGAAGAGCTCACAAGATCATTAAGTTTTATCCATTTGCTCTTTGAGCTATCATAGTAATAAAAACCCGGAGAAATAATTCCACTTACCCTTGGATCTGTGCCTGTGTAGATTAAATTCTCTACATAGACCATAGTAGCATTTTCTGGAGTGGTTATATTCGCTACTCTGGCTTTGGAGAGTTTAGGGATTAATAGCCCCTCATTCGTCGTAGCCGTTGCTAAGGCATTGTCTGGGTTTGGTCGGAGATCCAGAGTAGCCTTCGGCGTATCTGTGTTTATCCCTACTCTACCATCATACTGCGCACTTGCGAGAGCACTTATACTTATCAGCCCAAGTGCTTTCAATCTAAATAATAAATTCTGATGTGTCATAATTTATGTTCTACTTTATTTAATTATATCTTCTAAAAATTAGCGGTGCGTTTGGGGCATTTTGCCCGAATGGGCAAAATGCCCCAAACGCAAAAAAGCACTGAGAGGTGCGCGGGCTTTGCCCGCGCACCTCTCAGTGCTTAATAAAGATAAAGTATTTTATCTATACCTATTTAAAGAAAGATAAAAATTTACCGCATATACGCAAGTCTATGCAGCTAATTCTTATCATATTTTGTGTTTCTCTTTCCATCTTTTTCATCTAATTGCTTCGCAAAGATGAGAGTATTTATTTATTATGCAAGAGATAGATTATAAATTTTAGCCTCCAGCCAAAATCTATTGGTGAGCAATGGAAAAAGAATTCATCAGCTAGTAATAGTACTCATTACTCCAGTAAGAAATTATTTGTACATTTGGGGGCTATTTGAAAATAACCTTTATGGAAAAGAATGCAAACGATAAAATTGAGCATATAGATCTCATCTTAAAGCAGACTTGGCTTGCGGTTTCTAAAATGTATTCAGATTTGGCACAGGAGCATCATTCTACCCCTGTGCAGGCACTCACGCTCTTGAAAATAGACCCCAAATCTGGTACAAGGAGTACAAACTTGGGCCCAAAGATGGCGATAGGCCCTACATCACTTACAAGAATTATAAAATATTTAGAAGATAACGGCTATATATATAAGGAAAAGACTTCGTTTGATAAGCGGGAAGTCATCATCAAACTCACAAAAAAAGGACTCATATACAGAGATATGGCAAAGGAAATGGTAATTTCATTTAACAAAATCCTGTTAGAGAGAGTAAGCCCACACAAATTAGAAATCTTTAAAGAAGTAATGGATGAAATCTTTCACACCGCAGTAGAGCTCAACGCAAAACACGCCCAAATGAAATGAAAACCCTCAAGCGATTATTGATTGCTTCAGCCGTTATTATAGGGCTATTAGCTGCTCTTATTGTTTTCTGTAATTGGAAAATAGAAGCAGATGCTCGGGATTTTATCTCTGATGATGTCAATACGCTTCCAAAGGAGAAAGTTGCATTGGTTCTCGGGACTTCTAAAATCTTACAGAATGGATATCAAAATGCCTACTTCTACCACAGGATAGATGCAGCAGAACAGCTTTACAAAAGCGGTAAGGCAAGCTACATCATCGTAAGTGGAGATAATTCTGTAAAAGGCTACAATGAACCCGAAGATATGAAACTGGAACTCATAGCACGAGGTATCCCAGAGGAGAAAATCTATGAAGATTTCGCAGGCTTCCGCACTTTGGATTCGATTATTCGGGCAAAAGAGATATTCGGGCAGGAAGGCTTCATCATTATTTCTCAGAAATTTCATAATGAAAGAGCCGTATTTCTCGCTCGCCACTATGGAATAAACGCCTACGGATATAATGCCACCGATGTAGCTCGCTATTCAGGGCTCAAAATACAAATCCGAGAACGATTTGCCAGAGTAAAAGTCTTCATTGACCTTATCTTCGGTGTAAAACCTAAATTCGGAGGAGAGAAAATTAATATAGAACAAGAAATAAATTAAATATAATTATACGAAAGTTAAAACTATGAAAAAACTAATTTTAGCATTAGGGCTAATCTTTGCGGGGCATCAATTTAACGCTCAGGAAAAGCCAGCGGTAGATTCTACCTTCTTAAAAAACTGGATGCACTCGGATTTTGAGGCTACAGGAGTCTATGGTGTGAATACATTAAAGGCGAAGGAATTCCTGAAACAGAATAATAGAAAGCCTGTAGATATCGTGGTTGGTGTGCTAGACAGCGGCGTGGAGTATTTCCACGAGGATTTAAAGAATAATATCTGGACGAATCCGAAAGAAAAGGAGGGCAACCAAAAAGATGATGATAAAAATGGTTTCGTAGATGATATCCACGGCTGGAACTTCGTAACTGATAAAAACGGAAACAGCTATGATGACGACTCCTACGAACTCACCCGCCAGTATGCAAAACTTGAGAAACTATTCAGAGAGCAGGGGCTTCACATTAAAAATCAGAAGCTCTATAATGAATATTTAAGGCTGAAAAAAGATTATTATACCTCTATATACAGGTTTGAGCAGGTGAAGCATTTGGCACAGTCAAGGCTTGATTTCTACCAGCCGAGGTTGAAAGCATTAGCAGAGGCTCTCGGTGAGCAACCGCTCTCCAAATCTGTGGTGGATAATTTCTCCTCAGAGAATAACCTCGCTCTTGAGGGGCTGTTTATCTTCAAAGAAGTGCCACAAAAGGACTGGGAAGGCAAGACTATCTCCAATGTTATCTCCTCTTATCTCAAAAGATATCAAAGCCAGCTGGACTATGCAGAGAAGCAACTCACAAAGAGCTATGGCTTAGATTTTAATCCCAAAGCAGGCGTCATGGGCAATCACTATGGAAATAACGATGTAAAAGGGCTCTCTGATGATCACGGAACCCATGTAGCAGGGATTATCGCTGCTGAGTGGGATAATGGCAAGGGTATGCACGGAACTGGCGGTGGCAACTATGTAAAGATTATGGGCGTTCGTGTAGTTCCCGATGGTGATGAGCGAGATGAAGATATCGCTAATGGAATTAGATATGCCGTAGATAACGGAGCAAAAATCCTCAATATGTCTTTCGGAAAAAGCTATGACGATAACCATAAACTCGTAGTAGATGCCTTTAAATATGCCGAGAAAAAGAATGTACTCATCGTAAAAGCAGCAGGGAACAGTAACGAAGATATAGATGTACGAATCCACTATCCAATGACGCTGATTAATGATAAGCAGTTCAGCCCTACAACCATTACAGTAGGTGCCAGCACTCGCCACGCAGATAAATTAAAGGCAAGATTCTCCAACTATGGTAAAAAATCGGTAGATGTCTTTGCTCCCGGTATGGAAATCTACTCCTCCGTACCTGGCGTGAGCAAGTATGCTTTCTTCAATGGTACTTCTATGGCATCTCCTGCTGTGGCTGGTGTAGCAGCTTTGGTGTGGTCTCACTATCCTAAGCTATCGGCAGCAGAGATTAAGACCATTCTCGTCTCTTCTGTTAATAAAAACGACCAGCTAAAAGACCTCTCCGTCTATGGCGGTGTAGTAGATGCGTACAAAGCGGTACAAAAAGCTGAAGAACTCTACAAGAAAAAGAAACTTAAATAAGTTTTTTTGATAGAAATACAAAGCACGCTTACCTCAGATAGAGAAAGCGTGCTTTTTTTATTGGAGGAGAGACTAAAAAACAGCCTTAGCATAAGAATACTATCCTATTAATATAAACTATATTCAATCTATGGCTCTATGCCCCACCTCAAGAGGCTTGCTCCCCACGAGAAGCCAGCACCAAACGCTGTAAGAAGTATAATCTCTCCTTTCTTCATATCAGAGGCATTTTCCCACAGGCAAAGGGGAATGGTAGCAGCTATGGTATTCCCGTATTTCTCAATATTGACTACCGTTTTTTCTTCATCTATACCGATTTCCCTACCTACGGCATCTATAATCCTTTTATTTGCCTGATGAGGTACTAACCAATGTACATTTTCTACCAATAGATTATTCTTCTCTAAAACTTCAAGGCAGGCTTTGCTCATCGCTTCTATTGCGTGTTTGAAGACCACCTTACCGTCCTGTTTTATATAAGATTTCTCAGCTTCATACCCATCCGCACTGTAAGGGTATTGCGTACCTCCACCTTCTATATTCAGGTATTCTCGTCCTGTACCATTGCTGTAAAGAAGTGAGTCTATTAGTCCGAGTTCAGGCGAAGGCTCCAGCCATACTACGCCTGCACCATCACCAAAGAGAATATTGGTACTCCTGTCGTATAGATTTACATAGGTGCTGATATTGTCCGCTCCTATAACGACTACATTTTTGAACCTCCCACTCTCCACAAGGCTACTCCCCGTACTAAGTGCATAGAGAAAGCCCGAACAAGCGGCATTCATATCAAATGCAAGATGGGTTTGTATCCCAAGTTTTTCACAGATAATATTCGCTGTGGAGGGCATTGGCATATCTGGGGTAGAAGTTGCTACGATAAGGGCATCAATGCTGTGAATATCCTTTTTATACTTCTCTACAAGGGCTTCTATCGCCTTTATCGCCATATCTGATGTTGCAGAATTTTCGCTGAGTATTCTGCGTTCTTTTATCCCCGTTCTCTTAGTTATCCATTCATCGGAGGTTTCAGTTACCTGCTCCAAATCTTGGTTTGTCCTTTTATTAGGTGGCAGATAACCGCCTACCGCCGTGATTACTGCATACATTTTTTCAAGTTCTTTCGGCATGTTTAAATAAAAAAAGTCTGCAAATTTAATAGCTTTAAATGAAAAATAACAATCTATCGTAAAAATTAAGATGTTATAAATAGCTATAGGCTTTAGGCAGTAGGCTTGCCTATTAAAACTATTGGCTAACTGCCATTAGCAAAAAGCTAGCTGCCGCTTACTGCTCATAGAGTTTATTATAGAGGGCAATATATTTTTCTTTTATGTTCTTTCGTTTGAGTTTGAGGGTTGGGGTAAGCTCGCCCCCCTCTATTGACCAGATTTCTGGGGAGAGTTCTATTTTCTTTATCTGTTCCCAGTTGCCAAGGCTTGTATTTATTTTGGCTATTTCTTTTTCTATTCGGGCTTTGAGCTTAGGGTCTTGGGACATCTGCTCTGGTGTTTCACCAATGTTATAGTGCTTTATTATCGCCCAGTTTTTTGCAAAGCTAAAGTCGGGCTGTACAATGGCACAAGGCATTTTCTCGCCATCGCCCACTACCATTATTCGCTCGATAAATTTGGAAGATTTCGCAAGGTTTTCAATAATCTGAGGAGCGATGTACTTACCTCCTGAGGTTTTAAACATTTCTTTTTTACGGTCGGTAATTTTCAGGAAACCCTCTTCATCTATAAAGCCGATATCCCCTGTTTTGAAGTAACCGTCTTCTGTAAAGGCTTCTTGGGTAAGCTCTTCATTATTATAATAGCTCTTGAATATGGACTCTCCTTTTACACTGATTTCTCCATCGGGTTGAATCTTTACATCAAGGTTTTTTACTATGGGACCAACGGTACCTATTTTCATCCTGTCAAATGAATTTACGGCAACTACGGGAGAGGTTTCCGTGAGCCCATAGCCCTCCAAGATAGGTATCCCTGCATTCTGATAGATTTTATTAAGCCTTTCGGAAAGAGATGCCGAGCCAGATACGAGGGTAATAATTTCTCCGCCCAAGCCTTCTCTCCATTTTTTGAAGACTAATTTATCTGCCAATTTCTCTTTTATTCCTTTTGGTTTTCCTATGCCTTTTTTATTTTCAGCAACACGGATTGCCCAGTGGAATATTTTAGATTTCAGCCCACCATTTGCCGTTCCTTTTTGGTAGATTTTGTCATACACTTTCTCCAAAACTCGTGGTACAACGGTCATATAATGCGGTTTTACTTCCTTGATATTCTCTCCGAGTTTATCAAAGCTCTCAGCAAAGTAAAAGGAGAAGCCCCTGCACTGGAAGAAGTAGAAGAGCATTCGCTCGAAGATATGGCATATAGGCAGGAAGCTGAGCACTCTTGTGTTTTTGTAGGAGAGCCCTTTTCGTATCGGGGTGATGTTATAGCAGCCCTCTATATTGGCAATAATATTTCTGTGGGTGAGCATTACCCCTTTTGGGCGCCCCGTAGTTCCTGAGGTATAGATGAGCGTTGCCAAATCCTCAGCTCTGATAGCATTAGAGAGGTCCTCCACTTCATTCTGGGTAGCCTCGCTTTCGCCGAGGTCTATTATCTCTATCCAGTTGGCCGCACCTTCTACCTCCTCAAAAGTAAAAATTCCCTGCAAGCTGGGTACTTTTGCTTTAATTTCTTCTACTTTTTGGAGGAGTTTTTTATCGGATACGAAGCAGTATTTTATCTCTGCATCGTTGAAAATAAATTCGTAATCTGCTGGTGAAATGGTAGGATACACGGGCACTGTGATTACACCGATTTGCAATGCTCCGAAATCTACCGCCGCCCATTCTGTACAGGTTGCAGAGGTAATGAGGGAGATTTTATCCCCAGGGCTAATGCCCAGTTTCAGCAGACCTCTTGAGAACTTATTGCCAAGGCTTATAAACTCTGCTGTGGAGGTTTTCTCCCATTTGCCGTTTCTTTTTGTGGCAAACATATCCGCTTTCGGGAAGTTTTCAGCGTAGTTTCTGGCGATGTCAAACAGTCTTTCTATCTTCATTATACAGTTATCTTGATTTTAAGCGCCCAAAAGTACTGAAATATTTTTTTCCACTGGCGTGGGGAGCATCCACTGCGTGGAGAGCACTTAGAAATAATTGCCTCACCGGCTACGGTGCCGGTGAGGCAATTATTAAAAGAAAAAAGCAATTAGCCATTAACCCAATATGATAAAAATCTTGTTTTATCTATAAAATAAAAATATTTACATTTGACGCCTGAAAAAAGAAGCTAAACTCACTTGAAAACGAAACATAGAATTAACAGGTATGATTAAGAGATATAAGGCGTCTACCCCCCCCCCATTAATTCATTAATAAACAGCGCAAAAACCGGCCATCACCAACATAATGGACGAATTTCATCTATGGATGAAGTTCGTCCATTTTTGCGTGGTTTCTGTTCGTTTAATATTCATACCCTATTTGAAAATAACATTAAAATTATATAAATGAAAAAAGCAATTTTATTGGGGCTATTAGCCCTATCGGTAAGTGCAGGAGCGTATGTAGTATCCTCACGCATAGAAACAGAAGGAAGAAGGTGCAACCCAAATGGCATTTGCAAAGCCTGCAAAAATTGTAGTGCTTGTAAGCATTGCCACGAAAGAGGGGGAAAATGTAGCGTATGTAGATAAATTAAATAACTAAATAAATAGTATATGGATTTAAAATTAAAAAATCATTTAGTGAATTTGTATTTCCTTGCATTAAGCGATGGGAACTTTGCTCCTGAGGAAATGAATGTAATTTTAGAAATAGCCAATGAAAAAGGCATTTCTAAAGAAGAATTTGAGAGTATTATTACCAATCCAATGATGGAGATTACTTTTCCTGAAAATTTTATAGAAAAGGTAAAACTCCTCTATGATTTTGTAAGAGTAGTCTTAGCCGATGGTATTATTGAGGCTGATGAAAAGCAATCTTTCCTTAAATTCTGTGAGAGATTCCAAATAGAGCAAGATGCGGGGGAAGAGCTCTTTGAATGGTTAGTAGAATTAGCCAAACAGAACCTCCCATCTACAAAAATAAATGAAGAAATAGAAAAATTAATACAATAATTATGGCACTAGAAAAATTAAAGGATTTATTGAAGAAAAATGTACCACAAACAGAAGCTCCCAAAGTAGTTTCTGAACGGGCACCTGAAATAAAAAGAGAGGAAGAAGACACCTCTTTTGGTAAAACAGAGACGCAAAGCTATGAAGACTGGGGCTTTGAATCTGCAAAAAAGCAAAACGGAAATAAACTGGCTTTTACAGGATTTTGGAGCTTAGTAAAAGAATACTACCGTAAAATTGAAATCTTAAAACAGTATGGAGATAACAAAGATGCCCAAAAAGCGGAAGTAGAGCTAAGCAAAAAAGAAAGAGAAATAGAGCAAAAGCAATCTATAATATCAGGAATTAAAGATAAAATACAAGTACTGAAAGAGAAGATTGATAATCTTAAAAAAGATATTATAAGAATTAAGGAAAACCCAGAGACCATACTCCCTGACAAAGCCAGCAAATTAGGATTTATTATTGGCTGTACCATCTTGGCTTTCCTTACAATATATCTGTTTGTGTTCTATAGTTCTGCTGCTTACTCAGCAATGTTTAAGGAATTTACTATTGATGAGTTAGGAGTGGCAAGTTCTATTTTTGACCCTAAAGCTGTAGAGATGGCTTTCAAAGAGGGAGCTGAAGCACCAGTTTATATCCTTACTCTTCCATTTGTATTTTTAGGTTTAGGATATCTTATCCATAAATTCCAAGAAGCAGAAGGCAATGCAAAATATTTTAAGATTGCTTTCCTTATTGCTATTACCTTTGCTTTTGATGCTCTCCTTGCATACCATATTACCAAAAAAATATATGATATACTTAAGGAAAATAAATTCCAAGATATGCCAGAATATAGTATACCAATGGCTATTAGTGATGGCAATTTTTGGCTTATCATTTTTGCAGGGTTTGTGGTATATATTATCTGGGGATTTGTGTTTGACCTTACTATGGAAGCTTATGATAAACTTAATATAGTAGCATTAGCTATAAAAGCAAAAGAAAGTGAAATAAGAATAATAGAAGATGATGTAGATAAACACAATAAAGAAATAGATACTATTAATGAACATATACATAAAGTAGAACTGGAAGTTATAGACCTCAAAAAGATTGTAAATGGAGAAGTCTTCAAAATCAATTGGAATAGATTCTACCAGTGCGTTGGCGAATTTACAACGGGATGGACGCACTGGATGACTGCCAATAAAAAAGAAACTGCTCTTATAGATGATATCCACAAACAAAATGAAAATCTAGTAGAAGAACATAAAAAATCAATATTAGCTATAGAACAAGAAAAAAAATAAAGACAAATGAAAAGAATAATACACATCTTATTAGCAACGGCTCTATTAGCCGTTACCTCTTGTAGTAAAGACGAAAAAAAAGAATCAGGAGCATCTACCGCTATTTCTGAGCAGGACAAGCAGCTTAATATCACCGTGCTTTTAGACCTATCCGACAGAATAGACCCAGAAGTAGTACCAGAAAAACCCGAGCATTACCAAAGAGATATAGCGGTTATTAATGAGCTTATTTCCATCTTCAAAAAAGATATGGATGCAAAAGGAGGACATAGGTCAAAAGGAAAATTTAAAGTAATCTCCAGCCCTAATCCACAAGACCCCAACATCAATAAAATAGCTTCCGAACTCAATGTTGATTTATCTCAAATGGAGATTAAAGAAAAGAAAAAAGTCTTTGATGAAATCAGTGATAAGTTTAGAAAAAACTTAGAGAGCATCTATACCACTACAATCAAAAATAAGCAGTATATAGGCTCAGATATCTGGCGATTTTTCAAAAATGATGTGAAAGACTATTGCGTATCCGATGATAAAAACTATAAAAATATCTTAGTAATCCTTACCGATGGCTATATCTACCACGAAGACTCAAAAGAAATAAGTGGCAATAGAAGTAGCTATTTATTACCATCCATCATACAACAGCACAATTTAAGAGCACCCGATTGGAAAGACAAAATGCAAAAAGGAGATATAGGGTTTATAACTCCTCGTAATGATTTAGAAGATTTGCAGATATTGGTATTAGAGGTAACGCCGTCTAAAGCCAACTTAGCCGATGAAGATATCATTAAAGAATACTTCAATAAGTGGTTTAAAGAAATGAAAGTAAAAAAATATGAAATCTATAACACCGACTTACCCGAACATACCAAAATACGAATAGAAAAGTTCTTCAAATAACACTCCCCAGCAGCCATCCTAACAGATGGCTGCTCCCTTATCCCCCCCCCACACCTTGCAGGTAATGCTCTTACCCACACCTTGCAGGTGATGCTCTTACCCACTGCGTGGGGATTATACCATAGCCAGTGGGTATTTTAGCTAAAAGCTAGGAGCTAATTAAACTAAAAAAAGAGGCAATGCCTCCTAAAATTGACCCCACAGGGTCTGAAATTGACCCCCACAGAGGGGGGGCCTTCCAATTAGGGATAATAAAAGAAGCAATGCCTCCCCCTTCCAATTAGGGATAATAAAAGAGGCAATGCCTCCCCCATAGGGTAACAGGCAGTAAGCCTAACCATACACTACTTACTGCCTACTGCTTACTGCCTACTGCCAAAAGCTAATCGCCAGTAGTCAATTTATTTTCTATTTTTGCCTTCAAAATAGAGGGTTTTGACAAAGATTTTATTACTTTCAGATACGCATTCTTATATGGACAGCAGGATTTTGTCCTATGCCAAAGAAGCCGATGAGGTTTGGCATTGTGGGGACTTTGGTTCTATGCAGGTGGTAGAGGCTATAGAGGAGCTAAAACCCCTGAGAGGCGTCTATGGGAATATTGATGGCGCACAGATTCGGGCAGTTTTCCCAGAAGTCAGCCGCTTCACCTGCGAGGGCGTAGAAGTTCTAATGATACACATCGGGGGCTATCCTGATAAATACTCGCCATTGGCAAAGGAAGAAATCACTAAAAAGCCCCCTCGCCTCTTCATCTCTGGGCATTCTCACATCTTAAAAGCGATGTATGATAAGAAATTTGGCTTACTTCACCTCAACCCTGGTGCTGCAGGAAAATCGGGCTGGCACAAAGTACGCACAATGATGAGATTTACCATAGACGGTACAGAGATAAAAGATTTGGAAGTAATAGAACTCGGAACTAAATAAACAACAATGAATATAGGCGATAAAATTTCGGTGGTAGATGAAGATTTAAAAGGCATAATAACCTCCATAAACGGCGATAGTGTAGCTTTTGAGGATGAATTTGGCTTTAGCCATCAGTATCCAAAGTCCAAACTCGTGCTCCATCAGTCGGAAATCTATGAGAACATCAAGATGCAGGACAAGTACGAATACACAAGACCCAAATCTAAAAAGCACTCGACAAATCACCTCATCTTAGACCTTCATTTTAATAAACTAGTGAGCCATCCGAATGACTACAACAGCTTTGAAAGGCTCTTTCTACAAAAGGAAAAACTTATGGATTCGCTGGACTTCTGCCGAGAGAACAGAATAAAACGCTTAGAAATCATCCACGGGATAGGCGACGGCACGCTACAAAAAATGGTACATAACACCCTGCAATCTCAGGTGGGAATTGATTTCTATAATAAAGACATCCTCCATCATCAGACAGGAGCGGTTATCGTCGAGTTTCATCATTCAATCTAAACTAATGCCTATGGAAATGCTTCGGAAAGGCATCTTCTGGTTTCATCCGCAGAAGATTCAGCTTTAGCCAAGATTCTAAAAAGCCCCAACCGTAGGAAAACATCTGTATATAAGACGAAACTACCGACAGCCCTGCAATGCTAAGATTCCTGCTCACCACCAGCGAGTGGAAGAAAATCACAAAAGTATAAAGCCCATAGACCGCGAGGAACAGTCCCCGGCCCAGTAGAAAATACTCCCACACCCCCAGCACATAACCGATAAGGAAGAAGCTCGGGAAAGCAAACGATAGCTTCACATACTTCGGATGCCTTTGGTTGAGGATGGGTCTCGCACATCCGAACTGATACACTTGCCGTGAGAATTTTCCAAAATCCGTCCGCCTCTTGTGATAAACCGCAATATCATCAAAGAATGCCGTCTTAAACCCCTGCTCCCAAAGCCTCATAGAGAGGTCAGGGTCCTCACCTATCCGCATCTCGGAGAAGCCTCCTACTGTGCAAAACACCTCCTTCTTCACTCCCATATTAAAACTTCGAGGTTGGAATTTAGACACCGACTTCCTACTCCCACGAATACCCCCAGTGGTAAAAACCGAAGTCATAGAATATGAAATCGCTTTCTGCATCAGATTAAACCCTCGATGTGCCTTATCTGCCCCTCCAAAAGCATCGCAATCGGTATTCTGTATGTTCTTTTTTATGTTGGCAATATAGTCCTTCTCGGTGATTACATCTGAATCCACAAAGACTAACCACTCATTCTTCGCCTTATTTGCGCCGTAGTTTCTGGACAGTCCTGGTCCCGAATTCTCCTTTCGGTAGAAGTGGATATCCAGCTGCTCACGAAACAGCTCTACTGTGGGTTGCAGGCTTATCTGCGAGCCATCATCTACTACAATAACCTCAAAATCTTTATCCGTTTGGAAAGACAAGGACTGAAGCAGCTCAAAAAGCTCATTCTTCCTATTATATATAGCAATGATGATGGATATACTCGGGCTCATTCTCTGATTTTTTTGAATGGCGCAAAGATAGCAATTTGGCTTCTAGCTTTTGGCTTTTAGCAGTGGGTGGATAGAAAAGCGAGATGGTCTCGCTCTCTCGGACGAGCGCCGTAGCCGGCAAGGCACTTAACCTCATAAAAAAATACAGACTTTAAAGGGCTGTATTTTTTTTTTGCTTTTAGCTAATTGCCAGAAGCCAAAAGCTATTAGCTACTAATTATATCTTGATAGACGAAATTCTCACCGAGGTAGGCTTCGCGCACTTGCGGGTCATCTGCCAAATCCTGAGGCAGACCTTCTTTTAGAATTCTCCCTTCAAACATTATATAGGTCTTGTGGGTAATGGCAAGGGTTTGCTGTACATTATGGTCGGTGATGAGGATTCCGATATTCTTTTTGGTAAGGCTACGCACGATTTTCTGTATATCTTCCACAGCAATGGGGTCTACCCCTGCAAAAGGCTCATCGAGGAGGATGAAGCTCGGGTCGGTAGCGAGGCAACGGGCAATTTCGGTTCTACGCCTTTCGCCACCAGAGAGGAGGTCTCCCCTGTTTCTTCGGACATGGTTGAGGGAAAACTCTTCTATCAGCTCATCGCACTTCTCTCGTTGCTGTTTTTTGGAGAGCTTGGTAAGCTGTAAAACGCCCATTAAATTTTCCTCTACGGTGAGCTTTCTAAATACGGAGGCTTCCTGAGCAAGGTAGCCTATGCCTTTCTGTGCTCTGCGGTACATTGCATCTGTGGTGATGTTTTGCTCATCTAGAAAGATATTCCCCGATGTGGGTTTTACCAGCCCTACAATCATATAAAAAGTAGTGGTTTTGCCTGCTCCATTAGGCCCGAGCAATCCTACGATTTGCCCTTGTTCTACCTCTATGGATACGCCTTTCACTACTTTCTTTGGTCCGTATTCTTTTATTAAATTCTCTCCTCTCAAAATCATAGAGGCAAATATAAATTATTTTTTTACATACTAAAAGTTAGCCCAAAAACTGTATTTTTGCCCAATGTTTAAAAAATTAGCATTAATACCTTTATCTATGGCGGTGGCCGGCTGTACCCAAGATACAATGCCCAAGCCGTACGGAGAGCTAAGACTGGAGTATCCAAAGGCAGAATACAAGACATTTGATTCGCCGTGTGGATATCGCTTTGAGTACTCCAATTTTGCAAAGGTAGAACAGGCTAAGCAGGACTGCTGGTATCATATCAATTACCCAAAAATGAAGGCAAAGATTTTCATTACCTATTTCCCTATAAAGAATGATTTTGACCTTCATATAAAAGAAGCCGAGAAAATGGTTTATGAGCATACCATTAAAGCCTCTGCCATAGAGACTAAATCTTTTGAGTATCCAGAGAAAAGAGTCTTTGGAAATTTTTATGAGCTCAAGGGGCATTCAGCATCTAATATTCAGTTTTATGTAACCGATAGTACCAGACACTTCGTAACTGCAAATCTTTACTTTAATACCCGACCAAAGCCCGACTCCTTAGCTCCTGCAATAGATTATATAAAAAAGGATATGCTGAGGATGCTCGATACTTTTGAATGGAAAAAATAAGATGATTATTAACCGTAAATAAATATTATTCAAGAATAAATGAAACTTTTAGTAGTAGGCTCAATGGCTTTCGATGCAATAGAAACGCCTTTCGGAAAAACAGATAAAACCTTAGGGGGTGCTGCCACTTATATCGGCTTGGCATCTTCCGTTTTAGGAGCAGAAACAGCGCTGGTATCAGTCGTAGGAGGAGATTTCAACCAAGAATACTTTGATATGCTCACCAGCAGAGGTGTGAATATAGATGGTGTAGAGATAAAAAAAGAGGGGAAATCCTTCTTTTGGAGTGGGAAATATCATAATGACCTCAATACAAGAGATACGCTCGCTACTGAAGTTAATGTTTTGGCGGACTTCACTCCTCAAATCCCTGAGCACTCTCAAGAAGCGGAAATCCTCCTGCTCGGGAACCTTGACCCTACGGTTCAGCTCTCGGTATTGAAACAGATGAAGAAAAGACCACAGATGGTGATATTAGACACAATGAATTTCTGGATGAATACCGCTTGGGATAAGCTAATGGAAATGATAGCCCAAACCGATGTAATTACCATAAATGATGAAGAGGCACGCCAGCTTTCCAATGAATACTCTCTCGTAAGAGCAGCAGAGAAAATCCACGCTATGGGTCCTGAATTTGTGATTATAAAAAAAGGAGAGCACGGTGCTCTGCTCTTCCACAACCATAATGTTTTTGCGCTCCCAGCACTCCCTTTGGAAGATGTTTTTGACCCAACAGGTGCAGGAGATAGCTTTGCAGGAGGCTTTGCCGCTTACCTTGCAAAAACCGAAGACCTCAGCTATGAGAATATAAAATCGGCAATTATTATAGGCTCTGCCGTAGCCTCTTTTACCGTAGAAAAGTTCGGCACCGAAAGACTTCAAGAGATAAGCAAAGAGGAATTGAAAGGGCGAATATCAGACTTTAAAAAGCTCACCTCCTTTGAAGTAAATATCTAACGCCTCAAAAGAATCAGGGCTTAATTTTAAGAAAGAATTATAATAAAAGATTTAGAGCTTTTCTCTAAGAATTATATTTTTGCACATCTTTTAAACTAAAAAAATGATAAAGAAATCTGGAGTATTCTCTCTGTTTTTAATTGTATTTGCATTATTTTCTTCGGCAGTTTCTGCACAGGTAAAACAAGGTCAACTAGTCGATGGTATCGCAGCCGTTATCGGGAATGAAATCATACTGGAATCCGATATTGATGAGCAAATGGCTTATGCAAAACAGCAGGGGATTAATGTATCCAACAAATGCGAATTTCTCAGTAGTTTAATCAACAATAAACTCCTCATCTACGAAGCGAAAAGAGATACCTTGATAGAAAACCGAAGCACTGCCATAAAAGAAATGGCAGATCAGAAGTACAATCAAATCCTCGCACAATTCCCAGATGAAAAGGAAATGCTAAGAGTATACGGCTTCCGTACGGGGTATGAAATGAAAAATGCTATCCAGAAAATAGATTCTGATAACTACTACCAAGGTGAGAAATACAAGAGAATAACAGCGGGTACAGACATTACGCCTAATGAGGTTACAGACTTCTACAATACCTATAAATATCAGCTCCCAGAAGTAAAAGATGAAGTTTCTTTGGCGCAAATCGTCCTCCATCCAAAACTCACCGAGAGCCACAAACAGGAACTTATTGACAAACTTAAAAGGATAAAAAAAGATATACAAAACGGCGAGAGCTTCGAGAATATGGCAAGAATCTACTCCGAAGACCCTGGCTCTGCTTCCAACGGAGGTTTATATACTAAGATTGCCAAAGGAAAAATGGTAAAGTCCTTTGAAGCTGCTGCACTGAACCTTCAGGAAGGTGAGATTTCCGAGCCTGTGGAGTCCGAGTATGGCTATCACCTTATCCAACTCATAAAAAAATCAGGTAAGCTCTACGATGCAAGGCATATCCTCATCAGTGCAGTGCCAAATAAGGAGGAAATTTCTACCGCTAAAAAGGAACTCGACAGTATTAGAAGCCTTATTAAAGATGGAAAAATGTCGTTTAAAGAAGCTGCTTATAAATTCTCAAACGATAAGAACACCAAATTTAATGGAGGTATCATCACCGCTAATGATGGTAGCGAAAAAATAGAGAAAACCGACCTCTCTTCTACCGAAGCCTATCAAATTGCAGGGCTTAATAAAGGAGACATTACCGATGTTTTTGAAGGTGGAGATGAGAAGAAAAAGACGGTAAACATCCTTCTTATTAATGATATTATCCCTGCTCATCAGCTGGATATTAATACCGATTACGAGAGGATTAAAAACCTTGCTCTAAATAAAAAGCGGCAAGAAGTAGTAGAAAAATGGGTAAAAGAACAGCTCCCGAATATCTTCCTCTCAATTAATAAAAGATATTCCGACTGCAACCTCTCCGACTGGCAACAAAAAGCCATTGCAAAATAAAACAACAAAGCTACTCAATAAAGAGTGGCTTTTTTAAAGGCTAAAAAACAAAAAAAGGCTCTAATAAATCAGAGCCTTTTTATTTTCCTATCTTTTTTAGAGATACTATTTTATAGATTAATCACCTTTCCGCTTCCACGCATTTATCATTTCTCGTTTCCCTGGTGGGCCATCTTTTTTCTCAACTTCCAAGCCGAGCTCTTTAAGTGCTCGCCTTACGCTGCCTTTGGAGGAATAAGTTGTGAGCAATGCCCCCTCTCCCATCCGTTCGGTTACAAGCTCAAACAGGGGCTTTTCCCAGAGGTCTGGTTGCACTCTTGCTCCAAAGCAGTCATAATACACCAAATCAATTTTCGGAATACTGAGCTCGGGTATATCAAAGAAATCTGTATTGAATTTCGTAAAGTAAAAATTTGGGAAGAGTTCTATTTCTTCTCCCCAATCAGCTTGATGAGCTTTATTATAAATTTCTTTCACATTTTCAAAGCCAAAGAGATGAGGATAATCCAATTTTTCAATTTCGGAGACTAAAACGGGATATTTCTCAATGGTAAAATACCTAATCGTATTTTGGGATTGATTTTTTATATAATTATCAATCGTTACTAAAAGATTAAGTCCTGTCCCAAAACCCATTTCTAAAATATGAATTTCTTCTTTTTTTACGAGATTTATTCCATTTTTAATAAAAACATATACCGCTTCCTGTAATGCACCGTGTGTGGAATGGTAACTTTCATTCATTTCACTGATGAATAGCGTTTTACTTCCATCTCCTGTGATTTTTATTTCTCTTTTCATAGAAAAAATTTGCCCAAAATTAGTTTATTTTTCGGTCTAAGAAAATTATTATATATTTGTTTCAACCAAAAAAAATAAAAGAAATGATAATTCAAAAAACCTCTTCACCAAGGTTACCGAACTTTGACCCTAATAACTTTTCATTCGGTAACACCTTCACAGACCATATGGTTATTTGCGAATACGAAAATGGCAAATGGGGAGAAGTAAAAGTCGTTCCCTACGGTCCATTATCCTTCACTCCCGCTATGATGACGCTCAACTATGGGCAGGCGTGCTTTGAAGGAATGAAGGCTTACAAAGATAAAGACGACAATGTTTTCCTCTTCAGAGTAGATAAAAACTTCAGCAGAATCAATAAATCTGCACAAAGGCTCGCAATGCCTCAGCTTACCGAAGAAATCTTCGTAGAAGGGCTAAAAGCATTTGTAGATGTAGATAGGGGCTGGGTACCTCACGGAGAGGGAATGTCTCTCTACCTGCGACCATTAATTTTTGCTACTGAGGAAGCACTGAAAGCAAGAATTTCTGAAAAATATATGTTTGCCATCGTAGCAAGCCCTGCTAAGAGTTATTATTCCGAGCCTGTAGCTGTGAAAATATCCGACTACTATTCCAGAGCAGCGAGTGGCGGTGTAGGTTTCTCCAAAGCAGCGGGCAATTACGGAGCTTCCTTCTACCCTACCCAACTGGCAAAGGAAGAGGGCTACGACCAGATTATCTGGACAGATGATGCTACGCATACCAAGTTTGAAGAAAGCGGTACGATGAATGTTTTCGTACGAATAAATGATACCATCTACACTCCTGCAACTTCGGATAAGATTTTAGATGGAGTTACCCGAGACAGCTTCATTCAATTAGCAAAGAGAAGGGGTATAGAGGTCGTAATAGGTGATATTCTCGTAGATGATGTACTGAAAGCTCACGCAGATGGCAGCCTGAAAGAAGTTTGGGGCGTAGGTACAGCTGTGGTTACAAACACCTTTAAAGCAATAGGCTACAAAGGGCAAAGATTTGAGCTCCCTCTGCTCTCTGAGGAAGAAAGCTATGCACTCACCCTCAAGAGAGATTTGCTAAACATCCAAACCAATCTGGCAGAAGACCCATTCGGTTGGAGATGGCCTGTGGAGCGAAAGTATTAATCCATTCTTTATCATAATAAAATCCATAGCTGAATATCGGCTATGGATTTTTATTTGTCTCAGTTCTGGAGCTTATACATTAAATCTAAAATGCATTATATCCCCGTCCTGCACTATATATTCTTTGCCTTCTACCGAGAGTTTCCCCGCTTCTTTTACTTTCGCTTCTGAGCCGTAGGATACGAAATCATCAAACTTAATAACCTCTGCGCGGATGAAGCCTTTCTCAAAATCGGTATGGATAACGCCCGCTGCCTGCGGAGCCGTCCAGCCCTGTTCTATCGTCCAAGCTCTTACTTCCTTTACGCCCGCCGTGAAATAGGTTTGAAGTTTCAGCAGTGCATAGGCTTTTCGGATGAGGCGATTTACGCCTGGCTCTTCCAGACCGAGCTCTTCAAGGAACATCTGCCTTTCCTCAAAAGTTTCAAGCTCATTGATATCGGCTTCTATCTGTGCAGCGAGGACAACTACTTCCGCACCCTCATTTTTTGCCATTTCCTCTACTTTTTGTATCCACTCATTACCGTTTTTTATCGAGTTTTCATCTACATTACAAACATAGAGAATCGGTTTTTTCGTCAGCAGCTGTACGCTATCTACAATCGGTTTTGTGAGGTCATCTGTGGCAAATTCCCTTGCATTTTTCCCATCTTCTATAAATTTTTGAAGGCTTTGAAGGGTTTCATAAGTCAAAATATCCTCTTTTTTTCCTGATTTAATGAATTTCTTTGCCTTTTCTACCGCCTTGCCCAGCGTCTCAAGGTCTTTCAGCTGAAGCTCTATATCGATAATCTCTTTATCTCGAATGGGGTCTACCGAGCCTTCCACATGCACGATATTTCCATTCTCAAAGCATCTCAGCACATGGATTATCGCCTCGCATTCTCGGATATTTGCCAAAAACTGATTGCCGAGCCCCTCGCCTTTGCTCGCTCCTTTTACCAGCCCTGCGATGTCTACAATTTCTACTACAGCGGGCTGTACGCGCTCTGGTTTTACCAGCTCTTCCAGCTTCACCAGCCTTGGGTCGGGTACAGATACGGTGCCTAAATTCGGTTCTATGGTGCAAAATGGATAGTTTGCCGACTGTGCTTTTGCGTTGCTTAAACAGTTAAAAAGGGTGGATTTACCTACATTCGGTAATCCTACGATTCCGCATTTCATTGAATGATATTGATATTAAAAATTATTATTTCCGAAAAACAAAAGTAAATAATTATCGTAGAATCGGCAAATCAAGGCATATTCAGTCCATTTTTATCATTTTAGAGGCTGTTTTTTTATGATTATTTTTATGTCTTTATTACCAACTTGCATGTAATACTTGGAATTAAAATAAAAGAAAGATATTAGTTATAAAAAACTCCTGCTGTAAAAACAACAGGAGCCAAAAAAGAACAATTAAAAAGATTATTGAATGATGAGCTTTGCTGAGTGCCGTGAGCCATCATTTTGGATAATTCTAACAAGATATGCCCCTTTGGGATAGCCTGTGAGGTTAATTTCAGCAGTATTTGTCCTAAATTCTTTCCTCAAGAGGAGGTTTGCTGTAAGGTCATAGACCTCAGCCGTAAATCGGGATACACTCGTAGGCAGCGAGAGAGAGAATTTGCCAGACGATGGGTTTGGAGAGATGCTAATCGCTGTACTATGCTCCACATCAGTGGTTGCAAGACGAGGTACCTCTATAGTTAGGGACTTTTTGTTGGATTTCACCCCATCCGAATACAAGGCGTAGACATCGTAGGTATAAGTACCCGTGCTGGTAATCCCCACATCTGAGAAACTAAGCGCTTCCACACTGGATGTTTCCCCAATTTTACTACCGTTTTTATGGATTTCATAGCCCGTAACGAAAGGCAAATTCGTCATACCAAACTCTTTATTGAAAATCTCCCCCTGAGGTGCGAGCACAGGAGACTCAATGCGAGGGATACGAAGCCCTGTTCGCTATCTGTAATCTATCTCTTGGTAAGCTAATCTTTCAGGTATCTGTTTGCTCTCGGCTTTTATCGAGTTATCGTAGCCAACAGCGATATTATCAATCACGAGGTCTTGGGAATTATCGGTATCCTTCGTCCTGTGGTGGAAGGCGATGAAGAAATCATTTTTTGCTTCATTTTTAATATTAAAGCTCTCGGTAAAGAAGTTGTGAGCGCTTTTGCCTCCGTCATAGGTATAGACCTTTGCTCCTGCTCTTAGCTGATTGAGATTAGGTACGGAGCCATCGGCAGGAGCAGGGATAATATAGACATCATAGCGCTCTTTGTACTGCATACGAACGCTGTATTTTAGGGTCTCGGCACCTCCTCTTAGCTTAGGGGTGATGAGCCAGTTATCCATAGTATATGCCTTACCCTTTCGGTAGCTGTAGGAATAGGCAGCAAAGTTGTCTTCAGTCGCCATAAAATCATCTACCTTTCTCACCTCCCAGTTGTTTCCATCGCTGTTGGCATTAATGCTGGTCATCCCCGCTGGCATTATCAGCGCAGGGAAGTCTTCATTATACTGGGTTTTGAGGTTAGGCCTGTCCCACCTAAGGTTAATCGCACGAGTAGCGGCATCGTAATTTCCTTTGAGGTTTTTAACCCCCTCGTATTCGCCATTAACTCTGATGAGGAATTTCTTCTCCTCAGTATGGCTGTTTAAAACCGATGAAGCCTTTAATGAAACCGAATAATCGCCATACTTGCTGAACTTCGCCATCATATTGATAGAATTCGGAGATGATGAACCCACGAAAGACACGCCTTCGCTTGGGTGGATTGACCATTCGTACTGCTGAGGCGAAGGATTACCCGTGGAAGTGTTTGTAAATGCCACCGTTTGCCCTTCAGAAATCTCGGTAGTTGATGCCCTGAAATCAGCTTTGGCTGGAGTATTTTTCACTGTAATGAAATCCTCTTTTTGGAGGATACTCTCGCCCTCAGTGTTCGTAGCTTTTAGGCTTACAGAATACTTTCCTTCAGCAAGGAATCTCAGTTTAGGGTGGGCAGAGATTTTTGTAGTACCGTCCTTATACTCCACTGTAGCAGGGCTAAACGACCACTCATAAGCAGCAGGCTGAGTAGAAGCAGTAGTGGTTTCATTGGTAAAAGCTATGGTCTCGAAAGAGTTGATATTTTGCTTAGTGGTAGAGAAATTTACCGCAGGTTTGCCTTCAGCATATTTCACACTGAAATCATCTATCCCAACCCAAACATTATTTAGAGAAACTTTGTTTTGAATACCGATGTAGGCAATACCATTATCTTGAGCAATAAACTCAAATGAAAACTTTTGATAGGCTTCTTTATTTACTACAAAACTGCCTACTTTTTGTGCCATAGAAGCTATTACAGGATTTTTTCCAACAAAAATCTCGAGGGGTTCATTCTTGCCATCGTCCATTGTACGGGCATAGAATTCTATTTTATATGGTTTTCCCTTGCTGAGTTTTAGCGGATTGGAGAAAAGCCAATCATCGGACTGAGAAGCGGTAAAATTGAGTGCAAAGCCAAGTCCCGAATGTGCTGCCTCTGCCGAGCCATTGAAGATTTGCCAAGTGGTACCGTCTGGGGCATTGTCTGCAGTAGACCAACCATTCTTTTCAAACTCACTCTCGAAGCCGTATTGGTAAGCGGATTCCTTTTGGGTAAGGTCGGCAATAACGCCATAGGCACTCACTTGTTTTTTATTGTTATTCTTTACTCTATCGCCTTCGGCCACTACCTCTGCTACGATTTCATAATGAATAAAGGACTTTGATAAATCGAGATTGAATGATTTGCTAAGCATCTCACCTTTATTTATAGTTTCAAGGCTGATTTCCCCTGATGCTACTATCTTTTGAGTATCATCCTTTTCATCGGAATTGATGAGCTGATATTTAAGTTTAGCACCTGCTATTGGCTCTTCAGCAATATTCTCTACCTCTACCGTTACAGGTGTAGCAGCTGAAAATTCTATCGGCTTAGGTAGATTGATAGATTTGAGAGCTAAGTCCTTAGTAACAGCATTATTAATCCCTGTAACAACCATTGAGAAGTTTTGGCTCTGAGCATCTACAAGGCTGATACGCTCCCCTGCTTTAAATTTTTCCTTAAATCCCTTTTGGAACTCACCATAATGGTATATTCCTTACCTTCCACAGGATGGTCTATAATAATTTGCTCTACATTATCCCTTGCATTATCCTCTCTCGTAGCTGGTTCTGTGGGTTTATCAGGATTGAGCACCCAAGGGTAGAAGGTCTCGACGCCATCGGTAATGCGTAAATCTAAATCATTAACCAAAACCGATTGCCTGTTATTAAGAGTATAAGCAGGCATATTCTCGGTGGCAGGCACTGGGTCATCCCAAACGATAGTTACCTTTAATGGTTCGGTATCAGACTTTGCCTTTACCTTGATTTCATACTTAGACCTGTTTTGCAAAGTATTTTCATTGACGAAAGAGAAATTATCTTTCACTGAAAGCACCTCTACTGCTCTAAGGACATTGAGCAAGCCCCATCCGAATTTATAATTAGGACCGGCATGCTCACCTGCTTCATTGGCGGTGTGTATTGTCAGGGCTTTTAATGTATTTGCCCTCATAAAAGGCTGTGCGGTAGTGCTGTAATTCTTATTGTAATACTCTTGAACCAATGCCAGAGAGCCTGTAACATTGGGTGATGCCATAGAAGTTCCACTCATCTCTTCGTAGGAAGAATCTCTATCGGAATTTGCAGAGAATACATTAACGCCAATGCCGACTAAATCGGGTTTTATACGACCTTCATTGGTAGGACCAAATGCAGAGAAGCTGGCTGCCTTTACATCTGAAGGGGTTTTATAACCGCCCACAATCTTATGAACCGCTCCTACGGTAATGATGTTTTTCCATTAGCACCTTGGTTGATGCAGTCGTAGCCCAAATCTCCTCCATTTTTTTGTCTGACTTTTCGGGAAGTCGTCCATCCACTTTGGAGATCATCAGGATCTATCAGCACGAAATGAGAGCCACCAGGCTGCGGGCCATCTCCTCTCGGATTACCCGCCGCCCGTACAGGTAAATAATAAGGGGCATTGTAAGCATATAATCCCAAGAGGAATCTATACTGCCATAATGCCCATATCCTATATATTCGGTATCATCTTTACCTCCAAACCAGTACCATCCAAAAATACCATTGAAGAAATTTCCTTGTACAAAGCCTCCATTTACCCCATAGGAGTGGTTGGAAAGGAGCACACCGCCTAAGGCTGCCGTTGTCATCTCTTCGAGGTCGCTATTCCAGTCATAGGCATTGAGCTTAGCCTTTGGCGCCATACCCTTAGCCCTCGCATTGATACCCGCACCGATGAGAGTAGCCCCTACATGGGTAGCGTGGTCTATCTCCTTCTGAGGGTTGTCTTTCTGGGTAGCTCTGCCTTCAAATTCTCTATGCGAAGTGCGCACTGCACCGCCATCCCACTCGTGCAGGGTTATGTTTTCACCCTCGAGGTTGTAGATTTTTAAATCCTGAAGCTGAGCGGCACCGGTGCCGATAGCAGCATCTCGGTTATAAGTAGTATAATAAATAGGCTTGCCCAAAGTATCAAAACCCATTAGCTGGAAATAAGTACCATTTACCTTTCCAGAAAAAGTGAGGTTCTTCTGCATAGCTTTCTGCTGGAGTTGCTTTGCAGAAAGTGTATTCTTTTTTAATTGCCTACTGAACTTATTGAGGGAGTGCCTATCGGTACTCTTTTGTAGCAGTTTGATTTCGTCTGCGGTCTGTGCCCATAACGAAGTTGCAAATAAATAGCAAAGCGCTATCGGGAGCTTTGCCATCCGTACTGAGGTATAAGGAGTATTTTTAGTATTCATTTATCTTTATTTATTCAAATTAGTCGGCAAATTTAAAGTAATCTGCCCCAACAGGAAAATAATAAGGAGCTAAAAAGCCCCTTTAAAATGATACTAAAAGATGATTTTTTCAGCAAATCTAGTTGAGCAGCTTGTCGATCGTCTGCTGAATTTCTGGATCATCAGGAGTGATGGCATAGTACTTCGCGATTTTTCCTTTTTGATCAACGATGATAAATCTCGGAATCCAGTTGAGGTCTATATAATGATTAAAATCATTCTTCCAGCCGTCTTGGAACCAATAATTCTCCTTGTCATTAAGCTTGTATTTCTCCAAGCCTTTTTTCCATTGCTCCTCATTCCTGTCCAACGAGAAATAGACTACAGCAATATTTGGATTCTCAGAGAGGAGTGTATTGGTCTTCGGCAATGCAGCGATACAATCCTTGCACCAGCTTGCCCAAAAGTCGATCAACAGGACTCTTCCCTTATGTTTTTCAAGAATTTTCTTTACCGTTTCTTTATTGCCCTTCTGGTTTAAAAGCTGCTGCTGAAGAGCCTTTGGAGAAAATTCTGTCTTTAAAACCTTGGGCACCTCCTGAGAAAAAGCCCAACTATAAATACCCAAAACCGCCGTTATAAATATCTTTTTCATCTGATGAATTTTAAAAACTGGGCAAAGATACAAAATAGCAATTGGCTTCTAACTTTTGGCTTTTAGCGGTGGGTGGTTAGTTTATGATAATTGCTTCACCTGCAAGGTGCGGCAGGCAATTATTTCATTTTTACTTCCGATGCGGAGAGAAACGAAAAACCCCTTACAATACGAGTAAGGGATTTTTCATCTATAATTATAAATAACTTTGGGAACTATCCTAATAAGAGCGTGAGAGGCTGCTCTAAGTAGGTTTTCAGCGTTTGAAGGAAAGCCGCCCCCGTAGCACCATCGATTACCCTGTGGTCGCAAGCAAGGGAGAGCTTCATCGTGTTTCCTACTACAATTTGCCCCCCTTTCACAACAGGCTTCTCTATAATCGCACCTACGGAAAGGATTGCAGCATTCGGCTGATTGATGATAGAAGTAAAAGTCTCGATACCAAACATACCCAAGTTTGAGATGGAGAATGTAGAGCCTTCCATTTCATTAGCCTTAAGACCTTTGTTTTTAGCCCGAGAAGCCATATCTTTTACCCCAGCAGAAATCTGGTTGTAGTTCATAAAATCTGTATTTTTCAGCACAGGAACCACCAAGCCGTCTGGCACTGCCACCGCAACACCGATATTGATGCTTCCGTGGTGGATAATCTTATCGCCCGCCCAAGTAGAATTTACTTGCGGATGCTTGCGAAGTGCCATTGCCGTAGCCTTAATCACCATATCATTGAAGGAAATCTTGGTATCTGGAAGGGCATTGATTTCTTTTCTCGCTTTAATGGCATTATCCATATTGATTTCTACCATTAGGTAATAGTGAGGTGCGGAGTATTTAGACTCTGAAAGCCTCTTAGCGATGACATTTCTCATCTGAGAGTTTGGCGTTTCAGTAGTTTCTCCCGCTACGAAATTCACCGCAACCTGTGCTGCTGGAGCTGCTTTAGCAGGTGCTTCGGAAGGAGTATAGTTCTCGATATCCCTTCTTACAATTCTACCATTTTCGCCTGTACCTTTTAGAGTGCTGATGTCTATTCCTTTATCGGCAGCCATTTTTCTAGCTAATGGAGAGATGGCAATTCGCCCTCCTGAAACGCTTGCTTGCGCTGCTACCTCCTGCACAGCCGGCTGAGAAGGAGCAGAAACAACCTCTTTCTTAGGTGCTGAAGCCTTGCCTCCACCAGAAATAATAGCAGAAACATCTGTACCCGCAGGGCCTATGATGGCTAATACCGTATCTACTGCTGCTGCACCGCCTTCTTCTACTCCTGTGTAGAGGAGGGTACCGTTAAATTCAGTTTCAAAATCCTGAACGGCTTTATCGGTTTCAATCTCTGCTAAAATATCGCCTTCTTTTACGGTATCACCTACTTTGAAGTGCCATTTAGCCACTTTACCTTCGGTCATTGTATCTGAAAGGCGTGGCATATTGATCACCTCTACTCCTGCTGGAACTTCCACAGATACTTCTACGAACTCTTCAGTAGCTACAGGAGCTTCAGCTTTTGCCTCTGCAGGTGTAGAAACTCCTCCACCGATAAGAGATGAGATATCCTCACCCTGCTTACCGATAATCGCCAAGATGGAATCTACTGCTGCTGCACTCCCCTCTTCTACTCCTGTATAAAGGAGCACACCATTGATTTCGGATTCAAAATCCTGAACGGCTTTATCGGTTTCAATCTCTGCTAAAATATCGCCTTCGCTTACAGAATCTCCGACTTTTTTGTGCCATTTAGCCACTTTACCTTCGGTCATCGTATCCGAAAGGCGTGGCATTGTAATTACTTCTGCCATAATTTTTTTATTTCTTTTTTAAACATAGAAAAACCAAGAGTAAAAGTTTCTTGTACCTTGGTTTTTATTTGTAAATATTAGTTATTTTCTACTTTATCAAGGAAAGGATAATCTTCCTGAGCATAGACATACTCGTAGATTTTTTCTTTGTCTGGGAATGGGGAGTTCTCCATAAACTCTACGCATTCTTCTACGAAATTTTTTGATTTTTCATCGATAGCTTCTAATTCTGTTTCGCTTGCCCAGCCATTGGCTAAAATCCTTGACTTCACGAGTTCGATAGGGTCTTGCTCTTTATACAAACCAACTTCTTCTTTGGTTCTGTAAGGCTCTGCATCAGACATAGAGTGCCCCCTGTATCTATAAGTTCGTGCTTCTATAAAGGTAGGACCATCACCTCTTCTTGCTCTTTCAATAGCCTCGTAAGCGCCTTCGGCTACTTTCTCTGGATCCATAGCATCTATAGCGTAGCAAGGCATTTCATAGCCGAGACCGAGCTTATAGATATCCTCGTGGTTAGCGGTTCTTTTCACGGAAGTACCCATTGCATACTGGTTGTTCTCTACTACAAAAACCACTGGGAGTTTCCAGTTCATCGCCATATTGAAAGTCTCGTGCAAAGAGCCCTGACGAGCGGCACCATCTCCAAAGAAACAGATATTTACTGCCTTTCTATCAAAGTATTTATCTGCAAAGGCAATACCTGCTCCCAAAGGAATCTGCCCCCCTACGATACCGTGCCCACCATAGAACCTGTGCTCTTTACTAAAAATGTGCATAGAACCACCCATACCGCCAGAAGTACCCGTAGCCTTACCGCAAAGCTCTGCCATAATCCTCCTCGGATCTACGCCCATAGCCATAGGGTGTATGTGGCATCTGTAAGCGGTAATCATACTGTCTTTGGTCATATCCATAGCGTGGGCAAAGCCTGCTGGGATAGCTTCCTGACCATTATACAAGTGTAAAAAACCTCTGATTTTTTGTTTTAGATAGAGAGAACGACATTTATCTTCAAATCGTCTCCACATTGTCATATCAGCATACCATTTCAGATATACTTCCTTAGAAAATTCCTTCATAGTTTTTAGAAATTATGGCGCAAAAATAAAAAAAGTATTTCGGTTATTAAAGATTATTTCATTTTTATTATCAATCTTATTTTTTCTACTCTTTTAATTTTTTATTAACCTATACCACAATTTAAGGCTCAGAGTTTTTTGGAGATAAAGATGATAGTATAATTAACAAAGAAAAAATAATCACAAATCTAAAGATAAAGAAATGCCTCAAGGAGAGATATAATAAGTTTTAAGTAATAATCAACAAAAGCAATTCTACTTTTTATAGAGTTGCTTTTTAATTGTCTCTATTTTCACCCTCTCCCCCATTCTGCAATCGTTTCATAGAGAAGATAAAGGTTGAGGAGGATAATAATGATAGAAATCACCCAAGCGAGGATTTTTATAGGAATTTTATTGACGAAAACACCCATTTTCAACTTATCATTAGTAAAAAGTACAAGTGGGACAACCGCAAAACTCAGCTGCATAGAGAGTATAACTTGGCTAAATACTAACAAATCAGCTGTTCCTTTTTCGCCATAAGCTATGGTGATAATCAGTGCGGGGATTACGGCTATCAGGCGTGTGATAAGCCTCCTGAGCCAAGGTTTCAGGCGTATGTTGAGAAAGCCTTCCATCACGATTTGCCCCGCAAGGGTACCCGTAAGCGTAGAATTTTGCCCCGATGCCAGTAGCGCCACTGCAAAAACTACACTCGCAAGGCTGGTACCGAGTATAGGTGCCATTAGCTCGTGGGCATCGTAGATTTCTGCTACTTCGCGGTGACCAGAAGTATGAAAAATTGCTGCAGAAACAATCAATATCGCTGCATTAATAAAAAATGCGATAAATAATGAGAGAGAGCTGTCCCAAGTTGCAAATTTTATCGCCTCTCGCTTGCCTTCCTCCGTTCTCTCGTAGTCTCTTGTCTGCACGATGCTGCTGTGTAGATACAGATTGTGGGGCATCACTGTAGCACCTAAAATCCCAATGGCAATATACAGCATTGATGGATTGGTTACCACCTCTGCCCTTGGTAAAAGTCCGCTCAAAATAGGAAATACATCAGGTTTGCTAATGATAATTTCATAGACAAAGCAGCTGAGGATAATGAGCATTAAAGCCCCTACGACGCTTTCCAGAAGTCGGAAGCCTCTCGCTTGCAGGAGGAGTATCAGGAGTACATCTGCCACTGTAATTACAATGCCCCAGCTTAGCGGAATGCCAAAAAGCAGGTTTAGGGCAATCGCCGAGCCCAGAACTTCAGCGAGGTCACAGGCAGCAATCGCAATTTCACAGAGCACCCACAGAAAAAAATTTACACTCGGGCTATAATGGTCTCTACACGCCTGTGCCAAGTCTCTCTCCGCCACTATTCCCAGCTTGAGAGACAAATGCTGGAGCAACATTGCAAAGAGATTAGAAATAAGCACTACCGAGAGCAGTGTATAACCAAACTGGGAGCCCGCGGCAATGTCTGTAGCCCAATTTCCAGGATCCATATAGCCTACAGCAATCATCAATCCTGGACCTGCATAGGCAAGGAATTTGCGCCAAGTTTTCGTATTCTTTGGAATTCTCACAGAGGCGTGTACCTCAGGTAGCGAATGTTCGTTTTTCTCTCGTCTCCAAGCTCTTTTCATAGGTGCAAATATACAAAAAACATTAGAGAGTTAGCTTAAACTAACAATGAGATATTATCTCTTTTTTAATTAGAATGATGAATGGATATTTAATCCTAAGAAAAAAGAGACAATAAAAATATTGCCTCTTTTCAGTGTATAAGGGAGGAATGCCTTAAAACTTCCAACCTAAAGTAAAGGTTAGGATGTTTCTAATGTTTTTAACCTCAGATACAGCATAGTCTCCTGAGAAATTATTTGTAGTTTTTGTGGAGTAGTAGCCACTCTCTGCTGCATCATCGCCATAGAGAAAGAGGTTAGAGTACTTAGCATTGATGTGCTGGAAAGCAGCATCTATGTAGAAGGACTTAAAGTCATATCCTAAACCCGCAGCAAGAGTAGTTCGCTCTCCACTGATAGGATTATTATATCGGTTATCAGAAGTGCTTCCATTGGCATTAAAAGAAGTTACGAGCACATCCTTATGCTGTTTTGTAGCATAAGCATAGCCTCCTCTAAGCCTAAACTGATGATATCTGTACTCTGCACCTACACGAAATTCCGATTGATTTTTATTAAAATCTTTGTAATAATTCTCAAACTCGGTATCTACCCCCTTGCTTTGGGTATCATATTTTGGACGGGTGAGACCTAAGGAGTAGTCTACATTCAGAGCAAAGTTTTTGCTTGGAACATAGGCAGCGCTTATCGTAGTTTTTAGTGGAGAGATAAAGTTTCTGCTCTCGGAGTACTGTCTATCACTCTTTCCATCTTTTGAGTAGTATTGATATGTTCTATCTATCTTCCACCAAGTAGGAGACTCTACTGCAAGACCAAGACGAAACTCCTGAGAAATCTTTCCGATAATACCCAGATTCAGAGATGCACCAGAAGCCTCCTCAGCATAAGGAGTATATTGTTTGTTAAAGTACTCTATTGTACCGTCAGAGACCTTTTTCCACGCAGAAGTATCATCTTGTTTAATGTCGGCAGAGTATAGATTTGCCGATACCCCTAAGTAGATTTTGTTTTCATAATTAGCTCCACCAGCGATGCTGATCTTGGAGAGATTTCCCGTCCTGTTATAAGCGTGCCCATTAAAACGATAAATAGGAGTGTTCGTATTATCTAACAATGCTATATTGGGATTAGCAGGGGTTTCTACATAGTTTTCAATAGACTTCGCTGAGTAATTAACCGCTAAATTGAAAAACTTAAAGCCCGACTGCTCATTTGTCTGAAATACAGAAACAGCACCTACCTGACCGAGATTGACCTTACTAAGACTGTATCCAAGAGCTGCACCGTGCATTCTGCTGGTGTTTTTACTATTATCAATATTCAGAGATAGACTCAAATCATTGGTAATATAGACTCCGATACCTGCGGGGTTAGAATTCACACTGGAAATATCTCCTCCCAGAGCTCCTAATGCACCCGCCATAGCATTAGATTTAGATGTACCTGCTACCTGTATATCAGAATATACATCTGCTGCATTTTTTAGTACCGATATATCCTGAGCCTGCACAAAATAGGAAGCTGCAACGCCCAGTACTGTTAAATACTTTCTTATCATTTCTATTAATTTTTTAAGTTTAATGTTTAATTATCGTCTCATTCCACCTGTACCACCAGTTCTAAGGCTACTTCCACTGCCGGAGTTCATATGAATCCCTCCTCCACTGGAGCCACTGCTGTTCATATTCGTATTTCTAAAGCCTCCATTATCAAAGGAAGAGTTTCTCCTCATAGAATTGGTATTTGAATTATTCCTCATACCACCATTATACTGAGGTTCCTGTCTGTAATAGCCATTAGAAGATCGGTTATTGTTATAGTAACTACCCGTTCTGTATGAATCATCGGAATAATTTCTGTTAGAACCAGAATCCATTCGTATACCAGGATACTGTCTATTTGCAGGCTCAAAAACTCTGCTGTTAGAATAGCCACTTGTATTTACTCCGCTTGCTCGCCTTGGGTAATAATTATACCCTCTACCATAATAGTACGGATAATAATAACCACCATAATAAAATGGGTCATAGTAGCCATAATAGCCTCCATAATATCTCCAAGGATAGTAGTATGGGCTGTAGTATCTATTATAACCATACCACGGGCTTCCCCAGCCCCAGCTGAAACCAAAATTCCAACCACCCCAAGAGTCCCACCCCATATTCCAGCCCCAAGGATAAGAATATCCATAATCCCAATAATAAGGAGAATAGCTTCCCCAGCCCCAATATGGATTATAACTGTTGTAATTATAATAGTTGATTTGAGTACCCGTATAATCTCCCCAGTCGGAGCTCGGTTTTTTATGAGAATATTTGGTTCTGTATCTGGATTTTGCTTCCTCTACATTTTCTTTATTCTTTTCTATAACTCCTTTCCCTGCATTGAAATCATAAGGCTCTCCTACTTTATTCCCAGAATCAGGATAATAATCTTTTGGCAGTGTATCCTTATTTGGGTCGTAGTACACTCCATCGGTTTCGGTATATCCTCCTGTATAGACTATACAAGATGTCATTAGAAGCGATGCAGAAAATGCCATTGTAGCCATTTTAAGCGCTCTAAACCCGAAAAAATTGTTGTAGATACCAGTTTTCATAACAAAAAATTTTTAAATTTTAATATATTTGCAATCGTTTTGAAACCAAAACTATACCAATAGATTTTGAGAATCATAGTGTAAAAGTACGGTTTTTATTTTAGATTAATGTTTAAAAAAAAGTTAAAACTATAAATGGCAAAATTAACATCAAGAAATGAGGATTACAGTAAATGGTACAATGAGCTTGTAACCAAAGCAGATTTAGCAGAAAGCTCCGGCGTAAGGGGCTGTATGGTCATCAAACCCTACGGATATGCAATCTGGGAAAAAATGAGAGACGAAATGGATAGAAAGTTTAAGGAAACAGGGCATCAGAACGCTTACTTCCCGATTTTTGTACCCAAAAGCCTCTTTGAAGCTGAAGAAAAAAATGCTGAAGGCTTCGCAAAAGAATGCGCCGTAGTTACCCACTATCGATTGAAAACCGACCCCGAGAATCCTCAAAAGCTCATCGTAGATCCAGAAGCTAAGTTAGAAGAAGAGCTTATCGTAAGACCCACTTCTGAAGCCATTATATGGAATACCTACAAGAGCTGGATACAATCCTACCGAGACCTCCCTATTCTCATCAACCAATGGGCAAATGTCGTTCGCTGGGAAATGCGTACCCGACTCTTCCTCCGCACCGCTGAATTCCTCTGGCAGGAGGGGCACACTGCACACTCTACAAGAGAAGAAGCCGTAGAAGAAACCGAAAAAATGCTGGAAGTATATGCTGATTTCGCAGAAAACTTTATGGCAATTCCCGTAGTAAGAGGCGTTAAAACCCCAAGCGAAACTTTCGCGGGAGCAGAAAAAACCTATTGTATAGAAGCCCTGATGCAAGATGGTAAGGCACTACAAGCAGGGACTTCCCACTTCCTCGCACAGAATTTCTCTAAAGCCTTTGATGTGAAATTTACCAATAAAGAAGGTAAGTTAGATTATGCTTGGGCAACCTCCTGGGGCACTTCCACAAGGCTAATGGGCGCACTTATTATGACCCACTCTGATGACCTCGGGCTGGTACTCCCTCCCAACCTCGCACCGATACAGGTAGTCATCGTACCTATATTCAAAGGTGAAGAGCAGCTCGCACAAATCAGCGAACAAGCATTAAACATCGTGAGCAAACTCAAACAAAAAGGTATCTCTGTAAAGTTCGATGATGATACCCAAAACAAACCAGGATGGAAGTTCGCCGAATACGAACTCAAAGGAGTACCCATACGCATCGCAATGGGAGCTCGAGACCTTGAAAATAAAACTGTAGAAATCGCCCGTAGAGATACCCTCACCAAAGAAACTCAACCCATAGACGGTATAGAAAACTATATAGAAAACCTCCTTAAAACCATTCAGCAGGATATCTACAACAAAGCCCTCAACTACCGAGATGAGCATATAACAAAAGTAGATACCTACGAAGAATTTAAACGAATACTCGAAGAGAAAGGCGGCTTCATCTCCGCTCATTGGGACGGCACCGAAGAAGAAGAACAGCGAATAAAAGACGAAACAAAAGCAACCATCCGCTGCATTCCTCTTGATAGCCAACCCGAAGAAGGCGTCTCCCTCATCACAGGAAAACCTTCCAAACAGAGAGTCCTCTTCGCCAAAGCCTACTAATACAGCATAGCCGGTGAGGCACAGCTACCAGCCGACGGACTTACAGCTACTAGCTGACGGACTTAGCTACAGCGTAGTAGGCACAGCTACCAGCTGACGGACTTAGCCACAGTGTGGTAGGCAATTATTCTGTCGTCATATGACGACGGTATAGTTTTGTGCCAAAAAGTCCTGTCGGCACGCCCCGACGGTATAATCTTCTGCCAAAAAATCCTATCGTCATATGACGACGGCATAGTTTTGTGCCAAAAAGTCCTGTCGGCACGCCCCGACGGCATAGTTTACTACCTAAATTGCCCCGTCGGGGTACTTATCAGCTTCTGGCTAATAGCTGATAGCTTCTGGCTAATAGCTATTAGCCATCAGCCAAAAGCCTGCTTGCCTATCGTGTACTGCTGGGTATGGCTATCGTACTGGGCAGAGATATGGTGGAGACCATTGCTGAGGATAATCTGCTCGGCACCGATAGTGGAATTATACCTTGCGACTTGCTCAAAGGTTTTTTCGCTCAGCTTGATGTGGGGAGCTTTGCATTCTATCAGGATTTTGGGGAGGGTTTTCTCGGTAATCAGCAGGTCGATTCGCTTGGGAGTACCATTGACTTCCACCTTTTTTTCGGTGATAAGAGCAGAGGGGCTGTATTTTTTCTCAGTGATGAAGAAATGTACCCAGTGCTGGCGCACCCATTCCTCTGGGGTAAGCAGGAGCCACGCCTTGCGGACTACATCATAAATAAAAAACTTATCTTTGTCTCGTTTAATCTGGAAATCAAATTTCGTTTTGAAATTAAGCACAGGAAGCTCCATACGATTATGAAAGAATTAGAATCACTCGTCAAAAATATCAAAAATAAAGAAATACTGCCGATTTATTTCCTCCACGGTGCAGAGCCTTATTTTATAGACCAGCTGGTAAAGGTGATAGAGGATGAAGTGCTCTCGGAAGATGAGCGGGACTTCAACCAAACGGTAGTTTATGGAAAAGATACCTCGTATCCAGAGGTGCTTTCGCTGGCTCGGCAGTTCCCAATGATGGGCGAAAGGCAAGTTATTATCGTAAAAGAAGCCCAAGACCTACGCCTCACTGAAACTGAAACCGAAGCGCTGATACAGTACGCTCAGAACCCCATCCCCAGTACGGTGCTGGTATTTGCACACAAAAATAAAAAGCTCGATGGCAAGAAAAAAAAGCTCAACGCCGCACTGAAACCCTACCTCTTCCTCTCTGAAGAGGTGAGAGATTATGAGCTCCCAAAACTCATCCAACAAGAATTACAAAAGATGGGCATCAAGACCGCGCCTAATATCTCCAATCTACTGGCAGAATATATGGGGAACGACCTTTCGCGTATCTTCAATGAGCTGAATAAAGTAAAAATTATCCTGAAAGATGGGGAGGTACTCGATGAAAAATTAGTGGAGCGGTATATCGGTATTAGCAAAGAGTATAATGTCTTTGAACTGCAAAATGCCATTGCCCTGAAAGATGTAACGAAAGCCTTTAAAATCGCCTACTTTATGGGTAAGAATGAGAAAGAAAATCCTATCATCAGTATTGTTTCCGTACTTTTTTCGTTCTTTTCAAAGGTGATTATCTATCATACCCTTGCCGATAAATCCAAAGCCTCTGTGGCAACAGCACTGGGGATTAATCCATTTTTTGTAAAAGATTATCAGGCTTCGGCTGGGCTTTATCCACTCAAATATGCTACGAGAATCATCACCCTCCTACGGGAAATCGATATGAAGTCTAAGGGCTTGGGAGCTAACCAAACTTCAGACGGAGAACTGCTAAAAGAGCTGGTGTATAAAATCATTAACATCGATAAAATAAAAGTGAAAGTTTAAAAAGATAGAATTATGAAAAGACTGATAAGAATAAACCTCATCTCCATTCTCGCTTTAATGCTGGTGGGGTGTGATGCTAACTCAGATGAAGTGCTGCAACAGCAAGCAGAGCAAATCATCTCTGCCTATCCCAATGCTTCGGTGGAAGTAAAAGATGGCGTACTTACCCTAAAAGGGAATTTTGACACTTCAAAAGACAAAGCAGAAGCCCTACAAAAGCTGAATAAAATTAAAGATACACAGACTGTGAAAGACGAAGCTGCATCATTAGAGGATTTAATAAAGGATACCAGTATCTCCCCAGAAGATTTACAAAAGGTGATAGACCTCGCAAAGGACTTCCCCTCTATACAAGTAGAGGTAGTAGATGGGAAACTCACGCTAACGGGTAAAGCATCTTCTACTCAGGATAAAATCATCAGGCGCTCGCTCCCAACACTTGATATAGACTATAATTATACCGTACAATAGAAGGATGCAGGTACATCCTTTCTTTGTAACTTGGTTTGAAAAGCGATATATTTGCCCTCATTCAAATAAATGAATTAAAGAATGAAACACCTTAAAATATTCAGGCTTATTGCTCTTCTCTCGGTAATTACAGCATCTATTGCACACGGTATTCATTTCCTTTCTCCTATATCTGATGAAATTCTAAAAGCAGCACATTTATTTCTCGGTATAGGAGCTATTCTTTATGGAATTAGCAGGAAGCACCTCACAACTTGGATTATGGTATCCATCATCCTCGGAGTACTGGTGGGGAGCGATGCACCCAGTATAGCAATAGCCCTTCAGCCACTAAGCCAAGGCTTTATTAAGGTAATTAAAACCATCGTAGGGCCTATCTTAATCGCTACTTTGGTCTATGGAATAGCTGGGCACTCCGACCTGAAGCAGGTAGGGCGTATGGCGTGGAAGTCATTAGTCTATTTCTACAGCCTTACTACCATTGCTCTATTCATAGGTTTGGCAGCGATTAATATTTCCCAAGCAGGTGCGGGGGTAGATGCTTCCAAAATCCCACAGTACGAGCTACCATCGGCTTCGTCTGCAAAGGAAAAAGACCTTAAAGCATTAGAGCATATCCCTGAAAATGACCAGTGGATTTATAAAACTACATCCTTTTTCAGAGATATATTCCCTGAAAATATCATTAAATCGGTGTACGAAAACCAAGTGCTTCAAATCGTAGTATTCTCCGTAATCTTCGGGATAGGATTGGCAAAACTCCCTGAGGAAAAGAAGAGACCAATTGTAGATTTTATGGACAGCCTTGCGGAGACGATGTTTAAATATACCCACATTGTGATGTATTTCGCACCTATGGGCGTAGGCGCAGCAATGGCTTATACCGTAGGGCATATGGGTGTGGATATATTGAAATACCTTTTTATGCTTCTCTTCACGCTCTATGCAGCGCTGATTGCCTTTATCCTGCTCATCTTATTGCCCATTGCACTCTATTTTAAAATTCCGATCAGGAAATTTATCCAAGCGATAAAGGAACCCGTGTCTATTGCCTTTGCAACCACCAGTTCAGATGCTGCTCTGCCTACTGTAATGCAGAATATGGAGAACTTCGGAGTACCGAGAAAGATTGTTTCCTTCGTAGTACCTACGGGGTATAGCTTTAACCTTGATGGCACTACGCTCTACCTCTCCCTCGCCTCTATTTTTGTAGCTCAAGCGGCAGGCATAGACCTCTCTTTTGGGCAGCAGTTGCTCATCTGCCTTACCCTCATCGTTACCAGCAAAGGCGTAGCCGCCATTCCACGAGCATCGCTGATTATCCTGATAAGCACCGCAGACCAGTTTGGGCTCCCCACCTTTATTATCGCAGCGATATTAGGAATAGATGAGCTTATGGATATGGGGCGTACCTCTGTAAATGTTATCGGGAATTGCCTCGCCTCTGTGGTTATTGCTAAATGGGAAGGCGAGTTTGATGATGCCAAAGCCTTAGCCTTTGAAGAAGAATAATATTAATTACCATTGAAACCTACTAAAGCTAACCCAACTATGCTTTTCCTTATCCCAGCCTATCTATCTGATGAATCTCCACAAGCATATTTCGCACCGATAATTAAGGAATATATCCTGAAAACCGATTATTTTTTTGTGGAAAATGAGAAAACAGCACGCAAAGTCATCAAATTCTTTGCTCCAGAGAAGAAACAGGCAGATTTAAAACTCTTCCTCCTCGATAAATATTCTGAAACGGAAGACTTAAAAGAGGCTCAACAACTGATGAAACAAGGACAAGACTTTGGGCTACTCTCCGAAGCTGGACTCCCCTGCATAGCCGACCCAGGTAATATTATGGTAAGCTGGGCACACCGAAATGGGATAAAAGTTATCCCCGTCAATGGACCTTCATCCATCATCTTAGCACTGATAGGGAGTGGGTTTAATGGGCAGGAATTTACCTTCCACGGTTATCTACCGATAGATAAATCTCAGAAGAAAGCTAAAATCCAACAACTGGAACAGCAAGTACAGCGTACAGGCTATACCCAAATCTTTATGGAGACCCCATACCGCAACAATCAACTTTTTGATGACCTTACGAAATACCTCTCTCCAAGCTCAAAACTCTGCATAGCGGCGAACATCAACCACCCTGCGGAGGAGTTCATTAAAACCCTAAGCATCAGAGACTGGAAAAACCATAAACCCGAGCTCCACAAAATCCCCACTGTGTTCGTTCTCGGGAGATAAGTGCTCTATTTTCATTCATTTCAACCCTAATTTAATCTACAAACTATGCAGGCAGGCAAGACCCAAACCCTCACCATTACCGAAAAAACAAATCAAGGCTTCTATCTTTCAGATGTGAATAACGAAACTGTATTTATCGCCAACATCTTCTCAGAAAATCATTGGAAAAAAGGCGATGAAGTAGAGGTATTCATCTACCAAGAAGATGGAATTCTAAAAGCCACCAACGAGAAACCCTATGCCGAAGTAGGCGAATTTGCCGTAATGAAATGCGTGCAAACCCTGCCCTCAGGGGCATTCTTGGACTGGGGCATTATCAAAGATATTTTTGTGCCTTATAAAGAGCAAAAAGGAAAAATGGTAGAAGGCAAACGCTACCTGGTTTTTGTCTATGAAGATGAAGCAACTGGACTTATCACCGCCACTGCCAAGTTTAAACGGAACCCTTCCTACTCTCATCTCCCGCTCAAAAAGGGAGAAAAGGTCTCTCTCATCGTGATGAACGAATCTGAATTGGGGTGGAATGTGATCATCAATCAAAAATACATCGGGCTCGTCTATGCCTCAGAAGTCTATACCCCGCTCTACCCCCTTTCCGAGATTATAGGCTACATAAAAACCCTGCGCGAAGACGGCAAAATAGATGTGAGCCTGCAGCCCCAAGGCTTTGAAAACATAGAAATCTACAAAGAATACATCCTCCAAAAGCTCGAAGAGAACTATGGACTGCTCCACCTCTCTGATAAATCTTCCCCCGAGGAAATAAAATCTGTAGTCCAAATGAGCAAAAAGAATTTCAAAAAAGCCATCGGTAGCCTCTACAAAGAACAAAAAATACAAATCTTTGAGGATAAAATTACCATTGTGAATGATAAGAGATAGGGTAGCTTTTGGCTACTGGCTTTTGGCTAATTATCATTTTAATAAAAAAATCCTGTATTTTTTATCAACTTTTAGGTTCTTAACCGCGTTTTCCTGGTTCCTAACCAGGTCGACGGCCTTTTTAACCGCAACGACGGGGTCTTTAACCCTATCATTTGGGTCTCTGACCCTTTCTCTATTTTTAATGTAAGCTCCCCTCGTGCTAACGAGCTCCCCTACTAAGTGCCTCACTGGCTACAGTGTGACGGCTTCGGGGACGAGGAGGGAGTAGTCTCCATTATGAGCGATAATCTCACGGACGATGCTACTGCTGATAAACGACTTCCCAGAGGAAGTAAGGAGGAAAACCGTCTCCAGCTTTTTATGGGAAATGGTTCGGTTGGTATGGGTAATTGCCTTTTCAAACTCGAAATCGGCAGGGTTTCGGAGCCCACGAAGGATATACTGAGCATTTTTTTTAGCACAGTAATCTACGGTAAGCCCTTCATAATAATCTACCTCCACATTGGGGAAGTGCTCTACGGATTTTTGTATAAATTCTATCCTCTTTTCGAGAGGGAACATATAGTTCTTCTTGGAATTTTGCCCAATAGCGATGATGAGCTTGTCGAAAAGGGGTACAGCGCGTTCTATAATATCATAATGTCCTAAGGTAATCGGATCAAAAGACCCTGGAAAGACTGCGATTTTCATTTTGTTTTTTTATTTGTTGAGTGCTTTTTCTACTTCGTTTCCACAGAGGTCGGTGATGGACATACCATAATGCCTTGCCTGCTGTGGGAGAATGCTCGCTGGAGAAAAGCCAGGATTGGTATTCATCTCCAAAAGATAAGGTGTCCCGTTCATAATGATGTATTCACTACGAGAGAAGCCCGACATTCCTAAGGACTCATAAGCCCTTTTAGCGATATCCTCTACCTTCTGGCGAGTCTCATCATCCAAGCGAGCTGGGGTAATCTCTTCAGAAGCACCTTCGTATTTGGCTTCGTAATCAAAAAACTCATTTTTAGGGACAATTTCGGTAATGCCCAATACTGTGGTTTTACCTTTATAGTCTATCACACCTACGGAAACCTCCGTTCCATCGAGGAAACTCTCAATGAGCACCTCATCATCTTCTGCAAAGGCAAAGTCAAGGGCTTTATCAAAGTCTGAAATATCTTTCACTTTTGATATCCCAAGCGATGAACCACTCTGGTTGGGCTTCACAAAAAGTGGAAGACTGAGCTCGGAGATTATTTTTTCAGCATCTACCTTCTCCCCTTTTCTGATGTATATGCTCTTTGCTGAGGGTATTCCGTATTTAGAAAGTACAGCAAGGGTATCTTTTTTATTAAAGGTAAGAGCGCTCTGGTAAAAATTGCAACCCGTATATCTCTGCCCAATGGTATCCCAATAGGCTTGAAGCTCACCATTCTCACCAGGTTTCCCGTGTATGGTATTAAAGCAGACATCAAATTTGAGGATTTTCTCTCCTCTGCTCACGCTAAAATCTGCTTTATTAATAGGTAATTTACTACCATCATCATCAAGGAAATACCATTCATCTTTCAAGATAACTACTTTAAAGACATTGTAGAGATTTCTATCAAGAGATTCAAAGATAAGCTCGCCACTTCTTAGCGAGACTTTATACTCATCAGAATAGCCGCCCATCACTACGGCAACATTTTTTTTAGCCATTTCTATTAAGGTTTAAGGCAAAGTTAATGAAATAATAAATAACTAAGCGATGAACTTCATTTTCATCAAAAGCGAAAAACATTTTCTATATTTGCCCTCATTATAATTGAGAAGAATATGCTGAAATCATTTTTCAATTGGAAGGTATTGCTAAACATCGTTATTGCAATGGTAGTTTTCATCGGACTTATATTCTTTACTTTCCGTTGGCTCGAGCATCATACCAACCACGGACAGGAAATCCCAGTACCCAACATTATCAATATGCAGATTACAGATGCAATTAAAACATTGGAAGATGCTGGGCTACAATATAAGGTAGATAGCGGTGAGTTTCAGCCACAGTATAAACCTCTACAAGTACTCCAAATATGGCCTGCACCAGGCTCTCGTGTGAAAAGCAATAGAGAGATTGAAATAAGAATCAACCCAAAAACTTGGGCAAAAGTTACCATACCTGATATTTTAGACAGATACAAAGGGCTTGCCTTTCGCCAATTGGAACAGGTAGGACTAAAAATAGGAGATACCATTTATGAACCCAGCATACAAAGAGATGCCGTTATCCGTATGCAGCTCGATGGTAAAGTATTAAAACCTGGCGACCAAGTAGCGAGATTTACACCAATAGATTTAGTCATCGGTACAGGTCCTAAAAGGAATGTGCCTATCCCTAACCTTATTGGCTTAACCGTAGAAGAAGCAGAAATGATTATCGGCAGACACCTCTTTGAAATAGGGCTAGTAGAATACGAGGATGGAAAAGGTGATAAAACAGATATCATCTACTTCCAAGACCCAGCGGGAGGCGCTCTTCGTGACCAGGGAATGCAAATAGACCTCTGGGCAAGCAAGAAAGTACCAAGTGAAATGGGAGATAAAATATCTCAACTAAACAGTATATACAGGACGAGGGTAGAAAACATCCCATCAGATGATGGTTATTATATTAACGACAATGCTTTCGGCACGGAACATCTCAGCTCACCTAAGCCCATAGACAGTCCGAAGATAAAACCTCAGCCTGAAAAACCAAAAGCTGAAACTCCTAAACCTAAAAAAGAGGACAACCCTCAGCCGAAAAAAGAAAATAAACCCGAAACCTCCAAACCAAAGGATAATCAACCAAAAAAAACAGAGGAAAAACCTAAACCAAAAGACGAAAAACCTAAGGTAAAAAAGGTAGTTGTAGAGTAAAAAACAAATTCATTGCACATTCAATCTCCCATAGATTTCAATAAAGAAGAACAGCTAAATTTCTACAAAATTGATGAAGTCTGCGGGAGAATCTATTTAATAATACCTATGGAACACCCAAACGAAGACCTATTTGAAGAGGATTTTAGCACTACCGATACCTCATCAGACGATGAGAACTCAGGGCTTTTCGAGCACCTCAGTATCACGGTGGACAAGAAGCAAGAGCCCCTTCGTATAGATAAATTCCTCCTCATCTACAGGCAAAACTCCTCACGAAATAAAATCTCACAAACCTGCCGAGCAGGGAATGTCCTCGTAAATGGGCAACCCGTAAAGCAGAATTACAGAGTAAAACCAGGCGATGAAATCTCAGTACTGCTGGCTCACCCTCCGCGGGAGAATGTCATCATCCCTCAAAATATCCCCATCAATATCGTCTATGAAGATGATGATGTTTTGGTAATAGACAAAGAAGCGGGAATGGTAGTACACCCAGGCTTTGGGAACTGGGACGGCACGCTCGTAAATGCCGTAGCCTACCACTTTGAGCAGAATGGGCTGAAGACCGACTTAGACCGCATCGGGCTGGTACATCGTATCGATAAAGATACATCGGGACTGCTCGTCATCGCCAAGAATGAATATGCCCTCTCCCACCTCGCCAAGCAGTTCTTCGACAGGAAGACCAAGCGCCTCTACTGGGCATTCGTCTGGGGAAATCTAGAGGATGACCAAGGTACCATCCGTGGGAACATCGGCAGGCACCTGAAAAACCGTATGCAAATGGCAGTCTACGAAGACGGCAGCCACGGCAAGCACGCCGTAACCCACTACAAAGTCCTCGAACGCTTTCGGTATATGACCTGGGTAGAGTGCAAACTAGAAACGGGGCGCACCCACCAAATCAGAGCACACTTCAGGCACATCGGGCATACCCTCTTCAATGACGAGCGATACGAAGGCAATGTCATTCTGCGCGGCATCAACCTCCCGAAGTACAAACAGTTTGTACAAAATGTTTTTGAGATCCTCCCAAGGCACGCTCTCCACGCGCATACTCTCGGCTTCATCCACCCCACTACGAAAGAGGAAATGTATTTTGAAAGCCCTATGCCCCACGATATGCAGTCCGCCATCGATAAATGGAGAAACTATCTCTCCGCTCAGCAATAGGTTTTCAGCGGTAGGCTTTAAGCCCTAAGCAGTAGGCTTTTTATATGCTGAGAGTGCCTCATTTTATAGCGAAAGTCCATCAGCATAATAGTTAAGAGAAGGATTTTTCAGGAAACCCACAGTGTGGGGAACACAGTTTCCAGCTGAGGGACTTACTCACTAGCATGGGGAGCACTTAAAAACAATTGCCTGCCACGCTGTGGCTAAGTGCCTCTCGTGCTAACGAGTGCTCTCCACGCGAGTGGATGCCTCACCGGCTACGGTCTAATTGCCTGCCACGCTGTGGCTAAGTGCTCCCCACGCAGTGGGTGGAAGTTTTGGGTGAGGGAGAGGTATTGCGGGGAGTATTGTCGGGGAGAGGATTCTATTGTAAAGTTGGTGGATTGAGTGGGGAGGTTGAGTTTGGAGAGCTCGAGGAGGTTTCGTTTGAGGGCTCCGCCTTGAATCCCGTAGATATTAACGATTTGTTTCAGGAAAAAACCTTGCTGGAGGGCGGTATGTATAAAACCTTCTGCCTCTGTGGAGGGGATGATGACGATGAGGGCACCTTTGGGAGAGAGGAGCGCGTAGGATTTGGATATGAGGGTAGGGAAATCAAGCTCGAGTTTTTGTCTGGCGAGTATATCTTTTTGTGAGGCGTTGGTCTCGAAATAGGGTGGATTGGAGACGATATAATCAAAGGGATAGGGAGGGTTTAGGGCTTTAAAATCGATATTCAATACGCCAAGCCTGTCGTTAAAGGGCGAGTTTTGGAAATTGGTTTGAGCGAGCTGGGCAGCATTGGGGTCTATATCTATGGCTGTGATGAGGCTTTTGGGGAACCTTTGGGCAAGCATCAGGGAGATGAGCCCCGTGCCTGTGCCTACTTCTAAAACCCGACCAGAGACATTTGCCATAGCACCGAGGAGCACGCCATCGGTACCCACTCGGAAGACTTGTTTGGACTGCTGAATCTCAAACTGCTGAAATCTGAAAGGCTTCATAGGGAGGGGGATTAAACGCTTGCTGGGAGGGTGATGATGAAACTCGTCCCCACCCCGATTTCGGATCGGAGGGAGATCTCGCCTTGGTAGTCGGTGACCATTTTTTTGACCATACTTAGCCCCAGACCTTTCCCAGAGCTTTTGGAGGTAAAGTTCGGCTCAAAGATTCGCTCGTACATATCCTCTGCTATACCGATACCATTGTCCTGCACAGAGATTTTCACCTTTCGGTTAATCTGCTCTATCTTGATATGAATGCGGAGGGCTCTGTCGTCCGACTTCGCTTGTTTGGCATTGGTAATAAGATTCACGATAATCCTGTTCAGGTATATCTTATCCATATTGATAAGGATATCGCTACGGTTGGAGGAGATTTTAATATCATCTTCGTGGAAAATCTGCACGATATTCATCACCTCATCTTTTAGGTTGAAGACTTCATTATTCTTCTCTGGCAAGGTTTCAAACTGAGAGAAAGCATCTGCTACGGCGGTGATAAGGTCTATCTGTGAGATGAGCGTAGTGCAGAGGTTCTTTACCCTGTCATAAATCTTCGGGTCTTCGGGATTAAACTTTCGCTCAAAATTCTGAATGCTGAGCTTCATTGGGGTGAGGGGGTTTTTCACCTCGTGGGCTACCTGCTTTGCCATTTCTCGCCACGCACCTTCCTTCGCGGTGTGGGAGAGCCTGTCTTTCTGATACTGTATCTGCAAAAGCATCTTGTTGTATGAATTAACGAGGGAGCTTAGCTCATCATTAGGATAATAGCGTATGGGGTTCATATTCTCACCAAAGAGGGTAATCTTGGCAATCATATCCGAGAACTTCCTTATGGTCTGCGATACATTATTAGAAATAACCCAGCTCACCGCTATACTGATGAGGATAACGATAAAGTTGAGAAAGATGATATATTTGGTATACCGCTCCAAAACACTGAGATAAACCGAATCTGAATGATAATACGGTAGATAAACGATGGCAATTGGCTTCAGCACATTATTTTTTAAGAGGATGTAGGAGGAGAAAAGATTGGCTTCAAGCGCCTCATCATAAGACTGCTCATCTACTCTGTATTGATTTTGGAGCAGCCGATGAATAATCTTCTGATCTACCTTCTTCTGTGGTACTAAATCTTTCTCCTTATTTGAGAGGAGGTAATTGCCCTGCAAGTCGTAGATAATAAGGTCGTGTTTATTGATATCTGCTATCTCATAGATGGCATTTTCCAGAACTTTGGGCAGGTCTCGGGTATCCACTTCGGAGTGGCTGATGGAGTAATCTAATGCTGCCATCATTGCATCTGCCTTATTCTGCTGGTCGGTCTGGCTAAGCTGAATAGAATTATTCCTTAATATATAATAAGAAATAAGAGTAGTCCCCGCCATACTGAGAAAGCAGATAAAGATAAAGCCCCAGAAGACTTTATTTCTCAAGCTCAGGTTTAGGCCTTTGTAGGTATACATAAAGAGAGGTTATTTATTGATTAGTTTAGCGACATACTTCCCGATGATGTCAAACTCCAAATTGACGCTATCACCGATTTTCAAAAGATGAAGATTGGTATGCTCCCAAGTGTAAGGGATAAGCGCTACCGAGAAAGAATGGCTCCCACTCTGCGCTACGGTGAGGCTAACGCCATTCACAGTAATAGAACCTTGGGCTACGGTGGTGTATTCCCTACTCTCATCATAGCTGATGCTAACGAAATAGCTGCCGTCTTTATTCTCTATCCCTGCCACTACTCCTGTGCGGTCTATATGCCCCTGCACGATATGCCCGTCTAGCCTGCCTCCCATCTGCATACACCTTTCTAGATTGATGAGGCTCCCTACCTGCCAGCTTCCAAGATTGGTTTTCTCAAGGGTTTCATCTATGGCATTTACGGTATATCTATCGCCTGCGATATCTACTATGGTGAGGCAGCAGCCATTATGTGCCACGCTTTGGTCTATTTTCAATTCACTCGTAAAAGGGCTACTGAGCACAAAGTTGATATTCGTACCTTTTTTCTCTATCTGCTCTACCCTTCCCATCGCTTCTATAATTCCTGTAAACATATTTTTAGCATTAAATTAATCTACCGAGAGCGGTCTCTATACTCTCTTTCTCAATTTTGAGATTACAAATATAACAAAACCTACTTGGCTATTGGCAGTATCCACTCGCGTAGGAATACTTATTAGTATGAAGAGCACCTTAACAGGCGTAATGATTAGAGATTAGTATTCCAAAGCACCTACAGCTTAGAGCCTACTGCAAAATTCCCTATCTTTGTGCGGTTTTATTTTTAAATTTAACGATATCAAAAATGTCTAAAACACAAAAAATAAGAGTAGGAATTTCTATTGGCGACTTTAATGGCATAGGTCCAGAAGTGATAATGAAATGCCTAAAAGATAAAAGTATTACAGAATTTTTCACTCCTGTTATTTTCGGTTCTGGGAAGCTCTTTACCTCTCAAAAAAATATCTTTAAGATTAATATTAATTTCAATTACATCTTAAAAGCCAATCAGGCACAAGACGGGAAGCTCAATATGGTCAACCTATGGAAAGATGAGGTAAGCGTACAGCTGGGTACTCCTACGGAGGAATCCACAAAGATGGCAATAGACTCCCTCGAAGCAGCTACGGAAGCATTGAAACAAGGTGAAATAGATGTACTGGTAACCGCACCAATTAATAAAGATGAAATGATAAAATACGGCTTCAAGCACGCGGGGCATACGGGATTCCTCGAAGAAAAACTCGGAGCAAAAGGACTGATGTTCTTGGTAACCGACTCACTAAAAGTAGCCGTATCTACCCACCATATCCCCATTACGGAAGTAGCACAAAACATCTCCAAAGAGAAAATTGTAGAGCAGGTAAGACTTCTCAACAAAACAATGATAGAAGATTTCTGCATTCAGAAACCTAAAATCGCCATACTGGGGCTAAACCCACATGCTGGCGATGGTGGAGCAATAGGCAAAGAGGAGATAGACATCATTAACCCTGCTATAAAACAGCTTTGGAATGAGGGAATTCTCGCCTTTGGAGCTTTCCCTGCCGACAGTTTCTTCCAGCCAGAGAAATATCAAAAGTTTGATGCCGTACTCGCAATGTATCACGATCAAGGACTGGCACCTTTCAAAACCCTCGCCTACGAGGAGGGAGTGAACTATACGGCTGGGCTTCCATTTGTACGCACCTCGCCCGACCACGGCACGGCATACGACATCGCAGGGCAAAACAAAGCTGATGAACACAGCTTTATGGAAGCCATATTTACCGCAATAAAGATTTATAAAAACAGAATGGAATATCAGGAATTGATAGCTAACCAATTAAAAAAATCCAACATAAAAGATAATGGCGTAGATGAAGACCTGCCAGAAGCATAAAAGAATGAGAGAGAAAGCAGCCTCTCTCTTTTCTTTTTTTAAGGTAATTTAGACATCATCTATTTTATTCAGTCATTCTATAAAGGTGATTTTTATCATTAGCTCCCACTTCATTTCTTATTATACTTGCAGGGTGAAAACATTGGTCACATTTACTTTCTCTATCATCATACTGCTTGTGAGTACTCCAAGTGGTTTTCTTATGGTAGATTACCATTGCAACAAGAACTTCTACGAGACTCATTGTATCAACAAGAAAACACCAAAGTCTGACTGCCACGGGAAATGTGAGCTGAGGAAAAATTCAAAAATCAAGGAGCTAAGTACCAATTCCACCATTTCATTTCCAGAATTTAATATCATCTCCCCAGAATATATTTCATTATCCATACAAAGGGAAATCCCTCTGGGAGATAAAAAGATTGCAGACGCTCAAGAACACAATTCTATCACTTCTCTATTTTATGATATCCCCTACCCTCCTCCTGAGGTTTAGGCTTTTTCTATTTAATGCTGGCTGAAATTCTTCTCAGCCACAGACTTCATTATATTATTATATCATTTAAATTTATCATTAACTTCAATGGTAAGCAAAGTGCATATATTACCATTGGTAAAACGACTTATTATGAACAAAGTATTTTTATTATTCAGTATATTATTATCGTCTTTGTATTTCTCTCAAGGAGGCGATGTACCTGCATCTGAAAGAGCAGAATTAGAGAGAATCTATAACGAAAACAACGGAGAAAAATGGCCAAAAAAAGAAAAATGGAACTCCGTATCCCCAGTGGAAGAATGGGAAGGCATTAGTGTGGTAACAAATGAGAAAGGAGAAAAACATATAGAAACCATTAACCTGACCTCAAATCAGCTTACAGGAGTCTTTAGCCTTGCCAACCTCCCAGAACTGAAGAAAATCTTCCTCTCATCTAACCAAATATCTGGGATTAGCTTGGATAAAACATTGGAAAAGCTGTCTTACCTGATGATAGACGACAATAATTTGGAAGAATTACACCTTGAAAACTTCCAGCTATTGGAGCAGATTAATGTATACAGCAACGCTAATCTGGCTACGCTTTCTCTCAATAACCTCCCTAAGCTAAAAAACATACAGGCGTACTCTTGTAAATTAAACAATGTATCGCTGAGCAGCCTCGGGGCTTTGGAAACCTTAAGCCTGCATGGCAACCAGATCAGCAGTATAGACCTCAGCCCTTTCACTACGCTTACCCATTTATATTTAGCAAAAAATACATTCACTACACTTAATATTAGAGGTCTTTCCCAACTAAAATTTTTAGACATACAGGAGAATCTAAAGCTTACAACATTAGAAACTGGCGAGCATCCTGAGCTCATTAACTTCTACGCAAGCAAGTCTAATGAGCTCAAAGGTTATATAGACCTCGGCAAATCTGCAAAGCTGAAAATCTTCCACGCTTTGCATACGAAGGTGGAAGCAGTAAACCTGAAAAATGGGAATAATAAATGGATGGCGAGCAAAAACAGCGTACTCATCAGTGATAAGGTAAAATGTATCGCGGTAGATGATCCAAAAGCCGCAAGAAACCCTTCCACGCCGAGAAATAATCCTTACAAATCCAAAAACTGGGATATAATCTGGGCTACTGGATACACCCGAGAAAACGGCTTCCAAGAAGATTGTAAAGACGCCCTCAATGCCGATGAAGTACAAGTACAAAAGAGAGATTTCAAACTCACCAACCCCGTAAAAGAAGTACTCTGGGTACAGGGCTTGGAAGATATTAAGACCATTGAAATCTACTCTCCAAATGCGCAGCTGATAAAAACGATATCCGGCAACAAAGCCAATGTCTCCTCACTCGCAAAAGGGCTTTATTTCATCAAAATATATACAACCAAAGGTGTATTAACTTCTAAAATCATCAAAGAATAAGCTATGAACAAGTTATTTTTTATCCTCAGCCTCGTTTTCTGTCTATCGCTAAGCGCGCAAGATGTCCCCGAAAATGAAAGAAACATACTCATCAGCTTCTACAACCAAACCAATGGCAATGATTGGGCAGACCATACCAACTGGGCAACCAACGAGCCCGTAGAGTCCTGGCACGGCATCACAGTAGAAGAGATAGAGGGCAAGAAGCACATTACCAAAGTGCATTTGCCTGCCAATAACCTCACGGGAGAGCTCGCTTTGGGAGACCTCCCCCATCTGAAAATCCTCCACCTGAGAAAAAATAAGCTCACCAAAGTAGCCATCAATAACTTTCCAAAATTGGAAATACTGCAGATAGACTATAATGCAACGCTTACAGAAGCTACATTCAACAGCTTGCCAGAGCTCTTGGAGCTATCGCTCAACGAGGACAGGCTTACCCAAATCAGCGTTCATCCAAAGGAACTCCCCAAAATACAGGAGCTCCACCTGAGGGGCAACCATTTCAAGACCGCTTTCTTTGAGAACCTCGAGCATCTCAAATGGCTGTTCATCAACAAATGCCCATACCTCGAAAGCCTCAGCATAAGCAATCTCCCCGCTTTGGAGCGCCTCTATGTCAATCAGGACTTCAAGCTCGCAGGCTATTTAGACCTCAGCTCTTTCAGCAAGCTCAAAGCATTTATCGCGGCCTACACTTCCCTCTCGGTAGTGAATCTCAAAAACGGGAATAATATCAATGCCGAGACCTATGAAGATGCAATAAGCATCTATCACGACAGCAAGAACCTCGTAAAATGCGTAGCCGTAGACAACCCCGATGCGGCAATGAAAAACGAGCTGCCATACAAAAACTGGAAGATAAGATGGGTAGACCTGAAACCAAACTACCGTGCCGATTGCTCCGACTATATGGCGTCCGATGAAGTGAAGACCAAAAGCAGCTTCAAAATCTCCAACCCGGTAAAAGATACCCTCTGGATACAAGGCGTAGACGGACTAAAATCCATCGAAATCTACTCCTCTACGGGGCAATTAGTCAAAACCATTCTCGGCAACCAAGGCGATGTATCCTCCCTTCCAAAAGGGGTTTATTTCCTCAAAATAAACACCCCATCCGAGAGCCTCACAGCAAAAATCATCAAACAATAATGAGCTGATGGCCTCTGGCTAATGGCTTTTAGCCTAAAAATCCCTCTCTCAGCAGAGGGATTTTTTCTTTTATCTATCCATTTTTACTTTTTAGATACCTCGCACCATATGCCTGTAGCATAATAAATCACCCATCACTTAAAGCCTACTTTATTGCTTGCAGCTTTTATTATCTTTGCACCTGAAAATTTTATTAGAATGAGTGCATTGAGAGTTGTATTTTTTGGAACGCCAGACTTTGCAGCGGAATCGCTGAGGGCAATACACCAGTCGGCACACGAAGTAGTGGGCGTGGTAACGGTAGCAGATAAGGCAAGCGGACGCGGACAGAAAGTGAACCAATCCCCAGTAAAGAGATTTGCGGTGGAGCATCATCTGCCCCTATTTCAGCCCGAAAAACTTAGAGACAATGAGTTTTTGGAGAGTATCAGAGCGCTGAATGCCGATATTTTTGTGGTGGTAGCCTTCCGAATGATGCCTAAAATCCTCTGGGAGATGCCAAAGCTCGGTACTTTTAACCTCCACGCGTCATTATTGCCGGATTACAGGGGTGCGGCACCTATTAATTATGCCATTATCAATGGGGAAAGTGAGACGGGGGTAACGACTTTTTTCATCAACGAGAAGATAGACGAGGGGAATCTATTGCTCCAAGCAAAAACAGCGATTGGGGACGATGAAAATGCGGGGAGCTTGCACGACAGGCTGATGGAAATCGGGAGCAAGCTGGTAGTAGAAACCCTTGATAGGCTCTCTGAGGGGTGCATCACTGAGCGACCTCAGCCGCAGGTGGAGCATCCGAAAAATGCCTTCAAGATATTTAAGGAAGATACGAGAATCTACTGGCAGCAGCCCTCTCAAGCGGTTCACAACTTTATACGAGGGATGTCTCCCTACCCTTGCGCCTTTACGACGCTTTCTATAAATGGCGAGAGCAAGGGGCTTAAAATATTCTCTGGGAAGTATGAGCTCCTCCCTCACAAGCGCGAGGCAGGAAAAATAGAGCTGAGCAAAAGCGAGCTCAGGATTTTTACTCAGGACGGCATTTATAGCCCAGAGGAAGTGCAGCTCGAGGGGAAGAAAAGGATGAGCATAAAGGATTTTCTCAATGGTTTCCAGTCATTGGAGGGCATCCAGCTCGGCTAAATATTAAACACTATCTTTGCGAAAATTTTTGGGCTCGGAGAGACCGAGTAACTCATTAATCGCCATAGAGAGGAGGGTTCTTCTCTGGCACATTAAACAAAATTTTTATGTCTAATATCGTTGCAATCGTTGGCCGACCGAATGTAGGTAAGTCAACTCTTTTTAACAGGCTTCTCGAGAGACGGGAAGCCATTGTAGATTCCACAGCGGGCGTTACTCGCGACAGGCACTATGGGAAATCCGAATGGTGTGGAGTAGAATTTACCGTGATAGATACTGGCGGCTATGATGTAGGCTCGGATGATATCTTCGAAGAGGAAATCCGCAAACAAGTGCAGCTCGCCATAGATGAGGCAACCTCCGTTATCTTTATACTCAATGTAGAGGAAGGGCTCACGGATACCGACCACGAGATATATCACCTCCTGAGAAAAGCAAACAAGAAAGTCTATATCGTAGTAAATAAAGTAGACTCGAGCAAGGAAGAGCTCCCCGCTACCGAGTTTTATCAATTAGGGATAGATGGCTACTATACCATCTCCTCTGCTACGGGTTCTGGTACTGGCGACCTCCTCGATGATATTATAAAGGACTTCCCCACTAAGGAATACAAAGACCCCTTTGAGGGATTGCCGAAAATAACCATTGCGGGGCGACCGAATGTAGGGAAATCTACCCTTACCAATGCCTTACTCGATAATGAGAGGAATATCGTAACCCATATTGCGGGGACTACTCGCGACAGCATCCAAAGCCTGTACAACAAATTCGGGCACGAGTTTGTATTAGTAGATACAGCAGGTATGCGGAGGAAAAACCGAGTGTCTGAGGATTTGGAATTCTACTCTGTAATGCGCTCGGTGCGTGCTATAGAAAACTCGGATGTAGTCATCATTATGGTAGATGCTTCTCTCGGCTGGGAATCTCAGGATATGAATATTTTCAGCATTGCGCAGCGCAACAGAAAGGGCATTGTAATCCTCGTTAATAAATGGGATTTGGTAGAAGACAAAAAAGCCAATACGATGAAGGAATTTGAGGCAGGTATAAGGCATAAAATAGGTCAGTTCTCCGATGTACCTATCCTCTTCATCTCTGCACTTACCAAGCAAAGAATTCTGAAAGCCGTAGATACCGCAATGGAAGTCTATGAAAACCGAAAGAAGAAAATAAAAACTTCAAAGCTCAACGAAATAATGCTCCCTATCTTTGAAAACACCCCTCCACCAGCTATAAAAGGGAAATACATCAAGATAAAGTATTGCGTGCAACTGCCTACGCCATCGCCACAGTTTGTATTCTTCTGCAACCTTCCGCAGTACATAAAAGAGCCTTACAAACGCTTTACGGAAAACCAGCTCCGAAAAGAATTCGGCTTTACAGGCGTACCGATAGAAGTATATTTCAGACAAAAGTAGGGGGAGATTGCTCCCCTTTTTATTAATCAAATCCTGTCTTTGTCTGTAAGTTTCATACATTTGCTAAAAATTAATATATGACCACTATTTTATCCGAAAATTTCTCATTAGTAAACTCCTGGATTAATGAACTCCGAAATGTAGAGGTGCAACAAGACCGAATGAAATTCCGCAGAAACCTCGAAAGAATAGGTGAAATTGCAGCTTTTGAAATAAGCAAACACCTTGAGCAAAAGGAAATAGAAATCACAACTCCTCTCGACAAAATAAAAGTGAGAGAAATCGCTGTACAGCCCGTTATTACCACAATTTTGCGTGCTGGTGTACCACTCTTCCAAGGCGTGCTAAACTACTTTGATAAGGCAGACTGTGGTTTCGTAGCCGCTTACCGAAAACACGATGCCAACGACTACTTCTCCATAAAACAAGACTACCTCACCTGTCCAAATATAGAAGGGCGACCACTCATCGTAGCCGATCCAATGCTCGCAACAGGTGCCAGTCTTATAGAAGCATTGAAAGACCTGCTGACAAACGGCAAACCGTCTCAAATCCACATCGTAGCGGCAATTGCATCAAAAATAGGCGTTGAAACCGTACAGAAAGCCTATCCCGAAGCCCACATCTGGGTAGGTGCATTAGACGAAAACCTCACACCGAAAGGATACATCACCCCAGGACTGGGAGATGCGGGAGACCTTTCTTATGGAGAGAAGCTGCAGCGGTAATGTTATAACAAAGGAAAGGTGTGAAAATAATTCACACCTTTGTTATTTCAATACATAACTGGAAAGCTTATCGGCTATCTTTCTATCATTCGCAAGTCGTGGGATTTTGTTCTGACCGCCCAATTTGCCCTCTGCCTTTGCATAATCATTAAAAGCATTCTTTTTCAGTCGGGTAATTACCAGCGGTTGGAGCACGCTTCCTGAAATTAAGTCATCATAATAAGGATTTCGCTTGCGCATCTCCCTATCGAGCTGAGCCTTAAACGCATCTAAGCTCTCAGGTTCCTTTTCAAACTCAATGAACCACTCGTGATACGGAAGGCTACTCGCAGGATTGACCTGCGGAGCCAGATGAAACTCAGTAATTTGCGCAGGGAATGCCATTACAGTGGCTTTCAGCGCCTCCTCTGCCTCAAAAGCGATGATATGCTCCCCAAATGCCGAAGTATAATGCTTTGTGCGCCCAGAAACAAGGATTTTATACGGATTTTTTGAGATAAAACGCACCACATCTCCAATAGAATACGCCCATAGACCCGAATTGGTGGAGATGATAAGCGCATAATCTTTATCAAGCTCGATTTCTGCGAGTGTGAGGCGCTTTGCATCAGGTTTTCCGTAGTCTTCAAGGGCAATGAACTCGTAAAAAATCCCGTGATTGGTGAGCAGGAGCAGTCCGTCCTTCGTATAATCATCTTGAAATGCAAAGAAACCTTCAGAAGCGGGGAAAGTTTGGATAATATCGACCTTTCCACCGAGGAGCTCCTCCATTTTTTCGCGATAAGGCTCGTAATTTACACCTCCTGTAACGATGATTTGCAGGTTGGGGAAGAGTTCTTTTATTTTCTTTCCGTTCTTTGCGATAAGTTTCTCAAAATACATTATAAGCCAAGGGGGTATACCCGAAATGAGAGTCATATTTTCAGTTTCGGTCTCCTTCACAATTTGATCTACTTTGGTCTCCCAGTCTTCTATGCAGTTGGTTTCGTATTTTGGGAGCCTATTTTTTTGTAAGTATTTCGGGATATGGTGTGCCACGATGCCCGAAAGCCGCCCTGTTTTGATACCACCGACTTCGCTCAGCTGCGGACTCCCTTGTAAAAAGATCATTTTGCCTGTGATGAAGTTTGCATTACCTTTCTGCGCGATATAATGGAGTAGGGCGAGCCTTGCAGCGTTTATTTGGTCGTTAATTCCTTCTTTGGAGATGGGGATATACTTTGAGCCAGAGGTAGTTCCCGAAGTTTTTGCGAAATATTCAGGTACATCTGTCCAGAGAATGTTTCTGTCGCCGTGTTTTAGCTTTTTTATAAAGGGTAAAAGGGCTTCGTAATTGGTTATAGGCACTCGCTTTTGGAAATCTTCCACAGAATGAATCTCACTAAAGCCATAGGCTCTGCCAAAGAGGGTTTTCTCGGCGTTTCTTACGAGTGAGAGCAGGAGTTTTTGCTGATCAGATGCAGCATTATGCTTAAAGTGCTCGGATTTTGCAACTTCTCTTTTGGCAAAAATGAGAGCGAGCTTCTTTTTTAGGAAATTAATCATAAGCAAAAATAAATAAAACCTGCATTATAGAAATGCAGGTTTAATAAAAATAAAGTATTATGAAGAATTATTTATTTGTCCGTTTTCTTCATTGAAACAAATACCGTGCAAGAAGAAATAAATTTTGTGTATTTTAACTAAACTTTAACAAAAATCAGGTTTCCCTTAGAAAAAAGAGAAACCTGAAATGATAAATTAAAACAATGTGCTACTGAAAATACTCCACACCGTTTTTGAAGATATTGTGATAGTTTGCGGTAGGGATATTTTTGAGCAATCCTTCCGCAAAACGCTCTGGATGCCCCATTCTACCGAAAATTTTACCGCTCTGGCTGGTAATTCCTTCTATTCCAAAGGCTGAATTATTAGGATTATATGGCATTCCGTGAGCTATATTGCCTTCAAAGTCGATGTATTGGGTAGCGATTTGACCATTTTTGTACAATTCCTCCAAAACTTCCGTACTTGCCATAAAACGACCTTCACCGTGGGAAATCGGAATGGTGTAAGTCTGCCCTTTCATCCCTTTAAGCCAAGGAGAATCGTCATTAACCACCTGTATATTTACCATTTGGGAGATATGCCTGCCGATAGCGTTGTGTGCAAGCGTAGGCGAGTGCTCATCCAAGTCTCTAATCTCTCCATAAGGCAATAAACCTGATTTTACAAGCGCTTGAAAGCCATTGCAAATCCCCAATATCATCCCGTCTCTCTCCAAAAGCTGATGCACAGCCTGCTTCATCTTGTCGTTTTTAAGAACATTTACAATGAATTTTGCGGAGCCGTCAGGCTCATCCCCCGCAGAGAATCCCCCTGAAAATACAAGGATTTGAGCATTATTAATTTCCCTCACCCAAGCCGCTATACTCTCTTCCAAAAGCTGATGATTGAGGTTTAATAATGGTAAAGACGAAACTTCTGCACCCTCTTTTCGGAAGGCATTTTGGGTTTCGTATTCACAATTGGTACCTGGGAAAACAGGAGCAAAAACCCTCGGTTTCGCGATATTATGCTTTTTAATGATGATATTTTTCTCGTTGATAGAATTGAGTTTTTTGTCAATATTAATCTCAATTTTCTCAGGCTCTACGGTTGGGAACAAGCCTTCAAAAGTAGAAGTGTACGCCTTTTTCAATTCTTCCAATGAGAAGCTTTGGGCATTAATGATGAGCTCTGGATTTTCACTTACTTTTCCGATAAGTGTGAGTAGCGAATTGCTTTCCAGCTCTTCAATGGATTCTATGAGTAATCCACCGATATTCTTTTTGAGGACGAGGTTTTCATCAAGGCTTACTTCTGCGCCGAGGTGGTTTCCGAAGCACATTTTAGAGAGTGCAACTGCCATACCTCCATCTTTAATGGTCTTAACAGAAACGATTTTCCCCGCTTTGATTTGCTTATAAACGAAATCAAATACCGCCTTTAAGTCTGCATAATTTGGTAAGCCATTTTCTGCATTTTCGTGGTGGAAATGATAGATATAATTACCCGCTTTCTTCAGCTCTGGGGAGATGATATTCTTCTTCTCACCATTGGCGCAGGCAAAGGAAATCAGCGTAGGCGGTACATTTAGGTTCTGGTAAGTCCCGCTCATTGAGTCTTTCCCTCCGATGGCTGCAAGCTCAAGATTCATCTGCGCATCATAAGCTCCAAGGAGAGATGCCAAAGGCTTGCCCCACTTCTCAGGAGCTTGCCCCAGCTTTTCAAAATATTCTTGGAAACTAAGACGGATATCCTTGTAATTCCCTCCCATTGCTACGATTTTCGCAACCGATTCTACCACTGCATTTGCTGCTCCCACGAGAGAATTTTGGGTAGAAATCTCGGCATCAAAGCCCCAAGAGGCAAGGGATACGGTTTCCACGCTTTTAGCTCCTAATACAGGCAAGGTTTGTACGCTTCCCTCCATTCCGGTGAGCTGGTACTTCCCTCCGAGGGGCATTGCCACCGTAGTAGCGCCCACTGAGGAGTCGAACATCTCTAATAGTCCTTTTTGAGAAGCTACATTCTTATCAGAAAGTATTTTTAAGAGGCTTTCTTTATTAAATTCCTTCGTAGGAAGAGAAACTTTATTAAGATGAGAAACTTCAACAGATTGTTTTTTAGGGTAGCCGTTGGAATTGAGAAAATCTCGACTTAAATCAACGATTTTATCGCCTTTCCAGAACATTTGCATCCTACCAGAATCGGTTACTTTGGCAACTTCCACCGCTTTAATATTTTCCCTCTCGCAGAGGTGGATGAACTTATCTCTATCCTTTGCATCTACCACCACAGCCATTCGCTCCTGAGATTCGGAGATGGCAAGCTCGGTACCGTTAAGCCCCTCATATTTAAGAGGGAGGATATCGAGATTGATTTCTAATGAATCGGCAATTTCGCCAATGGCCACCGATACTCCACCCGCCCCAAAGTCATTAGACTTCTTGATGAGAGTCGTTACCTCAGGATTTCTAAACAGCCGTTGAATTTTTCTTTCTTCTACGGCATTGCCCTTTTGAACTTCGGTGGAGAGGCTGTGTATTGAGGTTTCGTCCTGCTCTTTTGATGAACCAGTGGCACCGCCTACACCATCGCGCCCCGTAGCTCCACCAAGGAGAATGACTACATTGCTCGCCTGCGGTTGCTCACGCTTTACCCAAGATTTTGGTACGGCACCCACCACAAATCCTACTTCCATTCTCTTCGCCTTGTAGCCTTCGTTATAGATTTCGCTGACCATCGTGGTTGCCAGACCAATTTGATTTCCGTAAGATGAGTAGCCATTCGCTGCTTGCTTGGTGATGGTTCTCTGCGGCAATTTTCCTTCAATGGTTGATGAAATAGGCTCTAAAACATCGGCAGCACCCGTAAGCCGCATTGCTTGGTAGACAAATGCTCGCCCAGAGAGTGGATCTCTGATAGCTCCACCAAGACAAGTTGATGCCCCACCGAAAGGCTCTATCTCAGTGGGGTGATTGTGGGTTTCATTCTTGAAGAGGAGATACCAAGGCTCTTTCTTGCCGTCGTACTCCGCTTCTATTTCTATGGTGCAGGCATTGATTTCGTCTGAAACTACGAGGTTTTGTAGCTTTCCCGTTTTATGAAAATATCGTGCGCAGACGGTCGCCAAATCCATCAGTGAGATAGGTTTTGCCTCTCTTCCGAGAAATTTCCTCTTTTCTAAATAATCAGCGAAAATCTTCTCAAGTGTCTCTTTAAAATCTCCTTTAAAAACGATGTCCATAAGCTCGGTTTCAAAGGTCGTATGGCGACAATGGTCACTCCAATAGGTATCCAAAACCTTAAGTTCGGTTTCGGTAGGCTGTCTTTGTTCGGTTTTAAAATAGTTTTGAATAAACTGCAAATCATCAAAGCCAAAAGCAAAGCCGTGCTGATGGTAGAACGCTTGTAGCTCCTCCGTACTGAGCTCGGTAAAGCCCTCAAAGACTGCTACAGCAGAAGGTTTTTCCTGAGTGGGGATTTCCAAAACGGAGAGTTCCTTTTCTCGGCTTTCTACTTTATTGATGAGGAGATTTTTAATGCTCAAAAACTCAACATTGCTGATGCCCGCAAGTGAGATGAGCTTGCCGCTCCTTACGGTAACGCCCTCTACTCCTGTGAGGAGGGAGATGCACTGCTGCGCGGAGTCTGCCCTTTGGTCGTACTGCCCAGGTAGAAATTCTGTAGCGAAATAAAGCCCCGTAGCGGGGTTAGTCGTATGTAAAATATCGGTAACAGGGTCTGCGAAAGTGCTCCCTGCTATCTTCTGAAAATCCACCTCGGGCAATCCAAAAACATCATAGACATTATAGACCTTTACGCCTTCTATGTGGGGGACTATGGCTTTTATTTCATTGAAAACTTTTGGACTTTCTACATCAAAAATCGGTTTTTTCTCTACGAAAATTCGTTTATTCATTTTTAATTTTTATTTAGCTTTTTAATCTTTTAAGAAGTTATTCTGTATAATATTCATTATCCTTTCTTATTTTGGTGGCATTCCTTTACCTTTTTGGCTACTTCTGCTCGGTTAGTTTCCAAATAATCCAGCAGTCCGTAGGGTATTCTACTTTTGTCAAGGATATCAAACTGGATTTTTAGACATTTATAAAGTTGAATTTCACCTGTTTCATTCAAATATAAAAAGGCAATATCGCCTTTTTTTAAAGTATTGGTCTTGGTATCGGTTTTTATTTTTAAATCGGTAGTATCAGTAATGCTATTGAATAGTTTTTTTATTAATTCACGATTATTTTTGATATTTTCATAGTAAGAATCTTTCACAAATCTGCTCTTTGCGATATCCCATTTCAACTTAATATCCTTAGAAAATACGATTTGTATTTCCTCTTTTAAATATTCTTTTGGGGAGTTATTGAGTGACATTTGTACAGGGTTTGCCTTGCAGAACCCCAGTATCAACACCAATAGTAGAAAGGTGATTTTTTTCATTTTTACTTTGCTTATCCAGAAATTCTGAATTTTTCTGCACAAATATACAATAAATATGGATTTTAACCTCTCATAATAGTGATTGCTTTAAAGGAACTTTCGGATAATTTTACAGGGAAGTGGTTACTCAACCTTGAATGCTGATTATCTTATACTTGATAAGATGAGAAAGAAATAGCCCTCTTACTGATATAAGAGGGCTATTGATAAGCATTTTATATTTACTCTACTAAAAGTTTTTCTAATCTCTCCAATCGAGATTTTAGTTCAGCGATTTCTGCATCTTTCTCTTTTAGCTTCTTATCTTGCTCAATAGTGTGTAGATAAAGTTCTTCTATTTTCTCCACATTTTTAAGCTGAGTATCCATCAGGTCTATATAGCCTTGCTTTTTAATAGCCTCAGCAGATTTATAGCCTGGCAAATGCCCATTCTGTTTTACAAAATTCTCTACTTGAGAAAGACTTGCAAAAGTATAGTCTGGTTTAATGGTAGAATCCCCCGTATAATACTTCTGAAATACATAGTCTGGGAAAATACTTGCACCATTTTTACCTACAAATGAACTAGCTAATAGACTACCTGTATTGTCTATACTCACATCATCTCTTCCTACTAATTTTATATTACCATTATTAGAATCTTTTTCCCAAAGTTGAGCTAATGTCTGGCTAGCATTAGTTCCTGCTTTTAACACTCCATCTTTATCTACATATACTTGGCGATAGCCTGTACTTGTGCTTTTTAATGAGCCAAAACGAATATCTCCGCTTTCAGTATGAATCGCTCTATTAATTTCAGAACCCGCTTCTACATTACCTATATGAAGTCCATACATTTTCTTAATCGTCCCTCCTGTAACAGCTTGAGGATAAAAATTAAATGCCTTATAAGTATCTATATTAGCTCCTGCTTCTACAGTAGAATAAGTAGAATAATCTTCATAGCTTGTAATTGTACTGCCCGATTTTATATTTGATACTGATTGATGCCCAATAAGAGTAGTAGCTTTAGCACCTGACTCTGTTGCGATAAACTGAATAGTTCCCCTTACTCTTTCACTGGTTGAATTTTCATTTAGAGTAATATTATTTTTCTGATTATAAGAATAACTAGCTGTTGCTTGAGGTGCTATATTAACATAGTTATCAATTCCTATAATACCCTCTACATTATGCGGAGTATTACTTCCCCCCCTAGGAACGGTTTGAGTTGCAACTTCTGATGCTACCCCTCTGATAGTTTTAGCCTGTCCAAAATTATGTACTATAGCTCTCATACCATAAAGCCTTTCAACTCCACTAGCATAGTTTCTTGCACTAAATCTACCTCCTATTGCATTTTCAAGTGCAGGTCTGTAAGTACTATCAGGTGTGCCTACGGTTACTACTCCTGCTGCACCTATTACATTATCTACCTTATTGTTTGAAAATAAATCTACACTTGAGTTTGCTCCATATATGCTTCCCAATGTAGATGTAATATCTTTTGCTACCACTCTATTTTCAGAAAGCTGATAAATAGAATTAGGCTTTACTTTACTCACATGACCTTCCTTTATAATTGCATTATTCTGGAAGAATGAATAATATTCTTTATTGGTTCCAAAACCTTCCTTAGGAAGCGTATCTGAGCTTGAAAGAAAGGCAAAAGGAATCGTATTTTCTACATAACCTTTTACACCTGAACCTCTATGCCATAGTAAATCATTTTCCGTAACTCCACCCAAATTAAAGGTAATTTTTCTATTAGAACCATAAGACACTACATCATTATTACCTTCTGCTGGTTTTAGATAAGTTTTGATAACCCCATTATCTGTTCTCTGAGCCCAGAGATTACTATCTGTACTTACCCATTTAGTACCATTATAGTAGTAGAAACCCTCACTTTTCACTTCGGATACCTTAGTATCTGTACCTGTATAGGTAATGTTATTTACATACACAAGGGTAGATTTCTCTGGACTTTCAATATTTGCAAGTCTCTTTTTACTTAATCTTGGGATAAGCAATCCCTCTTTGGTTGTTGAAGTTTCTTTTGCATTCTCAGAACTAGGCTGAATATCCATTGTAGCCTTTGGAGTATCAGTGTTTAATCCTAACTTTCCATCGTACTTTTCTTGTGCACTTAGCATTACGCCAAATCCTAAAAAAGCCATTGCACCAGCTTTTAGAAATAGTTTTTTCTCCATTTATAGTATATTTAGTATTTGCGCTCCCTCCCCTTTTCCGAGAGCTTTGTTATTTAATAATTTCTTTTCACTTTAAACAAGGGGATATTTTAAAGCTTATTACTTTCTTAAAAATAGTATTTATTAAATTTTTAATTAAACTACAATTTATAATATCTTTTTTAATACTTACTATTTAATTAAAAAAATAAATGCGCGCAAATATACAGTTTTTTCTTGCAGAAATCTCAATTTTCACTATCAAAAAAAAAGAGTTTCCTTTCTTCTTATTTTCAATTTTATGCTGTCATAATTTTTTATGTAATTAATAAAAATTCTTTCTCAAAAAAAGTTTCTATATAATATATAAAGACTTCCACTAAAAAAAGTAGAAGTCTTCTATTTTCTATCAAATTTGGCAAAGCCTTTCAATTATCTTTAAGTTACTGATATTAGGCTTTATAATTAAAAATAACCTCAAACCTTCAAATCTGCTTCTAAGCCTATCAAGTATTTGTATTTATCAAGTATAGGCTGCACTTCATTATTTACAAACTCTTCGGTTTGGATTGGAGCAAAACCAATGAAGTTTTTCGGTTCGAGGACTTCAGCGATTTTTGATTTATCCATTTTGAGGGAAGAGTCGCTCATTATTCGTTCTATAAGGTCGTTGTCTTTACCTTCAATTTTTACTTTTTTACTCGCTTCCATCGAGTGCTGGCGAATGGTTTCGTGGATTTCTTGGCGGTCACCACCCGCTTTTACTTCCTCCATTATGATGTATTCGGTCGCCATAAACGGTAGCTCCTCCATTATATGCTTATGGATTCGGTTTTCATAAACCACCAGACCGCTCATTATATTATTCCAGATAAGGAGGATGGCATCTACGGCAAGGAACGCCTGCGGAATGGTAAGTCGCTTGTTTGCCGAGTCATCTAGCGTACGCTCAAACCACTGTGTGGAGGCTACCATAGCCGAACCAGAGGATACTGACATTACGAATTTTGCCAAAGCACCGATTCTCTCCGAGCGCATCGGATTTCTCTTGTATGCCATAGCCGATGAACCGATTTGATTCTTCTCAAAAGGCTCTTCCACCTCTTTAAGGTTCTGAAGAAGGCGAAGGTCATTCGTGAATTTGTGGGCTGACTGAGCGATGTTTGATAATAACGCAACCACCTTAGCATCTATCTTGCGATCATAGGTTTGCCCCGATACACCGAAGACTTTCTCAAAGCCAAACCTTTTGGAAAGCTCCCTGTCCAAGTGTTTTACTTTGGAATAATCTCCATTAAACAGCTCGAGGAAGCTCGCTGCCGTACCCGTAGTACCTTTCACCCCGCGGAATCTGAGTGTTTCGAGGAAAAATTCTAATTCCTCAAAATCTAAAATCAGAGACTGCAGCCAAAGCGTAGCCCTCTTGCCCACTGTGGTGAGCTGCGCGGGCTGAAAATGCGTAAAGCCCAGCGTTGGGAGGTCTTTATATTTTAGGGCAAAATCCGATAATTTCTTCATCACATTGATGAGCTGCTTGCGGATAATCTTAAGCCCGTCGCGAATCTGGATAAGGTCGGTATTATCCCCTACGAATGCGGAAGTTGCCCCCAAATGGATAATGCCCTTTGCAAGCGGCGCCACATCTCCATAAGTATGCACATGCGCCATTACATCGTGGCGGAATTTCTTTTCATATTCGGCTGCTTTAGCAAAATCAATGTTCTCCGCTTGCTCCTTCAGCTGGCGGATTTGCTCCTCAGAAATATCCAATCCTAAATCTCTTTCAATCTCTGCAAGTGCAATCCAGAGTTTTCTCCAAGTTCTAAACTTATTATTCGGTGAAAAATTATAGAGCATCTCCTCACTGGAATATCGCTCCTCCAAAGGGTTTTTGTAAGTATTCATTCTTATTTTTTTAGATTTTTTAATACAGGCAAATATAGAAAAACTTTAAGGGATATCACTGCTATAAAAGCTAATTAAGGATAACTTATAATTAATATTCTAAAAAGATAATGAAAAATATAATATATTCACAATAAGAAAGAAGACGTTTATATTAAAAATGAAAGAGAATAATCTCCTAAATAAAGCAAAAATACTACTCTTACTATTTCAGAGCATATTATATGGATTTATATATCATTTTGCCTTTGTTTTTTCAAGTTCTATTCGAGCTGTGAGCTCTTCTTGGTATATAGTCATAAACTTGTTTAAGTCCATAAAAGCATACCCAACTAAGCGATAGATTAAATTCTTGTATTCGATCTTCTCTGTTGCAGTAAATAGAGTTTTACCACCTTCCTCTGGTTCGAATGTTGCCTGCCACTCTCCTGTGAACATTTTACTATCCATCTTAAAGCTGTAGAAAGAGTGTGGTATCTTCTCAAGTGTTTTAAAACGAATTGTTACACCATTAGCAGTCTCTTCCCATTCTTCAATATCCCCTTGGGTACGGATGATCTCCAAATCATCCAAAGAACTTCTGTAATGCCAATCTTGATTGTTGGTCACGATAGCAAAAACGACATCAATAGGGGCATTCAAAATACATTGTTTTGTCTCCATTCTGGTTCTCGGAAGAAGTACTCCTATGAGAACAACAACCAATACAAGCAATAAAAGCCCGCTCAATATTATGTACAACATATTCTTCATATTCTATTTGATTATTATCTACTTTTCAGCCTTTGTAGAACCTTCGTGCTTGATGAGTCCTTGCTTAGTCATATTCTTAATATGATATTTAATGCCATCAAGAGTAATGCCGATGGATTGAGCCAACTCCTTTTGCTCACTTTCAGTCAGTACACGCTCTTTTCGTTTAATCCGATAATAGGCCGTGCGGCCAAAGGTGTAGATAAGATTTTGGCGGATATCACTTAAATCAGCCACCCGTACGTTATCATAGATTCGTGATATTCCCCATGCAAAACGTTCCTTGCGGTTAGGGTCGAAGAACGGACAAGGCTGCTTGTCCGCAATCACTTTCGAGTTCACTATCATATACTGCTTCCGTCCACCCATTTCGAGCATCGTGTAGGCGGTATGGTGTAAACACTGGCTGGCTTTCTTACAGTGAGTGCCAGCACAGTGTGCGTAGTCGTAGGGTAGTTGGTTGTATTGTTCAAGGGTCATAGAGTATAATTTTTTTATATTAATGTAGCAGGTGAAATCCTACGACCATTCTTCAATCGTAGTCTTTACCAAATCTAAAATCATAATTTTATCCTTAGACTCTATAATATTTTGGACATTCTTACCCTTAAATGTTTGATAAATGGATAAACGAATAACAGGTATTCCTTTTATAAGTCCAGTTACATCTCTTAGGAAATCGTAAAAAGCACGTTGCTTCCATCTTGAACTTCCAGCTCCATTTAAGCATCCATTATCATTACTTTTCATAAATAAATTCTCTGAAGAATCGGATTTCCAATATCCTCCGAATTTACGGCAACAAGACTCATACTGTACACAAAATTGTTTATATGCATCCAAAGGAAATCCCTTTATGCTCTGATAAATATTAGAGTTTAAGGTCTGTAATCTATATCTATTGAAATGATTCTCTTCATCTAATTCCATGATAAATTTAGGAGTTGAAATATCCCATGCCCCAAACTTCAATGGAGGTTCTTCCTGTGTTCCCCCTAATTCTTTGTACATTCTTTCTACTTCAAAATACAGTTCAGATGAAAGTGAGAACTGATTCTTAGTTAGTTTTGGGTGCTTCTTTTCCCCATATTCTTGCAATACTATTTGCTTTAAGATATTCTCTTTTTTCATTGTTTAGATTGAATAAAACAAAAGAGGAGAATATTAGAATCCCCTCTTTTATTGTAATATACTTATTATGTTCTTTACTTCACTTCTTCAAAGTCTGCGTCTTGAACATCATCGGTAGCTCCTGTGTTAGTTTTAGCACCATCGGTTGGGTTTGCACCCTGCTGTTCTGCTTGAGCTTTGTAAAGTTCTTCAGAAGCGGCCATCCAAGCGGCATCAAGAGCTTCAGATTTAGTTTTAATAGCTTCTAAATCTTTTGCTTCAAAGGCTGTTTTCAGCTCGGCTGCTGCAGTTTCTATAGCAGCTTTCTTATCTGCTGGAATTTTATCTCCAAATTCTTTCAACTGCTTTTCTGTCTGGAATACTTGTCCATCAGCTTTATTGAGAAGGTCTGCCTCTTCTTTTCTCTTAGCATCGGCAGCAGAGTTTTCCTGAGCTTCTTTCTTCATTCTCTCTATTTCCTCATCAGACAATCCAGAAGATGCTTGAATCTTGATAGACTGCTCCTTACCTGTACCTTTATCTTTCGCAGAAACGCTTAATATACCGTTTGCATCGATATCAAATGTTACTTCAATCTGAGGAACACCTCTTGGAGCTGGTGGGATATCTGTTAATTCAAATCTTCCGATTTCTTTATTATCATTAAACATCGGTCTTTCTCCCTGACCTACTCTGATGGTTACTGCTGGCTGGTTATCTGCTGCGGTAGAGAATACCTCAGATTTTCTTGTAGGTATCGTAGTATTTGCCTCAATAAGTTTAGTAAATACGCTACCCATTGTTTCTATACCGAGAGAAAGCGGAGTTACATCAAGGAGTAACACATCTTTCACATCTCCTGTAAGCACACCTCCCTGAATAGCAGCTCCTATGGCAACTACTTCATCTGGGTTTACCCCTTTGGAAGGCTTCTTACCGAAGAATTTTTCTACTTCTTCTTGAATAATTGGGATACGGGTAGAGCCTCCTACAAGGATAACTTCATCTATATCAGATGTAGATAGTCCTGCATCTTGAAGTGCTTTTTTGCAAGGCTCCATAGAGCGTCTCACAAGGTCGGCAGAAAGCTGCTCAAATTTAGCTCTTGTAAGGGTTTTCACAAGGTGCTTAGGTCCAGATGCCGTAGCTGTGATGTACGGAAGATTGATTTCGGTTTGTGAAGAGGCAGAAAGTTCAATTTTAGCTTTCTCAGCTGCTTCTTTCAATCTTTGAAGAGCAATGGCATCAGCCTTTAAATCTACACCTTCCTCTGCTTTAAACTCATCTGCAAGCCAGTTGATAATCACTTCATCAAAGTCATCACCTCCAAGGTGAGTATCTCCATTGGTAGAGAGCACTTCAAATACACCATCACCAAGGTCAAGGATTGAGATATCAAAAGTACCCCCACCGAGGTCATATACTGCTATTTTCTGATCTTTATGGCTCTTATCAAGACCATAAGCCAATGCTGCAGCCGTTGGCTCATTAATAATTCTTTCTACTTTAAGACCGGCGATTTCACCAGCTTCTTTGGTTGCCTGTCTCTGTGCATCATTAAAGTAAGCAGGCACGGTAATTACGGCTCTGGTTACTTCCTGACCGAGATAATCCTCTGCGGTTTTCTTCATCTTTTGAAGTGTCATTGCAGAAATTTCCTGTGGCGTATATTCTCTATCATCAATCTTTACTTTTACGGTATCATTTGCTCCTTTCACCACTTCATACGGCACTTTTGAAATCTCATTTGCATCGTCTGAATAGTGAGTACCCATAAATCTCTTTATAGAGTATACGGTTTTCTTAGGGTTGGTAACCGCTTGTCTTTTCGCTGGGTCTCCCACTTTTCTCTCACCGTCTTCGGTAAAGGCTACGATAGAAGGCGTTGTTCTTTTGCCCTCCGCATTTGGGATAACCACAGGGTCTTTCCCTTCCATAACTGAAACACAAGAGTTGGTTGTTCCAAGGTCAATTCCAATAATTTTACTCATAATATTTTCTTATTTTTTAATTAAAATTTAAATGATTGTCGTGAGGTTTCTCCTCTAAAACGACATCGCCGTATTGGCTAATTCCATACCAGAGATTTTTCTTTTCGTTTTTATGACAAAATGACATAAAATAATTTTTATTAATGACAAATGTAATAGGAAAACCTCTGCCAGCTCCCGATTAAAATGACAAAAAGTAGCCTGAAAATTTTCCACGCGTGACAATTTCAATTTCATAGTGATGAAATTGGAGTTTCGTAGTGATAAAATTGGAATTTCATAGTGATGAAAAAAAATTTGCACAGCAGGAAATCAAGAATTCCTGCTTTCATATTTTAAAATTCATAGTTATGAAAAACATAGTATTTTGCTTATTAATCCTATTAACTTTATTTAACTCTTACATTTTGAATAGCATGAGTCATCAAAATCATAAAAAAAATAGAGATGCTGACAAAATTGTCAACATCTCTAAACCTGTATTTTATACTCTAAAACCTCTATATATGTAGCGGTCTTTTAGCTGTAGCATCAAGTGCCGCTTCTTTTACGGCCTCTGCATAGGTAGGGTGCGCGTGAGACATTCTGGTGAGATCCTCTGCAGAAGCACGGAATTCCATTGCCGTAACGCCCTCTGCAATAAGGTCTGCCGCCCTTGCTCCTATCATATGGAAACCGAGGATTTCATCTGTTTTAGCATCTGCCAGAATCTTTACAAAGCCGTCAGTATCTCCAGAAGCACGGCTTCTACCCAAAGCTCTCATAGGGAAATTACCCACTTTATACTCTACCCCTGCTTCTTTTAGCTGTTCTTCAGTTTTGCCTACTCCTGCAACTTCTGGCCAAGTATAAACAACCCCAGGTATAAGGTCATAGTTAATGTGAGGTTTCTGACCAGCAAGGCTTTCTACCACGAATACACCTTCTTCCTCAGCTTTGTGAGCAAGCATTGCTCCTTTCACCACATCTCCTATTGCATAGATATTGGATACATTCGTCTGTAAATGGTCATTTACCTTTACTCTACCCCTCTCATCAAGCTCTACACCTGCATTTTCCAAGCCGAGGCCATCAGTATAAGGTCTCCTCCCCACAGATACCAGGCAATAATCTCCCTCAAAACTCACCTCTCCTTTCTTATTGGTTGCAGTGATTTTTACAGAGTCTCCATTTCTCTCCACAGCAGAAACTGCAGTAGAAAGCTCAAATTTCATTCCCTGCTTCTTCAATACTTTTTGAAGTTCTTTAGACAATGAGCCGTCCATACCTGGGATAATCTTATCCAAATACTCTATTACAGTAACCTCTGCTCCAAGCCTTAAATACACAGAACCAAGCTCTAAACCGATAACTCCCCCACCAATAACAAGGAGTTTTTTAGGTACTTTCTGTAGATTTAACGCCTCTGTGGAAGTAATAATCCTCTCCTTATCAATATTGATAAACGGCAATGATGACGGCTTAGACCCCGTAGCAATGATGATATACTTAGATTCAATGGTTTCGGTAGAACCGTCATTTTTAGTAATCTTTACCTTAGTAGCAGATTCAAAACTCCCCACCCCTTGGAAAACGGTTACCTTATTTTTATCCATAAGGTAATTAATTCCCTTGGTAGTAGTCTCTACCACTTCATTTTTACGAGCAATCATTCTCGGCAAATCTACCTTGGGTTCATTAATTAGAATCCCCAAATTTGCAAACTCGTGTTTAGCTTTTTCAAAATGTTCTGAACTGTCTAACAAAGCCTTAGATGGAATACAACCTACATTAAGGCAAGTACCTCCCAAAGTAGGATATTTCTCTATAATAGCAGTTTTAAAACCTAATTGTGCAGCACGAATCGCTGCTACATAACCACCCGGACCTGAACCAATAATGGTAACATCAAACTGTGACATTTTATTTATACTTTAATTTTTAAATTTCAATTGGGGCTAAGGTACAACTTTTAAACGAATCACAAGATTCTAATGCGAAAAAACTTAATAATATCATAAATTACCAAGTACCTCTTCATACTTACCGAGAATTATCTCTTTGGAAAATCGCATTCTGATGGATGCTTTAATCTTCTCTTTATCATAAATATCCTTTAGAACCTGCTTAATTCTCTCTGCAAATCTCTCATAATCTTCTATGCGATGTATCTCTCCATTTACCCCTGGCTGAATAATCTCTCGGATACCACCAGGACAGTCATTGGCAAGAGAATAAACCCCACAAGCTCCCGCTTCTAACAGTACATTCGGAAAACCTTCATATCGTGAGGAGAGGATAAACAAATCAGCATATTTAAAATACTGATAAGGGTTTGGCTGCCTTCCGTGGAAGAATACATTAGAAAGCCCAAGATGCTCCTTAAGCTGAGAAAGCTGCTCACGCTCCCTTCCATCGCCTAAAATATGCAGTCTGATAGGCTCATCACGGAGAAAAGAAAATATTCTAAGTAAATTATCAAAACCTTTGCGAGAAGAAAGGTTCCCAATAGCTAAAACATCTTTTACATCAAATTCTTCAGAGGCTAAAGCCTGCGGTTGGGAGGATATACTGAGCTGTTGGTCTATAAAATCAAAATCTACAGGATTATTAATCTTTACCATCTTCTCTTGCTTCACACCAAAATTCTCTTGAAGATCAGCTTGCATATCATCGCTCTGGCAGATAATCTTATGATAATTATTATAAAAACGATAGAACAGGCGAATCTCCTTTCGTTTCACATGTTCAGAGACTACATTAGTTTCCCTTGCTATGAATTTTACCTTAGGAAAGAGCCTAATAAAAAGGGAAAGATAAGCATTTACTTCTCCAAAGCCTGAGAATACAATATCGGGTTTTCGCTTCATTAATTCCCTAAGAATAAATGGAATGGAGTATCGTATTCGCTGAACACCTAGGTCTATCACCTCCACATCATCTCGTAATAATTGAAGATAACTACCTTCTTTACGAAGAAGCATTAGCTTAGGTACGAATTTATCTCTTGGAAGATGATTCGCAATAGTAGTAACAATCCTCTCTGCCCCACCTGTTTCCAAGTCAGGAAGTATAAATATAATATCTTTCTTCATCAATAGACTATCTCGCCTCTTTAATATAAGAGTCAATAACTTCAAAAGCCTTTTTTTCATCTAAAATACTCACCAAGACCCTTAGAGTATTTGCTGTAGGTGTTGTAGTAAAAGACAAGTACTTATCTTCAATAAAACATTCAATGCCAGCATTCTCTAATCTCGCTTTAATAAGCTGTACTTCGGCTGTACTTTCAGACTCAAAGACTGAAACTCTCGTTTTCCTTTCCATAATAGAAGATTTTTTATAATGTGCTAAGATAAGCATTCTAATAGAAAAAACGATTTGTAATCAATTTATTTTTCCCTAAATTTGAAGCCTTCAAACACTTATAATGAAACAACTTATCCTCACACTAAGCATCCTGATGCTTGTAACAAGCTGTTCGACGACTAAATCAGCCCGCGCAAGCTATAAACCACGCTATCAGTCAAGCACAACGAGAAATCTAACTTCTAAATTCAGTGGAAAGACTGAGAAACATATCAGGAAAGTTCTGAAAGACGCAGAAAAGTACTTAGGAACGCCGTACAGATTCGGTGGCACAACATCCTCAGGGTTTGATTGCTCAGGATTTACGCTCACGGTCTTTGCCGAGAATGATTATACCCTCCCCAGACGCTCCTCTGACCAATCCGAAATAGGGAGTTCTATCTCCGTCAATCATATCAAGCCTGGCGATTTATTATTCTTTGCCACCAGTGGAGGGAGTAGAGTTTCTCATGTAGGCATTGCTCATTCCATTGATGAAAGTGGGGAAATCAGGTTTATCCACGCATCCACCTCCAAAGGTGTCATCATCTCCTCTCTCAGTGAAAAGTACTGGAATAAAGCTTTCTTACACGCCAAGAGGATATTCTAAAACAAAGAAAATCAAACTAAAAAGAAAATACAATATAATAAAGTATAAATATATGACACTTCAAAAGAAGATAGAAGAAATTTGGGAAAACCGAGAGTTACTACAACAAGAAGAGAGCAAAGCAGCCATCCGAGAGGTCATAGCACTCCTCGATAGAGGCGAAATACGCGTCGCAGAGCCTGCATCAGAAGGTTGGAAGGTTAATGAATGGGTTAAAAAGGCTGTAATACTCTATTTCCCTATTCAACAAATGCAAACGATAGAAGTAGGATGCTTCGAGTTCCACGACAAAATCCCTCTAAAAACCGATTATGCTAATCAGGGTGTTAGAGTAGTCCCTCACGCTATTGCAAGACAGGGCGCATACCTTGCACCAGGCGTTATAATGATGCCATCATATGTAAATATCGGTGCTTATGTAGATTCTGGGACTATGGTAGATACTTGGGCAACTGTAGGAAGTTGCGCACAGATTGGTAAAAATGTCCATCTAAGCGGAGGTGTCGGTATCGGTGGTGTATTAGAGCCTCTCCAAGCTGCACCAGTGATTATAGAAGATGATGTATTCATCGGCTCTCGTTGCATTGTCGTAGAAGGCGTTATAGTAGAGCGCGAAGCTGTGTTAGGAGCCAATGTAGTACTTACATCATCCACCAAGATAATTGATGTAACAAGCGAAGAACCTGTAGAACTCAAAGGAAGAGTGCCATCACGCTCCGTAGTGATTCCAGGAAGCTATACAAAGAGTTTTCCAGCAGGAGAATATCAAGTACCTTGCGCTCTGATTATAGGAAAACGAAAAGAATCCACCGATAAAAAAACCTCCTTAAATGATGCTCTCCGAGAAAACAGTGTATCAGTCTAAGAAAAAGATATAAGGTTTAATCTAACAAGGTTAAACCTTATCTTATACATTAAAAACCTCACTCCAAAGACTAAAACAGAAAACTCTAAGAGCAAATAACAACATCCAAAGAGCAAAATAGAAGCACTGAAGAACAAACAATAAAATCCATAAATCAAAAATCAAAATCCAAAGAGTGAAAAACAAAATCCAACAAGCATAATAGATAATCCAAAGACTAAAACAGAATATAATGAAAGAGAAATACTCTAAAAATATTATAATAGCCTCTACCGTATGGATATCACTTACGCTCGCAAGTATCATCCAGAATATCCTTATTAAGAGTCAGTTTAACAATTACCTTATCTTCAAAGGCGTATTCTGGCATACCCTATCCGAGACTGGACTATACAAAGAATATCCCTCAGAGTACTTTGATGTTAATCATTACGGCATATTCTTTTCGTTGATTATCGCTCCATTTGCTTTATTACAGGATAAAATTGGCGCATCACTCTGGATTATCACAAATTCATTCCTACTCCTTTGGGCAATAATGAAGCTCCCACTCACAAAACAACAAATCTTTGGTATAATACTCATATCCACGCATGATTTGTATACTGCCGTATGTATGCAACAGTTTAACCCGAGTATTATTAGCTTGCTCATTGCTACATTTATCTTTATCGAAAAGGGGAAAAGCCATTGGGCAACCTTATTTATCGTTATCGGAACACTTACAAAGCTCTACGGAATTGTAGGATTAGCATTCTTTTTCTTTGCAAAGGATAAACTTCGCTTTATCTACTCTCTCATCATCTGGTTTATCTTACTCTTCTGCTTACCAATGCTTATCTCCTCACCAGAATTCGTCATTGAGCAATATAAAGGCTGGTTCTTAGTATTGCAAGAGAAAAACCAGCAGAATACAGATATTAGCTTTAACTTGCAGAACTTATCCCTACTCGGTTTCCTCCAGCGAACAGGTATATACAATAACAACGGGCTCGTTATCCTCTCTGGAATTATATTATTCCTCCTTCCCTATCTTAGATATAAGCAATTCAGTAGCTTAAAGTTTAGACTAATGGTCTTATCATCCATTAGCCTCTTCCTTTGTCTCTTCAGCACAGGAACGGAGAACAGCACCTATATTATCGCCTATGTAGGTATTGGCTTATGGCACACCGTCTCTCCATCAAAATATAAAATCTGGAACTTAATCCTCCTTATCCTGACAATACTAGCCTCTCTCTCTCCTACCGACCTCTTCAAACCGATTAAGGAGAACTATATCATTCACTATTCATTAAGAGCCATACCTCCTACACTCGTCTGGCTTACTCTTATATACGAAATGCTTACCCTAAACTATAAAGACGAGGAAATAAAATATAACCTAAAAACCATAGAATAATGCAAAAGAAACATATACAAATCATTATTCCTTGCTATAATGAAAGAGATAACATCAAAGTTCTCTATCAAGCCATTAAAACTGTATTTAATGAGAGCGAGCTAAAAGAAAAATACACTCATTCATTCATTTTCGTAGATGATGGAAGCTCCGATGGAAGTAAAACTCTCCTTCAAGAGCTTTCATCAGAGCATACCAACATCCACTTTCTCTCTTTCTCTCGCAATTTTGGGCATCAGCTGGCTGTAAAAGCAGGTCTTGACTATGCAACAGGCGACGCAGTCATCTCAATGGATGCCGATATGCAGCATCCTCCCCATCTCATCCCTACACTACTCCAAAAATGGGAAGAAGGAAACCAAGTAGTCGCTACACTACGCTCCTACCCTGCCGAAATATCAAAAAAGAAAGATAAAACATCAAAATATTTCTATAAACTCCTTAATCTTATCTCAGATGTAGAGATAAAAGAAGGCTCAGCAGACTTCCGACTCCTCGATAAATCCGTCGTAAGTATCATAAAATCAATGAAAGAAAGCGAACCATTCCTTCGGGGCATTGTACCTTGGGTAGGCTTTAATCAAATCTATATTCCCTACACTGCACAAGCCCGCCACTCTGGAGAAACAAAATATACATTAAAGAAAATGCTCAATCTTGCTCTCGCAGGAGCTACCGCATTCAGTGTAAAACCTCTATACTTCGCTGTATATCTCGGGTTTATCTTCTCACTACTCTCCCTACTCTATATACCTTATGTACTTTACGCTTTTCTAAGTGGCACCGAGATTTCAGGATGGGCATCACTGATTATGACAGTCGTTTTCTTCGGTGGAATACAGCTCTCTATACTTGGAATACTCGGGATATACCTCGCAAAAGTCTTTAAACAAACCAAAATACGCCCAGAATACATTATACAAGAGCATAATCTATAGTAAATACCGTACTATAGTATCAAACCATACAAGCCTCGTATTCAAATAGAAAAATAAAATATCAAACTACTAAAAAATGATATTAAACAAAACAAATTTATTATCGCTTTATACAAAACCCTTAATAAAGTAATAATAGAATCGCCCGAATTAGAATAATTATTCATTAAAAAACTCACCCCATCGAAGAGAGAAAATAAAAATATTAAAAAAAATCTTCATCAATTATTTGGAGTATAAATAAATAATATTAATTTTACCAAAAATTTTATCACATCATAAAAATCTTATTGTTTAATATAAAAAAATTAAAAAGTTATGTCTTACAAACTCAATTTAAGAAAAGAAAACTACGCTGCACTAGCAGATTTTATCGTAGTAAGTTTCGAGCGAGACCTCGCAGATTTCACCACTGCCTTTAAAACAATGGACGCAAGCTATCTGGCAAACTTTAAGCAGGCTATAGATGAAGTCCGCAAGGTTACATCAATCAGCGCAACCCGTATCCAGCAAAAGGAAACCACTAAACAGCTCTACCAAGAGGCTACAAAACTCAAAGATTTGCTCCTATTTCTTAAAAAATATGCCGATAGAGCCAAAATAGAGTCCTCAATGCTTACAAAAATTAGTAAACAACTCCGCGCAAAGAATATAGAACGCTCCGTATTGACTCTTAGAGAGTTTCTCCCTCATTTCGTAGCCAATAAAGATAAGCTCACAGATATGCCTGATGGCTTTCTAGACAAGCTAAACCTCTCAATAACAGAACTGGAAAGGCTCAATGTCCTCCAAAACTCATTAATGAACAAATCTAAGAATACAACTCACCAGGCAATGCCTGTATTTAAAAATCTCTATAATTATATAAGCGAAGTTGCTGATGCAGGAAAAATTATTTACAAAGGAACTCATAAAAAAGACGAATACACTATCTCTAAGATACTTATAAAAATGAATGCAGCCGATAGAAAGCGAGATAAATCCAGCATATCAAAAGATTTTCCGCCTCTACTATAGCATCTACTGTCCATAATAAATGCTCTGCACATTTATCTGTAAAATCTGTGCAGAGCAATATTGTATTTAAACTATAAAACTATTTATCAACCTTTTAAACCAATGATTTACCTCTCTTTTGATATCGAAGAATTTGATATGCCAAAAGAATATGGCTACGAAATAGACTTTGACCGACAAATATCAACCTCCCGAAAAGGCTTAATTGCCATTCTCGACCTTTTACAAAAGCACAAAGCAAAAGCAACATTCTTCTCTACCGTTGTATTTGCACAAAACTGCCCTGATCTTATTAACAGACTGCTTGCAGAAGGGCACGAGCTCGCTTCACATACCTATTATCACACTGATTTTGAAATCCCTCACCTCGAGCTTTCAAAAAAGACCCTCGAACAAGACTTCCACACCCCCATACTCGGGCTCCGTATGCCCAGAATGCGAGATATCCCTGCCGAAGAAGTTAAAAAAGCAGGATATTTCTATAACTCTTCAGTGAACCCTACCATCCTGCCTGGTAGATACAACAAAAGTCATATCCCTAAGAGGTTCTATAAAGAAAAAGACCTCTGGCAAATACCTACAGCCGTTAGCCTTCTCAGATTCCCTCTATTCTGGCTATCATTCCATAATTTCCCTCTCATAATCTACAATATCCTCCTTTCTCAGTGTATAAAAAGCACAGGATATGCCACCCTCTACTTCCATCCTTGGGAGTTCACCAACTTACACCATAAAGAATTCAACTTCCCACACTATGTCAAAAGAAATACAGGCGATAAAATGATTGCAAAATTTGAAAAACTCCTTATACACATTAATAAAAAAGGATGGAAAACAGCACTCTATCGAGATTTAATTAAAAACGAATCCTCAAAGCATAATATCCATTAAGCGAAACATACTATCTATTGAGTGAAGTTAAAAATCCAACAAACAAACTAAAAATCCTATCATATAAAATATAAACCACAAAGAGTATAATAGAAAACCCATAAAACGAAAAATAAAACCCTAAGAGAGAACTATAAAATCTTATAGATATAATAAAAATTCTAAGAAGTAAAATAAAATATCCAATAAGTGAAATAAAAAATCCAACAAAACACACATAATATAAACATAGAAAAACAATGAAAATAGCTTACGATGCAAAGAGATTCTTCCATAACACATCAGGTCTTGGCAATTATTCTCGGGATCTAATTCGTATAATGGCTCAGAACTACCCTGAAAATAAATATGTACTTCTCGCAAAAGATAAAAACAAACGCGGAGCAGATATTCTATCTCTCGATTCAGTAAGTTTCACTCCTATATCAAAAGGTCTCTTCAGTCGACAGCTCAATATGGGCATTGATGCACAAAATCTAAATGCCGATATATTCCACGGACTCTCTGGAGAACTTCCCCTGCGCTGGAACCAGAAAAAAATTAAAAAGATAGTTACTATCCACGACTTAATATTCGTTCGCTATCCAGCCCTCTACTCTTTCTTTGATAGAAAAATCCATTTCCAAAAGTTTAAATATGCTGCCAAAACGGCAGACCTCATTATCGCTATCTCAGAGCAGACACAAAAAGATATTATAGACTTCTTAAAGGTACCAGAGGATAAAATCCGAGTTGTGTATCAAGGTTGTCATCAAGCATTCAAGGAAAAACTTCCATCAGAATATTTAGCAAAGATAAAGGAGAAATTTTCCCTTCCAGAAAAGTTTTTACTAAATGTAGGGACAATTGAAGAGAGGAAAAACCTTCTTTCCGTCGTACAAGCACTCCACAAAACCGAGATACCACTCGTTGCGGTCGGACGACCTACCTCCTATTTCAAAAAAGTACAGCACGAAGCCCAAAGATTAAATATCAAACTCCTCCACTTACAACACATCACGATGAAAGAGTTAGCGGCAGTCTATCAGCTATCAAACCTATTCATTTATCCAAGCCTCTTTGAGGGCTTTGGCATACCTATTATCGAGGCTCTATACTCAAATATCCCCGTCATTACAAGCAATACAAGTAGTCTTCCAGAAGCTGGAGGGGAATATTCTACATACATTAATCCTCTCGATATAGAAGATATACGATCTAAAATTCTCTTTCTCTGGAATGATTCAGACTATCGAAAGATTAAAATAGAAAAAAACCTTGATTTTGTACAAAAATTTAATGATGACCAAATCTCCAGAGACCTAATATCAGTTTACCAAGAGCTTGTATAATTTATTCTATCTTTGCAATTACTCACACTAACACTATGAATGAAAAAAAAGAAAATATAAATACTCAACCCAGCTCTCATACCAAAACATCTGCTCTGTACAGTCCAAAAGGAAAGTTATTATTCGTAGCGCCTGACTATTACAGTTTTAATGAAGTTGTGCATACTGGGCTTATTAATTACTCAAACTACGAAGTACTTCACTTAAACTCAACAAAAAAGTATAAATACAAAAACTTCGGAGAGAGAGTCTATAATTTCTTCTCTAAATTATTCTTGGGTGTAAATATAAAACACAAGAAGACCAAAGACTATATAAAAAATACCATTGCAAATCAAACTTTTGATGTATTACTCATCAATAGACCAGACACAGTTCACCCATCTGATTTAGAATACATACTCTCCCGATGTGCATATTCTATTGCGATTTTTTGGGACAGTATAGAAAAAATTCCAAGTCAGGAAAAATACATCACAAAATTCGACAGATGCTGCAGCTTCGATAGCTCTGATTGCGAGAAATATAACCTCAAAAAGATAACGAACTTTTACTTTGCAGAAGATAACAGTATCGGTTCTCAAAATATGGTTTGCTACCTTGCAACCTATGATAAAAGAATTAGCGATACCTTAGCCATATTTGATTACTTTAGAAAGAAAGACATATCATCAAAAGGAAAAATCTATACTCACGACAGAGGTTTAATAAAGGAAAACATCCTGCCTCCGTTAGAGATAATTGATCACATTATCCCCTTTTACGAATCGTATAAATACTATTTAGACAGCAAGATTATTTTAGACATTGCTCATAACAATCAAGTCGGGCTATCATTCCGCCCATACGAAGCCTTAGGATTGAAGAAAAAACTCATAACGACGAATAAAAATATTATAAACTACGATTTTTATCATCCTAAAAATATTTTCATAATTGAAGACATTAATAATATAAACATTGATGATTCATTCTTCTATGAAGATTATGTGGAGATAGATAAGGATATCAAAAAGAAATACCATATTAAAAACTGGATTAAAAATATTTTATCCAATGATGAAAAGCACTAAGATATACTTTGTATGCCCCAAAAATAAGTTTGCAAGTGGCGGTATAAAGCAAATTTATAGACAGGTAGAAATACTGCAAAAGAACGGCTACCAAGCATTTGTTCTTCATAAAAAGAAAACAAAAGAAAAGTGGTTTCAATCAAGTGCAGTTATAAAGAGTAGTCCATTTTTATTCAAACTACTAAAATACTTTTTAAGTGGAAAAAAACTTAGTTTTTCAAAAAAAATAAAACTATCTCTGCTCAAAAGACAGAGTGAAACAATAGGTAAGAATGATATATTGGTCTTCCCAGAAATCTATGGAAATGCTATTTACTCTGTAGAGCCAGAAGTAAGGAAAATTATCTTTAATCAAAACTGCTATTATACTTTCAATACATCATCTATAAACAGGAATAATACCTGTGCTCAGGAGAGCATTCAGACAATTATCACAGTATCTGAAGACTCCAAAAACTACTTAGAATACGCCTTTCCAAAATCCGAAATCCATAGGATTAGACTGGGGATTAATCATCATATATTCAACTATTCTGATAAAAAGGAAAAGCAAATCTGCTTTATGCCGAGGAAACTTAGCGAAGATGTAACTCAAGTCATCAATATTTTAAGGCAAAGAGCAGCATCCAAAGGCTGGAAGCTGGTGAGCATAGACAATAAGTCTGAAAAAGAAGTAGCAGAAATAATGAAACAAAGTCTGATATTTTTGAGCTTCAACCATAGAGAAGGCTTCGGGCTACCACCTGCCGAAGCTATGGCGTGCGGATGCTTTGTTATCGGTTATCAAGGGCAGGGAGGTAAGGAATATTTAAAAGCGGAATTCAGCTACCCAATAGCCGAAGGAGATATTATCAGCTTTACAAAAAATATAGAAAGGCTAATGCATAAGTACGAAAGCGACCCTCAATCTATCCTAGAAAAGGGTAAAATGGCATCTGACTTTATCCTCGAAACTTACAGCCTAAAAAATGAAGAAGCTGATATTCTCAAAATCTGGGAGAAAATTCTGCAATAATTTTTTAAAGATAAAATGCCCTGTTAAATATATTTAACACCCCCATACTCAAATATAAAAAAAACAGAGACCTTAGTATCAGGTCTCTGTTTTTCTCTTTCAAAGAATGATAGTAATGATTACCCTCTTGATTTTTCAAGAAGCACCATCATTAGAAAAGATAGCACGATAAGGCTTTCATCTTCATCGGAAATATCTACTAATCTATCGAGCTGGAATCGTCTTCCAATAAAGGATGGCATTTTCTTAAGCCTGAATACTTCTTTCCCAGAGAGGTCTCGAGCCGTATACGAAGGGTTTAGAAAATATCCTGTGAACATTCCAATAATCGGAATCTCTCCTACAATACTATCCCAGACCTTCACCCAACCGTTATCCTCTGTTATTATGAATTTTTCCTGGTCATTCTCATCTACTATTTGGTAAGTAGCTTTCCAGAGAGATTTCACACCTTTTCTCACGAGCCTTCCATATTTTTTATTATCTGGCAGTCCCATAATATCATAGCAGGCATTGAAATCCATCCATCGGTCAGCCTTTATTCTAAAAAGCTCCGTGGTCTTTTTCTGATCACTGAAAATAACAACATCTTCTTTCAGTTTAAACATTTTCTGTCTCACATAAGCTACATAATTACCGTCTTTATCGGTAATGTTAAAGTCACTCGCAAGGGTCGTAAGCTTAAATTTAAAATTAAGCGGATAATTTAGGTTTTTTAAAATCATAATATAATTTTTTATTAGTTCAATATTGGATGATTAGTATTCCTACTCCCTAATGATAAATAGCTGTAGAAGGGAGTTTTTGTTTAAGCCAAGCTAATTCTGCTGTAGAAATTTCAACTCCATTAATGCTTAATGACAATAACTGAGGCAATTCTGCAAGTGGAGAAATATCTTCTATCGGGTTATCACTCAGGTTGAGCCAAAGAAGATTTTTAAGACCCGACAGAGGAGAAATATCCTTAATATGATTAGAATTGAGATCCAAATTTGTGATTTCTGAAAGTTCTGAAAGAGCTTCAAGGCTTTCTATCTGGTTAGAAGCAAGCTCTACTTCACTAAGCTCCTTCATCTGCGAAAGCGCTTTTATATCTCGTATTTTATTCTCTGAAAGGTTGAGCTCCCACATCCCTGTTACAGGTGAAAGGTAGTCTATATTTTCTATAGTATTTCCCAATAAATCTATCCACACAAGGCTTTTATGATACTTAAAATCGGGGATTTCTGATATTCTATTTTCTGGAAACTCACAATAATATTTAAGGCGAACCAATTGAAAGACTTCCTGTAAATCTTCTTCGGACTGAAAGCTCTCAGACGCATTTTCTATGATGAAACTATCATTAAACCCTTTCTTCACCTCATTTGGAAAGTAGATATGAGCCGTGAATATCTTCTTCCATATCGTTGGGAGATTCTTCCACCAGTTCCATTGCTCTTGTGTTTGTGTCGTGCTCATTTTACTTTTTACTTATTGAAAAGCTGCCTCGCGAGCACGAGACAGCTTTATTATTACTTCTTCCTTCTATCGTTTATATTATTTGGAATATTATCATTTGCATTAATTTCTGACTGTGGAATATCCAGATAGAATTTCTTATCATTCGGTTGAAGTGTGAGTGCCGTAGGATGGTTAGCATCTCTTGTAATCCCTCTTTGGAGTCGTTTAGCATCATACCACTCTACTCCCATCTCTGCATAGAGCTCTTTTCTTCTTTCTAAAAGAATCTCTTCTAAGAGTGCTGCTCCCGTATTGGAAGATTGTACTGCATTCGGGTATCTGTTTTTCTGCAATTGGAAAAGGAGTGCATGAGCTGTAGACTCATTTCCTAAATTATACTCTGCCTCTGCTTCTATGAGTATCATTTCTGCTGTACGGATAAGGGTTACATCTACAGCATCTGAGTAAGTAAACTTACTGGTTCTCTGTTTTGTAGTTCCATAGAAATTGTAATCATAGAAAAGTTTCCTAACATCTCCATCTGCAAATTGAGCCACAAAACTCTCATTTGCCCAAGCTGTATCGTACCAAGGGCTTGCAAGGAAGCTACTCGGAGCCGTTTTCCAAGTAACGGTTTGGTCAGGTTTCTGTATAATCCCTAAAATCCATTCTTTATTCTCAGTAGCAGAGTCAAAACCTAATGCATACGCATCCGCATCCAAAGCAGTGACTATATTAGAATTATAGGCGAGCTTAGCATAGTCTCTTGCCTTAGTCCAATAAGCAGCATTTTTAGTATTTCCTGCCATTACTTGGTATATTCTTGCAGCAATGGCATAAGCTACTTGCTTATTAAAGTAGGATTTATCTATTCTGTCATAGCTACCGTAGTCAATAGCTTTCTCTATATCAGAAACGATAAAGTCATACATTTCCTTTTGGCTACTCATCGGTAAGCCTTGGGTAGTATTCGCTTCTTTATAAATAGGAGGAGCAAAGAGGGAAGTATCGTAGGAATAAGTAGTCTGAAACTCCATACTCAGCTCAAAATAGAAAAGAGCCCGCATAGCTAATGCCTGAGCAAGAAGAGGTTTCTTCTCAACTTCTGTTATTGTTGTACTTTTAGAAATACCATTTACAAGAGCATTAGTCTGATTAATCAATTGATAAAAATAATCCCAGGTAAAAGTAGGGCGAGCATTAATAGCATCTATACCCGTATAATTATAATCTCGGGTAAAGAAGTCTGTACTGTTTAGAATAAAGTCATTCCCCTTTACTGTTCTCGCATAATAAACAGACGCTAGATTGGTATATGCCAAGTAGTAAGCATCATCATAGAAACTCGCTCTCATCAGCCTTAAAGTTCCAGTAATATGTGCCATAGCATTTTCCACTGTACTATATACAGTTTCCTCGATAACGGCATCTCTTGGCTGTGGTTCATTAAGATATTCTTCTCTACACGATTGCAGAGTCATCGCCACTGCTAATAGTCCTATAATATATTTCGTTATTTTCATTTCGATTAAATTTTAAATTAAAAACCAAGTGTAAATCCTGCAGAAATCGTCTTGAAAGACGGGGTTCTATCGTCGGTAGTACCAGAAACTCCCTGCTCTGGGTCTATACCTTTATGACTTTGCCAAGTCCAAAGGTTATCTGCCTGTACAAAGAATCTAAGGCTTTTTGCACCTATACCTTCAAGCATTTTTAATATCCTCTGACTGCTGTCTAACAGCTGCTAAACCAGACATTAACCCCGCATAAGTATAGTCATAAATATAACTACCAAAGCTAAAATTAAACAGGATATTCAAGTCTAAATTTTTATACTTAAAATAGTTGGTAAAACCACCCGTGAAGTCTGGTAGAGAAGACCCTTTATAGATTCTGTTCTCTTTCTTATTTGCTTCGTTGTAATCGGTAGTGGTTACTCTGTTACCGTTTGCATCATTAATATACCACTGAGCAAGACCTGTATCAGGATTTACACCTGCCCATTCTGGAAGGAAGAAATCGTATAAAGAGCGACCTTCTTCCCATCTCTTAGTTCCCGTTAGCAATTCTTTTTGTGGGAATTTTGTGATTTTATTTTTAACGAATGAAATATTAAAGTTTGAGTTCCAAGTAAAATTATCAGATTTCACATTTACCGTATTGAGGTTTGCTTCCCAGCCATAGTTTTTTAAACTTGCAATATTGGTTACTATGGATTTATTCCCTGTAGAGCCTGGTAACGGTTTCGCGTAAATCAAATCTACGGAGCTCTTTTCGAAGTATTCTACGCTACCATTTATCCTTCTTTTCAGAACAGCAAAATCAAGTCCTGCATTTACAGTTGCTGTTTTTTCCCAACGCAAATCTCTATCAGACACTCCTCCTAAAACTACCCCTGGATTTTCTCCCTGGTTATATCCTGCATTATAGAGTGTGATGTATGGGAAGTAAGAATCTGTCTGATTATTCCCCAATTCTCCATAAGATGCTCTCAGCTTAAGATTATTGATATTCTTAGAGTCTTTCAGGAAGTTTTCTTTGGAAATTACCCAAGATAAACCACCAGAATAGAACAAGCCCCATCGGGTATCTTTACTGAAACGGGTAGAACCATCGGTACGGAAAGAGCCTTCGAGGAAATACTTACCTCCATAGTTATAAGAGAGCCTTCCCAAATACGAAACCAATCTTTCACGATAGAAATTCCCTGTAATAGATTTCTTCACACTTGCACCATCGAGTACATCTACACCTGTTAAGAAACCAGTGGCTGTAGCAGAGAATGGCTCATAAGTATATTGATATACCTCGAATATCCCTTGCCCATTGAGGTTATGTTCTCCAAAAGATTGATTATAGTTCAAACTGTTGGTAAAGTTAATCGTCTGATTGATATTTCTCACCTGGGTAATACTTCCTTTACTTGTTGCAGCTACATATCCATATCGGTTGTTGCTGTAGCTGTAAGAGTCATAGATATAAAACTCATAACCGAGTTGAGATTTAAAGGTAAGATAAGGAGCAAGTGTAGCTTCCATATACCCATTTACGAGGGTATTGTACCTTCTTATAAGGGTTTTATCATATTTAAGATCTCCCAATATATTATCATTATTTCCTACAGTTGATGGTCTTTTAGAATTAATGCCTGTACCATTACCATAGTCAAGAATAGGATGTCCCTGTGCATCTCTTAGAGGCTGCCCATTTGCATCCATTTTATAGATTGGGTAGATGTTTGGCATTCTGTAAATCCAAGCCATACCACCTTCATATCCTGATTGAGTAGGAATATTTTCATTGGAAGCATTAAATGCGGTTCTGAGCCCTGCATTAAGCCAAGGTTTCAATTTGGAGTCCATATTCATCCTTACGCCTACTCTTTCAAAGTTTGATGACCTCACCATACCGTCCATTTTCAGGTAATCTGTTGCAAAGAAGTATCGTGTATTGGCACTACCACCACTCACATCAAAACGATGCTCCTGTTTAAATGCTGCTTTATTAAGTACAGCATCTTCCCAATTGGTATCCCATCGAAGACCTGCTCCATTTACCACATTACCATTTTCATCTATCGGTCGAGCTACATTATAAGGGTTATAGCCAAGAGTGGTTATTAAATTATCAGATGCGTACTGACCCGCCGCAGCACTGTTTCCTATGGTAAGATTACCCTGTGCATCATAAGTATAGAGCTGGCTGTTTCTAAGCGCCTGCCAAGTGTATTTCATAAAGTCTTCTGCACCGAGGAGCTTATGAAGTTTCACCCCCGGTGAGGATACCCCTACCAATGAAGTGAGATTAAACGAAGGTTTTGCATTGAGCCTCCCGTTTTTAGTTGTGATTACAATTACCCCATTCGCCGCTCTCGAACCATAAAGTGCAGATGATGCCGCATCTTTCAGCACTGTCATCGATTCTATCTGGTCTTGCGGTATGCTGCTCAGGTTACCGTTAAACGGCACTCCATCTAATATAATCAGCGGATAAGTACTCGCAGACATAGAGCCTACCCCGCGAATGTAGATAGATGGCGATGAACCTGGCTGACCGGAGGTATTATAAATATTAACCCCCGCTGTAGAGCCCTGCAATGCTGTACCAATATTGGTTGCTTGTTGCGTCTTAAGGGTCTTACTATCAACGGAGGATACTGCACCTACTATCGCTTCTTTCTTTTGTTTACCGTACGCTACTACTACTACTTCATCTATGCTCGTCACTTTCGTAGAGTCGGTTTTCTTCGTCTGTGCCATAATCATCGTCTGTCCTAAGAAAAACCAAACACCGGCACTCAATACTTTTATTCTCATATCTTTTTTATGTATCATACCTATAATTATAATATGGGTTTTGAATTCCCAAATATGTAAAAAAATATTGATAGCTCAAATTTTTAGCCTAAGTTTTTCCCATTTCATTTTAGGTTTAAATATAAAAACCTACAAATCAAATTAATAAAATTAATGCAATAAAACCTGATTAGCCCATATTTTTATTAAAAACCAATGAACCACCTATAAAATATACTATTTTAAATTTATTCAACAGTATTTATTTCCTACTCCAACTTCATTTTCAATAAATCTACACTAAAAACTATCGATTTATTTCTCCTTTTTCTATTTTAGCCATCAGTGAAGCAAAAAGTTGGAAACCCCATAGGAAATATAAACCTACCGATATAGTAAAAAAATAGAAAAACTCCTTCCCAAAACTTCCCTGAATAAGGAAAAATATTAAGAAGGAGTTTGATAACTATTAATTAAAATCGTAATTAGATTATTCTAATGATAAAATAATTTTTCTTTCCTTTTTGGAGGAGGAGATAGCTTCCCGCAATGAAATCCTCCTCTCGAGCTACAAATGAATCTGCCACCTTCTCTTTATTTACCGAGATGGAATTGCCTTTCAGCTCTCTTTGCGCTTCGCTTTTGGATTTGAGGAAGCCTGTTTTTTCGGAGAGCAGCTCTACGATGCCAGTGCCCAAGACCTCTTCGCGGCGGATTTCTTTCTGAGGTACGCCCTCGAAGATTTCAAGGAAAGTTCGTGGCGCCAATGTTTTTATTTCCTGAGAGGCAGCCCCTCCGAAGAGGATTTCTGATGCTTTTACGGCATTCTCCCAATCCGCTCGAGAATGCACAAGAGTGGTGATTTCCTGTGCGAGCTTTTTCTGTAAAACCCTGAGGTGCGGCGCCTGAGAATGCTCCTCTACGAGAGCAGAAATCTCATCTTTCGAGAGCATTGTAAAGATTTTAATGTAGCGCTCGGCATCGGCATCTGAGGTATTGAGCCAATACTGATAGAACTTATAGGGTGAGGTTTTCTCAGGGTCTAACCAGATATTCCCTCCCTCGCTTTTTCCGAACTTGGTGCCGTCTGCCTTCGTGATAAGCGGGCAGGTCATTGCATACGCCTTACCGCCAGAGATACGCCTAATCATCTCCGTACCCGTAGTGATATTCCCCCATTGGTCAGAGCCGCCCATCTGGAGCGTACACTGCTTTTCTTTGTAGAGATGGAGGAAATCATAGCCCTGAATCAATTGATAAGAAAACTCGGTGAAGGACATTCCATCGGTGTTTTCATTGGGGTCAAATCGTTTCTTTACGGAGTCTTTTGCCATCATATAATTTACAGTAATGTGCTTGCCCACATCACGGATGAAAGAGAGAAAGGAGAAGCCTTTCATCCAATCGTAATTATTAACGAGCTCGGCAGCATTAGGAGCATCACTATCAAAATCGAGAAACTTTGAGAGTTGTTTTTTAATGCCCATAATGTATTGTGCGAGCATTTCCTCAGTCAGGAGATTTCTCTCAGCCGACTTACCAGAGGGGTCGCCAATCATCCCCGTAGCACCACCCACAAGGGCATACGGCTTATGTCCGCAGTTCTGGAAGTGTTTTAGCATCATTATCCCAACCAAATGCCCAATATGCAATGAATCCGCAGTAGGGTCAAATCCTATATATGCCGAACGAAGCCCTTCCATAAGGTGTTCTTCAGTTTCAGGCATTATATCCTGAATCATCCCTCGCCAGCGCAGTTCTTCTACAAAGTTTTTCATTATATAATCCTATTTATTTTCAAAAATTAAGGGAACAAATGTAAGGATTAGCACAGACTTCGCAAAAATAAAAACCCCAGCAATAGGAAAGCCTACTGCTGGGAAAAATACAATTATATGGAAAATCGAAAACTAATTACCTCTTGCAATTTTAAAGTCCTGATAACCTTCGTAGGGCGTTAAATAACCGAAATTCCAACTGCTTTGGAGGAGGTTTTCTAAAAACTCATCTGCCCTGAATCTGTGCGGGTCATACGGCTCTTTTATGTATACATCTACTGCATTTCCTTTTACATTCCACCAGAAAGCGCTCCAGCCTCCTCTAAGCTCCTTTATAATTTCATATACGGTTTTTCCGGTTGCCCTGTGCATTAGCTTGGCAAAAATCTGCCCTTCGGAAGTGGTGAGTTCTCTTAGCTTGGTCTCGTACTGAGAAGCGAGCTCATTTTGCTTATTTCTTATATACTGCCTGCGTTCGCGACCTTTGTATTGTTCTAATTTGTGTTCTAAATCACGATATTGGTCAAGCGCTTCTAGAAAGAGTGGATACACCCTACTGAGTTTTTTATTGATAAAGAAATAATAATTTTTGTCGAGCTGATTATTAAATCTAGGCTTATTGAGAAGGACTAATTCATCTAAAACCACGACCGTTTCTCCATCTATTTCATAAATTTTAGCCTTTTGAGCTTCATCATAATAATAGCGGTTACCGTGCTCATCTACTTTTATCTTATCCTGTGGATACTGGCTTAGAGACTTCACCGTTACCGCTGTATTATCAACCTGAGAATAAGCCCAAATACTTATAAAAAGGAAGAAAATGCTCGTATATTTATTAATATTCATTACTTTTACGCCTTGAATTTTCCAACGACACAAAAACCATTCCTTTCTTATGAATACAAATGAAAAATCATTAGAATTTCTAAAAAACTATCTGAACACTGCCTCTCCTACAGGCTACGAACGCAATGGACAAAAAGTATGGATGGACTACATAAAACCCTATGTAGATACCATAGAAGTAGATCACTACGGTACCTGCTACGGGATTATAAACCCAAATGCAGACTTCAAAGTAGTGATAGAAGCACACGCAGATGAAATCTCTTGGTATGTGAATTATATCACAGATGATGGACTTATCTATGTAATACGAAACGGGGGCTCCGACCAAGCCATTGCTCCCTCCAAAGTGGTAAATATACACGGAGAAAAAGGAATCGTAAAAGGCGTTTTCGGCTGGCCAGCCATACACACACGAATAGGAAGCAAAGACGAACCCACCCCAAAAATTGAAAATATCTTTATAGACTGCGGTGCTTCTTCCAAAGAAGAAGTAGAAAGCCTCGGAATCTATGTGGGCTGTATGATAACCTACCCAGATGAGTTCTTTGAAATGAACGATAAATACTTCGTATGCCGTGCGCTGGACAACCGAATCGGTGGTTTTATGATAGCCGAAGTAGCCCGCCTGCTAAAAGAGAACAAAAAGAAACTCCCTTTCGGACTCTACATTACCAATTCCGTACAAGAAGAAGTGGGGCTATACGGTGCAGATATGATTGCCGACACCATAAAACCCAATATCGCCATCGTAACCGATGTAACCCACGATACTACCACACCGATGATTGACAAGAAAAAAGAAGGCGACCAAAAATGTGGCAACGGTCCTGTGGTATTCTTTGCGCCAAGTGTGCATCACAACATTCGGGAGCTGATTATAAACACCGCTAAGGAGAAAAACATTCCCTACCAAAGAGCCGCTGCAAGCCGCTCCACAGGTACAGACACCGATGCCTTTGCACACTCCAACGGCGGCGTACCCAGTGCCCTCATCTCACTCCCCCTAAGGTATATGCACACCACAGTAGAAATGGTCTCTAAAGAAGATGTTCAGAATGTAATCCAACTCATCTACGAAACCCTCCTTAAAATAAAACCCAAAATGAATTTAAAATACCATTAAAGGGGGGAGACATTGCCTCCTTTATTACTTAGAGGCTTTGCCTCTTTTTTTTAATAAATCACTATGAAAAAAATAGTATTCGCACCGAAGAAAAATCGCCAGATATGGATAGCATTTCTACTTGCCAATGCGGTGTATTTATTGATGATTGTAGTGAGCATCCCTCATCTGCAAATGCTTTCGCAGGGCTTGCCTATATTAGATATGAGACCAAAAGGCTATACACTAAACGAAGTACAAGCGCTATACACCGCCTTAGGAAGCGAGGGGTGCAGCTATTACCTCTTCCCTCAGCTCTTTCTCGATGCGTTTTACCCAGTGCTTTTTGCCTTAGCCTATACTTGGATTATCAGCAGGCTGTTGCAACAGCTCTCCGCAGAAAGCAAATGGCTAAAAATCCTAAGCTATCTACCGCTGCTCACCAGCTTTTTTGATTATTCTGAAAACCTCTGCACCTTTATCGGACTTAAAAGCTACGACGAACTCTCCCCAATGGTGGTTCAATTCGGGAGTATTTTCACGATGATGAAAAATATTTTTGGGATGATGACTTTCAGTGCGGTGATACTCCTCTTTATAGTCTGGATAATACGGAAACGACGCCTTTACTCCACTTAATTATTAAATAAAAAAGAGGCGATGCCTCCTAATAAAAGAAACGATACCTCTAAAAAAAAGGCAATGCCTCCTCCGCTGGGCGTGCTTTTATTTATAAAATGAAAAAAGAGGCAGTACCTCCCTCCTTGCTATCAATTTTTTTAGCAAATTTGCAGCCGATATTAAATGACCGACTTAATTACCTTAATTAGAAAATGAAAATAAAGTATTCTGAGCTTATCGACCAAACGCTCTACTTCCCTACAGAGGAGTTTAATGTAGAGGAAAACAACCTGAAATTTCACAACATCCCACTAATGGAGCTGGTGGAAAAGTTTGGTACGCCACTGAAGTTTAACTATATCCCCAAAATATCGCTGAACATACAGAAGACAAAAACTTGGTTTAAGGAAGCCTTCGAGCGAAATGAATACACAAAAAGCTACCGATACTGCTATTGTACCAAATCCAGCCACTTCAAATTTGTATTAGATGAAGCCTTGAAGAATGATATTTCTATTGAAACCTCATCGGCGTATGATATGGACATCGTGAAATCTCTGTATGAAGAAGGGAAGTTTGATAAAAATATGGAGGTTATCTGCAACGGATTTAAAACCGATGACTACCTCAATAAAATTGCCGATGCCATCAATCAGGGGTTTGAAAACATTATCCCAATCTTGGACAACTACCGAGAGCTGGAAAAGCTCACCGAAAGCATAGACACTACTTTTGATATCGGGATTCGTATCGCCTCTGAGGAAGAACCAAAATTTGAGTTCTATACCTCTCGATTGGGGATTGGTTACAAAGACATCATCCCCTACTACAGCCAAAAAATAGCCGACCACCCAAGTGCAAGGCTTAAAATGTTACATTTCTTCATCAATACGGGGATTAAAGACACGGCTTACTATTGGAACGAGCTCTACAAATGCCTGAGAGTCTACGCAAGGCTCAAAAAAGTAGCACCAGAAGTAGATTCCCTAAACATCGGAGGTGGGCTACCGATAAAAACATCGCTGAACTTTGACTACGATTATCAGTATATGATTAATGAAATCGTGTTTCAAATCAAAAAATTCTGCGAAGAAGAAGGCGTAGAAGAACCGAACATCTATACCGAATTCGGGAGCTTTACTGTAGGCGAAAGCGGGGGGCACCTCTATAAAATCATCGCTCAGAAAAGACAAAACGACAGGGAAAAGTGGAATATGATAGACTCCTCATTTATGACCACCCTACCCGATACTTGGGCCATCTCTCGGCACTTCATTATGCTCCCCCTGAACCGCTGGGAAGATACTTATGAAAGGGTATTCCTCGGTGGGCTTACCTGCGATTCGGATGATTATTATAACTCTGAACAGCACATTAACGCCATCTACCTCCCAACTTATAACGATACCAAGCCACTCTACATCGGGTTTTTCCATACGGGAGCGTACCAAGAGACGATTAGCGGCTATGGTGGAGTGCATCACTGCCTGATGCCTCAGCCCAAGCACATCCTTATAGATACCGATGAGGAGGGGAACTTTACCTATACCGTCTTCCGTGAAGAGCAAAAACCCGAAGAAGTTCTCAAACTTTTAGGATACTAAAACCAAAGCCGAGACCTTTCTCGGCTTTAGTATTCCCTCTCACTTACGAGTTTTTCATATACAATTTTATCAATCGGTAGGTCAAAAGGATTTCCATCGGCTATTGGGTGCCATACGACCTGCTCTATACACGGATCCATTACGAGCAAATCTTCATCGTTTTCCAGTTCTACTTTGTAATAAATGGTAAGGAGCTGCTCATTATCCTTAAACCTGGATACCAGAAAATCCTCCTGAGTATAGAAATGCTCTGCTGATTTTATGCTGAGATTAAGCTCTTCGGCGAGCTCTCTTTGGAGGCATTCGAGGGTACCTTCGCCAAATTCAAGTCCCCCACCTGGGAGTTTTGTAAGGTATTTACCTGCATATTCTTCATTTAAGATAAGGATTTTCTCGTCCTTTATACAGAGGGCATAGACTCGTATATTAAAACTATCTATCATTATTTAAAAATTTAGAGCAAATATACTAAGTTCAAGTTTCTATTTCAGGTTTTTGTAGTCTATGGTTTGGAGGTCGAGTTTGAGGTATTTACCTGCATTATTTATGGTTTTAGGATTTTTAACGCCCATAAGCTCGAGAACTTTTGGATAGACTACCGAAGTAGGGGTAGTTTCGGAGATGATTTCTCCTCTATTCTTTGTATGAACGGAAGCAGAGTACCAAATAAAGAGCGGCACTTGTACGGCTTCTTTATAATCACCGTGTTTATAGGTATCTTTTTCTTTAATCTGTCCGTGGTCGGAGAGATAAACGAGACTTGCATTTTGGTCTTTCAGCAGGTGGAAGATTTGCCCGATAATCTTATCGGTGTATCGTATGGAGTTGTCATAGCATTCATCTATTCCGCCTTGCCATACGGCTTCTTTTGGAGGATATTTATCACAGCAATAGGGGTGGCTCCCATTAATGTGGAGCACGATGAGTTTCTTTCTGTTTGCTCCTTGTTTTAAGATTTGTTTTAGAAGGGGGAGTAGGGCTTCATCATAGCCATTAATGTACTTCTTTTCCTTAGCAAAGCTGGCAATAGCAGTAATGCCCTGCGCCCCTCCCTGCGTGCTGTACCAGTAGGTAGCATAGCCGAGGTGGTTGGCTACATTCAGGATGTTATCGCTGAGCTGTTTCACCTCTCTTCCGTAGTGCTGTATATTGATATTACTAAGGGCGATAGGTACGGCGAGGTTCGTAATAGCCGCAGGTGCATACGCGTTTTGGTAGAGGAGCATATTGGCTTTCTCGGCGAGCTCGGCGGGGGTAGTATCTTTTTCGTAGCCGTAGAGCGACATATTCTGCCTCCTTTGCGACTCTCCTACGAGGACTACGATGGTCTCCACAGGCTCGGTATCTGTACGGCTAAGCTGATAATCTACCGTGGCATTTTTCACCTCTTCCAGTTCTTTTCTCAGGTTATTCGCTCTTAGAAAATCGGACAGATGATAGAAGGTATTTTTAATCATCACTCCCCCTCCCTTATTCTTAATATAGGTATGCTTGAGGGAATAAGCATAAGGCATCACGAGCCAGAGCAGGGAGAAGAACACAGCATATTTTCTGAATTTCGGTGAGAGGTTTTCCTTATCCTTTACCCCACTGCGGAAGAGCATCAGTAGGATGATGTAAAAAACCAAACTCGCTGAGATAGGATAGATTAAGGTGCGTACCATACTCAAACTTTCGGAGACATTGGTCTCTAAGATACTGATGGTCATCCCCACATTAAACCCCTGCTTATAGATAAAGAAGCACGATGCCGAGAGCATAAAATTAAGGCTGAGAAAAAGCAAAAGCACATAGCTCAACCCCCTTAAAACCTTAGTCTTGCTCAGTAAAAAAATACAGAACGAGAGGAAGGATAAAAACATTAGCTCATATTCTACTACCGATCTCAGGGCGCCTGTGGGCGGGGTATTGGGGTTCTCAAAATCCAGTAAATAAGGATAAGACGAAAGAAATCCTACGATGTATAAAACACTGGCTATAATGGCTAAAGCAATCGTTTTCCTGGTCATTTATCTTTTATTTTAATAGGTTTAATGCCGTTTTCTCGGGTAGAAGAATGGAAAACTTCCCCCTCAAACTGCGGGCAAAGATAATCATTTTAGCCATAGACTAAGGCGGAGAAAGGTTTTATTTAAAATCTCTTCCGCAGGTCTTGCGCAGTTCTGAAATGCTCATCGGAAGGCTTCCGTAGGTCTTGCGCAAACTGAAACGCATCTCGGAAGTACTTCCGTGCAATGGCGCAAACTGCGCAAGACCAAAGAACAAATGATTCCATCATTTTATTGAATATTTCGCAAAAAAGAAGACGAAAATATATCAAATCCTAAAATAAACAATTTCTGAGAACCTGCGAAAAGCGATAAACCCAATAAGAACTGTTTTTCAGCGGGATTGATACTTTAAACCCGCTTTAAATAAAGAGATGTTAGTAAAAATTAATCCCCATTTTTTCTGTATACGAAACTTATTTTACATATTTGTAGCCGAATTTTAATAAAAACAAATAATGGGACTAAGTAATATTTTCAAGGCTTTCCAACCCAAAGACAAGGTGTTCTTCGTACTTTTTGATAAAGTAGCCCAAAACCTCGTAGAGATGTCTAAATTCTTCCACGAAGGGATATTGGAATTTGACCAAAATAATGAGATTTTCCTCCAAAAAATCAGCGATTTTGAACATAAAAATGACGACCTCACGCATCAGATTTTCGTAGAGCTCGGGCAGAATTTCATCACACCGTTTGACAGGGAAGATATCTCTATGCTCAGCAATAGTATGGACGATATTGCCGACTATATGTATGCCTCCGCGAAGTACCTCTTCCTCTACAAAACCCCTGAGACGAAGGAATACGCGGAGTTTTCTTTGCTGATATACAAGGCGTGCCTGGAAATTCAGAACGCGGTAAAAAACCTTAAAGACTTCAAAAACCCCGCAGGAGTAAAGGAGTCTTGCATCAAAATAAACTCCTACGAGAACCTTGCCGATGATGTGCTGAGCAAAGCATTGGTAAACCTCTTTGAAACCAACGACCCTATACGGGTGATAAAAGTAAATTCGGTGCTGGACTACTTAGAAGGCGTAACCGACAAGGCGGAAGATGTAGCCAATATTTTGGAGAATATCATCATTAAATACGCATAGGAAATGGATTTACCCGTATTACTGGTCGTCATCATCGTTCTCGCCCTGTTGTTTGATTACATCAATGGCTTCCACGATGCAGCAAACTCAATCGCCACGGTGGTTTCTACCAAAGTTCTCTCGCCTTTCCAAGCCGTAGTATGGGCAGCACTTTGGAACTTCGCCGCCTTTTTCATCGCCTACTACATCATCGGTGAGTTTAAAATCGGAAATACGATTGCCAAGACGGTAAACGAAAATTTCATCACCCTTGAAGTGATTTTCAGTGGGCTTATCGCCGCGATATTCTGGAACTTGCTCACCTGGTGGTTTGGGATTCCTTCCTCTTCTTCGCACACGCTTATCGGTGGTTTTCTCGGTGCCGCACTTATGCACGCCTTTATTTTGGACTACAACGAGATAGTACAGGCACAGCCAGACCTTAACCTGTGGGACAGCATCTCTGCTACGATGGACAAAGTGAGCCAGCAGAGCGTAGTGAAGTACAGCAAAGTAATCCCAATCTTTCTGTTTATCTTTATGGCTCCCGTGCTGGGTGCTTTTATCTCGATTATCATTACTTCTATTATCATTTATATTTCAAAAAATTCAAACCCACACAAGGCGGAGAAAATTTTCAAAAAATGCCAGCTGGCTTCCTCTGCGCTGCTCAGCTTAGGGCACGGGCTAAACGACGCCCAAAAGGTAATGGGGATTATAGGTGCAGCGGTCATCTACCACCATTTGAACATTAATGATGTAGCCTATATCGATGCTCCCGACAGGTTTAAATACTTCGCCGAGCACTACACTTGGGTACCGATTACATCGTTTATCGCAATAGGACTCGGAACGATGAGCGGCGGATGGAAAATCGTAAAAACAATGGGTACGAAAATCACAAAAGTAACCCCGTTAGAGGGTGTAAGCTCCGAAACGGCGGGGTCTATCACCCTGTTCTTAACCGACCATTTTGGTATTCCAGTTTCTACTACGCATACTATCACTGGGTCTATTATAGGGGTGGGGCTCACTAAGAGGGTCTCCGCAGTGCAGTGGGGAATTACCGTAAGCCTCCTCTGGGCGTGGATTATGACGATACCCGTAAGCGCATTTATCGCTGGGCTTACCTACCTTCTCGGAAGAATGATTTTCTAAAACAATAGAACAAAGTCTCAAAGGCAAATAAGGATAAGAATTTCTCTTGTCCTTATTTTATTGCAACTAATTTTTATCTAAATTTGCCCATCAGATTATGGACAAAAACACGCAGAAAAACCAAACCAACACCTCAAAACAAGGTAAATTGCTCTCTAAACCAAGGATATTTTTTGGGATATCTTTTATCATATTTTCATTAATACTTGCGCTCTCTTTCATCTCTTATCTTAAAAACTGGAAAGCCGACCAAAGCCAAGCGGGTACTATGCTGGACAAGTCCATACAATCCTCCAACCTCTTTGGCAAAATGGGCGATTGGCTGGGGAATTTCTTCATCTTTCAAAGCATAGGAATTGCTGCCTTTATCATCGCTTTTCTGTTCTTCGTATTCGGGCTGATTATCCTCAAAAAGAAATACTTCAAACCTTGGAAAACCCTCGGGCATTCATTATTTTTCATCTGCTGGCTACCGATATTCACTGGAGCGATAAGCAAAGGACAAGGCGCAATAAGCGGCGTTTATGGCTATCAGATAATGGAATACCTCAATGCAATTATTGGGACTTTCGGGCTGTGGGTGGTGATTAGCAGTAGTATTTTGCTTTACTTTATTTTAGAATTTAACCTCCGCCCAGAAGCAATAAAAGCGAGATTTCATTCCATTAAAGACAAAGCGCAAAGCCTCCTCCCCTCCTTTGATGACGATGAAACCGAAGCAGAACCAATGGAGAACACAACCGATGACGATTTTGATAATATTACCGTAAGCAGCTCCACAGAGATTGAAATCAACACTCCACCAGAGATAAGTATAAGCCCTGAAATCAAGAGTGTAAAAGATTCACCTGCACCATTAGAAGAGAAAGCGAAGGACTCTACAGAGATAACTTTCAATTCGGAAGAGCTGATTCCAACTGCTCCTGCAAAGCCTCTGCCCTCACCTCACCCCCCCAAAAGCGAGCAGAATGATTTAGACTTTGAAATAGAAATAGCAAAACCCAAAGACGAAGACCTCACCGATATACAGCAGAAATCTAAACAATTAGTAGAAGAATACGGACTTTATGACCATAAATTAGAACTCCCAAACTTCCAATTTCCGAGCATTGATTTCTTGAAAAATTATGGTAATGAGGAAATCTCCATCAACAAAGAGGAGTTGGAAGAGAATAAAAACCGAATTGTAGGTCTCCTCCGAAACTTCAACATCGGGATTGCCCAGATAAAAGCAACGATTGGCCCTACCGTTACCCTCTACGAAATCGTTCCCGAAGCGGGCATCCGAGTATCTACCATTAAGAGATTACAAGATGATATCGCTTTAAATCTCTCGGCAGCAGGAATTCGTATCATAGCACCAATGCCTGGTAAAGGGACTATCGGGATAGAAGTTCCGAGACAAAAAACCTCTATGGTCTCTATGCGCAGTGTAATCGCCTCATCAAAGTTTGAAAACACTGATATGGAACTGCCTATCGTCTTTGGGAAAACCATTTCCAATGAAATCTTTATGGCAGACCTCGCCAAGATGCCACACCTCCTAATGGCAGGAGCTACTGGACAAGGAAAATCCGTAGGGATTAATGCCATACTCACCTCTCTGCTCTACAAAAAACATCCGAGCGAGCTTAAATTCGTAATGGTAGACCCAAAAAAAGTAGAACTCACCCTTTATTCCAAAATTGAAAGACACTATTTGGCAAAGCTCCCAGATGCAGAGGAAGCCATCATCACCGATACCAATAAAGTAATTAATACCCTCAACTCTCTCTGTATTGAGATGGATACTCGGTATGAGCTACTGAAATCCGCTTTCTGCCGAAATATAAAAGAGTATAATAAGAAATTCTCCGAACGCCAGCTGAACCCAGAGAACGGGCACAGATACCTGCCGTATATCGTCTTGGTAGTAGATGAATTTGCAGACCTTATAATGACCGCAGGAAAAGAAGTGGAGCACCCCATAGCCAGACTTGCGCAGCTCGCCAGAGCAGTGGGCATACACCTCATCGTAGCAACGCAAAGACCGTCAGTAAATGTTATCACAGGGATGATAAAAGCTAACTTCCCTGCTCGTGTGGCATTCAGGGTGATTTCAAGTGTGGATTCCCGAACGATTCTGGATTCGCCAGGGGCTGAGCAACTCGTAGGTAAAGGAGATATGCTCTTCTTCAATGGTAGCGAAATCCTAAGATTGCAATGCGCCTTTGTAGATACTCCAGAGGTAGAAAAAATTGCAGACTTCATCGGTGAGCAAAAAGGCTATCCCTCAGCATTCCTCCTTCCAGAATATACTTCTGAGGAAAATGGAAGCTCAGCAGGAGGCTTTGACCCAAATGAAAAAGATGCAATGTTTGAAGAAGCAGCAAGAATCATTGTCTCTACTCAGCAAGGCTCTACTTCTATGCTCCAAAGGCAACTGAAACTCGGGTACAACAGAGCAGGGCGGATTATGGATCAGCTGGAAGCATCAGGTATCGTAGGGAGCTTCAACGGTGCAAAGCCACGCGAAGTGCTCATCACCGATTTAAATACTCTGGAACAACATTTGGAGCAATTCAGAAAATAATTAAACAATTAAAACAAAATGAAAAAACTACTCAGACTTATCTGCATTATTACAAGTACTGCTTTCATCTATGCTCAGAAAGCAGATGCTAAATCTACCCAAATATTAGATGCCGTAGCTAAAAAATACAATGCAAATAAAAATACTTTCTTTAAATTCAGCTATGGGAGTGGGCAAAAAGGAAAAATAACCAAAACCGAAACAGGAACTTTCTACACTACCCCAACCCAACATAGGCTCAAAATAATGGGTATAGAGCAGATTTTTGACGGTAATAAAGTCTATAACATCAGCAGTGAAGACCAGGAAGTAACCATTGCAAAAGCCAATGGTAGCGAGATGATGTTCTCCCCTACCAACTACCTGAACTCCTATAAAAAGGAATATAACACTACCTACGCAGGCAAAAAGACCATAGAAGGTAAAAGCACCGAGCAGATAAAGCTAACACCGATTAAAAGCAATGGAATAAAGGAAGTGAATATCTATATAGATACCAAACAGAATCAAATTCTGAGGATAGACCAGACCTCTACCGATAATTCTTTTGCAAGGATTAGCATCCAAGAGTATAAGGCGAACCAAAACCTGAGCGCCGATACTTTCACCTTTAAAAAAGCAAATTACAAAAACTATATCATTACTGAGCTCTAAGGCTCCTCTTTCTGCCCTCTATGAAGATTCTCGATAGGTATATCATCAAGACTTTTTTCGGTCCTTTCCTTTTTATATTTAGCATTCTGGCATTCCTCTTCGTAGTGAATATCCTCTGGATACAGCTCAGCGAAATCGTGGGCAAAGGGCTTACCTATTTCGAAATTATGAAGTTTATGCTCTACGCTGGGGCTACCGTAGTGGCGATGGTGCTTCCGCTCACCATTCTTCTGGCGTCTATTATGGCATTTGGAGAGTTTGGTGAGCGCTACGAACTCGCTGCAATGAAGGCTGCGGGAATCTCTCTTGCACGGATTATGGCACCACTCTTCATCGTTAGCCTCATCCTTTCCGTCATATTATTTCTCTTTCAGAATAATATAAGCCCCTACTCTCAGCGCAAGGCCAAGAATATGATGTATAATATTACGACAGCTCGCCCTGCACTCAACTTTATCCCTGGGCATTTCATCAATCAAATCCCTGGGTATTCAATGAAGTTTGATAAAATCTATGGCGAAAACGGCGAGTATATCGAGGGAATTTTCATTCATAAAACCGCTGGGATGTATGACGACCAGCAGTCCATCATCGCTAAAAAAGGAGAGATTGTAAAGGCTAAGGAGAATAAAAATTACCTCAAACTCACCCTCTACAATGGGTATATCTTTGAAGATAAATTCAGAAATAAAACCGATTCCGAAAGGCTAAAACAGCCCAACCAGTCGATTAAGTTTGATACAATGGTATCCTATTTAGACATTACCGAGCTGGTAGATCAGGCTATGGAAAGGGAGCAGATTACCGAAGATTACAGGTTTAATTCCTACTTGGGCATTGATACCCTCATCGATAAAGGCAAGAAAAACGATGCCTCCACCTTTAAGGATTTGGGCACTACCCTCACCTCAAATGCAAATAACTATATAGAATACCTCGATAAAAAGGATTTTAAGGGCAAGAAAATAGAACCTCAATACAAGATAGATACCCTAAAAAAGGAGAAAAAAATAGAGGCGCTCCACGCAGCATATGACAAGATAAAATACCTGAAAGCTGAGCTTGCATTTAAGGAAGAACTCGCTATGGATGCAGTAAAAGAGCGAAATAAAATGATTCTCTACCAGCAGAGGATTCTCGCCTACTCCTGTACCTGTATTATTTTGTTTATGATTGGTGCCAGCCTCGGTTCTATCATTAGGAAAGGGGGGATGGGGCTCCCTGTCGTCATCTCCATTATCATTTACCTCATTCTACACACACTGAATATCTCCGTAGAAAACCTCACTTGGAAAGGTGAGCTAGACCCTTATGCTGCCGCGTGGATTCCTAATATCGTACTCTTTGGGTTCAGCATCTGGCTTTCCTACAAAGCACTGACGGACTCCCAAGTCTTCGATATCGAGAAGTACAAAGCCCTTATAAAACCCCTCATCAACCGCTTCTCAAAACCCAAAGAACACCGCCGATACCAATAGTTGGCTTCTAGCTTTTGGCTTCTGGCTATTAGCCAGCTACCCTTAGCAGGGCAGGCACAGCTACCAGCTGACACCGTAGCCGGTGAGGCAACCACAACTACCAGCTGACGGACTTAGCCACAGCGTGGCAGGCAATTCTATCCTATTCCCCTATGGGAATTTTAACATTTGGTACTAAGCTGCCCCGTCGTCATATGACGAGCCTTTCGCAAGGCAGGCAATTACCCCGTCGGCATATGACGACGCCTCCGAAAAGTAGTTATTTGTCCTGTCGGGGTATCCCGAACCCTTAGTAGGGTAGGCTTTTACCAATTAAAAAGACTGTCTTTATTGTAAGCTTTAGGCAGTAAGCCGTAAGCTGTTGGCTTTTAGTTAGTCTACTTATGGACTATTGCTTACTGCTTACCTCTGTAATATATTTGCAAATTAAAATTTCTTAGCAGATGGAAGACTACTTGAGAGGGCTTAATAAAAATCAATACGAAGCTGTAACTACCCTTAGTGGACCTCTAATGGTGCTGGCAGGGGCGGGGTCTGGGAAGACTCGTGTGCTCACAATGCGCATTGCCCACCTCATCACCAATGGGGTAGATCCTTTCAATATACTGGCGCTTACCTTTACCAATAAAGCTGCTCGAGAGATGAAAGATCGAATTGCCAAAGTAGTAGGCATTAGCGATGCTAAAAGCATTTGGATGGGAACCTTCCACTCAGTATTTGCAAGGATACTTAGAATAGAGGCTCATCACCTCGGCTTTCCATCCAACTTTACCATCTACGATACTCAGGACTCTCTCAATGTACTGAAAAAAGTCATCAAAGAAATGAATATAGATCCCGATTTCTATAAACCAAAGAAAGTACAGTCCAGAATATCCACCTATAAAAACAACCTCATTACAGTAAGGGCTTATTTCAATAATTCTGAGCTGATGGAAGCCGATGCACAAGCCAATATGAAACATATCGGTGAGATATATAAAAGGTATGTAGAGGCTTGTTTCAGAAATGGTGCTATGGACTTTGATGACCTCCTGCTCAGGACAAATGAATTGCTTACGAGGTTTCCCGAAGTACTCGCAAAGTATCAGGACAGGTTTCGATACATTCTCGTAGATGAGTACCAGGATACAAACCACTCGCAATACCTCATCGTAAAAGCTCTTGCCTCGAAGTTTGAAAACCTCTGCGTGGTGGGCGATGATGCCCAATCTATCTACTCCTTTCGAGGAGCAAATATTCAAAACATCCTCAACTTTAAAAAAGACTATCCCGATGCAATAACAGTATCTCTGGAGCAGAACTACCGATCTACACAAAATATAGTAGGAGCAGCAAATGCTATTATTTCCAAGAATATAGAGCAGTTCCCAAAAAATGTTTTTAGTGACAATGAAGTTGGTGATAAAATAAAAATATACCGCGCCCTCTCCGATGCTGATGAGGCAAACTTCGTAGCAACCAATATCTGGAACCTTCACAACCAAGAACAGAGACAGTATGGAGATTTCGCCATACTCTATAGAACCAACTCCCAAACCCGCGCTCTCGAAGATGCCCTGAGGAAGAAGAATATTCCCTATCGGGTATATGGCGGACTGTCTTTCTATCAAAGAAAAGAGGTGAAGGATTTAATAGCCTACCTCCGCCTTTTGGTGAATGAAAATGATAATGAGGCACTGCTAAGAATCATCAACTACCCAGGCAGAGGCATCGGAGAGACTACTCAGAATAAGCTCATCGTCTTTGCAGATTCTATTAATCAACCGCTCTCTCAAGTGCTGAACAAGCTCTCTCATTATGCTCCACAGCTCAAAATAAACAATACTACGCTAAATAAACTGGGAGATTTTTGGTCAATGATTCAAGCATTCCGAGTAATGCTAAAAACCGAAAATGCCTACACCGTAGCTATGGAAGTTGCCAAACGAAGCGGGCTCATCAAAACCCTGAAGGAAGACCAAACGCCAGAAGGCATCTCTCGAGTAGAAAATATCCAAGAGATAATGAATTCAATGCAAGGCTTCATAGACGAACAGCTTCAGTTAGAAGACGGCGATGCCTCGCTCTCCAATTTCTTGGAAAATATAGCCCTCTCTACCGATCAAGATAAAAAAGAAGACGATGATGAGGATAAAGTTTCCCTAATGACCATCCACCTCTCTAAAGGGTTGGAATTTCCTGTTGTGCATCTCGTAGGTTTAGAAGAAAATCTCTTTCCGAGTTTTCTCAGTACCTCTACACGGGAGGAATTAGAAGAAGAGCGCCGCCTATTCTATGTAGCCCTCACCAGAGCCGAGAAGCAGGCATTCTTCACCTACGCTATATCTCGTTTCCAGTGGGGAAAAATTACTGATTGCGAACCAAGCCGATTCATAAGCGAGGTAGATACTCGGTTTATAGACTTCATAAACCCCACTGTCGAGAGGAAAGTCATCAACCGCTCTGGCTTAAAATCTGATATTTTTGATGATACTCCACCCACTCCAAAAAGTTTTAAAAAGATTGAACCTAAGAAACCTCTTAACCTTAAAAAAGAAAGTCCTATGCCTGCGCCTAAGCGACTAAATCCTATTGCCAAAGCACAAATCAATAACCCATCAGGAGGCTCTACTCAAAATATTGAGGTAGGAGACCGAGTAAGGCACGACAGATTTGGCATAGGCGAAGTTCTCCTCCTTGACGGTACAGACCCTCAAAATATAAAAGCCAAAATCCTCTTCGAAGGAAATGATGAGAAAAACCTCCTCCTAAAATTTGCAAAACTTATAAAAATTAGCTAATAGCCAAAAGCCTACTGCTTACCACCTATTGACACTTAACAAAAAAATAAATACTTTTGCAGTCGTGTTATTCCCGAGAGAGCATATAAAACAAGTACAGAAGATACTGGCAATACTATTGCTAAGTATCTTTACATTTGCGAATTATGGAATAAACTATACTGATTTACATCATCATCACGAGGAGGAATTAGAGTATAAGTACGATCACCACAAAGGTGCATTTCAGGCAAAGGAAGACTGTATTATCTGTAATTTCCACTTCCTGCAATATACACCTTTACTCGCGGAGTATATTAACATAAAAAATCATACAGAGCACAAGTTTATTCCTGTGCCTGAATACTATTGTTCAAACTATTTCTCAGAATTTCAGTTTCTGATTCAGCAAAGGGGGCCTCCCATTGCATAAAATCTTTTGCACAACTATTCAATGCTTTAATATAATAAGCCTAAGTTGTGTTATTCCTTATTTTCAAAGTCTTACAATAATTATTAACCAGTAAATGACTTCCATTCTACGGCTAAAAGTTTCCCTATACAGAGGATAACTAAGAGCCTACAGCACTGTGAGCACTATCATTTCTCTCAGATGGAAGCTATATCTAATGAAAAACAATAAAGTCTTATTAGCAGGACTATTCCTTTGTAGTGGAATAGCTTATGCCCAGATTAAAACGAGGAATATCGATTCCATAACTATAAAAAAATCGCTTATTTTCCACAGACCCCACATCTATTCAGAGCTAAGTAAGAAAGATTTAGAGAAAAGCAGCGGTGATAACCTTGCTAATGCTCTGAAAAGTATCTCTGGCATTACAATGCTCCAAAACGGAGGTAATATTTCAAAACCTGTTATACAAGGATTAACCAATCAACGCATTGCGATAATGAATAATGATGTAAAAATTGAAAGCCAGCAGTGGGGGAATGACCATTCACCCGAGATAGACCCGTTCCTCGCCCATCATATAGAGGTCGTCAAGGGTGCAGAAGCCGTAAAATACGGTGCTAATGCCCTTGGTGGCGTAGTGCTCCTTAGAAGCGAAGCTTTACCTTACGATGGTAAGGCTATCGGTGGCAAGGCTCAGCTTACAGGCGAGTCCAACGGAGAAAAATGGGCGGGCAACCTGATGCTACAAGGGAATTTCAATAAGAAAAACCCTATTGCTTGGCGTATTCAGTCGAGTGGTAAGAGGGCGGGCAACTATCAAACTCCAGATTACTATGTAGAGAATACTGGAATTCGAGAGCTCAATTATTCTGCAAACATCGGATATCAGTTACCACACGAGAAATTCGAGATTTTCCACAGTTTCTTCTCTACTAAGCTCGGGATTTTCCAAGGTTCAAGAATTGGAAGTATGAGTGACTGGGATATCAGGTTAGAATACGGCAGACCACTCGATAAAGGAAGCTTTTCCTACGATATTAACCTCCCTAAACAAGAAGTAAAACACCAGATTACCAAGCTAAAAATAGAAAGCGACAGAAATTTTGGCAAGTTCAGCTTCATTTATGCCTATCAAAGAAACCATAGGCAGGAATACGACCTTCGGATAGGGCCCTTCGCCTCCAAACCTACCTTTGATGTCCAGCTAAGCACACATACAGCATCATTAGATTTTGAAAAGGAGCATAATGAATACTTCAAAAACTATATAGGCGTTACGGGCTCTAGGCAGGACAACTATAACATCCCTGGCAATGGTACCAACTCCATCTTGCCCAACTTCATCTCCAATAATTTTGGAGTTTACCTCTCCGAAAAGTTCAAGAAAGGCTCTTGGATATTAGATGCAGGCATTCGATATGACTATAAAACCTTTAATGCTGCCGGCTACAACCGCTATGGAGCTTACTACTCTGGTGAGCGAACTTTTAGCAATCTCAGTTATAACTTTGGAGTGAATAAAAGTTTCAGTCGCAGCCTCTCAATAACCTCAAACATCGGTTTAGCATGGCGCGCACCCGAAGCGATAGAGCTCTTCAGCAACGGAGTACATCACGGGAGTGCTTTCTATCTCTTAGGAGATGAAAAACTCAACCTTGAAAAAGGCATAAAATGGAGTTCTAAAATAGAATATGCTAACGAGAGGCTCTTTATTTCAGCAGATATCTTCCTACAAAAGATTAAAGGCTTTATCTACGAAATGCCCACAAAAGAACTCAAAGAAACTTGGAGCGGATACTTCCCTGTCTTTGCCTACAAGCAGTCTGATGCCCTTTTCAAGGGTGCAGACCTCAGTATAAAGCTCAAAGCGCTCTCTTGGTTAGAATATTCGGCAAAAGCCTCTGCTGTATATGCTGACAACCTTTCGGAGGACTATTATTTTCCCTCCATTTCACCAGAGAATCTCTCTCAGTCCTTAAATTTCAACTTATCGAAACTCACAGGACTAAGTGGTGCCTATATCAGTATAGAACATCTCTGGGCAAATAAACAAAAGAGGTTCAGTAAAGAGGCTGATCTCATCCCAGACTCTCCACCAGCATACCATTTACTCAACCTTTCGCTAGGCACAAATATCAGTATCAATACAAAAAATGATATGAGTATGTCCCTTACTGCAACCAATCTCCTGAATCATCTGTATAAGGATTATACGGACAATTTCAGATATTTTGTGCACGGCGTTGGCAGAAATATTCAGTTTCGAATTAATTATAATTTCTAAAATTTTAAACTATTATACAATGAAAAAAAACATTCAAAAAATCATCACATTCGCCCTCTCGGCGATCATCGCATTCAGCCTTATCTCTTGCAACAGAGACAATGAGCAGCCCGCTCCTCCTACAAACGAGCACGAAGAAAAAGGGCACGATAGCTGGGCAAAAGTAGAAATCATCGTACACGAAGGGCATCTTCATGGGAAGCTTTTTCACGGAAATGGACTTTTAATAGATGTCCCTATTCTTCCTAAAAAGCAATTCATTACCTATGAAATTGATAAAAACGGATACATCAAAACTACCCGTGAGGATATGAGGGTTACCCGCGACGGAAAAGATAAAAACGGAAAAGATAAATACAAATTCTACCGAGTAAAAAAAGACGATAACGCTCCAATAGTCGTTACCACAGGTGAACCGGACCTCAATGGTGAGCCAAGAGCAACCCGATACGCTATGGAAATCATCTATTACAACAGTAAAGGAGAGCGTATGAACAGCCAATTCCTCACCCCCGAGATGCTAGACATCCACCAACACTTTTTTACGGTTAAGCAATACTCTAATTGGGTTACTGGTGAGAACTTTGGTGATGGTAAAAAGTTTATTACAGACCTTTACAGCTACACCTATCGAGATACAGATCCAGAAAATGGAATGTTTAATGTTACAAAAGGTACTAAACTCACCAATGATCCTATAGGACTCAAAGGTTACTTCTTCTTCAAGAAAAATCTGGCTAAATTCAATATGACAGTACAACTCCGTCATCTTTATGTATCCAAATACAATCAGGATGGGACAACCTCTCCAGCCAATGAGCCCCATAAAAGGCTGCTAACTTCTGGAACTACTGATTTTCTTAAAGATATCCCTTTCATTGTAGTTGGATATAACGATGGTGAAGATCAATTCTTCAAAAGCCTAGCTAAATATTACAATATAACTCCTCAAAAGGTTGTGGAATATATCTTGGAAGCCGATCAAGCAGGAGAAACAGAAGGAGATCCTATCAACAGTTTCTATATGTAAACCTTTCATATTATTAACTATCAAAGGAAAACTGCAATGAAATTTATCATTGCAGTTTTTTATTTGTTTCACATAGCACAAAAGCATTTACTCCATTACTATAAAATAATACACACATCAGATACCCCCAATTTATCTACTTATCTCTTCCATAAATAACTTCCCCAGCACAACTAAAAAGGAAAAAACTATCTTTGCCCATATTTTTTTATTAGAAATGGTTATAACTTTTGCAGATTTCAATCTTTCAGATAAAATCTTAGACGCGCTTGCCGATCTCAACCTCTTTGAACCCACTTTAATCCAGCAGAAAACCTTCAGCCCCATACTTTCAGGGAGGGATGTGATGGGGATAGCCCAAACAGGCACTGGGAAAACCCTCGCCTACCTACTTCCAGTCCTCAAAAACTGGTCGTACAGCAAAAGTGGCAATCCAACGGTACTCATCCTCGTCCCGACCCGCGAGCTCGTCGTTCAGATCACCGAAATCCTCGATCGGCTCACCCAAAACCTCAGCACGAGGGTCATCGGCGTTTATGGGGGGAAGAATATCAATACTCAGAAGCTCCTTTTTAATGATGGATGCGACATCCTCGTCGGCACGCCAGGCAGAGTGATGGATCTGGCAATCGATAACGCCATTTCGCTCAAGGAAATCAAAAAACTTATCATCGATGAGTTCGATGAAATGCTCAATCTCGGCTTCCGACCACAGCTTACCCACATTTTTGAGATGATGAGGGCGAGAAGGCAGAACATCCTCTTCTCCGCGACTATGACCGAAGCCGTCGATGAAATGCTCCACGAGTATTTTGCCTCTCCCGTAGAGATTTCGCTGGCAAAATCAGGCACTCCGATTGAGAAAATCGAGCAAACGGGCATCAAAGTAGAGAACTTTAATACCAAAATCAACCTTCTGGAATACCTCCTCAGCACAAATCCAGAGATGAGCAAGGTTCTCATTTTCAATAACAATAAGAAAAATGCCGACTACCTCTTCACAAAGCTCAGCGAACGCTTTCCAAACACCTTTGATGTCATCCATTCCAATAAATCCCAGAATTATCGCCTCCGTGCAATGAAAAAATTTGAAGATGAAGAAATCCGAGGGCTTATTACAACCGATATAATGGCTCGCGGGCTCGATATATCAGACATCACCGATGTTATCAACTTCGAAGTCCCTGAAATCCCCGAGCAATACATCCACAGAATCGGTCGTACAGGTCGCGCCGATAAAAATGGAAGGGCTCTCACATTCATTACACAGAAAGAAGAGCTTCCCCTTCTCAGCATCGAGCTCTTGATGGATAAAGAACTCACCCTCCTCCCCTTCCCTGAAGATTTTGTAGCTATAAATCCTAAAAAAATAGCCTCCGAGAAAGAAGAGGTGAAGATGAAAAACCCTGTAAAACTCAAAATCAACGAAGGTGGAGGAGCCTTCCACGAAAAGAAAGCAAAAAACAAGAAAATCAACCTTGGAGGACCAAGCAAAAGAAAACCTCCAAAGAAATATGGAGCCAACAGAGCTCAGCAGAAAGCAAAATCCATCTCAAAGCGCAAGAAATAACACAAAAAAAAACAGCTGATAGTTCAGCTGTTTTCCTTTTCTATTTCCCGAGATAAGACTTCAGTATCTTACTCCTCGAATTATGTTTCAATCTCTTGATTGCTTTCTCCTTAATCTGTCTTACCCTCTCCCTCGTAAGGTCAAAAGTCTCTCCGATTTCCTCTAATGTCATCGGGTTTTTACCATTAAGCCCGAAATAGAGTCTTACCAAATCTGCCTCTCTTGGTGTTAAGGTTTGAAGCGCTCTCTCTATCTCTATTTGAAGGGATTCGAGCATCAAATCCTTATCAGGACTTGGCGACTCACCTGAGCGGAGCACATCATACAAATTAGAATCTTCCCCCTCCACAAGCGGAGCATCCATCGAAAGGTGTCTTCCACTGTTCTTCATCGATTCTTTAATATCATCTTCGCTCATATCGAGTACTTCTGCCAATTCCTCTGGCGAAGGCGGTCTTTCGTTCTCTTGTTCAAGTAGCGCATACGCCTTATTAATCTTATTAATAGAACCTATCTTATTCAGCGGAAGCCTTACAATCCTTGATTGCTCTGCCAATGCCTGCAAAATGGACTGACGAATCCACCAAACAGCATAAGAGATAAATTTAAATCCTCTGGTTTCATCATATCTTTTAGCCGCTTTCATCAAACCGAGATTCCCCTCATTAATAAGGTCTGGAAGAGAAAGTCCCTGATTTTGGTACTGCTTGGAAACAGAAACTACGAAACGCAAATTGGCTTTAATCAATTTTTCCAAAGCTACTCTATCTCCTGCACGGATTTTCTGAGCGAGTTCTACCTCTTCATCTGCAGTAATTAGCTCTACTTTACCAATCTCTTGGAGGTACTTATCAAGCGATGCTGTTTCCCTGTTGGTAACCTGTTTTGTAATTTTTAGTTGTCTCATCTTATATTTGGATAACCCTTTTTATGGACTACAATTACTTATACGAAAAAGCCTGAGAAAAGGTTACAAAAACTTTAATAAAAATAAGTCTTCCAAAAATTTGGAAGACTTATTCAATGTACTATGATGAAAATATAAATTATCTTTTTGTTCGTGGCTTATCAGAGTTCTTAGCATCTTGTGCCACACGGAAACCAATCCAGCCATAGCCTTTGGTTTCTTTTCGGAATCTTCTTTGTCCTGGGTCTAACCAATAAGCAGTATCTTTCCAAGAGCCTCCTTTTACTACACGAATTTCATCACTAATCTGAGATGTTCTCTTCACGCGATCTTTCTCCATAATAACATTTCCATTAGCGTCTATATGGAATCTTTTTCTTGGGGAGTTATACATATTATAACCCGCAGATACACTGTCTGCCCCTCTACCATAGCCTGCTTCTAAGGAAGACATAAAATCTCCATCTCTGAAGTTTCTATAATCCGCAACGGTTTGTCTCTCATACTGACCTGGAAGTCCTTTATAAATTAGCCTACCATCGGCTAAGGTATCATAAGCAATCTTATCCTGTAAAACGATTCGGCTTGTACCATCAGGATTTTTTACTACCTGCTTTGGAGCATTACCTCGGAAGTAGTTGAAGTCATTAGCCTCATCATCTATAATAGGTCTGTATACATCGGCAGTCCATTCTGCGACATTCCCATACATACCATAGATTCCTAAATCATTAGATTGATAATGTCTTACATCAGAAGTAATGGCAGAACCATCATTTTTCCAACCAGAAACTCCAGAGTAATCTCCTCTACCGTATTTAAAATTCTCGAGGAACATTCCTCTATTCCTGCCTTTTGCTCCTCTCAGATCCTCAATCTTGGCTCTTTTACCTAAGTAAAGGTTATATTCCCTGTCTTTCTGAAGTCCTAATGCTGCAAATTCCCATTCTACCTCAGTAGGAAGTCTGAATTTTTCTACAACACCAGCAGCTGCATTTCTATTAGCAGCAAGTAATCTTTGGCTGTTGGTATTGATTCCCGTAGTCTTCTGCAATCTTTGGGTATTGAGGTACGCCTGCATCTCTGGATCATTTGCCTTATACTTATCCAATGTAAATGCAGAAACTCCCATATTATTACTCTCATTAGAATAGAGATCCTTGGAAATAACTCCTTGGTTCATCAGCTCTTTCTCATTAGCTCTATCAGTAAGCCAATCACAATACCTTGATGCCTGAAGCCAAGAAACCCCTACAACAGGGTAATAATCATACTCAGGAGATCTGAAATAGGTCTCTGCAAGCTCGTTTCTGGAAAGCTGGTTTACCCAAACCGTAGTATCTGGAAGTGCTCCATTATAAATATCTCTAAAGCCAGGGTCAGCGGGTGGGAATACATATTTAAGCCAAGTAACATAAGAACGATAATCGTAATTTGTAGTCTCGGTCTCACCAATAAAGAAAGAACTTACCTGCATTCTTCTTGGAGTATTGTTCCAATCGTGCATTACATCGTCTTTAACGGCTCCCATAGTAAAGGTTCCCCCCTCTACATAGATCATTCCTGGCCAGCCTTTTTGCTTTTGTTGTTTGCCAGAGAAGAACCAACCTTCCTTTTCGTTTGGTTTCCAGCCCGACTGGCTTGTGAATTTTTTAGTACCTCCCCCTTTTTTAGTGCTATTGCCTCCACAACTTACAAGAAGTAAGGCAGAACCAAGTACCAAAAAAGAAATATTTTTTATTCTTTTCATAATCTTTGATATTATACAAAAATTTCAGGTCACAAAGAAAATATAATTGAATGAATTATTCAAATAATGTCCATATTTTTTGTGTTCTCTATAGGATTTCTTTTGATTTAAAAATAATGAAGAGTCTAAAGATTTTTGGGATTTAATTCTCCTTAATATGTTTTATTTTTTCTACTTAGCCTCTTGATTTTTCCCACTGTATATTTCTTTTCTTCTGCAGATTTTCAAATTTTTCGTAATACTACTTTCAATTAAACCCAAGTAGATAGTATCTCTCCAAAAAATACATTAGCTAAACGAGGGGAAATTATTTTTATTGTACCATATCATTTTTTTATTTTTTTCGTTTATTTTGTAGCTTGAAAATTTCAGTATGAAAAAAACTACGATCTGTATATCTTTATTATTTGGTTTTTCAGCGTATCTGCACGGACAGAAAGTAAATCTGAACTGGCAGGGAACCGAGACTGTAGATTATGGATTTACAAAAATGACCTACCCTAAATTTAGCAATAAAGGCTACTCTGTAGAAGGTGGAAGTGTTTATGTGAGTCTGAGAAACAGCTCAAATGGAAAAGGTGTAAAAATTGACAACCTGCAATGGAAAACCATAAGCAGAAAAGACATTTTAGATATTCCTGATGATATTTTGGGCAGTGAAGCAACAGAAGGAGTAAGTTACTACACTGATCCAAAGACAGGGCAGGAGTTTTATGATGCAAAAATATCGGCATTTAAGAAAGAAGGCGGTGTTTTATACCAGCTTCAATCCTTTGAAATAGTAGATGATGTACGTACTGGAGCATTGGCAGGAAAATCATTAGCACAAAAACTTGGAACTACCGAAAACCCTCTAAATAATGGAACTTTCTACAAAATAAAAGTAGATAAATCTGGACTTTTCAAAATTGATAAAAAATTCCTCTCAGATAACGGAATTAATGTTGGGAACATCAATCCAAAACACTTTAAAATTTATGGAAATGGTGGGATAATGCTCCCAGAACACAACGAAGATGAACGATTTTCTTCACTTCAAGAACTCGCAATACAGGTAATAGGAGAAGATGATGGTGTTTGGAACGATGGAGACTATGCTCTGTTTTATGCTCAAGGCACCGATGGATATAATCTGTACGGGACATTTGGAAATGGAAATAAAAGGAAAGACAGCAGAACCGACCGCTCCGCACACACCAAAAATATTTATGACGACTACTCCTACTACTTCATTAATTTTGATAATGGAGTTGAAGGAAAGAGAATCCAAAATAGTGATATAGCTATTAGTGGAACTACTTTTACCCGCTTTGATGATTATCAGTTCGTAGATAATGACAAGTATAACCTGATGAAAGTAGGACGGGTTTGGGTAGATGACCATTTCAGTACAAAAAAATCCATTACCTTTAATCTGCGCTCAACAATACAGCCAAGTGATGAGATTACCTACAGGACTTCTGTAGTCAATTATAATGGAGGAAGAAATTCCTTTAAAATAGATATTAATAATACCAATGAGAGGAGCTCTGGCTCACTTCCTGAAAGAGAGTTTTACAAAAAAACAGATGAAAGAACCATAAAAAACCTCTCTGGAAATAGCATCACAATAAATATTACTCCAAATATCTCTGCCAATCCGAATGGATTGCTTTACTTTGACTATGCAGAAGTAACCTATAAAGAAGGCTTAAAATTCAATGGCTCACAGATGAATTTCAGGGTTTTTGATATAGATGAAAAGACGAATGATAACTATGGTTTCTCTATCTCCGATGCTTCTCAGATAGAACAGGTTTGGGATGTTTCTGATATTACCAATGCAAAAAGAAAGATAAATAAATCTGGAAATAATACAACTTTCTCCTTCGGATATAATGCAGGAAATCCGTTTTTCAATAACGAATTTATAGCATTTAAAAGCGATTCGGCATATACGCCTTCATTTGTTGGAAGAATTGCCAATCAAGATTTGCACTCGCTTCAAAACATAGATTACCTCATCATTACCAGAGCAGATATGATGGCTCAAGGAGAGAGAATCGCTCAATATTATAGAGACAAAAAAGGCTTTAGCACCCAAGTAGTAGATATCGAGAAAATCTACAATGAATTTAGCAGCGGAAAGGTAGATATAACTGCCGTGAGGGACTTTATTACAAGGCTCCATAAGGAAAGAGGGGGCGTGAAATATGTACTCATCATTGGAGATACCAGCTACGACTATAAAAACAAAACTAAAGGTAATGATAATATAATCCCAAGCTATCAGAGCGAAATCAGCAGTAATTACAGTTCATCTTTCGTTACCGATGATTATTTCGTGATGACCGCTCCACAAGGTAAAAATACCTCCATAACCAATAACATCCCCGAAATTCCTATCGGAAGGTTAATTGCCTCTAATGTATCCGAAGCAAAACTCTTGGTAGATAAAACCTTGGCTTATTATAATGCACTACCAGGTCAGTCCTCCCCCTTTGGAGATTGGAAAATGAAACTCGACTTTATAGTAGATGATAATAACGAAGGAGGTCCTGCCTTCCACGAAATCGTAGATGAATCCATAAAAACCAATTTTGAAACCAGTACCGAAAGAAAAGAATACAATGTAAGAAAGTTGTATATAGATGCTTTTCAAGCGGAAACAGTAGCAGGAGGACAGAGATATCCACAAGTAAATCAAGCAATAGCTAATGATGTAGGACATAGCCTCTATCTCTTCTACTTTGGGCATGGAGGTATTAACGGCTGGGCACAGGAGAGAATCTTAACCTCTGATGAAGTAAAAAACTTTAATAACTACTCGTCTATTTACAGCCGATTCCCTTTCATCTCTACCATTACCTGTGAATTTACACTCTGGGACGAACCTCTGGTAAATTCTGTAGGTGAGCAAATCATCAAGCATCCTAATGGTGGTGCTGCCAATATGATTACTTCCAGCCGAGCAATTGGTGTACATTATGGTTCTGAATTAACCAAGATATTCACCAATCATATCTTCAAAATAACGAATAATAACTTCGATACTCTTGGAGATGCTTTCCTCGCTGCAAGAAAGGAAAAAGGAGTAAGCTACGACCATTTAAAAGTAAATCTACTCGGAGACCCTGCAATGACGCTTAGCCGACCAAAACAAAAGCTGAGCATAGACAATATAGAAACCCCAGAAAATGGAAAAATCAGAGCATTGGATTTCGTGAAAATCTCCGGTAGAGTGCTTGATGATTCGGGGAATACAGATGCCAACTTCAATGGAAAAGTAAGCATCAGCATATTTGATAAAAAGGTAACCAAAGAAACCAAAAATAATGATGGTAACCTCGGTGTAATGCAATATACTGAGGAAAATCCAGCCATAGTAAAAACCTCTGGAAAAGTAGCTAATGGGCTCTATACCGCCGAATTTTATATGCCAAAAGATATTAACTACACCTTAGGTGAAGGCAGAATTTTAGCCTATGCAGACAACTTCGAATCTGCAAAAGGCAATGCGTATGATGTATATGAGAATAAAGCCTACCCAATAGGAGAAATCAACCCGAACCCAATCAATGACTCTACTCCACCAGCCGTAAAACTGTATATGAACAATACCAACTTTGCTGACGGGGGAATTACCCATCAGAACCCTACCCTACTCGCCTGCATTACCGATAATATAGGCATCAACTCCGCAGGTAGCGGTATTGGGCACGACATCAGTCTTGTGCTCGATGGGCAGGTAGTCAATACCGTAGTACTAAACGATTTCTACACTGCGGGCGAAGGCAATGGCTGTATCAATCCTTCTCTTGCCGACTATCAGAAGGGCAGTATCTCCTACCCTCTTCGCAATCTAAAACCTGGTGCTCATCAGCTTACATTCAAGGTCTGGGATATAAACAATAATTCCACTACTACCTCGTTAAACTTCGTAGTAAAAGATGATGCAGAGGCTAATTTGACCATCAATAGACCTCTCAACTGGCCAAATCCTTTTACGGATAAAACCTATATACAATTTGAACACAATTGCGATGACATCCTCGATGTCAATGTTCAGATATACACTATTACAGGGAAGCTGGTCAGAACATTTTCTACTACAATAAGTGCCGAACCATTCAGAGAAGGCTTCCGAACGCCTAAACAGGCAATAGAATGGGACGGAACGGATGATTTCGGAGATACTGTAGCCAAGGGAACTTACATCTTTAAAGTCCTAGCTAAAAGTAAAAATCAAGATAAATGTAAAGGAACAGCATCTGCCATAGAAAAGATGGTACTGCTGAAATAAAACAGATTATAATAATTAAAATATTCGTTTATGAACTTAAAATCAAAATTATTTGTAGGACTTGGGCTTGGGCTTAGCCTTTCGGCAGCAGCTCAAGAAGTAAAACCCGTACTTACAGGGGCTCCTTTCCTCAGAATAACTCCAGATGCAAGAGCAGCAGGTATGGGGGACCAAGGGGTAGCAACCTCTACAGATGCATTCTCTCAGTTTTGGAATGCCGCTAAGTACCCATTCAGTAAAACTACCTCTGCTGTAGCAGTAAACTATACGCCTTATCTCAGCAAACTTACAAGCGATGTATTCCTCCTCTATGCTTCTTATCATCAGTTTCTGGGGCAGGAAGAGCGATCTACCATCTCTGCAAGTATCAATTATTTTAATATGGGAGAGGTGGAACTCAATCAACTGTCAGGCACACAAATCGTAACTACAGGTAAGGTAAAGCCTAATGAATTTTCTGTAGATGTAGCCTATGGGCTGAAACTCTCAGATGTATACTCTATGGCAGTTACAGGTAGATACATCCGCTCGGATTTCGGTACCTTTGGAGACAACAGCACTATAAAACCTGCCAATACTTTCGCAGTAGATGTTTCAGGTTTCTATCAGTCTGAAAAGCACTCCAGCTTTGGAGACTACGAAGGTACAGCAAGAGCGGGCTGGGCTATTCAGAACCTTGGACCAAAATTGGACTATTCAGGAGATGAAAACTCTCGTTCCTATCTGCCAACTACACTCAGATTAGGTGCTGGCTATGATTTATATCTCGATGATATGAATAAAGTAGGGCTTTCCCTTGAAGCATCAAAACTCCTCGTTCCAGGCTCTCAGCTAAATAATTCCGATCCTGCCAACCCTAAATACGAAGTTCCTAATGTAGGTGTAGTAGAGGGTATAGGTAAATCTTTCAGCAATAAAAAAAGCGTAATGCTAAGCGGTGCTGTGGAGTACTCCTATGATGATGCTTTTGCTGTGCGTGGTGGTTACTTCCACGAGAGCGATGAGCAGGGTGGCAGACGCTTCGCTACCGTAGGGGTGGGCTTTAAATATCAGTCTTTCAATACTTCAAAGACAAATACTGCTCTTGACAATACCCTCCGTTTCGGTCTTACCTGGAATATTGGTGGTGAGTCTTCCAACGCCAATAATTAGATAGCAGTAGGCAGTAAGCAATAGGCTATACGCAAAAAAAATCGCTTCAAATTCTGGTTTGAAGCGATTTTTTTTGATAAAATTCTAATCGCCATCTCATTAAATATGTCATCTTAGTAACCTTACTAATATTTTCATGCAAACCATAAAAAAAATAACATTAAAATAACTTACTGTTTATCAAATTATCAAAATCAGGATCTAAAATTACCGTACCAATGAGCTCCTCTAAACTATACAATAGGCAACTGTAACCCAGCACCCACTGGCGTGGAAGGCACTTATTACAAACTATTTGTAGACTGCTAAAAGCTAGATGCTATCTTCACAGAGCGTAGATTTTATAAGGTGGTAGGCTTTAGATTTAAGAGCTTGGAGGTCTTCGTTGGGTTCCAAAATATCATTAAAGAAAACCTTTACCCGCCCCATATACCCTTGAGAATGGTCAAAAGGAAACATCTCTTTTAAGCCAGAGAATGTAAAGACCGCAATGGGAAACTGGTGAGTAGTAGCAAGGGAGAAGGCTCCGTCTTTAAAGCTATCCAGCACAATGCGGGTATCATCTGGTACGCCACCTTCGGGGAAGATAACAATGCTGTCGCCCTCCTTCATCCGCTCTGCACATTTACGATAGACATCAGCACGGCTCCTTGCAGAGCTACGGTCTACTAACACACAAATCCGCTTGTATATCGTCCCAAAAACAGGGATTTTCTCTAGTTCCTTCTTCCCTACAAAACATATAGGGTGGTGAGGAAAGAGCAGGCAAACGAGCATAATATCCATAATAGAGGTATGATTGGCAATGATGATATACTGCCTATTTCTCTCAATTTTCTTCTGTGTCTTTGCAATAAAACTGTACCTGAACCCCATACCGTAGAACAGCCCAAAGCACCATATTCGCACAAAAAAGTAGGCATATTTGTAGTGTTTTTTACTGAAAGAAAGAAAATACACAGGCAGGAAGCAGAAAGCTGTAAGCAAACTTCCGAGGATGAGGAGCCAGCCACGCCAGAGATAGTTCAGGATTTTGGTCATTGATTCAATCTAAAAGAAATGAGAAAAAGGCTACCGAGTTCGGCAGCCTGTGTTATTATGATTGAGCGTTTTGCTCGGCTTTGGGTTTATTCTCTTTTTGAGGTCTTGGCAGGAGGACTTTTCGGGAGAGTTTCATCTTCCTACGGTTATCGTAGCCCATAAACTTCACTTCTACCTCATCGCCTTCTTTGTAAGGGACTTTATCGGTACGCTTCCAGTCTATTTCGGAGATGTGGAGAAGCCCTTCGGTACCTTTCGCAAGCTGTATAAACGCTCCGAAATCCATAATCTTCACTACTTTTCCTTTATAAACCTCGCCTACTACAGGTACAAAAGCAATTTCATTAATCATCGCTACAGCTTGATTGATTTTCTCTCTGTCGGTACCTGCAATTTCTATATAACCGATTTCATCTCTTTCTTCAATAGAGATAACGGTATCCGTATCTTTCTGCATTTGTTGGATAATCTTACCACCAGGACCTATTACTGCTCCGATGAAGTCTTTCGGGATTTCCATTAGAACCATCTTCGGTGCGTGAGGTTTCACATCTGGTCTCGGTGTAGAAAGGGTTTCGGTAATCTTACCGAGAATGTGCAGCCTTCCCTCTTTTGCTTGGAGGAGTGCTTTCTCCATAATATCCATAGAAAGCCCCTGGATTTTAATATCCATCTGGCAAGCGGTAATACCATCAGCGGTACCTGTTACCTTAAAGTCCATATCTCCGAGGTGATCTTCATCTCCCAAGATATCGGAGAGAACCGTCCACTTTCCTGTTTTTTCATCGGTAATAAGTCCCATTGCGATACCTGATACAGGTTTTGTAATCTGTACCCCTGCATCCATTAGTGCTAATGTACCTGCACAAACCGTAGCCATAGATGATGAACCGTTGGATTCCAAAATATCGGAAACCACTCTGATGGTGTAAGGATTATCTTCTGGAATTACGGCTTGTAATGCTCTCTGAGCGAGGTTACCATGCCCCACTTCTCTCCTTGAAGTACCTCTTAGCGGGCGTGCCTCTCCTGTGGAGAACGGAGGAAAGTTATAGTGGAGGAAGAATTTCTCATCGTGCTGGGTAATCACACTGTCGATAAGATTGGCATCTTTAATAGACCCGAGCGTAACTGCCGTGAGCGACTGAGTTTCTCCTCTGGTAAATACCGCAGAGCCGTGTGCTCCTGGTAAATAATCTACCTCTGACCATATTGGGCGGATGGTAAATGGGTCTCTTCCGTCTAATCGGATTTGCTCCTCTAATATCATCTGGCGCATTGCTTCCTTCTGCACATCGTGGTAGTAGGTTTCAGCAAATGGCGTTACTCTCTCGAGTTCCTCTTCATCTTCTGCATAAGGAGCGAGGAATTCATCCAATATCGCTTGAAACTTCTCTGCTCTTTCCTCTTTATTGGAAGGGATTTTCGCTATCTGATAAACCTTATCGTAGCATTCTTTCCAAACTTTCTCGCGGATTTCCTCATCGTGCTCCTCGTGGCAGTATTCTCTCTTGGGAAGAGACTTCCCTACCCTCTCAGCGAGCCTTTCCTGAGCCTGTATCTGTACTTTTATTTCCTCGTGTGCAAATTGGATGGCTTCAAGCATTTCCTGCTCGGAGATTTCCTTCATCTCACCTTCCACCATTACGATAGAGTCTTTCGTAGCGCCTACCATAATGTCTATATCTGCTTTGAGGAGGTTTTCATAGCTTGGATTGATGGACAGCTTGCCGTCTATTCTCACAACTCTTACCTCAGACATAGGTCCATTAAAAGGGATATCTGTAATGGCGATTGCAGCCGATGCCGCAAGACCTGCCAATGCTTCTGGCATTACTTCTTTGTCGTAGGAAATGAGGGAAATCATCACCTGAACCTCTGCGTGGAAGTCATCTGGGAAAAGCGGGCGGAGTACCCTGTCTACCAAACGCATTGTAAGGACTTCGTCATCCGATGGTTTGGTTTCTCTTCTGAAGAAGTTCCCTGGAATTCTTCCTCCTGCGTAGAACTTCTCTCTGTAGTCTACCGTTAGCGGTAGGAAGTCCGTACCTGGGTTGGCTTCTTTTGCGGCAACTACGGTTGCGAGGAGCATTGTACCGCCACATTTTACTACTACGGCTCCGTCGGCTTGTTTAGCCAGTTTGCCTGTTTCGATGGTAACTTCCCTGCCATCTTTTAGCAGGATAGTTTCTTTGATTGCTTGTGGTGCATTCATAAAAAAATTAATCTTCTGTGTGTTCCGTATTGAACACGGTTACTATTTAAACTTTTTAAATATTCGCGGGCAAAGGTAATCATTTTTTAATAATCTTCTTATACTTTCATATAAATATTGAATTTGCCTACTCAATTCACCTTTTCAATTTCTGAAAATGAAAAGAAATAGAAAAAGAAGTATAATTTTTCTGGTTCAGTATCCAATTAGGATATACTTTTTAAATATTTATAAGCTCGTAAATATTTATTGAGGCGCTCCCTATCCTTTTCTGTAATCTCTGAAAGCCTGCGAATATCCATATTATCCTGCAAGTCATTCAGCTTTACTTTTATAGCTATTGAATTGGTAATAACTCTTTGTATAAAGCTATCATAGCCCTCTCCCTCGTTTTTTGTAAGACATTTTAAAGCCTCTATAATTCTTTCATCAAAGCCTTCATTTCTGAGCTGCTCAAAAGTCCAATCTGTATCTTCCACAAGATCGTGTAGCATTCCACAAATCTTTTCCTCAGTTGTGGTACCCGCATTCATTACTCTTATAAGATGTAATATATAAGGACTACTTCCTTTATCAACCTGCCCACTATGGGCATTTATTGCTATTTGTATTGCTTTTTCTAACATATTTTTTATCTAAATTTTTATGTAATTCCTCTTTTACAAAAAACCAACCTATAAAACCTCATGTAAAAGGACGATATTTTAATGATAATTTTTGAATGTTAAAAATTCCCTCGTCAGAAAGGGAGTTATAATTTCGATAATTCTTAATACGAATTTATTCATCATTGTCGTTGTATCTGGAATTTTTTAATTTGATTAATAGTATCTAAAATCTGGAGTAAAGGAATGTTTTCCTTAGTAATTATATTTTTTTGCTTAATAAAAGAATTTGTAAATCTTTCTCTTTTAAAAGTAGGACGAATTTCATTTTTTCCAATCTGAATGGTGTTACTGACTTGTGTTGTTAATCCCATCTCACTATAGATACTTAATCCAGTAATAAAGCCTGTATTTTTTTCATTATCTTAAAGTAAACCTTTCACAATCTGCTTTCTTGATGGTTCCAACTTTCCAAATACAGTTTCTTCTGGTTTATAGAATTTTCCTTTAGCAATCTTCTCAAGATTCCCTGAAATTACCATTCTATTCAATGCTTTAATAATAGTTTCTTTACTTTTCACCTTTTGATTGAAATCTTTATAGGTAAAAACATACCCTTTGGGAAGTCTATTAATCTTATTTAATATGCAAACAGATGTTTTCATTATCTTTTATCAGTGTAAATATACAACAAAATGTCCTTTTTTATAAAATAAACTGGATAAGTAATAAGTAAAATTATTTGATTAAATTTACTACTCTTATATTTAGAGAATTGAGCATCTATACTATGGAAATAATTTGAAAAAATAATATCCTAGGCATTATAAATATATATAAATACCGTATCTTTGTAGGAGTAATAAAAAAATCTACTATGAGCAAAGTAAAACCAGGAGCTAGTAATCCCAATTCAGGTTTCCCTTCTAAAACAGGAAACCCATCTGGTAGCAATAGAACGAACAATCCTCCTAAAACGTCCAGTACAAATACTCATTCTAAAGGTAGTGGAAGCACTACTACTAAGAAGTAATTTTGCACTCCCAAAAGATATTTTCGGTATTTTTGCCTCCAAGCAGAGACATGCTTGTTATTTCTACATAATAGCGAGTAAAGAAACAATAATGCTAAATAATACAATTTCAAAGGAATTCCTCCCTAAAATTCTATAAAAGGTTTAATAACAGGTAATTGGACGCTAAATGGTTTTGGAAAAGCCATATTAGGTGGTGCAATAAGTGGAGCTTTATCTGGTGGATTTAATGGATTAGGGGCGAGCTTATTTAGTACAGGAAGGTTCATGTTGAATAGTGGAACATGGGATTTTATGACAAATATGATAACAGGATTTATCCAAGAAGGAAAAATAGATTTGAAGAATATAGGCGCTTCCATAATAGGTTCATTTGTAGGAAATAGAATTCCTGGCTGGAAAAGGATAAAAGGAAAAGGATTTGGTGGATGGATAAAAAATAGTGTAGGGGAAGTATTACATAGTTCTTTGAAATATGGAATAACAGGTGCTATTTCTGGAGGCTTTAATTCTTTATTCAGAGGCGAAAATGTATGGAAAGGCATGAAGCAAGGTTTTGAGAATGGTGTCTACAATGGGGCAGGACAGGCTGTTTTTATGGTTGGAGTATTTGGTGCAACTTACAAGCCAACCGATGAACAATTAAAATATGTAAAAAAAATGTCTGAAAAATATGGCGTAGATTATAAAAATGTAAAATGGAGAAAAGGAGGATTGTATCAACTATTGTAGCCATTATGGAGTGGAGGATTTAATAGAGAAGTCGTATGGGGAAATAATGTAGCTACTTTTAGCAATACTGATGCTAATACACTTGGGCATGAATTTGGCCATATTATACAAGTGAGGCAACAAGGATGGAGCAATTTTCAGGCTAAGGGAATCTGGGAGCAAATATATGTCAATATGATAAAAGGAATTGATCCTTATACAACTCGAAAAGAAGAAGGAAACCAATATAATGAGTATGATGCAGAACAAAAATTAAGAGAAATAAATAAGTAATTATGAAAAATACAATATTATTATTTAGTATAATTTTATTTAATAGCTGCCTCGTTCCTCCCTCCCCAAAAAGAAATTTTTATAAGCTAATAGGGTATAAAAAGGGAAGTTTTAACGACTTCACAGGTTATGTTTATAAAGATAACAAATACATATTGAATCTTTGGGTTTTTTCTACACCAAAGAAAAAGTCAATATATTTGAGTACTAATCTGCCAAGTGAAGACTCAATAAGACTCTTAAAAAATGATTTTCTTCCCATTTATCTCAAGAAAATGGATAAAAAATCAATAGATGAGTTACCATATAGCCTTTACTATAATGATTCTGCATTTGTTTATGAAAAATCTATAGAAATTAAAGATAAAGATTGGTATGGAAAATTCGATACTCTAAAAGCAGAAATTGACAATAAATGGTATAGATTTTCTTTTGAAAAATAAGACATTAAAATAGAGAATTTGTATCAAGTATTGCAGCCATTATAGAGTGGAGGATCTAATAGAGAAGTCGTATGGGGAAATAATGTAGCTACTTTTAGCAATACTGATGCTAATACATTTGGGCATGAATTTGGACATATTATACAAGTAAGACAACAAGGATGGAGCAATTTTCAAGCAAGAGGAATATGGGAGCAGGTTATATATGGACAAAGAGCATATGGTAAAGAAGGAACGAATGAAACAGAGGCTGATAATATGAAAAACTCAATAATAAATAGTTTATGAGATTTAATATAAATAAAATTGGTTCGGTTTTATGTGTCTTTTTATTGACTAGCTGTGTATATACTAAATTTGAGGTGTATAAATCATTTGAAAATATAGAAACTGATACCCGATATTATAAGGTAGAAGAAAAAGATGGAGTTTATAAATGGGTAGAAATAGGTATTCATACTATTTTTGGTGCGGGTAGGAAAGATTATCTGACAGTTTCTTTTAAAGAAGAATTACCAAAAAACATGACTATAAAATCTTCCAATTTTGGAAATATAGATAGTGCATATCGTGAAGATTATAAAGTATTCAGTAAAAGAATAAATATAAAAGATATTAAATCAGATACGGTCTATTTAGAATTTAATGATAATAAACGATATAAATTTTATTATAATTTCGAAGAAAAATAATACCCTTTAAAAGTCTAGCAGTTACTGGCAATCTACACCAATGGAATATTGGAGGTGCCCTCAAATCTACTTTCTGGGGGGCCGTCTCGTTTGGTGTCGGAGAAATATTTAGTGTCGCCAGTGAAGTAGCAAAAGGAATAGAAAAGCTTACAAAAGTTGTGGAAGTTATTAAAAAAGCTGGGGGAGATTTTGGATTAGCATTAGTTCAAGCTGGAACACATGCCGTAAGTCAAGGAATATTGGCTGTAGTGCAGGGAGACAGCTTCTTAAGCGCTGCAGCTGGAGGGTTCTTTGGAAGCTTAGGAGCAAAAGCATGGGGAGGTGCTATGAAGAACCTAGGCTATGAGTAATTTGCACAAAGTACCATTGGAACCGTTGCCTTTGGGGCTTTATCTGGCGGTATAGGTGCAGAACTAAGTGGTGGAAACTTCTGGCAAGGAGCAGTTACAGGAGGGATTGTAGCTGGGCTGAATCATGCGATGCATAAAATGGGAGGAGAAGACCCTATTCCATCAAGTAAAGAACGAACTTGGTATGAAAAGGCACTTAATTTTTTCAGTGGAGGAGCTTTAGTTGAATTTGAAAAGATATATGCCCTTAGAGATTATCATTATATGGATAGGGCATTTATTTTAGGAGGGTACTTTTCCAAACAAGCTAGATATGAGTTTATGTATGAGGGAGGAATGGGAAGAGGTATTAAGATTAATACTTTGAAATATAGAATGGGGAGGAATGGAAAAGCTGTAGAAATAACTTATAGTAACGGTAGCAAAAAAGATATAAATGCTGTTAGGGTAAAACAATGGGTACCAAATAATCATCCTAATGCTCCTGCAGGAACATTACAAAAAGTAAAATTTAAAAGGATCAAAAGGATATAAGGGACCTCTAACAAAAAAAATAACTAAAATATCTAAATAAATAATACCATATCCTAACTTTTGAGATCAATAATAAAAGCTACTCTCTACAGTAGCCTTTTTTGTATTAATAATAAATCAGGAATCTAAAAAGTTCCTGATTTAGTCCCCACTTTTTATAAACACATGATTTATAAAGTAGATTGTGGTCGCAGAAGGATTCGAACCCTCACTGTCGGAGCCGAAATCCGAAGTTCTATCCATTAAACTATGCGACCATTTGCATATTTCCAACTGATTTTAAAAACTGATTTTCAAACCGCCAAGTATTTGTGTTCCTAAGACCTTATACCCTTTGTAAGTTTGATAATTAGCGTTCAATAGGTTGTTTGCGAGGGCAAATATACTGAAATTTTTATGAAGTTTATACTCTGCAGAGAGGTTTATATCGGCATACCCCCCAACCTTGGTGTCTTTATCCTCTTCAAGCACTGGATAAGGAAGAGAAGAAGAAACTAAACTGAAAGAATTGCTGGTTCTATCCGTTACGAAGAAGCCTTTTACCCCTAGTTGGAGTTTCCTGCCCAACATAAAGGAGATCGCCCCTAATTCTGCCTTAACAAGCGGCACATTATAGATATATTCGTGGTTATCAAGGGTATATTTTTGGAAAGAAAGTTCTCCATCTATCACTACATTAGCTATCGGGAAGTAGTGTATGCTGCCTTTTACAAAACTTTGACTGCCATTATCATACAATGCAGAGAAAGTATTTGAAAATTCATAAGGTTGCTCTGGACTTCTGCTATCTGGAAAGCCATTTGCCTTAAAGAAAGCTATATTTCTAAGCTTTAAAAAACCTGCAGAAACATCATATTTAAAGGCTTCGGAGATATCCCCCTTTAATCCAAAGTAGAATCTGTACTTGGTCTGTGTAGGTTTCAGCTCTTGGTCTGGCAGAAGGTAAGGATTCTCACTCAATAGACTGGAATAGGAGTTAATTTTCAATCCACCATCTACCCCACCATAGAATTTAAATGGACTCCCAACCGCAAGGAGGAACTCCACCTCTGGGAACCAATATATCTTAGAGAATTTTTCAGGCTCAGTGATTGCAAGGCTGCTATTCTTGGAACTAAGGAAGGAAAAGCCAGACCCCAAGCGAAGATGTGACTCTCCTTTGAAGAAACTCAGTTTTGGATTGAACTCAAAGTTGAGAAAACTCGAGTTATGCTGACTTCCTACCTCAAAATCGGTGTTCTGATAGAGTAAATTTAGCCCCAAATCTGCATTAAGACGGATATCACTCGATAAATCCAAGTGATGTTTTGATAAATTCGCAATCATTTCCACTGCTGATTCATTCGCCTTGAATTTATCGCTCAAAAAAGAGGATTTCACCCGAACATCATTGAGGATTTCATTGGAATAATAGTCATAGTAGGCATTGACTTTAAGGTGATTTGTCGCTTGGCTGAGGTCTTTTCCCACAGCAAAATCATTGTTATAAATTCCATAAAAGTTATAACTATTTCGGCTGTATTCTACCACTGCAGAAGCCTTTCCTTTCTCGCCATAATGCTTTGCAAAGGCTGCCAAATCGGCATTGTATTGCCCAGAATCCCAATCGTACTGCTTTTTAAGCCCACTGGTCGATAGGTAATGGATATCCCCTCCCAGCTCTATCTTGTTGTCCAGCATTTTGGATATATTTCCGTCCGCCAGCACCTTACCGTAGTTTCCAAAACCGATTCGGAAGTAGTTATTCTGACTTTCTCTCGAGAGCTTTAGGTTTATGTCTGTCCTCTGTATCGTAGATGTCTGGAAATCAGAAACCGAAGGCACATCAATAATATCATACTTCAGATTTAGCGAATCCTCCACCTTTTTTTCCTTAGGCGGATAGTTCTTTTCAAGAGGTGCAGCTGCCTTTTTCTTCTCAATTCTCTTCACTTCAGGCTCTCGTTTTCTTTCGAGTATAAGCTTCTCCTCCTTAATCTGAGAAAATGCCAGTGATGACAAAGCAATGAAAGCAAATGCCAGTATCTTATTCATTAATCTATCGATTTTGTTCTCTAATAATTGGTATAAAAACTTTATTCTGGGACTTTTATTGTATAGCCAATAGACCGCTCCCATTTTTTCCTTAATACAAAAATACATTCTTCCCCTAAATTTCCAAACAGTGCATCAGAGATATATTGATAATCATACTTTCTCCTGTTTTAAAAGATTACAAAAACATTAGAGAGTAAAGTGGCATAGATAATAATCACTCCGCTAATGAGTTTTAGAAAAAAACTTATTTTTGGGGATATTTTAAATGATATAGTGATGAAGACTGACGATAAAAGTGTGATGACAACTAAGGAGTTAATAAAAACCGCAAAAGAAATGGTAGACAGGGGATTTTCTACCGAAAGTCCAAAATATATCATAAAACAGAAGAGAAAAATACTCTTTCATAGTTTTCTAAATTTAGGTTTTGCCAAAAAGTGGTTCAGCTTTATCAGCCAGGAAGAAAACAAATGGCTTACTGAGAGCCGCCCACGACTTTTCTTTAAACCCTTTCGGGTATATCTTTCAACAAAGTGGGATAAAAATAGAAGATTAAAGGTTATCCTTGATTCATATGCCCTTGCAAACACCAATACCTTTCTTAGAAGAGTAGTAAAAAATTCATCTCCCATTAAAATCTCAGAATTTATCCTTAAAGACCAACAAACGAAAGGAGAAATCTATCTCGGCTACAATGAAAGATTCCGAAAAGAAGGTGAATTTGTAGCATCTATTAATTGCGAGCAATTAGGAGGGCTTATCTATGAAGTGGCATTCAGTATAGAGCGGGAAGAAAATGGAAATTATACCTGCCTTATCGGTTGTGTACAGGGCAACAGACTTTCAGCTGTGGAAAACAATGTAAAAGACCTTCAAAAACTGATGTATGGACTGCGACCAAAAGCTCTGGCTATCTTTATTGTTCAGGAAATTGCACGACAACTCGGTTGTTCCCAAATTTTAGGTACTAGTAACCGCATACAAGCCCATAATAAAAAGCACTTCATCCATATTGACTGGTTGCATAAACTGAGTTTTGATTATAACGCTCTTTGGAAAGAGGCAGGAGGAGAGGAATATACCGAAGGTTGGTTTAAACTCCCTACAACGCTCTACCGCAAGCCAATGGAAGAGATAAAAACCCACAAAAGAGCTCTGTATCGCAATAGATATGAGATGTTAGACGAAATTTCTAAACAGATTGCTCATCATCTATATCCTAATCAGGGATAAATTCTCACCATCAATATACTTTATTTATAATATTCATTCCCAAAACAAAAGCAAAAAAGCCCAATATTAGACTTAATACTATATAGAGGAACATTGTAATGACACTCCCCTCTTGCAGAAGGCTAATACTCTCTGCTGAGAATGTAGAAAAAGTAGTAAAACCACCGCAAAAACCTATCATTAAGAGAAGACGGAGAGATGTTGAATTTACATTAATACAAGATGATAGCAATCCCACAATAAAACATCCCAAAATATTTACTACAAGTGTTCCAATAGGGAAATGATGGAGTTGACAAAACTTCTGTGTATAATTAGACAGCCAAAATCTTAACAGACTCCCAACCCCACCTCCTATAAATACATAGATGAGTTGTTTCATTGAGTACAGATTATCTTTTTTCTATGATATAGATTTTTTTTCAATAACCAATTGTTAGCAAGAAGAACCTTGATACAGGTAATATTTCTGCATATAGTGTATTGGTTCTTTCCTTTAAGGATTCATCCTCTATCTATTGGATTTTTCACCTATGAAATCCATTGATTCTCTCCGAAATCGGGCTTTCTTTTTTCGAGGAAAGCATTTCTCCCTTCCTTAGCCTCATCCGTCATATAAGCAAGGCGAGTAGCCTCTCCTGCAAAGACTTGCTGGCCTACCATACCATCATCTGTCAGGTTCATAGCAAACTTAAGCATTCGTATAGAGGTAGGCGATTTTGCCAAAATCTCCTGAGCCCATTCATAGGCTGTGGACTCCAGTTTTTCGTGTGGTACTGTGGCATTTACCATACCCATAGCCTCTGCTTCTTTTGCGGAATAATTCCTCCCAAGGAAGAATATCTCTCGTGCCTTTTTCTGCCCCACCATTTTTGCGAGATATGCCGAACCGTATCCTCCATCAAAGCTGGTTACATCGGCATCTGTCTGTTTAAAAATCGCGTGCTCTTCGCTGGCAAGAGTAAGATCACAGACCACATGAAGCGAATGCCCGCCACCTACAGCCCATCCATTCACCACGGCGATGACTACCTTTGGCATAAATCGGATAAGCCGCTGCACCTCAAGGATATTCAGCCTATGCCTACCATCCTCCCCTACATATCCCTGATGCCCACGAGCCTTCTGATCGCCCCCACTGCAAAAGGCGTGGCCCCCATCTTTCGGGCTCGGGCCCTCCCCTGTGAGGAGAACTACCCCAATTGATGCATCCTCATACGCATCATAAAAAGCATCGTAAAGCTCTGAGGTTGTTTTTGGTCGAAATGCATTTCTCACCTCAGGCCTGTTGATTGCAATCCTCGCCACTCCATTACATTTCTTATAAGTAATGTCTTCGTATTCTTTCGCTGTTTTCCAATTGATGTTCATTATTATAAGTATTAATTAATGCGGTAAATATACTAAGAATTAAATGATTCACAAGGATGGCAAGGTTTATTTTGAAATGTTTATATTTGGGCATTAAACTTAATCTCTAAAAAAATAATCCTATGGAAATAAGATTTTTAGGTCAAAATTGCTTTTTGATTTCTTACAATGGAAAAACAATCATTACCGACCCATTTTATAACTATCAAAAGGAAAAATCGGGCTTTGATATCGCTACTCAGAGAATAGATTTCGTGCTGATTACCCACGCTCACGCAGACCATACCGCAGATGTGCAAGAGGTTTTGCAGCATCACCCCGATGCTTCTCTCATCGCTCAACCTGAAATCTGCGCTTATTTCTCTCATTCTAAATCAATAGACCTCAATATAGGAGGTACGGCTCATCTTGGTGAGCTGATGCTCAGTATGGTACCTGCTGCTCATACTTCTTCCTTTCCAGATGGGAGTTATGGAGGCACTGTGGCAGGTTTTGTATTGAGAATGCCAGAATATAACCTCTACCTCTCGGGAGATACTGGTGCTATCGCCGATATGGGCTTGCTCGAAGGGCTTTATGGAAAGATAAACCTCAGTATTTTGTGCATCGGTGGGCATTATACAATGTCTCCTCAAGAGGCTGCCTTTGCTGCATCAAAACTCATTAAAACTCCAAGAGTTATCGGTGCTCATTTTGATACTTTCCCTCCTATCAGCATAGATCATAAGGCTGCTGTACAGGTTTTTGAAGAGAATGGCGTAGAACTTCTCCTCCCAGAGCTTGGGCAAAGCTTTCATTTCTAATTATCGATAAAATTTTTCTGAAATAATGAAAAGGAAAGTGCTCATTATCTATACAGGAGGGACGATAGGTATGGAAAAGAACTACGAAACAGGTAGCCTTATGCCGTTTGACTTTGAACATATCTTCCGAAAGATTCCCGAAATGAATCTACTTGAGTGCGAAGTCTCTCTTTACTCCTTCCCAGAGCCTCTGGATTCGTCAGATGTAGGTACTGAGGAATGGAAACGCATTGCAGGCTGTATCCAAGAGCGATATGAGGATTACGATGGCTTTCTCATCTTGCACGGTACGGATACAATGTCCTACACCGCCTCTGCTCTTAGTTTTATGCTCAAAAATTTAAAGAAACCTGTGATTTTAACGGGCTCCCAGCTCCCGATCGGAGACCTCCGAACAGATGCTAAGGAGAATCTCCTGACGAGCCTCTACTACGCCAGTCTTTATGATGGTAACGAGGCTGTAATACAGGAGATCGCCCTCTATTTTGAGTATAAACTCCTGCGCGGAAACCGTTCGCTGAAGCATTCTGCCGAGTATTTTGATGCTTATCAAAGCCCAAACTATCCTGTGCTGGGGCAATCGGGGGTACATCTCAATATTGATAAAGAAGTGCTCTACCGCCCCCCTTCGGGTGAGGATTTTTATTGCGACTTCCACCTCTCCACTGATGTTTTATTCGTCCGCATCTTCCCAGGTATGAATCTTAAGCACTTCTCCATCCTTCCTACGGTGAAAGTTCTGGTGCTTCAAGTCTTTGGCTCTGGTACGATATTCAATAACAAAGATACTGAAGACACTTTAATGAAAATTAGAGATAAAGGGATAGAGATTGTCGTTATCAGCCAGTGTGTATCTGGCGGAATAGCCATTGGGAAGTATTCCAATTCAAATATTTTCCATAAAGTTGGGGCCATTAGCGGTCATAATATTACTGCGGAAGCTGCCATTACGAAATCTATGCACATTATGGGCAATCCGAACTATAAAAACCAGCCCTTTGCCAGCTTATTTGAGCGCCCACTCTGCGGTGAGATGGATATCATCAATATATAAGAGATATATAATAAATCTCCACTCAAAAAAACTGAGTGGAGATTCTACAACTATGAAATATAAATTATTTTACATTTTTAATGATTTCTTCTGCCTTTGCAGTAGAAATAAAGATGTTGAGCCCTAAACCAAATTTAATATTGTGGGTATAACCTCCATTACCAAAGCCCGCATTTGCATCATATTTAACAACTCCCTCTAGTCCGATGTTCGGTGTCAAGAAATAAGAGTATCCAGGTCCGAAGCCAAAGCCAAGACCGTTAGCAGAGTTTCCTCCTTTGGAAATTGATTCTCCACCTACGCCTACATTAGCCTCCAAGAACCATCTTCCGTGCTTTAGAAGGTTATCTACGCCACCTTGTCCTGGTGATAAGTAATATCTTCCCAAAGCTCCTACTGTATAAGTGAATTTTGTTTGTCCTCCGTTCGAGCCACTGAAACCTAAGTCTGCATATCCACCGACTGCTACATTATCTTCTACAAAATAAGCTGCTTTCGGTTGAAGATTGAAGTTATATCCTCCACCTTTGTTCAGTCCAAAATTAGCACCGAAGATGTCTCCACCAATTATCAAATTACCTTTTTGGATTTGTGCATTAGCATTGGAGAATAATCCTGCTCCTAATACTATAGCTCCAAGAATAATCTTTCTCATAATTCTGTATTATTAAAAATTTGAGCGGCAAAAGTATAAAATTTCATATAATCCTCCAAATCTAATGTATAATTTATAATTATAGATAGATTCTATAAGGTTTATTTGCATTAATCAGTCTTTGGTTTTGGGTAATATACAGGGCTAAGCATTGGTATGCCCGCTTCTTCGAAGGTTTTAATGAGATTTTCATTAAGGTCGGAGATGATGTAAAACATTCTATCGGGCTGTAGTGTATAGGCATTGAGTTGGTAGACTACATTGGTTTCCAGTATCTTATTTTTAAGGACATAGGGCGCGGGCGAAGGCTCTATTCCCACTGTTTCCAGCGCCGCTTTTATCATTAAATGGTTGATCGTGTGGTATGGGATATCGTGTCTCAGGCTCATTTCTACATTTAATATCAATCCCTTTTCTGGTGTGGAGGAACTGTAATTAATCGTCTTATTTGTGAGAATCATTGAGTTAGGTACGGTAACATCTTCGTTATTTATGGTTCTCAGCCTCGTTACAAGGGCGGTTTTTTCTATCACTTGGCCCGTAATATCGTTCACTTTAATCCAATCGCCCACCTTAAAAGGCCGCATATAGGTGATGATGAAGCCCGCAATGGTATTTGCGATGGCAGAGGACGAACCTAAGGAAAGAATGACCCCAAAAAAGACAGATATTCCCTTAAATGCGCTGGTATCTGCCCCTGGTAGGAAGGGGAAAACCATTATAATGGTGAAGGCAACCAGGAAAATCCTCATCAGTTGGTAAGTTGGCCTTGCCCATTCCGTGTGAAAACCTTTTATTCTCAGCTTTTCTCTCTCTATTTCTATGGTAATAAACCTCAGCAGCTTGTTTAAGTAGTTCCCGACGATAAGGATGATGATAATCCTCAGCATATTGGGAATATATTCCACAAATGAGTCAAAAACCTCCTTCAATGGGGCGGATAGCCAGTGCAAAAGCATCATCATCCAGTGCTCAGTAGCAGGGAAGACGATGAAAATAAGGCTAAGGCTCACGCCAAACAGGAAGATTTTTATGATGATTCTGAGCCATTTCAGGATTCTGACGAGGAATTTCTTCAGCTGGCGGTTGTTCATCACTTGATAGTTTTTCACCTCGAGGCCACCTTCTTTCCTCTCGCAAGAGCGGATGATTTTCCTTATCACAAAACCAAAAAGCCTGTCGGTCAAAAGGGAAAGGAGCACAAACCCCACGACAATGCCCAGCGCTTGCAGCCAACGGCTCACCGTATTCTCAAAAGTATGCGCCTCTCTGCTCGCCTCTACGCTTGTTTGTATGATGTTTAGGTACCTATCTGCAAGCTCTTCCTGAGTAGATTCTTCCCAGAGGGCATCTTCTTCGGAAATACTTGTAATAATATTTCCCGAGTATAGAATATTGATATAATTATGTGCTTTTTGTGCTTTCAGTGAGTCTTTTATATAAATTTTTCCCTCAAAAACTTTTTGTATCTGTTGAGTAGCATTGAGGGCTCTATCTTTTGCTGAGAAAGGTCCCAGACCAGAATATATTTTAAAGAGTATTTTGTGATCAAACTGTACTAAATGTGGCTCCACTTTCTCCCGAAGCCTGTTAATCTCCTCTTTCTCCTGTGCCAATCGCAGAGAATCATCCTCCCGAATCCTTCTAAGCTCTTTTTTATACTTTTCGAGCTCTGCAGACTTGGGTGCAGCCAGATTTGCAAACTCTTCCCTAAGCAAAACTTCTCTCAAAGAGTCTTTTTCCTTTAAAATATTGGTTTTCTTATGTATTTTTTTCAGTTCTACATTCAATGAATCCTCTTGCGCCTTTATCAAACTTCCCCAAAGGGCTCCAAAAATCAATATAAACCTAATTAATTTCATCTTTTTCTGTAAAAAAAATCAAAGTGCAAAAATAAAAAAGCCTCACCCTCCCACCAAACACAAACGGATAGCCTCTGAAGCATTTATCCACTGCACAGAGAGTTTTTATTTAACTAAGAAAATAAGATTATCTATTGATGACTTATTAAAATAGAAGTTTAATTAATTGCCACAATTGCCTACGGTATCTATTTTCATTTTTTATGAAATTAAACTACTTTTGCACCGCAAATAAGAGGAGAAATCGTGAATCAAACCGAACTTATATTCAACCCTGCCGATATTGCTGAAACTCTGAGCGAGCTTCACGCAGATGAGCGCGTACTTGCCTTTTTAAAAGTACCCAAAGAATATAAAGCAGAGGTTTTTTCTCATCTTGCACCAGATTTTCAAGAGGAAACCATTAGGAGAATCGGAAGTGAAGAGGTTTCGGAAATCCTTAATGCGATGACGCCAGACGACCGTACGGCACTCTTTGAAGACTTTCCCGATGAGTTGATAAAATACTCCATCAACCACCTTAATCCTCAGGAAAGGCGGGTTGCCCTCAAACTCTTAGGCTATGATGCCAATTCCATTGCCCGACTGATGACGCCCTACTACATCCAAATCCGAAAGGAATGGACAGTAAAAAGGTGCCTTGAACAAATTAAAAAGGTGGGAAAAAAAGTGGAAACAATGAACCACCTCTATGTGGTTGATGAAAAAAATAGACTGATTGATGACCTTACCATAGGTAATCTCCTCCTCGCTGAGGAAGACGCTTTGGTCTCTGATATTACCGATAACCACTTCGTGGCAATCACTACCACTACAACGAAGGAAGACGCCGTTTCCTACTTTGAGAAATACGACCGCTCTGCACTGCCCATCATCACCGAAGCAGGGGTGCTGGTAGGGATTGTAACCATAGACGACATCCTCGACCAGATAGAACAGCAAAACACCGAAGACATCCAGAAATTCGGGGGTTTGGAAGCTCTCGACCTGCCCTATACCGATACGTCTATCTGGGAAATGGTAAAAAAAAGGGGCTTTTGGCTCGTTATCCTCTTCCTCTCCGAGATGCTCACAGCAACGGCTATGGGCTACTTTGAAAACGAGATTGAAAAAGCAGTGGTACTCGCACTCTTCGTCCCTCTCATCATTTCCAGTGGGGGGAATTCTGGTTCGCAGGCAGCAACACTTATCATCAGGGCAATGGCTCTGCAAGAAATTTCATTAAAAGACTGGTGGTATGTAATGCGCAAAGAGATTATAACAGGCACACTCCTCGGAAGCATATTAGGCGCTATCGGTTTCTTACGAATTGCCCTCTGGCAAGAAGCGGGGCTTATAGATTATGGTCAGTTCTGGGTTTCCATAGGCTTCAGCGTAGGGATTTCTCTGGTGGCTATCGTACTATGGGGAGCGGTTTCTGGCTCTATGGTGCCTTTTATCCTGAAAAAACTGAAACTTGACCCCGCTACCTCATCTGCACCTTTCGTTGCCACTCTTGTAGATGTTACAGGGCTGATTATTTACTTCTCCGTAGCAGGGCTACTACTCTCTGGCAAGCTCCTTTAAAACTAAAACAGCGTTTTTTTATTGATTTAATAACAAAACAAGCAAAAACCCTTTAAATCTTCACGATTTTGATTTCGCAAAAAATTTTTGGAGCATTTTTTTTGTCATTACCCTACATAGAGCTCCCTCAGAGGGCATTTTTCCTATTTTTCTCATTATGCACACACTCTTTTTTGTATTGATAGGCTGTGGAGAGGCAGAATTAAAAAGAAATTTCTCTAATGTATCGAATAGAAAATTCCTGTAAAAAATAATTACTCCCTAAAACAACAGTATTAAAATAAAAATACCTATTTTTGGCGTATGGAAAATTTCATTGTTTCGGCCCGAAAATACCGCCCTCAAGAGTTTGAAACCGTTGTTGGGCAGGCACACATCACTGATACTTTGGAACACGCAATAGAGAATGGGCAGATTGCTCAGGCTCTTTTATTTTGTGGTCCTCGTGGGGTGGGTAAAACTACTTGTGCAAGGATTCTCGCAAGAAAAATCAATGAAAAAGATGGTTCTACATCAGAGGATGGCTTCGCTTATAATATCTATGAGCTCGATGCGGCTTCTAATAACTCGGTAGATGATATTAGAAATCTTATAGACCAGGTTCGTTTTGCTCCACAAGTAGGCAAATACAAAGTCTATATTATAGATGAGGTTCATATGCTTTCTCAGGCAGCATTTAATGCTTTTTTAAAGACATTGGAAGAGCCTCCTGCACACGCTATTTTCATTTTAGCAACTACGGAAAAGCATAAGATTATCCCGACCATTCTTTCCCGCTGCCAAATCTATGATTTCAAAAGAATAGGCATTGAGGATATTCAGAATCACCTTAAAAAAATCGCACAGGAAGAGAATATTCAATACGAAGATGATGCCCTCTACCTCATTGCACAAAAAGCCGATGGCGCTCTAAGAGATGCACTCTCTATATTTGACAGGCTCTCTACCTTTACCCAAAAGAATATCACATTACAACAAGCTGCAGAAGTATTAAATGTGCTGGACTATGACCAGTATTTGAAAATCGCTGATTTAGCCTTTGAAACCAAAATACCAGAGGTTCTCACCGCCTTTAATGAAATCGTAAAAAAGGGATTTGACCCGCATATCTTCATTGCAGGGCTTGGAAGCCATTTCCGAGATTTAATGATGGCTCAGAACCCCAATACGCTGAACTTAATAGAAGTTGGCGAAGTAACAAAAGCTAAATTTGCCGAGCAAAGCAAGAAATGGAAACCTCAACTGTTGATTGATGCCATAGAAATATGCAACGCTGCCGATATTAATTACAAAACCTCCAAAAACCCAAGGCTGACGGTAGAAATTGCATTAATGCAGCTCTCAAGCCTGATGGCAGAAACAGAAGGGCTTAAAAAAAAAAGTTTAGAATAATCGCTCCTTTCTTGGACCAAGCGGAACCTCATCAAGAGAAAACCAAGCCCACTAAAACAGAAAGTGCCCCAAAACCAGCAGCCGACCTCTCAGAGCTTAGAAAAGAAATCTCAATTCCTAAGGCATCAAAGCCGTTGGCGGGGAGCAAATCCGTTGCTTCCAAGTTTAATATACACAACAAGCTCAACAGCGAGGAGAAAACAGAGACTACAGAAACAGCGGTAAGCAACACTCCCCTACCCAATCAACACTTTTCCCAAACCGATTTAGAGACGGAATGGAATAAATTCTTAGAACTTCTGAAAGTGAAAAATATAGTAGTCTATGCGGCTATTAATGGCTTTGTCCTCACCAAAACTGGCGAAAATACAATTGAAATAAAGTATCCATCAGAGACGGCAAAAGATAAATTTGAAGCGATACAGCTTGAGTTCTTTAATGCTTTTAAGCACAAGACCAAGCATTTCAATATCTCTGTAGAATATACGCTTGATGTGAGTACTAAAAGAGAAATTGTAAGTGAAAAAAGTACTTTTGAGAAGTTTTTAGAGATTAATCCTCTACTCAAAAACCTGGATGATTTGGTTAAATTTGATTTCTCATAAGGTCGATCTTCACACTTCCGAAAACTTTATCAATTTCGTTTTTAAGCTGAGTGAGCTTCACGATTTTTAAGTAATCCTCCTCTTTATTTTCCGAATCTTCTAACTTCTTCTTTATCTCGTGTATGAGGCTTACTACATATTCTCGTTTGTGTCTGTAAATACTGTCGCTTATTATTTTAGGAACCACCTCTTCTTCTCGGCTGAAATAGATATTGTACTTTTCCCAATTGCTGGTATGGTATCTCTCTACCGATATATCGGCGATTTTCTTGGTAATATCTTCATCCATCAGGGTGAGAAAAAAGCTATCGGTACGGAGCTCTCCTTCTGCTAAACCCGCCTTAATTTCATTAATAATCATCTGATTTACGGGTGAGATTACCGAATAATCATCTTCATCAAAATAGTTAATAATCTCCTCTACTGCGGTTATTTTGTAGTCATTTCCCTCCTCATCTTTTCTTTGCAGTACATAATTGCCGTATTTGAGCATCAGCTCTACCAATTTTTCTTCAAGGACGAGAAGCGGATTTACCCCCAGCTCCGAACTTTTGGATTTTATAACCTCAAGTTTTATAGTGGGCTGCCTCTGCCTCTCGGCAGAAGAATTCCCTCTGAGTATCTGTTGCTGTACGCTCAATTCATTGAAGAGCGATGGCTCACTAATCTGAAACTTTGTAGAAACCTCCTTTATATAGACTTCCTGTTTCAGGATATTTTCTATATGGGCTATAGATTTTACGATATCCCGAATTGCTTCTGCTTTTTTTATCGGGTCATTATCGGCTTCTTTGAAGAGAATTTCTGCTTTAAAATCGATAAAATCCTGCGAATGCTTATCGATAAACGCCTCTACATAATCCCTTGGATGTTTCCTCGCAAAACTGTCGGGGTCATCACCGTCTGGGAATAGCAAAACTCTAATATTCATCCCCTGTGTAAGGAGTAAATCTATACTTCTGAAGCTGGCTTTTATCCCTGCTTTATCTCCATCAAAGAGAATGGTTACATTCTCAGTAAGCCTTTTAATGAGTTTTATCTGCTCTATGGTAAGGGCGGTTCCCGAGCTCGCGACCACATTTTCTATCCCCGCCTGGTGTAGGGAAATCACATCCATATACCCCTCAACCAAAAGGCATTTGTCATATTTAGAAATCGCTTGCTTGCTTTGGTTCAAGCCATAGAGCACATTGGATTTATGGTAAATTTCCGTCTCTGGCGAGTTAAGGTATTTCGCAGCTTTTGCATTGGACTTTAATATCCTCGCACCAAAACCTAAAACCCTCCCCGAAAAGCTATGAATAGGGAAGATTACCCGCTCGCGGAATCTATCAATCCCACTATTCTCCCTAAAAATAGAAATCCCAGACTTTTCAAGTATCTCTTTTGAATAGCCTTTGGAGAGCGCATATTCGGTAAATGCATCTTTTTTCTCTGGAGAATAGCCCAGCTGAAACTTCTGTATAATCTCGGTTTTCAGTTCCCTTTCCTTAAAGTATGAGAGCCCGATAGCTTTTCCTTCTTCCGTTTCCCAAAGTTGCTCTTGGTAGTAGGCATTGGCAACTTCATTTATTTTATAGAGCAAATCTCTCTCGGAGCGCTGATGTTTCTCCTCTTCGCTGAGTTCCTTTCGGTCTTCCTCTACCTCGATTCCATATTTTTTAGCAACAAATCTCAGTGCTTCGGGATAGCTAAAGCCCTCTATTTCCATAAGGAAAGAAAGTGCTGTCCCCCCCTTTCCAGAGGAGAAATCTTTCCAGATTTGCTTGCTCGGGGAGACTACAAAACTTGGCGACTTCTCATCCTGAAAAGGGCTAAGCCCCTTCAATGTAGTGCCTGCCCTTTTGAGCTGAACATACTCGCCAATAATCTCCTCTATCCGCATTGCAGAGAAAATCTTATCTATCGTAGCCTGTGAAATCATACCACAAATGTAACGGTTTATTCTTCTAAATTCTTACTTTTACGCAATGAAAACAATACAAATAAAAGCACCTGACTTTTTCGAACTCCTAAAACTAAAAGAAACTTCTATGTGGGATATTTTCTCTCAAATGATTGACGGTGAGGAAAAGCATATCATCTTCCTCAACTCCGAAAACACCCCAATTTTCAGCTATACCCTTCCCAAAACTTTGGAAAAACTCCGCAAAGACCGAGAAGTTTTCTCAGCAGAATTTCAAAAAAAGATTCAGCAGAACTAATAAGAAAACATAAAAAAGAGAGAATTTTTCTCTCCTCTCTATTTATTAATAAGTTCTGCTATTTTCAGGGCTACTTTCAGCGCTTCTGTACCGTCTTTTAAGGGGACTTGTATCGGTGTATTCTTTTCTATTGAGTCTGCAAAGGCATTAAGCTCATCGAGTATCGCATTATTAGGCTCTATCTTGGGATACTCAAAGAGAATCTGATTTTTTTCTCCTTCGGCATTTTCTATAATCATATCAAATTCGGAAGGTTCTTTCGGTGCTTCTTTCATTCGGATAACTTCTGCCTTTTTCTCAAAGAAATCAACCGAGATATAAGCATCTTGCTGGAAGAATCTACATTTGCGCATTGCTTTCATCGATATTCTGGAAGTCGTAAGATTCGCTACACAGCCGTTTTTAAATTCTATCCGTGCATTGGCAATATCCGGCGTTTTGCTCACCACACATACTCCGCTGGCGTGTATTTCCTTTATCTCAGATTTTACAATGCTAAGGAGAATATCCAAATCATGAATCATCAGGTCTAATACCACCGAAACATCGGTTCCACGAGGGTTAAACTCCGCCAAACGGTGGATTTCTATAAACATCGGATGGTGGATATAGCCCTTAGTCGCAATAAATGCAGGATTGTACCGCTCCACATGACCTACTTGCGCCTTAATTCCTTTCTCGGAGCTGGATTTCATTATGCTCTCTGCCTGCTCTAAGGTCTGGGTAACGGGCTTTTCTATAAAGAAATGAATACCTCTGTCTATCGCTTTTTGGGCATAATCATAATGATAAATAGTTGGGGTAACGATGTCTATTACCTCCACCTGAGAGAGCAATTCATCAAAATCTTCAAAGAATTTATAGCCAAACTCGGCTTCAAGGCGCTTACCAGTCTCCACATCTTTATCGTGAAAGCCTACAAGTTCATATTTTTCCGATTGATGGAGTAATTTCAGGTGAATTTTCCCTAAATGTCCTGCTCCTACTAATCCTACTCTTAACATTATCGGTGGAGTTAATTAAACCTCTGTATCTAAATCCCAGCTTTCCAAGTAATCATTCACTCTTTTTAGGAATAATCCGCCCAAAGAGCCATCTACCACTCGGTGGTCATAGGAATGAGACATAAACATCAAGTTTCTAATGGCAATTACATCTCCATCTTTGGTTTCAAGGACTGCGGGCTTCTTCACAATAGCCCCTACTGCCAAGATAGCAACCTGTGGCTGAGGAATGATAGGCGTCCCCATCAGATTTCCGAAACTCCCCACATTGGAGATGGTATAAGTAGCGCCTTGCGTATCCTCTGGTTTTAATTTCTTATTTCTTGCTCTATGTGCAAGGTCGTTAATCGCTTTTGCAAGCCCAGAGAGCGAGAGCTGGTCTGCATTTTTAATTACAGGCACGATGAGGTTACCGTCTGGCAGCGCCGTAGCCATACCTATATTGATATTTTTCTTTTTAATAATCTGGTCTCCATTTACAGAGATATTAATCATCGGATAATCTTGGATAGCCCTCACCACTGCTCTCACGAATATCGGCATAAAGGTGAGTTTCTCGCCCTCACGCTTTTCAAACAGCGATTTATTCTTGTTCCTCCATTTTACGACATTGGTTACATCGGTTTCAATAAATGAAGTTACATGCGGAGAAATCTGTTTAGACTTCACCATATTCTCAGCGATGATTTTCCTCATCCTGTCCATTGGGATAATTTCATCTCCAGCACTTGCAGAAAGTGTTTGTACAGTCTGAGTTTGAGGTTTAGCCTCCTCCTTAGGCGTTTCTTTCGTTTCCGTACGAGCTACCTCTGCTTTGGCAGGCTGGGAGCCTCTATTTTTCACAAAGGAGAGGATGTCATCTTTGGTAATTCTACCTTCCAGACCTGTACCTCTTACGCTGGCAAGCTCTGCTTCTGTAATTTTTTCCTGCTGGATGATGGACTTCACCAATGGCGATAAAAACTGCCCTGATTCCCCACTCGCAACTGCTTTGAGTGGCTCTTCCAATGCAGCAACTACCTCTACAGCAGGCACTGATTCTTCTTTCTGAGGTGCTTCTACGGCTTCTGCATCCGCTGTACCCTCTCCTTCAATTTCTAAAATGGCAATAGGCTCTCCTACTTTTGCTATTTCGTCTTTATTTTTTAGAATTTTTACCAATTTCCCAGACACGGGAGTGGGCACATCAGAATCTACCTTATCTGTTGCGATTTCTACTACGCTATCATCTTCATTTACCGTATCGCCCTCATTCACGAGCCAAGTAATTACTGTTGCTTCCATAACGCCCTCGCCCATAGAGGGGAGTAATAATTTATATTCTGCCATTTTCTTAATTTTTGATGATGCACAAATATAAACAAATTTGCGGAATGTATAATATTAAGCTGATTTTTTGAGAAAAATTGAAAATAAAAACGCGAGAAAGTCTATAAGCCGGATTCTGTACCTCGAAACCGAGATGCCTGTTATTTATCTACGCCATACATTGCTGCATAGCTTGAGCTGATTACCCCTCGGCATTCGGAGCGGGCACTCCTATTCTGGCTAAGCCAAAAGAACCGATATACTTATCATTGCTCCGCATAGAGTTTACCTGATTTCACTACAGCCGTACTGTACATTCTTTCTGTTGCACTTGTCCTCGCCTCGCGGCGGACGGATGTTATCCGCTATGCTTCCCTGTGGAGTCCGGACTTTCCTACCCTCCAAAGTGGAGAATCAACAGGCCAACTTTCTCGCGACCGCAAATATACTATTTTGCACCATAGCATACCCTAGCCAATAAAATAACCTCAACATCCCCCCTCCCCCCACCTAGCTAGCGAAGCAACCACTCGCGTGAAGAGCACCCTCCTAGCAGGGGAGGCAACCACTCGCGTGGCAGACGATTAGCCACAGCATAGCAGGCAATTATTTCTAAGTGCTCCCCACGCAGTGGGCTTGGATGAAACTAGAAACGCTCGAATTTTCCTCCAATGAGAAAAATATTGACAAGATTCACGCGAATTTTCCTCCGATGAGAAAAATATTAACAAGATTCACGCGAATTTTCCTCCGATGAGAAAAATATTGACAAGATTCACGCGAATTTTCCTCCGATGAGAAAAATATTGGCAAGATTCACGCGAATTTTCCTCCAATGAGAAAAATATTGGCAAGATTCACGCGAATTTTCCTCCGATGAGAAAAATATTGACAAGATTCACGCGAATTTTCCTCCGATGAGAAAAATATTGACAAGATTCACGCGAATTTTCCTCCGATGAGAAAAATATTGACAAGATTCACGCGAATTTTCCTCCGATGAGAAAAATATTGACAAGATTCACGCGAATTTTCCTCCGATGAGAAAAATATTGACAAGATTCACGCGAATTTTCCTCCGATGAGAAAAATATTGACAAGATTCACGCGAATTTTCCTCCGATGAGAAAAATATTGACAAGATTCACGCGAATTTTCCTCCGATGAGAAAAATATTGACAAGATTCACGCGAATTTTCCTCCGATGAGAAAAATATTGACAAGATTCACGCGAATTTTCCTCCGATGAGAAAAATATTGACAAGATTCACGCGAATTTTCCTCCGATGAGAAAAATATTGACAAGATTCACGCGAATTTTCCTCCGATGAGAAAAATATTGACAAGATTCACGCGAATTTTCCTCCGATGAGAAAAATATTGACAAGATTCACGCGAATTTTCCTCCGATGAGAAAAATATTGACAAGATTCACGCGAATTTTCCTCCGATGAGAAAAATATTGACAAGATTCACGCGAATTTTCCTCCGATGAGAAAAATATTGACAAGATTCACGCGAATTTTCCTCCACACCGTAGCCGGTGGGGCAATTATTTCTAAGTGCTCCCCATAATGAACTCATAAAATAAAAGAGGAAAAGATTAGAAAAAACTCCTTCTCCACGCTAAAAGGATAAGTCCCTCAGCTGGAAGCTGTGCATCACCTGCAAGGTGGGCTATCGCTTGAAACTATGCCTTACGAGAAGGATACCGATGATAAAAAGGAGAAAAGCAAGGAAAAATGGTGCTCCTGGGAAAACAAATGGTGCATTTTCGTGGGTGAAATAATAGAAGAGGTTGGTCATTAAGGGTGGACCAATGATAGAGGTGGCGCTCATCAGCGATGTGAGGGCTCCTTGGAGTGCACCCTGCTCATCGGAAGGTACATTTTTCGTAATTCGGGACTGCAATGACGGCCCGCTAACCCCACCCAAGCAGTAAGGAATGAGGAAGGCAAACATCATCCATCCCTGAGAGGCAAAAGAGAAGAGGAGCATACCTATGGTATACATCATTAATCCGTAGAGAATATTGTTTCGCTCACCAATCCGCCTTGTACTCCATCTGATAAGTACCCCCTGCACCAAACCAACCAGCAGCCCGATGAAACCGAGCGAAAGCCCGACCATTTTCTCCGTCCATCCGAATTGATACATCACGAAATAGCTCCAATTGCTCTGCACAGCGTGGAGGGCGATTTGTATAAGGATTAGAGCAACAACAAGCCGAGAAAGCGTAGGATATTTGGTGAGAAAATGCAACGAACCGACAGGATTAGCTCTCTTCCACTCGAATGGGCGGCGTTTTTCTTTCGGAAGACTTTCAGGGAGCACGAAATACCCATAAAGGAAGTTTAAAAAGCACAAAACCGCAGCAGCATAGAACGGCACCCGCGAGCCATACGCCCCGAGCAAACCTCCGAGCACGGGACCAATGATAAAGCCCAAACCAAATGCCGCACCTATCATCCCAAAATTCTTCGGCCTATTTTCATCATTAGAAATATCAGCGATATAAGCGCTGGCAGTAGTAATACTCGCCCCCGTAACCCCTGCGATAATCCGCCCAATGAAGAGCCACCAGATATTGAGCGAGAGGGCAAGGAAGATATAATCTACCGCAAAGCCAAAAAGCGAAAGCAAGATAATCGGTCGCCTACCATATTTGTCACTGAGATTCCCCACAATAGGCGAGAAAACAAACTGTACAAAAGCATAAGCAAAACTAAGCCATCCGCCATATTTAGCGGCTTGGCTTATATCGCCATTGATGAGTTCTTCTATTAATTTTGGTACTACGGGGATGATGATGCCCCAGCCTGTAATATCAATTAGCAGCGTGATGAAGATAAAGCCCATCGCTGCATTTTTCTGTGTGTTTTTCATAAAAATTGGGGCAAAGATAATCGTTTTCCTCTTATCAATTTTTACTGAAAGCTCTATTTTTGCACGAGAACAAATACGAATTTATGAGCATACTTAGCCTTACCTTCCACTGCCCAGAAGCTGTAATTAAAAACTGGGAAAAATACTTTAATCAGCAACTTCTCCAGTCTATTCAAGGGTTTAAAAGCGTTCATCAACATATCTTCTCCGAAATATATTCTGAAATGATAAACGAAGGCAAAAACTATAACCTCCTCTTATTCTTCAGTACCTCTTCCGACAGGGATGATTTCCTAAACTCTGAGCTCTTGCACCTAAAAGATACAATAGAGACTATATTCTCAGGAGAAGTAATGACTTTCGCTACCCTGCTAAATGCAATAAGTAGCAGTCTTTAAGCAGTAAGGTAATTAGGTTGTAAGTAAATACTCCCTACGCTATTGGGAAATTAAATTGAGGAATTCCTGCTCATCTAAAATCCTAATAGTCCCTATAGCTTGGGCTTTTTTGAGTTTGCTACCAGCCTTCTCTCCTACTACGAGATAGTTGAGATTTTTAGACACTGCAGAGATATTCTTTCCGCCGTGCTTTTCTACCATATCTTCGGCTTGCTCGCGGGTAAATAGACTGAGCTTTCCCGTAAAAAGAAAAGTTTTACCCTTGAGGACATTGCTAAGAGTTTCAGTGGTGCTCTCTTGCTTCTCCATCTGCACGCCATAGGACTTTAGTCGCTCTACGAGTAGGAGATTTTCAGCGTTTTTAAAGAAGCGTATCAGACTTTCGGCAATTTTATCGCCTACATCTTCTACCTGTATGAGTTCATCAAAAGAAGCGGTTCTCAGTGCATCTATATTGGGGAAAGTTTTTACGAGTTTTTTGGCTACGGTCTCCCCGATATGCTTTATACCAAGCCCAAAGAGAACTTTCTCGAAGGGAACTTCCTTAGATTTTTGTATTGCATCTATGATGTTTTGTGCGGATTTCTCTGCCATTCTCTCGAGTGGGAGCAGTTGCTCTTTGGTAAGGGTGTAGAAATCGGCAGGGTTCTCTACCAGCTGATGACGGTAGAGGAGCTCTATGGTTTCTTCACCGAGATTCTCAATATTGAGTGCTTTTCGAGAGACGAAATGTATCATTTTTCCGATGACCTGCGGTGGGCAGTGCATTTCGTTTGGGCAGAAGTGTACTGCTTGGGTAGGTATCTTAATAAGAGGTGTACCGCACTCTGGACAGTTTTTTATATAGCTCAATGGCTGCTGGAGGAGGCTTCGCTTTTCTGTATTTACCCCCACTATTTTGGGGATAATCTCCCCACCTTTCTCTACATAGACAAAGTCATCATTATGCAAATCCAGTTTCTTGATAATATCCTCATTGTGCAAAGAGGCTCGTTTCACGATAGTCCCCGCCAGTAGAACGGGTTTTAGATTTGCCACAGGGGTTATGGCACCCGTACGCCCCACTTGGTAATCTACACTAAGGAGCTCGGTTTCTACCTTTTCGGCTTTGAATTTATACGCCATAGCCCAGCGAGGAGACTTTGCTGTATAGCCGAGTAGCTGCTGATGTTTAAGAGAATTAACCTTAATGACAATACCATCTATTTCAAAAGGGAGATGATGCCTTTCTTTATCCCAATAATTGATAAACTCCTTTATTTCATCTAAATTTCTACAGAGCTTTGCCTGATCTTCTGAAACTTTAAAGCCCCATTCCTTAGCCTTTGCCAGAAGCTCCCAGTGAGTCTTTGCAGGAAATTCTTCCGCGATATACTGATAGAGTACAGCTGAGAGATTGCGCCTGCGAACCTCTGCAGAATCTTGTATTTTAAGACTTCCACTGGCAGTATTTCTCGGGTTCATAAACAAGTCCAAACCTTCTTCTCGCCGGCTTTCATTGAGCTTTTCAAAGTTCTTTTTTGTAAGATAAATCTCTCCACGAATATGGAATTTTTGAGGGAAATCACCCCTTAATACAAGAGGAATATCAGATATAGTACGAACATTTGCTGTAATCTCATCTCCCTGAATACCATCTCCTCTGGTAACGGCTTGGGTGAGTTTTCCATTTTCATAGGTAATGGAGATAGAGGCACCATCGTATTTCAGCTCTGCTACAAATGTAATGGGCTCATCTATCGCTTTTTCAAGGCGATTCTTCCAGTTTTTAAGGTCATCAAAATCGTATGAATTATCCAGAGAATACATCCTATACTGGTGCTGGACTGTAGGAAAATTGCGAGTAATGCCCCCTCCTACCCTCTGTGTGGGCGAATTGGGTGTTGAAAATTCAGGATATTGCTGCTCAAGCTCTTGTAATTCCTTCAACTTGGAATCAAATTCAAAGTCGGAAATCGTAGGCTCATCCAAAATATAATAGTTGTAATTATGCTGATGAAGTTCCTCGGCTAGCTGCTCTATTCGTTGCTTAATATCCATAAAATTCCACTATAATTTTGCAAGCAAATGTACAAAAACAAGGAGAAAACAAAGATGAAGAACCCTATATTTGCGCAAAAGTAAAGAGATGCCAATACATAAAAAAAGGGTTTGGAGCATAGCTCTATTAGTGCAGATTGCATTGTTTTACACATTGTCTAAAATCGGTTCTGCTATATACTTTTTTGAACTCCTTTTTGAAGTTCAGAAAGAAATACACACCAAAATATTTTCATTATTCCCTTTCTCATTTGGAGATACAGCCTACATCTTATTAGGAATTTATATTTTAATACTGATGAGCGGTTTATCAAAGCCTAAGAAGAGGAAGAAATCATTATTAAAACTTCTCATTACCTTAAATATTTTCTACTTTATCTACCAAATATTCTGGGGTATGCTTTACTTTCAAGAACCGATAATCAATAAACTCCCAGAAAAACAAATCACAACCGAAGAGCTGAAACAACTTAGCTTAAAATATCTCGAACTCTGCAAAAAAGAAAGGGAGAGGACAAAAGAGAATACACAAGGTGTCTTCATTATAGAAGATATAAATGCATTAAAATTAGAAATAATAGAGCTACAAAAGAGTCTCCCCAAGAATCTCATAGATAAGAAAGCGATTCAATCACAGAGTATTAAAAACAGCCTGTACTCTCCCATAATGAACTATGCGGGTATTCTCGGGTATTATAATCCTTTTAGTGGAGAGGCACAAATCTGCTCTACCCAACCCGATACCTATATCCCCTTTACCATTGCGCACGAAATGGCTCACCAAAGAGGCTATGCAAGGGAACAGGAAGCACACTTTATCGCATTTCTTACAGGAAAAGAGGCAAAATCAGCCAGTCTTCGTTACAGCACTTATTATTTTATACTGAAAAGCCTTCTGAAAACACTGTATGATAAACATACTGATTTTGTAGAAAGTGTATTGGAAAGCTATTCTCCTGCAATGAAAAGAGATCGGGCATATGAACTTGAATTTAATGCTAAATATGAGGGAAAAGCTGAGAACTTTTTTCGAAAAGCCAATGATATATTCCTAAAAACCAACCAGCAGGAAGGTGTCATCACCTATTCTTACTTCCTCGAGCTCTTTATTAGATACGAGTCTGAACAATAAAAATGGCTCATATTTTACAATATGAGCCCAAAAACACAAATGATGAAAAAAAAATTATTGCTCCTCAAGAATTACTCTTTCAAGCGGAGCAAAATTACAAAAAAAAACTAATGAAGCAAATGTTTATTAGAAAAATACCCACCCCTATAGAATTTTAACAGAATTTAAATAATTTTAAAGATATAAAAAAAATAAACTCCTTAACCTATTAAAAGTTAAGGAGTTTATTATATAGCCTTATTTTTCTTAGTCGAAAATATAATTTAGACCAACACTTAAAACCTGTTCGGATTTCTTTTTTTGGATATTAGGGTCTCCCCCATATTCTGTCATCAAGCCTTTATAAGTGTTAGAAAGTCCCAAATCATATCGTATACTCAGTTCTAACTTCCTTTTATAGCTAAAGCCTACACCTGCTCCAATAGCAAAGTTAAACCCATTAGCCTTCCCATTCGTATCAGAGGAAGTATGATTAGGGTCATAAATATCCTTCGCTGCATCTGTAACTTTTTGATCAATTAAAAAGTTGAATCTTGGACCTATCAATCCAAAAAACTCAGATTCTGCCTCTGAAAAGAAAGCCTTAAAATAAATTGGAATACTAATATAGTTATTAGCATAAAGAGCATTATAGCCATGTTTTCCTTTTGCTGCCTTATCTTTACCCGTTTCCCCAGCACCATAATAGACTATTTCTGGCTGAAAGTAAAACTGGTCATTTTTATCAATAGGAATTAAGGCCAAAGCTCCTGCTTGGAAAGTATATCTTGGCCCAGAAGGATTATGAGCATTCTTCACTCTTGAATAATTCATTCCTCCGATAACACCAAATCTCGTACTGCTAAAGTCTATCTGAGCAGAAAGAGATAAAGATGTAGCAATCCCAAGAACTAAACTAAAAAAAACTTTTTTCATTCTTTAATTTTATCCTAATACTTTAGCTACAGTAGAGCCTATATCGGCAGGAGAATCCACTACATGAATACCATTCTCTCTCATAATTGCCATTTTAGCCTGTGCTGTATCTTCTGCCCCACCTACAATAGCACCAGCATGCCCCATTGTTCTACCTTTAGGAGCAGTTTGCCCTGCGATAAAGCCTACTACTGGCTTAGTAGAGCCACTTGCTTTGTACCATCTTGCTGCTTCAGCTTCTAATGAACCACCAATCTCTCCAATCATTACAACTGCATCGGTTTCTGGGTCATTAATAAATAATTCCAAAGCCTCTTTTGTAGTAGTGCCAATAATTGGGTCGCCTCCAATACCAATGGCCGTAGACACACCAAAGCCAGCTCTTACTACCTGGTCAGCAGCTTCATAAGTAAGAGTTCCTGATTTTGAAACAATACCTATTTTACCTTTTTTGAAAACAAAGCCCGGCATAATACCAATTTTTGCTTCTTCTGATGTAATAATACCTGGGCAGTTAGGACCGATAAGACGGCATTCTTTATCTGCAATATAAGCTTTTACTTTTACCATATCAGCAACTGGAATACCTTCGGTAATACAAACAATAACCTTAATTCCCGCTTCTGCTGCTTCCATCACCGCATCAGCTGCAAATGCTGGTGGTACAAAGATAATAGATACATTAGCTCCAGCCTTTTCTACTGCTTCTGCTACGGTATTAAATACAGGCTTACCAAGATGCTCTGTACCTCCTTTTCCTGGGGTTACACCTCCTACTACATTAGTACCATATTCAATCATCTGGCTTGCGTGGAAAGTTCCTTCATTTCCTGTAAATCCTTGTACGATTACTCTAGAATCTTTGTTTACTAATACTGACATTTTATTTATACTTTTATTATAATTAAAATTTAGATTTTTTACCTGTTAAAAAATTTTGGTAAATGTAAGAATTTTTACTGAATAAGTCTTATGCTTGAGAAATAATATTTTTAAAGCCCATAATTCTGTGATTACAGGCTCTAAAATATACTTTAAAGTTCTTGAAGTTCTACCATTCGCTTAAATCTGTCTGACTTATCTATAAGGTCTTTATAGCTTCCAGAAGCTAATATTTTTCCTTTATCTAATAAATAAATAGTATCTACATTCTTAATTGTGGAAAGTCTGTGAGCTATAATAATCATAGTGAATTTTCCGTGGAGCATATCGATATTATCTTTAATATACTTTTCCGTTTCTGAATCTAAGGCAGATGTAGCTTCATCCATAATGAGGAGCTCCACATCTTTATAAAGCTCCCTTGCAATAGATATTCTTTGCTTTTGGCCTCCCGAAACCAATACTCCATTATTTCCTAATGTAGAATCTTCTTTATACTCCAAATTCTCCACAAAGTCTTTCATCGATACCATATCCATTACTTTATAAAACTTTTCAAGGGTCTGAGGCGTTTTTTCTGCCCAAAAAGTTACATTATTAAATAAAGTATCATTAAATATTACAGGCTCTTGGGTAATATAGCCTATCTTACTCCTATATGAGTTTAAATTAGATGTATAAAGGGATTTATTCTCTACAATTACCTCTCCCCTGTGTGGAATTTGAAGTCCGCAGATTACATTTGCCAAAGTAGTTTTACCAGCACCACTTTCTCCAACAAAAGCTATTGATGTTTTAGGAGGAATATTCATATTCAAGCCTTTTAATACTGGAGTATTTCCAAAAGTAATCTCTAAATCCTTAACTTGTATATCTTCTATCTTATGAATAGGAGTAGAATTTTGAGGTTCTTCATTCTCCTTAAACTCTTTTATAATGGTATCAATAGATTCAATAGCCGTAGAGTTTCTAACAAAACCTGCCCAAGCTCCCTGTAAATTAACCAGATAGCCTAAAGCCCTATAAAACAATAATAAGCTAACCAATATAGAAGCCAAATCCCCATTAAAAATCTTTATCTGAATAATAATAACAAGTGCAATAATCATTATAATCATTGGCTCACGGGCATTGACCATAATGGCCTCCAATTTTGCTATTCTTAAATTATATTCATCATTATCTATTATATTATCTCTTAAGCGATGATTATACTCTTTTGAGCTATTGGTTGCTTTCAGATATTTAAAATTATTTATTGCCTGAATCAGTATTTCATTAAAATTATTACCAAGATTAACTATTTTCCTTGAATATTTCCTAATAAGAGAATTAATATATTTATATATAAAATCAGTGACATAGCCTCCTATAGCAACCATAATGGCAAATTGCCAATTAGAAACCGCAGCTAATGCCAAGTAAGTAAGCAACATCGTGGCAAACTGGATAGAGTTAAGAAACATAGTCATCGCAGTGATTAGCCTACCCGCCTCTCCAAAAATATGATTCTGAATTCTCCCAACACTCATTGTAGTAAAGCCTTCATAAGAGAGTTTTTCTAAACTGTCTACAAGAGTAAATCTGAGTTTCCTTGTGGTAAGAACATTCACTTTTGCTATATAAGCAGTCTTTAAATAATTAATAACTCCCTTTGCTGTAAACAAGAAAATCATCAGCAGAAGCATATTAACAACCGTGAAACTTATTCCCAATGATTTTATAAAGTCTATAACCAATTGCAACTGACCGAGGGATTCATTCGCATTACTGCTGTCCGTAGCCGCTGAAAGTAGTGGAATAAACATCGTAAGGCCGATACCATCTAATATTCCAACAAAAGCGTTCAGTATAATAAAGGAATAGATATGCCAACCAAGGATATTTTTAAAGTACCTGAAATATCCTACTATTGAATGCCTCTTAAATCCGTCGTTTTTGCTCATTATCGCCACTTATTTATTAATCACTCTCCTACCAATACTCTTATAATAGAACCCTGTGCCTTCTACTTGCTCTAATGAGAAAACATTCCTTCCATCAAATATCGCTTTGTTCTTCATTTTTTCTGCCATCAGCTGGAAATTAGGGTTTTTAAACTCCGACCATTCAGTAGCGATGAGCAATGCGTCGGCATTTTCAAGGGCAGAATACATATCTCCCGCATAGCAGATGCTATCTCCGAGTATTTTTCGCACATTTCCCTCTGCTATTCGGTCATACGCGGTTATTTTCGCTCCTTTCCCGAGAAGAATCCTAATATTATCAAGAGAAGAGGCTTCTCTTATGTCATCTGTGTTTGCTTTAAACGCTAAGCCCCATAGTGCGATATTTTTACCATTTAGATCACCATTAAAATAGCTTTCAATATCAGAAATAAGGATGGTTTTCTGTGATTTATTAACATTTTCGGTTGCTTCAAGGAGTTGAAACGAGAAATCCTCTTCCTTACCTGATTTTACGAGGGCTTTCACATCTTTTGGGAAGCAGCTCCCTCCATAGCCAATACCTGGGAACAAAAATCTATTACCAATCCTGTCATCACTCCCCATCCCGAGGCGTACTTTATCTACATCCGCGCCTACTTTCTCGCAGAAGTTCGCTATTTCGTTCATAAAAGTGATCTTTACAGCGAGGAATGAGTTAGATGCATACTTCGTGAGCTCGGATGACTTCTCATCCATAAAGATTATAGGGATTCCTGTGTTAGTAAAGGGCTGATATATCTTCTCCATAACGATTTTTGCCTTTTCTGAGCTACATCCCACCACTACTCTGGCGGGGTTCATCGAGTCTTTTACAGCAAAACCCTCTCTCAGAAACTCAGGGTTGGATACTACATCAAACTCCACCGCCGTTTTAGCAGAAATCACTGCTTTTACCTTGTCGGAAGTGCCTACGGGAACGGTAGATTTGTTCACAATGACTTTATAATCGGTTATAATTTCTCCAATCTGCTCCGCCACATCGAGTACATACGAAAGATCGGCAGAACCATCCTCACCTGGAGGAGTTGGAAGCGCAAGGTAGATAACTTCGCTCTTGTCAACCGCGTCTTTTAAATCGGTTGTGAAAAACAGCCTCTGTGCCTGAATATTTCTTAGGAACATTTCTTCAAGGTTGGGCTCATAAATCGGAACGATACCCTGCTTCATTCGCTCCACTTTCGCTGAATCTATATCCACGCAATAGACTGAGTTCCCGAGCTCCGCGAGTGTAGTCCCCGTTACCAGACCTACATACCCTGTACCCACTATTGTAATATTCATTTGAATAAACTTTAAGAATCAAGTTGCAAAAATAACAATTTTCCAATAAAAGCCCATTGTATAAGGGCGATTAGAGACAAGCAGTAGATGGTAAATACATACTGCTAAACACTTACTCTACGGCTAATACCTGTCAATAAAAAAAGAGGCGATGCCTCTTAAATTCTTTGTATATCCGCGCCAAGGGCTCGTAATCTGCCGTCGATGTTCTCGTAGCCACGGTCTATTTGCTCGATGTTGTGGATGATGGACTTACCCTCAGCGGACAGAGCGGCGATGAGTAGGGCGTTGCCGGCTCGTATGTCGGGAGAAGTCATCGTTGTTCCACGAAGAGGAAACTCGTGGTTGAGCCCTACAACGGTTGCTCGGTGAGGGTCGCAAAGAATGATTTGCGCCCCCATATCGATGAGTTTATCTACGAAAAATAGGCGAGATTCAAACATTTTTTGGTGGATGAGAACGGTTCCTTTCGCCTGCGTAGCAACAACTAAGACGATGGATAGAAGGTCTGGCGTGAAACCAGGCCAAGGAGCATCGGAGACGGTGAGTATGGAGCCATCAATAAACTTCTGTATCCTGTAATTTTCCTGTGCGGGGATGATGATATCGTCACCCTGCTGCTCTAATTCGATACCGAGCTTGCGGAAGGTGGAAGGAATAACGCCCAACTGATTCCAATTGACATCCTTAATGGTAATATTTGATTTCGTCATCGCTGCTAAGCCGATCCAAGAGCCTATTTCCACCATATCGGGGAGCATTGTGTGGTCGGTACCATGCAAATGGCTTACGCCCTCGATGGTGAGCAGGTTAGACCCGATGCCTGAGATGTTCGCGCCCATTCGGTTGAGCATTTTGCAGAGCTGTTGCAGGTAGGGCTCGCAAGCAGCATTGTAAATTCTGGTTTTTCCTTTCGCCAAAACGGCTGCCATTATGATGTTTGCGGTTCCCGTTACGGAAGCCTCTTCTAATAAGATGAACTTCCCGTGGAGTTCCTTTGCTTTAAGGGTGTAGAAGGCGTTATCTTCGTCGTAGGAGAAGTCTGCACCGAGCTCTACAAAGCCCTGAAAGTGAGTATCCAGCCTTCGTCTGCCAATTTTATCGCCCCCAGGGGTAGGCATACAGGCTTCTCCGAATCTGGCAAGCATTGGACCGAGGAGCATTACGGAGCCTCTGAGGCGAGCGCCGTCTTTCTTGAATTCTGGGGATTTAATGTAGTTAAAATTAACTTCATCTGCCTTAAAAGTATAGTCCCTGTGGGCATTTTTGGTTACTTTAACGCCGAAATCGCCTAAAATCTCAATTAATCGGTTTACATCATGGATATCTGGGATGTTTTTTATCCTTACTTCCTCGTCGGTAAGGAGTACGGCGCAGAGAATTTGGAGTGCTTCGTTTTTCGCCCCCTGTGGTGTTATTTCCCCATTGAGTTGCTTCCCTCCCCGTATTACAAAAGTCCCGCTCATTCTGGTTTTCTCTTTTTATTATTGAAGTTTTTGTGCCTATTGTTCTGTGCTTTGTACTTATTATTTGAATTATTCTTGTTCGGATAGTAGATTTTGCTCTTGTCTAATGAACTGATATTGGTTAAATCCAATCTGTTGTCCGAAAGTTCTTTCAAATGGCGGAAAATCACCTCATCAGCCACATGCTCTTTATTATAGACATTGTAAAACTTCTTCATATTATTGGCTATAACGGCTACGAGGGCGTCTTTTTCGTCTCCATTTGCGAGAGAAATCGCTTTTTCTATGAGCTGAAGGATGCTTTTACCGTAAAATTTGTATTCCCCTTGTAGTTTAGGGTATTTCATTCGGTTCGGCTGAACATTGAAGTCCTCCTTTGAGGGAATCGGGTAGGGAGAATCTACATCTAAGTCGTAATCTGCAAGTATAAACAAATGATCCCAGAGTTTGTGCTTATAGTTTTCTGCATCTCGTAGGTGAGGATTGCGCTGTCCCATAAAATGGACAATTGATTTTGCTACTTCATTTCTTTCTTGACGGTCTTGTATGGCTTTGCACTGCTCTACAAGGTTTTGTATGATTCTTCCATACTCAGGGAGGTGGAGGTTGGTCCTCTGTGTGTTGTATTCCATAGTTGCAAATATATAAAAATTGTTTCCAACGGAGTAGAATGGATATGTCTGCGGTTATCATCAATATAAAAAGTGGTAAATATTGATGATGAAATGGTTTTTACGATGAGATAATGGGGCGTTGTTTATGGATTTTTGAAAATCGGTACATTGGAGCAGGCTTCTCCGAACATTAGGGACTTCACTATGGGTTTTAGGGCTTGCACCAGCTCTACATAGGCATTCTCTGGAATTTCTTGCTCGGCACAACCTTTAACCAAGACCCTTTTACCTTTCAGAGAGGTGAAATCGTAGGACAATATAGCGTCGTGCATCAGTAGATTTTCGAGTACTTCCCTCGTTCCAAAGATAATTTTTTCGGCTACCCCTGTGAGCTTTGCTGTTAGCAGGAAATATGCCCAAAGTGGTACGATAGCATCCGCTGAATTAAAGATATAAACGAAAGCTCCTCGGTAGTCCTCTGTAGCTATCTGGCGAATGCTCTCACGGAAGTCTTTTTCTTTAAGTATTAACCCCTGAAAGAGGAAATCTTTAAGGTCTATACCAATTCTTTTACCGGTAGGAATGAGGGTTGAAATATCAAAATTGATAAGTCCGCTCTCCGATACTCGATTTTTTATTTCAAGGTCTTCGCTCATTGCTTAATCCCTTTATTTTTCTTGTCATCTATCTGACAATGTCTCGTCCTTACCTTTTCTTTGATAATCCCCTCCACTTGGAAAAGCTTCAAAATCTGCTGTGGACTGAGAATTGCCTGCATTTCTTTTGCAAATTTCCTCCTGTTGGCAATCAACTGCTCCCCCACGATGAAGCCCTGCTCTATTTTAGCCTGAGCTTCGGCATCACTGAGCTTATGAACATCAAAAACGGGGTTAAAAGTCTTTTTAATCCTTCTATTCTCCTCGTGATATTGTTTATGAATCTGCTTAAAGGCGTCTTGCTTGTCTGGTGCTATGCCCAGCTCATCTATTAAAAGCTGCTCACGGTATTTCCAGAGCTCTTCTTTCCTCTCTTTTGGGTCCTGATTATGAGATCTCTTGTCTGTTTTCTGAGCATTAAGACTCATTGCGAAAAATAACAGAAATATTACAGCTGATTTTTTCATTTTTAATAAAATATATCTAAATATACATCGGGTTCTGACTCATTTACCAACTGATTAATCTCCACATTGGAGTAAGAAGAGATAAGTTCGTCTATATTTTTATCAATATTCTTATGCGTGATAGTATGTAGATTCTGAACAGGGGGATTTGTCTCGGGAATGATAGTTTTTACTACGGTATAATGGATTTTCTCCTCCTCAATTTCGGTATGAGGCTGTACTTCTATAGCCGTATCTTCTTGGTAAGTGAGCAATACCTCCTCTCTGTTTGCTGGTAAGGTTTCCTCTCCTTGATGCTTGAATAAAACAAAGCCTCCAATGCTAAAAATAAGGACAACTGCCGCTGCTACAGCATATTTCCCAAATAGCTCAATGACTTTAGCATTAGAAACACTACTCTTATGGAGCGATAACTGAGAAAATACGCGGGATTGCACCCCTTCAAATAAATGCTCAGGAGTTTGGTATATATTTTCCCTTTTCAGCTTTTCTAAATCCAAGTTTTTCATCTTTCCAAAATTTAAACATCCGAGTTTTGTTTGATGTATTCCTCTATTTTCTGCTTAGCATAGTGATAGTTGGTCTTCAAAGTTCCCACCGACATATTCAGTACCTTGCTTAATTCCTCATACGGCAGCTCATCATAATACCTCATCGTGAATACCAGCTTCTGCTTCTCCGGAAGGCTGTGTATTGCCTTTTGTAGCAAGATTTGTATCTCTTCTGCATCGTGTTTAGCATTATGAGCCACCCTATTCTGCAAATAAAAACTCACATCTCCATCTATTTTTTTCATTTTCTTCATCTTGGCAAGGTATTGAAGGGCTTCATTGGTAGCTATTCTGTATAACCAGGTGTAAAGCTGACTGTCCTGCTTAAACTGATGAAAATTGCGATAAACTTTGATGAAGGTTTCCTGTAAGATATCTTGTGCAGACTCATTTTCTACCACCATACGACGGATATGCCAGTACAAACGCTCCTGATAAGCATCCATTAGCATACGAAATCCCCTGTTGCTCGTCTTTTCCCGACGCATTAAGGAGATGATTTCCTCGTCTCTATGCTTCATACTAAGCTATCGCAAGTTTTGATTTGAGAAAAATGAAAAAGTTAAATAGAACTCTGTTCCTAATCTTGGAAATTTTGAAGTTCTACCAGTTTTTTATAGATACCCTCCTTTTGCAGAAGCTCAGTATGAGTACCCTGCTCTACAATTAGACCTTTTTCCATTACAACAATAAGGTCTGCTTTCTGAATTGTGGATAATCTATGGGCGATAATAAGCGAAGTGCGATTCTCCATCATTCTATCGAGGGCATTCTGAACCATCCTTTCAGATTCTGTATCCAAGGCAGAGGTTGCCTCATCCAAAATCATTACAGGAGGGTTTTTCAGTACAGCTCTGGCAATGGACACCCGTTGTTTTTGTCCTCCCGAGAGCTTGCTTCCATCGTCTCCTATGTTAGTATCATAGCCCTCCGAAAGCTGAGAGATAAACTGGTCAGCATTAGCGATTTTAGCTGCTTCTATCACCTCTTCTCTGGTGGCATCGGGCTTACCCATCAGGATGTTGTTATAAACAGTGTCATTAAACAAAACGGATTCCTGAGTAACCATACCTAAAAGACTTCTGTACTGGGCTAAGTTGAGATCTTTTATATTATTCCCATCAATCAGGATCTGCCCTTGGGAGACATCATAAAACCTTGCCAGAAGGTTGGCAACGGTAGTCTTCCCACTCCCAGACTGTCCCACCAATGCAATGGTTTTACCTTTCGGAATGCTGAGATTAAAATCTCTAAGGATTACATTATCCTTATCATATTGAAAAGTGATGTTTTTAAACTCAATCTTCTCCTTTAAATCTGAAATATAAACTGGGTTTTGAGGCTCTTCTATCTTTAAATCATAGTCTAACACCTCAGAAACCCGTTCCAAACTCGCTACCCCTCCTTGAATAGAAGATACTGCACTGGATAACTTCTTTGCCGGCTCTAATATCTGATAAAACATTCCTATAAATACCAGGAAAGTCTCTGGCTCCATAGATTGTTTCTCTATAATCTGAACCCCTGCAAACCACGCTATAAGGAGCATAGTAACAGAGCCCAAAAACTCACTCATAGGAGATGCCATTTCCCTCCTTCTGCTCATTCCTATGGCGTATTTCTGCCAGTTATCAGTCGTTGTATTAAAACGATTTTTAAGGATTTTATCGGCATTAAATATCTTAATCACTTTTGATGACTTCAAGGTTTCATCTACAAGTGAAAAAAGGTTTCCCAGTTCAGCTTGCGCTTGATGAGCCTGCCTTTTAAGGCTTTTACCTACCCAGGAAATCAGCCAACCCATTATTGGGAATACGATGAGGGAAAATAAGGTAAGATTAGGCGCAAGTAAAAATAGGGTAATAAGCGATGAAATAATCATAAATGGAGAGTTGATCACATCTACAAGGCTAGACATTATCCCACTCTCAACACTCCCTATATCATTTGAGATTCTCGAGAGCATATCCCCTTTTCGCTGTTCGGTAAAGAATGAAACGGGAAGTTTCAAGAACTTATCATACATCGCTGTACGGAGGTCTCGGGTAATCCCCACACGATAATTGACCAATAAAAACGCCCCTATATATCTAAACACATTCCTCAGCAGGAATGCTACTGCCGTTACGCTACACAAGACAGCCAAAACACTCACCGTACCATACTGCTCTATACTCAGCTGGATATGATAATACGCAGAATCTTTCAGATAAGAGAAATACCCACCATAATTTCCATTCCACTGAGGGGGTACAGAGGTATCAACTTTATCTACCGTACCAAACATCAGCCCTAAGATAGGGAGCATAGTACCGACGGAGAAAATATTGAGTACAGAGTATAGAATATTAAAAAACATACTACCCCAGAGGAACTTCTGATGAGGCTTTGCGAATTGTAAGATTCGTTTTGTGTATTTCATCGGGCAAAAGTACAATTTTTAATCTAAGCTCATCCCCATACCGTAAGTAATAGTATCGTTTACAAGGACGGGAATTCTTCCATTAATCGGTTGCTTGCCTTGCATAGATTGGGCAGTTGCCACCATAGAATCATCATTATTCTCATACGAGACCAATACGGTAGAAATAGGAGTGATATCAATATCTTTTAGAGCATAAGGACTACCAAATACATTCAGAATTACCTGATGATTCTCAGCTAAATTTAATAGCATCGCCTTACTCTTATCCGATATTTTATAAGGTTTATAGGCAGTAGAATTATCCTTATGAAGCCCCACAATGAGCTTTGAATTTCTTGGAATACTGGCTATTTCTTTTTCATTTTTAATGATAACGATGGTATTCTCCTTTGCGAGTTCATCAGCAAAGGTTTGATGAGGTGCTTCCTCTAATGGGAGATAATAATAAGTTTCATTTTTCCTGAGGGGGAGCAAATGCTCATCATTCTTTATCAATGTAAGCGCTGCCGAGTAGAGCTTTTGAGCTAAGGCTTTATGTGCTGGCGAGCTCAATTCTCTATCGATATTCTCTGCTGAGAGCGGTGTATACTCCTTATTCAAGCCCAAATAATATTTCGTAAGGAGGATTTTCTTCACGCTTTCTTCCAATCTTTTTTGAGGGATTTCCCCAGCCTCAATCGCTTTCCTGATAAGCCTCTTCCCCTCTGCTACTCCCTGCGAAAAGAGCATAATATCATTCCCTGCCTTAAATGCCATTGCATCGAGTTCCCCTGCTTTATACCTCTTCGCTACGGCTCCCATATTAAGGGCATCGGTAATAATCAGCCCCTTGTAGCCGAGCTTTTTCTTTAATAATCGGGTAACGATATCATAGGAAACCGAAGCAGGAACCCCTTTTTTCTTCTCTAATGCCGGTACATAGAGGTGAGCTACCATAACGCCACCAATACCTTTATTGATTAATGCCTTGAAAGGTGCAAGCTCTACTTCGTTTAATCTTTTGGTCGAATGGCTCACCAGCGGTAAATCCAAATGAGAATCTACATCCGTATCTCCGTGACCAGGGAAATGCTTTATCGCTGCCAGAATATTCTGCTCCTGCAAGCCTTTGGAATAGTGGAGTGCCGACTGCGATACATTCCCCACATCGGAGCCAAAACTCCTATTGCCAATAATCGGATTTTTAGGATTGGTATTTACATCCACCACAGGGGCAAAATCCCAGTGCACACCCACTTTCTTAGCGTCTGCAGCAATCTGTGCAGACATCTCGTAGAGCAATCGCTTGTCCTGAATCGCACCGAGTGTAATTGCCCAAGGGAGTTTATACGCGGTTTTTATCCTTTGGAAAAGCCCCCACTCAGCATCCATACCCACCAAAAGGCGGATTTTTGCCTCCGACTGAAATTCATTCAACAGCTCTATCTCCCGCCGCGCATCATCCTGCATCAGAATAAGCCCACCAATCTTCTCATTTTTTACAATTTTCCTTACCTCGTCTATATGCTCCTCGCCCTTGTTGGTATAGAGCGCGATAATGAACAACTGCCCCAGCCGCTCATCCATAGACAGCTGGCTATAAGTAGAATCTACCCACTTTTTTGCTTCCTTCATCTCCTTACGGCTGTAATTCTTCGGTACAAACTGCCCCCAAACCGCAGTGCTCTGCAATGCCAAACCTCCTACTATCAAAGCCTTGATAATACCTCTCATATCTAAAATTTCTTTTTATTAAGCACACAAAAATACAAATTCCCACCTCAATTAGCTTCTGGCTATTGGCTATTAGCTATTGGCAGTAAGCAGTAGGCGGTGGATGGCAATTGGCTTCTGGCTTTTAGCTACTCGCGGTGGGTGGTTTGTTTGTGGTAAGAGCCTCACCAGCTACGGTGTGCCTGCCGTGCTAATGAAAAGTTCCCAGAGCTATAGGCTCTGGGAACATAGGTAATAATAAAATTTATAAAATGAAAAAATACTATTTCTTAATGATTTTCTCTGTATAAGTGGCTTTTTCAGTGGTGATTTTAAGGATATAAAGCCCTTTTGGTAAGGTGAGTGCAACCGAAAAATACGCCTGTTAGGTCTTTTGCCCAAGTGATATCTCCCCACTGCTGTATCTCTTTAAACTGCTCTTGGGTAGGCTTATTTTCATCTCCATAAGAATTAGTACAGTGCATACTAAATAAAATTGAAGTTTTTATCTATTTTTTATTATAAAAATCGTGGGCAAAAGTAAGAAAAATAAATAGAAAGCAATGCTGACTCTCCAAAACAATGCCCCAAACCATCTCGGTTTAGGGCATCCAACCTTAAAAACATAATAATATGAAAACGAAGGGAACTCGTCCCAAACCAAATTACTTTCTTTTTATTCGTTAAACAGCGCTCTGCCGTCCATTAGTTGATTTACTTTTGTTTTTACTTCGGCTACTATGGTGTCATTATTCAGATTATCTACCACAGTGGAGATAAGCTCGGCTATGGTATCCATATCATTTTCTTTGAGACCGCGAGTGGTAATAGCTGCCGTACCTAACCTGATACCAGAAGTTGTAAATGCCGATTTATCATCAAAAGGAACCATATTTTTGTTGCAGGTAATATCTGCTTTTACGAGTGCTTTTTCGGTTTCCTTACCATTTACACCTTTATTTCTAAGGTCAATGAGCATCAGGTGGTTTTCGGTGCCTCCACTTACGATTTCAAAGCCTCTATCCATCATTGCCTTTGCAAGAGCTTGAGCGTTTTTAATGACTTGCTTTGCATAGATTTCAAATTTATGGTCAAGTGCCTCACCGAAAGATACCGCCTTACCCGCAATGATATGCTCCAAAGGCCCTCCCTGAACACCTGGGAATACCGCCCCATCAAGAACCTGGCTCATCATCTTCAGTTCGCCTTTCGGAGTTTTATGCCCATAGGTATTAACGAAGTCTTTCCCCATAAGAATCATCCCACCACGAGGACCTCTAAGGGTTTTATGAGTAGTAGTAGTTACGATATGGCAATGCTCAAACGGATTATTGAGGAGCTTCTTCGCTACGAGACCAGCAGGGTGAGCGATGTCTGCCCAAAGGGTTGCCCCTACCTCATCTGCCACCTCACGGAATTTCTTATAATCCAAATCTCGGGAGTAGGCAGAAAAACCTGCAATAATCATCTTAGGTTTTACTTCAAGGGCTTTTTGCCTCATCGCTTCGTAGTCTATAAGCCCAGTTTCTCTCTCTACTCCGTAGAACTGAGCATTATACTGAATACCCGAGAAATTCACGAAAGAGCCGTGTGTAAGGTGCCCTCCCATAGATAAATCTAAGCCCAGAACGGTATCACCAGGTTTAAGACAAGCGAGATATACCGCAGCATTTGCCTGAGAGCCAGAGTGTGGCTGTACATTCACATAATCCACCCCGAAAAGCTCCTTTGCCCTGTTGATAGCGAGGGTTTCTACCTCATCTACCACCTCACAACCGCCGTAATATCTCTTACCTGGGTAGCCCTCTGCATACTTATTGGTAAGCACGCTACCCATTGCTCTCATTACATTATCAGAAACGAAATTCTCGGAAGCTATAAGCTCAATCCCGTGAGATTGTCTCTGTCTTTCCTGTTCAATTAAGCTGAAAATAGGATCTTGATTCATATTTACTTTTTTTTAGTTAATAAAATGGTTTTAAAATCTATTGTCTCTTTGATTAATCTTCTTTATCATTAAACTTCTCTTGCCACTGCTGTACCCAGTTAGAGAAAGTCTGCGTACCAAAGGTTTTATTTCTAATTCTGGTAACGGAATAAAGCCCTTTTTCATCTGAAACCAGAAGGATTTCATCTGCCTTTTGAGACTCAAAAGCCGCCATCTCTACCTGATCTACCTCTGCAAGATTCTGGCGATGAAGGAAGGTTACAAAATTCTCCATTAAAGGGGATATTAATGCGCCTTCGGTTTGTTTAGGGACTTTTATCCTCCCCTCTTGTAGGAAAAGGAGGTTCCCAGATATACTCCTCGCGATTCGCTTATTTGCATTGAGCAGAATCACTTCATCCAAATCATTTTCCTCCGCGTAGATGCCTGCATAGATATTCTCCGGGCAGTGCGTCCTTATATTACTGAGGAGGCTGGTATTCACAATAACTTCTTTTATAATGTCTAATGAATACTCACCCTGTATTTTGAGGATATCATCAATCGGGCTCACATCAAAATAATAAGATACATTTCTCTTCTTAAGGAGAGTATCTTCCACATTTCTATAAACGATTAGGTTAATGATTGCATTCTGTACGCCCTTTGCTAAAACTTCGGTATCAAACAAGTCCTGAAAATACTCCAAGGTATAGGTAAGCGGTATTCGCATACGCATCTTTCTCATAGACGCCATAAGGTAGAAGTAGCATTCTTCTGCCATAATGACAGCTCCATTTCTCACAAAAAATGAAACTTTAACGGCATCGCCAAATAAGAAAGCGGTATTAATAGCTGAAAAATCTTCTGATGTATAACTCATCTTCATTTCAATAAATAAAAATATGAACGAAAAAACAATTTCGTTCATTTATCTTAATTATGAGATGCTTAACCAGCACCCAATTTTATTCTCAAATTCTCAATGAGGTTTTCCCAGTAGATTCTGTTTTCTTCTTCATCGTCCTCATCGCAGAAATCAATAATATTAAGGGAAAGGTCTTCTGTAATCTCGTCTATATTTATGGACATCTCAAAGAAGTTCTTCGTGCCTTCGTCTTCTTCCCAACGGAATCTCACAAAACCCTCTGGCTTATATCGTATGAGTGTAGCTCTCTCTGGCTCACTGCCACCCCAAGAAAAATAAAAATCATCTCCTTTCTCTACCACCTCATCTGCAAACCACTCAGAAAGCCCTTCTGCAGTTGCCATATACTCGTACAAAATCTCTGAAAGACAATGCATCGGAAACTCATATTGAACTTTGATTTTCGCCATAATATTCTTCTTTTTTAAGCGGTCGCAATATATAAATTAATTTGATAACTATACAAAAAAGCCTATTATTTTTTTATATTTCTAAAATATCAGAAATCCTCACTGAGTAAATCTGGGCGACGCTCACGGGTTACTCTTAAAGCTTCCTCATACCTCCATTCTTCTATCTTCCCAAAATTACCACTGAGTAAAACTTCTGGAACTTTCAGTCCCTTATACTCCTCTGGTCGGGTGTATATCGGTGGAGAGAGGAGGTTATCTTGGAAACTATCGGTAAGGGCACTCTGCTCGTCATTAAGAACCCCTGGGAGCAGTCTGATAATAGCATCTGCCAGTACGCAAGCGGCAAGCTCCCCACCCGTGAGTACATAATCCCCAATAGAAATCTCCTTCGTGATGTGCAAATCCCGAACCCGCTGGTCTATCCCCTTATAATGCCCGCAAATAAGCATTAAATTCTCCTTTATCGAGAGGGTATTGGCAATTTTCTGATTAAGAGTTTCTCCCTCTGGAGTTAGATAAATGATTTCATCGTAGTTTCTTTGAGATTTAAGCTCAGAGATACATTTATCCAGTGGTTCTACCATCATTACCATACCTGCACCTCCACCATAGGGCTCATCATCTACCTGCCTGTGCTTACCTGTGCTCCAATCTCTAAGCTGGTGAAAATGCACCTCTGCCAATCCTTTTTCCATCGCTCTTTTTAAGATAGAGGTCTGGAATGGACTTTCCATTAATTCTGGAAGTACGCTTATAATATCTATTCTCATTTTTGTATTGATGATTTAGGCTTTCTTTTTTGGTTGAACGGTGATGAGCCTTAGTGATGAATCTTTATTAAAGTAGCTCCACATCCAGTTAAAGAATATCGCGAGCTTGTTCCTCACACCGAGGATGAGCATCAGGTGGAGAAACATCCAGAAATACCACGCAAAAGTCCCCTGGAATTTCCATTTAGGGAGGTCCACTACCGCCCTGTGCTTACCAATGGTAGCCATAGAACCTTGGTCATTATACTCATATTCTTTCCACTGAGAAAGTTGGGCTCTAAGGAAGTTTTCTGCCAAGTTTTTTGCCTGATTAATCGCCACATTTGCTACCTGAGGATGCCCCTGAGGGTATTTCGGTGTCTCCATATAGGCGATGTCTCCTATGGCGTAAATATCTTCATAGCCTTTTACTTTATTGAATCGGTCTACGGTATATCGGTTTCTTACGATGATGTCTGGGTTAAGTCCTGGAATTATATTTCCTGTAACTCCTGCTGCCCAGATTACATTTTTTGAGGGGATGACCATCCCACTCTGCATTTTCAGATTTTCGCCATCGTAGTCGGTTACTATTTCTCCGCTTACGAGCTCTACACCAAGCTGCTTCAGGTAGAGTTCAGATTTTTCCTGTGCCTCCTTGCTCATCACGCTCAGAGGTTTTTCAGTGGCACTTACGAGGATAATTCTCAGCTTTGAGAAATCCATTTTAGGATAGTCTCTCGGTAGGGTTTGCTTCTTCATCTCGGCAAAAGCCCCAGCGAGCTCCACTCCCGTAGGCCCACTCCCCACGATGACGATATTCCAGTTTCCCTCTGCACTTCGGCTTTTTTCAATGATAAGTTTCTCAAAGGTGAGGAGAATTTTATTTCTGATATTAATCGCCTCCTGCGTATTCTTCATCCCGTATGCCATTTCCTCCATATGGGTATTTCCAAAGAAATTGGTCTTACAACCTGTGGCGATGACGAGTTTGTCGTAGCTAAAAGTACCATCTTCACAAATGACTCTATGCTCTTCGGGGCGAATTTCCTTCACCTCCGTCATTCTAAACTGGATATTTTTAGACTTCTGGAAAATCTTTCTAAATGGGAATGATATGTTCGACGGCTCTATCCTACCGCTCGCCAGCTGGTAAAACAGTGGCTGAAACATATGGTGATTTACCTTATCGATAATCATTACTTTCTGATCTTTTCTCCCGCTGAGCATCCTTGCGAGCTTTAGCCCTGCAAAGCCTCCTCCTATCACGATGATTTTATCTCTTTTGTCCATTTTGTTTTTAAATTTCCCACAAAAGTAGTGTTTTCTTTTAAGCTTAATAACACCTCTTCTAATGATGAAAGAAAGGATGATTTTATGGATTTAATAATTAAACAAAGGTTTTATTGAGAATAATTCACGTGAAAGCACCAACCTTTTTGTCGGGAAGCTGTCAGGCGGCCTGAAAACCCCAAAACTTTTGTCGAGAAGGTTTCTCGCGTGTGACTGTTTATTTTTTCCTTTTATGGAGATTTATTTATAAAAAATCACTTGGATTTATATGGCTAAAAGAGCCTCATCCCCTCATATCGCCATTTGAAGAGCTTAAAGCCAAGGTAAGTGGGCAGAGAGCAATAGAAATCCAGCTTTTTTGTGTTTTTGGAGTAGTTGGAAGAAAAATAATCCAAAAAACGAAGGCTACTGAGCGTTTTATAATTAGCGTAGGACTCCTTCCAAAGGGACTCATTCTGCTGCGCCTTCCAATTCATTTGAAGGGTGAGGTACTTATAATTGATGAAATAGGTAAGAATCCAGCGCTTTCGCGTCTCATTTTTTTCCTGTTTCAGTGCCTGATCTATGTGCTGTGCGATGGTAAACCAGTTGTCAAAATTCCTCTTATTACGATTATGAATCACCGATTTTTTATGTAGATAATAGGTATAAGTAATCCCTTTATGAATGGCGACTTTACTCATTTTTAGCATAAGGTGGAAAGTCCAAAGCTCATCTTGTGCAAAGAGACCTTTCACAAAATAAAGTTTATTTTTTCTGAGATAATCTACGATAAACAGCTTATTCACAGCATAAGTTACCATCTTTCCCTCAGAAAATGCTTTGAGCAAATTGTCATTACCATTGATAACGCTTTCTTCTGCCTGAATTTTTATACAAATGGATTTTTCGCCCGTTTCCAACTGCTCACATTCGAGCTGAGAGACTGTCATTTCAGCACCTGTTCGTTCCGATATAGCCACCAAAGTTTCAATACAATCAGGGGTAATGGTATCATCGCTATCCAGAAAAAAGATGTACTTGCCCTGTGCGGTATCTATACCCTTATTTCTAACAACTGAGAGCCCAGAATTTTCTTTCAGATGATATATTTTCCAATTTTTAAGGTTATACTTACGGATAAACTCCTCTGCAATCTGCACTGAATGATCTGGCGTTTGGTCATTAATTAAAGTTACCTCTAAATTCTGATAGGATTGATTTAAAACTGATAGAAGACATTTTTCTAAGAAGTCTTCACACTTAAAAACGGGGATAGAAACGGTAACTAATGGTTGCATAAACGAATTTTTGAACGGCGAAAATAACGAAAAATAAAGGGAGAGCAAAAGACTGCTTAGATAGAGTTCGTTTATTGAGTGGATTTGGATATTTTAAAATTAATTGTATATTTGCAGTCCGATATCGCGGGGTGGAGCAGTAGGTAGCTCGTCGGGCTCATAACCCGAAGGTCGTAGGTTCGAGTCCTGCCCCCGCTACTAAATATCGCGGGATGGAGCAGTAGGTAGCTCGTCGGGCTCATAACCCGAAGGTCGTAGGTTCGAGTCCTGCTCCCGCTACTAAGTAAGAGAATCTGTAAGGGTTCTCTTTTTTTGTGCTCATTTTTATAGGATTTTAAAGGTGAATTTTGATGAGGGAGGCATATAATTAGGTTACCCAAAATCAAAATAGGTTACCCACTTTAAATACTATTAATTCTATGAAAATAAAAATCCTATTCCTTTTAAGAAAAACAAAACTAATACGAGAGGAGTCTGCCCAATAGAATGCAGAATAACCTATCAAAGTAAAAGAAAGCCTTTCTATTTAAAGGAAAAGTAAGAGTATAAAAGGCAGTCCACAACAGGATTCTACACCAATGGAAAAGTAGGATTCAGGATTGGAGGTTTTAGAAAAGAGAACAAAAAAGAGAGAAACTCCTACTGCACCGCTAAAAGCAGTAGCATAAGGATTGGGTAGATAGAAAAAACCGAGTATCTGCGCTGCGAGAAGCATCAGCAGAGCGAGAATTTTAGTATTCCTCACCCCAATAATCTTTGGAAAGGTAAGCACCTCGTCATCATTCATATCCCGAATATCAAAGGGGAGCACCAATGCCGAAACAAAGAAAAAACTAATAAAAAATACAGGGATATTCAGTGCCTCAAAGACCAGCCAAGAATTGACCAATGCCCAAACCAATCCCACATAGAAGATTTTCAGCAGAGGAATCCTCCTGATGTATATCGCAAGGAAAGAAGAGTTATAAAACAATCCCAAAATTACGATAAACACCCATTTCAGAAGAGTGGGCAAGTTGTGATTATAGATGATGAAAGCAATGCAGACAAGGGCAGAAAAGCCACAGAGCAAGAGAACAGCAAGGAAATATTTCGAGCTCTGGTACTTGGTATAGAGGTAGCCACAGAGGTAAGTAATGAAGATAAGCAAAGTAGCTGGCAAGCGGAAAACACCCTGCTGTAAAAAGAAAAATACCGCAAGGGAGGTGCCCATAAGGGAGACGAAAATCTGGCTATCTATAATAAGCCTCTTGATGAGTTTATAGAAATTCATTTGAGAATAAAAAACGGCTAACGAGAAGATTTCTGTTAGCCATTTTAGGAGTTATTTTACAATCTTCATTTCGTCTATCAGCCATTTAGAATCGGCGTATTTATCTATAATGAAGAGGATGTACTTGGTATCTACCATTATGTTTCGGCAGAGGTTGGGGTCGTAGTTTATATCGCTCATCGTGCCCTCCCATTGCCTGTCAAAATTCAGCCCAATGAGGTTTCCGTACGCATCAAGAGCGGGGCTTCCAGAGTTGCCCCCCGTAGTGTGGTTCGTCGCTGTGAAATTCACTGGAACATCGCCCGTTTTATCCTTATAAACGCCATAATCTTTGGCATTATAAAGATTGATGAGCTTTTCAGGGACATTAAATTCATAATCGTTAGGAATGTACTTTTCCATCACCCCTTTCAAGTGGGTTTGATAGTTATACGAAACGGCATCTCGAGGGGAAGAACCCTTTATCTGACCGTAAGTAACCCTAAGGGTAGAATTAGCATCTGGGAAGAATTTCCTGTCTTTATCGGTCTCCATTTGCTGAGCCATAAAGGTCTTTTGGAGCGCATCAATCTGGGTTTGATATTGTGCGAAATTAACATCAGTCGTTCGAGAATAAACCGCTTTTAAATCTCTCACCAGCGTAATGAAAGGATCTTTTTCTAATACTTCTAAGAGCGCCTGTTGATTGCTAAATACCTTATCAATATCCGAATAAACGGTGCTTCCGTTGAGTGCCTTCCTCCCTGTGATGATGGAATTAACAGAAAAACGCTCCATATTCTCCAAGATAGCAGCTTGATTTGATGATTTAAAATCATTCTTAAAGCTTGATGGCAGGTATTCCTTCGGAGTTTTCTCTCCGTAGAGAACGAGGAGTTTTGCGGTAACCTGAGCATCAAGCTGAGCATCATAATCTTTGTAGAAAGATTTAAGGTAGCTCTTTAATCTATTCAGATATTGAGCATCTGCTCTTCCATCCTTAGCATTTTGGAGGTATCCCAAGTAGATATTTGCCAGAGTAAGGGTCTCAGCATTTCTTAAAAGTTCCAAGTAATATGCACGGTTGAGGGCATACGGCGCCTGCTCATTATAAAGCCTGTTGAGCTGCTCTATGGTTGGTTTTATGGCAGGATTTTTAGCGATAAGCTGCTGTTCGTACTGCTTTTTCTTCTCTACGGCACGGGATTTTTTTAGCCCCTCTACCTCGCCAATCCATTTTTTCCAGTAGTTGGCAATCCTCGCATATTTAGATGCATATTTAATTCTGGTAGTATCATCAGCGCGCATTTTTTCATTCAAGGTTTTGAGGGCTACATCTCGCACGGAAATCATCGCTGGGTCGGTTTCATTCATTATTTTCTCTACCGCAATGGCTGGGAGATACTCGGTAGTCCTCCCTGGGAAGCCAAACACAAAAGTAAAGTCCCCCTCCTTCTTGTCTTTTATGGAAATAGGGAGGTAGTGCTTAGGCGTAAAAGGCACATTGTCCTTAGAATATTCCGCGGGTTTATTGTCTTTACCCGCATAGATTCTAAACAGAGAAAAGTCGCCCGTATGTCTCGGGAACACCCAGTTATCGGTATCCGAGCCGAACTTCCCAATGGCAGACGGCGGAGCGCCCACCAAGCGAATATCCTTGTAAGTATCAATTACATAAGCGTAGTATTTATTACCGTAGTACATTGATTTCACTACGATTTTCTGATAGCTTTCTATCTTCTGAGAGGCTTTATAATTCTGAATATTCTGATTGATTTTATCCTCTAAATCCGCCCCTGAAAGCCCTTTCGTACCTTCTAAAATCTGAGAGGTAACCTCCTTTATATCGGTAATGAAATCTACCGTTACACCAGGGTTGGGAAGCTCACCAGACATATTCTTTGCCCAAAAACCATTGGTCAGCAAATCATTTTCTACGGTGGAGTGCGACTGAATCTCTCCATACCCACAGTGGTGGTTGGTCAATATCAAGCCTTTTGGTGAGATCACTTCGGCGGTACAGCCTCCATCAAACTGCACTACGGCGTCTTTTATGCTTGGCTTCTCGGTGTTATAAATATCCTTTGCGGATATCTTCATCCCGAGCTGTTTCATTTCTTTTTCGTTGAGTTCGGTAGGCATCCACATCCCTCCATACTGCTGTGCAAAAGCGATAACCGCAGGTAATAATGCCGATGCTATAAAAATTTTTCTAATCATTAGATACTATTTTTAAATGGTTAATTCGTATAATCACTATCGTCTGTCCAAGAATTTTTCAATTGCCTTTTTTCTGTGGCTCATCTTATTTTTCTCCTCAGGAGGCATCTCCGCAAAAGTGATGCTGTGCCCTTTGGGAACGAAAATTGGGTCGTATCCAAAGCCTTTATGCCCTCTGTTTTCGGTGAGTAAATCTCCATAGACCTCGCCTTTGTAATAGGTAGCACCTGTTTCATCATAATAGCAGAGAACAGTGATGAAGTGTGCATTTCTATTCTCTTCTCCTTGCATTTCTTCGAGGACTTTAGCGATGTTTTTCTCAAAATTATGGTCTCCCGCATAGCGCGCAGAGTAGATACCAGGTTTTCCATTCAGCGCCTCTACCGCCAGACCTGAATCATCTCCAAGGCTGGGGATTCCCGTTTTCTCATAGCAGTATTTTGCTTTGATAAGGGCATTTTCTTCAAAGGTCTTCCCGTCTTCTACAATCTCATCGTGGAGGTTATAGTCGGCAAGGCTCTTTACCGTATATCGGCTACCGAGAATCTGCTGTATTTCGTCTTTCTTGTGCTGATTATGTGTGGCTACTAAAAGCTCCATTCTTAAAACTTAATTTTTTAAAGAGATAATAAAATATTCCAAAGATACTCACCCCAGCGGCGAAAAGAACCAATGGCGATACACCCAAGATTTTGCTAAAACTCTCCTCATCGGTCAGTTTGACAAGAAGGATAGAGCTGAGGTTATTAAAAGCGTGAAGTAAAATAGGCAATAATAAAGAGCCCGTCCTGTGATAGACTACCCCCAAGACATATCCGAGCAAGACTCCTCCCACAAACTGCCAAGGGTTGGCGTGTACAATGCCAAACAAAAGAGCCGATATCCAGATTGCCGCTTGTGGATTCATATTTCCATTGATGAGCCCTTTCTGAATGATTCCTCTGAACACCATCTCCTCAAAGAGCGGTGCCATTATCACCGCTGCAATAAACATCGCTGAGAAGCTGGACTGCATCCTGCGCATCATCTCATCAAACGACTTATACAGCGCTCCCAATATCTCTCCTTCGGTGGGGATCAGCCCTGCAATCACATCGCCGATGAGCATCATTCCGAGCATCATTGGGAAGATAATAAGGTAGGACTTAAGGCTTACAGAGGAGAAATCAAACTTCAGCCTCCTTCCCGTCTGATTTTTACAAATAAGAAAGTCAAATGCGAGGATTATCGTGAGCCACATTATCAGATTAGACACCACCATCCCGATGGGCGAGGTGAGAAAATCCTTCCCTCCTGGCACAAAAAATAAAAGGGCAAGCCCGATATTGGGAACAAGCCCCCCCATAAATAAAATCCCGATTCCTGCTAAGTCCAGTTTATACTTCGGTAGTTTGTCGTCTGTCATTTACTTTATCAATTGTTTATATACGGTTATAATCATCTTCTATACGGACAATATCATCCTCTCCGAAGTAGGTGCCGTACTGTACTTCTATAAAGACCACAGGCATTGAGGTTCTGTTTTCTATCCTGTGCTTGCTTCCCTGAGGGATCTGTGCCACTTCCCCTGCGGAGTAGTCCTTCACCTTATCGTCTATTGTTACAGTGCCTGTTCCAGAGACTATCGTCCATACCTCTCCTCTCTTATGATGGTATTGTAGGGAGAGCCTCCCCCCTGGGTTCACTAAAATTCTTTTCACTTTGTGGGTTTCTGCGTCTTCCAAGACCCAATACTCTCCCCACGGTCTTACATCGTGCTCCATATATTCCTACTTGTCTTTAATGTATTTCAAAAAGCTATAAAGTCTCCTTCGTTTCAGATAATCTCCATCGGTTTCGTGAGCATAGGCTTCTCTTTCAAAACTAATGTTCAGATAGGCTTTGTGTCTGTCTTTATACTGCACATAGCGGAGCATAAATTCCACTATATACCAAATATAAAAGGGGATTATCAAGAGCTCAATCTGCTGCCGTAGATGGATTTTTTCATGGCTTAAAACTTTTTCATCCTGTTTAAAAGCTATATTTCTCAAGATAATAAACGGAAAAATCGTAATACCAATAAAATTTGTATTTTTGAATAATCTTTGGCAGATAATTATCATTGCACAAATATAATATTTTATTCCAAACCTGAGGGCACAATGCAAGCGAGTTTAAAAGAAAACGAAGACTTTTACTACAACCAAGAGGGCTACAGAGTCTTCACCGAAAAACACCACCTAAAGCGCGGCTACTGCTGCAAAAGTGGATGCAAACATTGTCCCTATGGTTATGATAAAAAAACCGATACATTTAAAAAGAACAACAATAATAAATAATCGTATGAAAAAGTTTTTAATTTCAAGTTTCGCAATGGCTACACTCGCTCTTAGCACCTCTTGTAGCCCGTTTCAGGTAAGAACCGACTATGCGGTAAGCGCTGATTTTACCGCCTACAAAACCTATAAACTGAGGATTGATGACCTCAAGCTGAACGATATCGACAAAGACCGAGTGCTCAACGAAGTCTCAAAACAGCTACAGCTCAAAGGGCTCTCCGTAGGCGATTCCCCAGACCTCATCGTCAATGTAAAGGCAGAGCACAAGCACATCACCGATGTACAGCGCACCTCCCCCTACGGCGCTTGGGGCTGGGGCAGCGCAGGCTGGGGCTTTGGCTTCGGTATAGAGCGCAGCTGGGCATCTGAGCACAACACAGGCAGCCTCATCATAGACCTCATCGATGCCCAAAGCCAAAAACTCATCTGGCAAGGAATAGGAAGCGGGCTTTCAGTAGATTCCCCAAAAAGAAAACAAAAAGAAATCCCAGCACTCGTCTTTGAAATGATGAAAACCTATCCTCCACAAGCCAAGTAACTAATACATAAAATAATTTACCCACAAAGCCCTCTATGAGTTTTTTTTTCATAACCCACTCCCTATCATTTTAGGCTACCGCTTAGAAAAAATCTGCCCAAGGATAATGGAAGTAGCGATGGAGACATTGAGGCTCTCGGTGCTTTGGTGCCTGCCAAAGCGAGGGATGTTCAGCGTCTGGTGGAGGAGCTGCTCGGTAGCGGGGCGGATGCCATTGCCCTCGTTGCCCATAATCAGGTTGATGTTCTCAGGATAGTGGGCGGTGTAAATATTCTGCCCCTGCATATCGGTGCCGAGATTGAGATTTTGGGTATTTTGGAGGAAGTGGGTAAGGTTTTGATAAACGATATTCACTCGGGCGAAACTGCCCATCGTAGCTTGTATTACTTTTGGGTTGTAGAGGTCTGCGGTGTCTTCGCTGCAAACGATTTGCTCTATCCCGAACCAATCTGCCAAGCGAATGATGGTACCGAAATTACCTGGGTCTTGTATGCCATCCAGCACGATATTAAAGCGGCAGTTTCTCAGGTGCTGCTGTGGAATCTCGCAGACGGCTACGGAATCCTTAGGGTGCTGGAGGAAGGAGATTTTCTTGAGCTGGTGAGCATCGATTCTGTGTATGGGTGCATTGATTTTGTGCAAAGATTCTGGGTGGGTAGAAAATATTTCTTTGATTTTAATGTTTGAATGTAGGAGTTCGCGTATGGTTTTATTACCTTCGACCAAAAACAAATTGTATTTTTGCCTGAATTTTTTTTTATCTAAAGACTGTAAAATTTTTATTGTATGGGCTGTAAGCATATCAAGAAATATTTCCAAAAGTATTATATATTTTTCTGTTCCGCAAGTACGGTATTAGCGCTCCTCGCCTGCTCTACGACGAAGAAAGTGCCCAAAGGAGAATTCCTCCTTACGAAAAATAAAATTTCGTTTAAAGACGGTAAAGTCCTTTCAAGTGAAATCCCTGATTATATCATCCAAAAGCCGAACAAGAGCGCGATACCCTTTTTGCCCTCGAGGCTTTTGTTCTACAATATGACGAATCCTAAGTATGATACCATTCTTAATGATTATATGGCTTTCCCTTCGGATATGAGGAATAGGAACCTACTGGATTCATTATTTATCAAATACAATCACCCCGAGTACAGAGGAAAATCATTGTGGGGGCAGAGATTCCTGCACAACCTCGGCTCCCAGCCCGTAATATGGAATGCCGGGAAGACAAAGGCTTCGGCAAACAACATACGGAAGATGCTCATCTACCACGGATATTGGGACGCGGAGACTACCTATAAGGAAGATTTGGACTCATCGGCCAAGAAAGCGAAGATAGATTACATCATCACCCATAAAGACCCGACGATGATTAGCGAGTATCATTACCGAATTTCAGACCCTGGGATTCGAAGTATCTACGAGGGTTCGCTGCATAAAACCATCGTTCGCGCAGGGCACAGGCTCGACCAAAGCAAACTGGAAAGCGAAGCCAAAAGAATCTCCGAACTAATGCAAAATGAGGGGTATTATAAATTTAATGCGTCCAACGAAGAAATATTCTTCACCGCCGATACCCTCAGCAGCCGAAAGAAAGTTCCCCTCTTCTTAGAGATAAGGAAGGATTCATTAGACTCGCCTTACCACAAAACCAAGATCGGAGACATCAAAGTAGTGCTGAAAGATAACGACGACAATACCCCCCTGAAAAAGGACTCGATAAGAGGAATATCATTTGAAAAAGCAAACGACCACTACAAAAGCAGTGCGCTCTGGAGAGCCGTAATCCTGCAACCTGGCGAAGTCTATAAACAACGGAACTTTGACCTGACGAAGAGAAACTTCACCCTGATGAACAACTTCAACATAAGCCAGGAGATTAAGGAAAGAGCGGGTGCCGACAGCATTTTGGATGTGCGCTATACCCTCAAACCACTACCCCGCTATGAATTTAAAGTTTCTACGGATGCTACCTATTCTCAAATCCTCAACTTTGGTCTCTCCCCTGCGCTGGACTTCACTTCCCGTAATATCTTCAGGGGTGCAGAGAACTTTAATGCCAACTTCTCTGGGGTTTTCGGATTTGTAGAAGACACCAAAAATACCGACAAACGAACCCTCGCTTCCGAGATATCTGCTCAGGTGGGCGTTAGCTTCCCAAGGCTATTGCTCCCCTTTAAATACTATAAACTCATCCCGAAACGCTACTCTCCCACCTCATCCATCACATTAGGAACCTCCATACAGAATAATCTCGGCTTAGGAAGGCTAAACTTCAATGCAGGGCTTAATTATTACGCAGATGTAAATGAAATCGTCAGCCACAAACTCTCGCTCTTCAATACCCAACTGAGCTTTACTCGAGACAAAGACAGTTTTTATAACTTCTTCCCACGAGATAGAGAGCTGAGGAACTCTATTTTCAAGCTGTATGATGCCGCGCTGTACCAACAGTTTGAGCAGGGGCTTATCTCTTCTAATGATTTTACAGAGAGAGTCCTCAGCGACCCTAACTTCGCCCAAACGCTCTCCAAAGAGAACCAAGAGACCTATACCTCTTTCCTTCAATCTTTATATAATAAGGAGAGGCAGACTCAGGATGTGATTATCTCCTCCATACTATACAATTTTACTTACAATGAAATTGGGAAGCAGGACTACAAACACCCATTTTACTTTAATGCTCGGGTGGAAACCGCAGGAAATCTTTTAGGGCTCTTCAGCAGAAGGAATAAATCTTCTGATGCTTTTGAATCGGAGAGCAGAAACATTTTCGGCGTGCCATATTCACAATTCGTAAAGCTCGACTTTGATATAAGAAAGTACTTTAAGCTCTACCGTAACCAAACCCTTGCGATAAGACAGCTCATCGGTATTGGGATTCCTTACGGAAACTCTCGTTCTATGCCATTCGTCCGAAGCTACTTCACTGGAGGCTCCAACGATATACGAGCGTGGAGGGTATATGGCGGATTAGGACCCGCAGACTCCCAAATAGACCCTAAAATCCGTGCCTATGTAATGGAAAACCTGAAACTCACCACCAATATAGAGTACAGAATCTCATTCAACAAAATGTTTGAAGGGGCTCTATTCGCAGATGCAGGTAATATTTGGAGCTTAAACAATAATGACTTTGGAGGGCTCTTCAAGTTTAATAAATTCATCAGCCAGATGGGGATAGGTACGGGCTTTGGACTGAGGATAAACATCGCTTACATCACGCTGAGGATAGATACCGCATACAAGGTCTATGACCCCAACCTCCCTGTGGGCAATCGCTGGGTGTTTAAGGACTGGCGCCTGCTTGATGGTATTGTGAACTTTGCTTTTGGTTATCCTTTCTAAGAAAATATTTAGAATGAGGCAAAATTAGCTACCTTTGCCAGAAAAAACCTCATTATGAATTTCAAAAAACACATCATTTTCGGGCTTGTAGCCCTCTCGCTACTCGCTCAGGCACAGAAAAGAGACAAGCAGGAAATCATTTCGGATGACAACCTCAAGTCAAGCCTTGTCTATCTCGCATCAGACGATCTACAAGGACGGCTCACAGGAAGTGAAGGCGAGAAAAAAGCCTCTGCTTTCCTCGAAAAAAAGCTCAAATCTTTTGGATTAAAAACCGAGCTTCAAGACTTTAGCTATTCGGTAAGACCCGACAGAAATCCGCACTCCACTCCCGTGAAAGTAACGGGCAGAAATGTGATCGGCTACCTAAACAACAAGGCAGAGCGCACCATCATTATCGGAGCACACTACGACCATCTCGGGCTTAATGAGCACAACAACTCTACCCTACCCAACTCCAAAGGAATGATACACAACGGTGCTGATGATAATGCCTCTGGCGTATCATCGGTATTGGAAATTGCGAGGATGTTTAGTAAAAACAAGACAAAGGAAAAAGCAAACTTCGTCTTTGTACTCTTCTCTGGCGAAGAAGATGGACTGATGGGCTCAAAAGCATTCGCAGAAACCGTAAAAGAAAAATATCCTAAGCCCATAGCGATGATCAACCTCGATATGGTGGGTAGATTAAATGCAGAAAAAGCCCTCACAGTGGGCGGAGTAGGCACTTCTCCCCTTTTCGGAAGCCTGATTGAGAAACATCGCCCCGAAGGAGTTAAAATCGCAATTGATAGCTCAGGAGTAGGACCAAGCGACCATACTTCTTTCTACTCGAAAGACCTCCCCGTACTCTTTTTATTCACAGGCGTACACTCAGACTATCATAAACCGAGCGATGATTCCGATAAAATCAACTACGAAGGGCTAAAAATCATTACACAATATGTTTTTGATATCGCCAAAACACTTTCGCAACGGGAAGAAATCCCCTTCACTAAAACAAAAATGAAGAAAACAGATGTACCGAGCTTTAAAGTAACCATCGGTGTAATGCCGAGCTTCATAGATGCCGATGATGGGCTACATATAGAGGGTGTTTCAGAAGGTAGACCCGCAGATAAAGCAGGAATACAGCAGGGCGATATTCTGATAAAACTCGGCGAATGCCAGATTACCAACATTTATACCTATATGGAATGTCTCTCTAAGCTGAAATCTGGCGATGAAGTCCCCGCACAGGTAAAACGAGGCGACAAAATCCTCAACCTAAGCATCAAACTCTAAACTCATTACACAATAATAAAAATCAGAAGGCAAATGCTTTCTGATTTTTTTGTGATTTATTGCAAAAGAGAGAATTGAAATTCTCCTGCTCAGTCTCATTCTTTCAGATTATCTACAAGATATTGCTTAATTGCAAGGTATTTCAATTTAAAATTCCGATTTTTGCACGCATTTAAAATACAATATGTCAGATTTAATAAAAGAAATACAGAAAAGAAAGACTTTTGGAATTATCTCCCACCCCGATGCAGGGAAAACTACCCTTACAGAGAAACTCCTCCTCTTCGGTGGGGCTATTCAGGAGGCAGGAGCGGTAAAATCCAACAAAATAAAGAAAGGCGCGACTTCCGACTTTATGGAAATCGAGAGACAAAGGGGGATTTCGGTGGCTACTTCCGTGCTGGCGTTCAACTATCGCGGGCATAAGATTAATATCCTCGATACTCCTGGGCACAAGGACTTTGCGGAGGACACCTACCGTACCCTTACGGCGGTAGATTCGGTGATTGTAGTCATCGATGTGGCAAAAGGGGTGGAGGAGCAAACCGAAAAGCTCGTTCAAGTATGCCGAATGAGAAGCATTCCGATGATTGTCTTCATCAACAAGCTCGATAGAGAGGGTAAAGACGCTTTTGACCTCCTCGACGAAGTGGAGCAAAAGCTCGGGCTCTCCGTAGTGCCACTCTCCTTGCCGATTGGTATGGGAGCGGACTTCCAAGGGATTTATAACATCTGGGAGAACAACATCCAGCTCTTCCTCGAAGAGAAAAAACAGAAAGTAGGCGAGAGCATTACCTTTAATGATATTAATGACCCTGCCATCGCAGAAGCCATTGGCGAAAAGGCTGCACAAACCCTCCGCGAGGAGCTGGAGCTCGTGCAGTCCGTCTATCCAGAGTTTAGCCGAGAGGAATATATGTCAGGCACTCAGCAGCCCGTGTTCTTCGGTTCGGCATTGAATAACTTCGGTGTGAGGGAGCTCCTTGATGCGTTTATAGACATTGCCCCAAACCCTCAACCTAAGGAGTCTGACACCCGAATCGTAAAGCCAGAAGAGAGCTACTTCACGGGATTTGTCTTTAAAATCCACGCCAATATGGATCCTAAGCACAGAGACAGGCTCGCCTTTGTGAAAATCGTTTCGGGGACATTCAAGAGGAATGAAAATTACCTACTCGTAAGGGAAGGCAAGAAGATGAAATTCTCCTCACCGAATGCCTTTTTCGCCGATAAAAAGGAGGTAGTAGATGAGTCCTTCCCTGGCGATATCGTAGGGCTACACGATACGGGAAACTTCCGAATTGGCGACACGCTTACCGCAGGAGAAAAGCTCAACTTTAAGGGAATACCGAGCTTCTCACCAGAGCATTTCCGATACATTAATAATGATGACCCACTCAAAGCAAAACAGCTCGCAAAAGGTATCGACCAGCTGATGGACGAAGGAGTAGCACAGCTCTTCACCCTCGAGATGAACGGCAGAAAGATTATCGGAACAGTGGGTGCCTTGCAGTATGAGGTAATCCAGTACCGATTGGAGCACGAGTACGGCGCAAAATGTACCTACGAACCTATCAGCATCCATAAAGCCTGCTGGGTAGAGGCAGACGAAAAGTCCGAAGAGTTCAAAGAGTTTGCAAGACTAAAACAACGCTTCCTCGCGAGGGACAAGTATAACCAGCTTGTATTCCTTGCCGACTCCTCCTTTACCATTACAATGACCCAAGAGAAATTCCCAAATGTAAAACTCCACTTTATCAGTGAGTGGGGGGAGTAGAGAGAATCAATAAAAACAATTATAGAAAAAGAGAAGTAAAATTTACTTCTCTTTTTTCTTAACAAAAACGGACACCACCCCAAGCACTTGGGTGATATCCGTAATTAGTTTAGCTTTTACCTAAACCAGTTTAGCTTTTTGGTGAACTGGTTTCTCTTTTAGGTTAATTAGTTTACCTTTTGGGTTAGTGAGTTTAGGTCTTAGTAGAATTAGTTTAGGTCTAAGCTGAATTAGTTTACTTTTTACCTAAACCAGTTTAGCTAAAACCTAAACTAGTTTCCCTTTTTTATAAACTCATTAGTTTTTTGGGGGAGTTTTTTTAGTTTTTCCCTGACCTGCAAACCTCTTCCCTAAATCCTCTTGGATGGTTTTGGCGTCTGGGCTGCCTGTTTTGGCTGCCATTTTTACGGTAGCGTAGTAGAGTAGGGCTTGCGCATACGCCTCGTGACCTGTGAGCATAAGGGTTTCGCTTACATTTTCGGACAGCTGTTTCAGAATCTTGAAGACTGGCTGAAGGGATTGATTGAGTTTGAAATCTTTCTCCATTTCCTCCTTGTCCATCATCGGTGGGATGAGGTCGGGATTGGTTTTGATGTATTCCATCACTTTGGATACGAAGGATACGGATTTGTCGCTCATTTTTGGCAATTTAGTTCGCTCTTCTGGGGTTAGATTTACCAGATAAGGGCTAAGCAGCTGGCGAATTTCACTGATTTTTGTTTCGATTTGTGCTAGCGTTTGATCTGAAATGGTAGCACTGATTTGGTTTTTTGGCATAATTTTAAAATTTTAAATTGAGCCCTAAAAGTAATAATAAAATTTTAATAGCCAAATTTTATTTAATAAGATATTTTATTATTAATTTCTGAATTGTAACTGTAGCTATGGCAACCGTATCCCATTAACCGCTCTACCCAGCACAGGGTCTTTTTTCATTATCAGGTCTTCTAAGGTAGTTGGTACGGGGATATCGGGAAGTACGCCTCTACCGATGAGCTTTCGCTGGGCGTTAGGTTTTATGGTCATTACTCCGAAACAGAAATTGGTGTGAGAGTTTCTGAGTTTTGTACATCGGGAGTGCCCTGCTACGGTACCATTGAAGTCGCCCCCTGTTTCTTCGCCTATAAATGTAGCTCGCCCCTCTGCCTGCAAGGACGCCGCAAGGACTGCCGACATAGAGTAAGTAGCACCATTGGTAAGCACATAGAGCTTGCCAGTGTATTTATTCAGAGGCTTGGCTTTGTGGTCACTTTTGCTCATCATTTTGTAGTAGTAGCTCCCGTCTTTTCCTTTTTTGGTATTAAAAATTTCGGAAGTAGAGAATGCAAGGGTAAGAGGCAAGAATACGGTATGCTGAAAGGCATTAAACTCAGTGAAATTCAAGCCTGCCATAGCGGTTTTGGAGACCACTTTTGCAGAGTCCATTATTACGGGGTGGGAGTCCTTGCTCAGATAGCTGTAGAGGGTGTTCCCGTGCCGTACATAGCCTCCGCCATTGTTTCTAAGGTCTAAAATCAGATGACTCACTTTGCGCTTATGGAGAGAGTCGAAGATGAAAGCATAACCTTTCTTTGCACTCCCTCGCTTGAAGTCCCTTATTTTGAGCACAGCAATGCTGGAATCTGCCTTTACCGGGAATGAAATCTCCCTACTGTACTGCTTAGTTGCAGGGTTGTAGCCCAAATATTTCTTCACCTTATTCTGGTACTTTTCTAAGGCATTCCTCTTGATGATTTCCTCCCTTGTGGGGTATTTCACTGGGGTTTTCTTTACGATTTTCTGCTTCTGAGGGGTAGGGGCTTGCTTGCTTTTGGTGTTCTTATGCTCCAAAAACTCCCTTTTTACAACTTTGGTATAAACCGAACCGTTCTTTTTCAGAGTGAGGATAATCGCATCCTGCACACCCAAGACTCTGGATACATAGTTCAGATAGTTTTTTGAAATGATGTAGGAATCCATTGTCTTGATGTATCCATCACCAGGTCTTGTGCCTTTGTAGAGGTTGTAATAGTCTTTATACTTAATATCATCTATGCTAATGAGCTCTGCATAGACATCTTGGGAAGATTTCTTGCCTGTGATTTTTTTGAGCATCAGCCTATCACCTGCCCCCTCTACGCTGAGCTGAGAGAGCGGACCTTTGGAGCCTTTGGTATGGTGGCGCTCTACTTTGGTCATCTTGTACGGGCGAGAAGTGAGGTAGATATGCCCGTGCCCAAACTTGGAAACCACTTTAAACAGCTCACGGGAGAAGTCGGCGGACTTCATCGGTTTTTTTACTGTCTTTTTAAGGCTGTCCAGCTTGTGAGAAATCTGCTCTTTGGTCAGGTACATATCAATATCTGGGTGGTGGGCAAAGAGGTTCTTCCTTACCTTATCTATATCTTGGTGTAATTCTTCTGGGGGGATATCTCTGTTCGTTACCGCATTGTATCTCTCGGCTGTAACGCAGGAGACGAGCAGAATACTTAAGCATATTAAGACTTCTATCTTCTTCACAAGTACTTTATTTCAATGGCGAAAATATCAAATAAAATCTAAACCCACCAAGACAAAACCACTGAGGAAAGAATGCACAAAATAATAATCCCCACTGATAAAGTCGTGGGGATAGGTATTCAAGTTTTAAAGATTGCTGATGATGTAGTCTTTCGGGTAGCGAACTTTATAGCTTACGCGGTATTTCTTGGTTTCGGAGGGCGAGAGTTTGGTTGTCCAGAGGAGGAAGCCTTTCTCGTCGTCTTTCTTAGCACCGCTTTTTTCGAGGAGCTCTACTTTCACAGCATCGTTATTGCTTAGTGGGATACGGTCTTTCACCTCAATATTCACAGCGTCTTTCTTATTATTCTTGATGATAATGTCATAGGTTATGGTTTTCTCACGATAGGAGGAGAGGAATTTTTCGCCCGACTTATCCTGAATATTTTCCCTTCGGATGCTGATTTTAGGGTCGTTTCCGAGCGTAATGTTCAGCTCATTGGTCGTAAGATTTGGGCTAATGGTCGTCTCACCGATATACATATTCTCAAAAATCACGCTTGCAGGCGCTCCTACCAAGTGATAATTACTAAAATCCTTAATCTTCGCTAAAAGAAACGCCTCACGGGTATAGTTTGGAGCGGTGTAGTACTGATATTCTGCTGGTATTTTCTGGTTAAACAGGCTGATGAGGTGGTCTTCGCCATTGGAGAGAATGTCATAAGGCACATCTACATCATAGCTGGTGTTAAGTTGATTGGCATTCACTGAGAAATTAGCCCCTACAACCACGACATCTGCTACTGCACCTTCCATAGCATTGGATTCATAGGCTACGGCATCTTGTTTTATAGATGCCAAACCTCTTATTTTTACTTGGGCAGACCTTTTATCGGTTTCGTATTCTTGCTGCCTTTCTTTAGCGCTTTGAGCATAGATGAACCAAGGGCTAAGCTCTGGTGCGGTGTTGTTTCGGTAGGAGTTTCCGTTGATAAGGGTGAGCTTTACGCCTTTCCAGTCCAAACCTGTTCTTTGTTTTACAATCGCTTTAAAGGTTACATCCAGCGGAGCGGAGACTTTCTCACTTTTGATTTCGTAATAAGGATTCCAAGTTACATCATTCGCAAGATAGTTGATATTGAGCTTCAAGTTGCCCGCCGTGGAAGCCATTACTTTGAGGACAAGGACGCCACTTGCGAACTCTTCGGCTTCTTTTTGCTCTTTTGTTTTGAGACTGCTTTTCAGTCGGGAAAGTTTTTTAGCGAGCTCGGTTTCGTCTTTTCTGAGAGCCACGAGTTTGTTATCGATTTCAATGCGTTTTTTAGTGTAGAAATCGGTCAGTTGGGTCAGCTGAGCCACGCTTCCAGCATTGCTCCCTACCAGTACGGTTTGGTTTTTATCGAGGAGCTCAATGGCCTTCTTATTGGCGTCGAGTTCTATCTTGTTTTTGGTAATGAGGCTTTCGACAATTTTGATGCTGTCATTTACTTTCTTTATTTGCGGATTGGTAGTATCCATCTTAAAGTCGGAGGAATAATCGTCCGTAAACTGTGAGGAAAGTATAGAGACATTTCTTGAATTTACAGCAATCTGTATTGTTTTCTCATTGATTTCTTCGGAGATATTGCCAATCACCACTTCGGAGATGCCCGCAGGTACGGTGATAGAAGCTACATTTTGCAGCTCAGCAGAGTTTCTGTACACCTTTACGGCGGTTACTTTTGCTTTGGTATAAATGGGTTTCTGTCCAGAAGCCAGCCCTGTAACAAGGCTAAATACCACGGAGAATAAAATGGATTTTTTCATCATTAAATAAATTAAAAAACTGAGAAACGAAGATATAAAAAAAATAGGATAAGACCGCTCAACGAGAGGATTTTTTATCCATAAAGAATACCTATTGAGGAGTTTTCAGTCTTTGATATCATCTCTTCTAAGGGCAAGCCTAAGCCTGCTTTCTACGATATAAAGCCCCCAAAAGCCCAAAAACTACCCTTTTTATTTTTTCTGCTTTTGGGAGTGGGTAGAGATTTCCAAGCCATAAGTAGCTCTGTATTTGTACTTTTTGTAGAGCTCGCTTCTTCTGAGGAGCTTATATTTTAAGGTTTTATCATTGCGGAGGCGTTGTTTTAGCTTGTCTACCGCCTTATCCGTTACCAATTTTCCATTGAGGATAAACAATATCCCACACATCTCATTCTTTTCAAAAAGCATATCGTGAGGATAATCAACCATCACTACATCTATTCTCTGCTTTGGTGTATTCTCGACGATAGGAGCACAATTACTATCAAGGCTCAAGCCTTTCACAGGGCTTTCCCCATAATAGAGGAGGTTATCCCACTGGTATGCCTGTATCTCGTAGAAGCCTTTTGCATTGGTACGCACCTCTTCTCTACCATTAGAGACAAAAATCCCTTCTAAAGGCTTACCATTCCTCATCGAAACCACACCTCTCACCGTGATTTGTGCCATTACAGAAAACCCTAAAACCAAGCCGAATAATACCGATACTTTTTTCATTGCGTGTCTATTTCATTAATAATTTACTTGAACTGCTATAGAATTATAGATTTAATCCTCTCAATATCCCTTACAAGTGCGGGATTTTGCACCTTCTTCTTCCTCTTTTATACTAAAAAACCGAGAAACAAAGCTATTAAAAAAATGAATACCGCCCTCCCACTCCCTCCACTATAAAAGGTATTTTCGTTTTGAGGAATGCCATTTTTTTTGGAAATTAGCCCGCCGAAAAGCGTATCATTAACACTTTAAACAAAAGAAAGAAATGACAAAACTGAGTGTAAATATCAACAAAATTGCGACCCTTAGAAATGCACGAGGGGGGGATGTTCCCAGCGTAACCCAAGTAGCCATAGATGCCCAGAGATACGGTGCACAAGGCATTACCGTGCACCCAAGACCTGACCAAAGGCATATCACAAGAAAGGATGTATACGACCTTAAACCTCTTATAAGCACAGAATTTAATATTGAAGGCAATCCCCACCAGCCATTTATCGACCTTGTGCTGGATATTCGCCCAGAGCAAGTAACCCTCGTTCCCGATGCTGATGATGCCCTCACCTCTAATGCAGGGTGGGACTGCATAAAACATAAAGATTTCCTGAAAGAAGTGGTTTCAGAATTTAAAAAAGCGGGAATACGAACCTCCCTCTTCCTTGATCCCAACCCAGAAATGGTACCACACGCAGCAGATACGGGAACCGACAGAATAGAACTCTACACAGAAGCCTATGCCAAGCAATACCCCACAAATAAAGAGGCTGCCCTCCTGCCCTACCTGCAAACTGCACAGAAAGCAGAGGAATACCACTTGGGGCTCAATGCTGGACACGACCTTAGCCTTGAAAACCTCAAATACTTCGCAGAAAACATCCCCAATCTACTGGAAGTATCCATAGGGCACGCCCTTATCTCCGAAGCCCTCTATTTAGGTCTCGAAAATACAATACAAGCCTACCTGAAACGACTCGCAAAGTGGTAACCTCATCATCAAAAAAACATAAAAAAGTATTATGAACATTCTACATTCTAAAATCTACGGACAAGACAAAAGCGGTACTCCCCTCCTCGTGCTCCACGGGCTTTTTGGGATGCTCGACAATTGGGGTACCTTCGGTAGGGATACGAGCGAGTTCTTCCCCGTGCACCTCCTTGACCTTCGCAACCACGGCAAAAGCTTCCACTCGGCAGGAATGTCTCACGATGACCTCGCACGCGATATCCTGAACTATATGGATTATCACAACATTGAGAAAGCCCACCTCCTCGGGCATTCGCTCGGCGGAAAGGCGGTGATGCAGTTCGCCATCAATACCCCCAATAGAGTCGAAAAGCTCGTCGTCGTAGATATCGCCCCCAAAGCCTATCCTCCCCATCACCAAGGAATCTTCAAAGCCCTCCACAGCATAGACTTTAACACGGTAACTTCCCGCAGCGAGGTAGAAGCCCTCCTCGCCCACTACATCCACGAGCGGACGGTGATTCAGTTCCTCACCAAAAATCTTTATTGGACCGATGAGAAGAAACTCAACTGGCGCTTTAACCTCCAAGTTCTCTCCGATGAATACACCACTGCCGTAGCCAATACCATCCGCTTCGGCACCTTTACTGGGGAGACACTCTTCATCGCTGGCGAGAAATCCAACTATATCCTCCCCCAAGACGGCTTTCTGATAAAGCAGCAGTTCCCCCAGTCCAAAATCGTTAAGATAAAAAATGCAGGGCACTGGGTGCAAGCAGAAAACCCAACCGATTTTTTCCTCACCGTAACGAATTTCCTGCTCTAAACCACCCTGCCTTTACTTATTGTAATCTCACGGAACTTTCCAGCAATGTTGCGGAACTCTCCAGTAATGTTGCGGAAGAGTTCCGCAACATTGATTATAGATAGAGTGATATGACGGAACTTTTCCGCAATCTATCTTATCTATTGAGTAAGATGAATGTAAATATGTGTAGTGCCGACTACGGCATCCGTAATCTAGCTTATCTATTAAGCGAAATAGTAAGTGAATAAGTACTCTCCACGCAAGTGGGTGGTGAGCCCGATTGTGGTATAAGCATTAAAGCAGAGCTATAGAAATGCCTTCAGAAGAGGAATAACACCATCGAGGAACATTGCAAGTACCCCAATGAAAATCCAGAAACGGAGGAGGTTCATTAGCCAGAAAATATTTTTTCTATTAAATGAGAAAATGGGAATCATAGAGAGGAGAAGCACACCCGCAGAAACCAAAAAATAAATGGAAAGCACACCCGCCTGCTGTATATAATCCGCGTAGTAGATAAAAACCGCAGTCGCAGCATTGAGAAGAAGAAGGAGGAGGAGAACCACCTGAGTACCCCGCTTCCCAATCACGATAGGGAGAGTATGGTAGTTAAAGATTTTATCAGAGCGCTGAGTGAGGACATCCTTCATTACATCTACCTCCCATAGAATAAGGAAGAGGAAGACTGCCATCGCCATTATACGAACAGAAAAATGCTGATAATAGACCAGCATACCTGAGAACGGATAGAGGGTGAGAGCTACATAAGTGAGGTTATTCACAACTGCGATTTTGCTCAGCTTGTGGCTATAAAACCAGATAACGAACTGATAAAAAAGAAAGAAAAAGAAAATTCTGTACGACAAGAATAAGGCTACGACGAGAGAGAGAGCATTTAGAAATAAATAGGTATAGAGGAAATGCTTCTGAGAGACGAAGCTCTGCAACCGTACACGAAGTGGGCGCTCTACGCTGTCCTTGTCCCAATCATAAAACTGATTGATAATACCCCCTGCGGCAATGCTCAGTACCGAGCAGAAGATAATCCCATTCACTTTAATATCAAAAACGAAGTTCCTGAGGCTCTCCTCCTGATTAAACAAGAAAAAAGTAGAGACATAGAGTGTAAAAGTAAAGAACGAAAGGACGAAAACCCTCGCACCCAAAAGCAAACTGATGAACTGCGAAAATCTGTATAGCCCTTTGCTCTTCATACGCTAAAATCTATAAATAATCTCTTTGTGGAAGCCTTTAAGCATCTCTTCTGCCTTAGGATAATCCTGAGTAAAACCGAGAATATAGCCCCCACCACCGCTTCCGCAGAGCTTGAGATAGTAGGCATTGGTATCCAGACCTTTTTTCCAAGCGTTGTAGATACTGTCGGGTATCATCGGTTTAAAGTGGTCGTATGCCCAGATGGAGAGCTTCCTAAGGTTTTTAAAGAACGGATTCATATCCTTTTTCAGAAACGCTTGTATGCAGGCATTATTGTATCGTATAAACTCTTCCTTCAAGGTTTTTCGGAAACCTTCGGTCTTCATTTTCTCAAAAAAGATCTGAACCATAGGTCCTGTTTCTCCAACCATTCCAGAATCGATGAGGAAGATTGCCCCCCTGCCTTGCTCCTCTTTTGGGATGGAGACTTTATCTACATTCTCGCGGTTTTCGATAAGGATAGGCAAGTTCATATAGCAGATGAGTGGGTCTATACCCGAACTCTTACCGTGGAAATAGCTTTCCAAAAGTCCAAAGACCTTTTTGAGTTCCTTTAAATCTTCTTTGCTGATGCTTTCGGGGTTGTATTTCTTAATGGAATACTTCTCAAAGATGGCAGCAACCAATGCTCCCGAGCTACCGACACCATAACCTTGTGGGATATTGCTATCAAAATAAAGCCCCTTAGCAATATCATCTTTAAGAGCAGAGATATTAATCTCAAAACCCGCTGGAAGGTCTATACCAAGAAGCTCATCTGAATAATTGAGCAGATGCTCGTTTGATTGTTTTTCAAAATCGGTAGATAAGTCCGAAAACTTCAATGTACCCTTATAAAAGCTGTAAGGTAAGGTAAGTCCTTGCGAGTCTTCAATGATTCCATACTCACCAAACAGTAGGATTTTAGCATAGAATAAAGGATTTGTCATTTCTCTTTTCATTTAAAAGCTGGGCAAAGATAGTCTTTTTTAGTAATTGTACTCGTTTTATGGGCGTTTATTATTTCAGGAGAAGTAGTTGAAATCTATTGATATTAAAAGATATTTTCTATTAACCTCTATTGTTTAGAATGTTTTTAAACAATACTTTTGCCGGCATTAAAAATAGAATATATGATGAATAATTCATTATCCTTAGCCTTGGTTGTGGTGGGTGCCATTTGTGGAAATGCACAAACGACCAAAGACAGTTTAAAATCTAAAACAATCCCTGAAGTAGAACTCTTCGGAGAGAGAAAAAAGCAGAACAAAGGTATGGAAGTTATCACCCGTATGCCTTTGAAAGTGCGAGATCAGATACAGAGCATCTCTGTAATTTCTGATAGAGCCATCGAAGAAATGGGAGCCCTTACCGTAACAGATGCAGCAAAAAACATCCCTGGTGTAGTACTTTTCAGTACCTATGGAGATGGGGAGGAGTCTATGTCTATCCGTGGATATAGAGGAACTCCTGTACTTAAAAACGGAGTACTGATGTATTCCGATTTCAGAACAAGCTCTATACTTACCGATATGCAGGGCGTAGAAAGCCTACAAGTAATACGAGGTTCGGTAGCGATTACTCAGGGGATAGGTTCATCGCTTGGAGCTGCGGGAGGGGTAATTAACCTTACCACCAAAAAACCAAAATTCATCAATGCAGGAACAGTAGGTTTCAGGTATGGAAACTGGAATCTATTCCGACCAACGCTCGACATCCAAAGGGTATTAGACAGCGAAGGCAAAGTAGCTTTCAGGCTCAATGCTGCTTATGAAAACAAAGAATCCTTCGCCGATTATGTAAAAGGTGAGAGACTATACATCAACCCATCGGTTTCTTACAGACCTGATGATAAAACCAATATAACGGTAGAGATGGACTATATGTATAATCAAAACACACCAAACAGAGGTACAGTAAACCTCGCTCCAGATGATACAAATGCCCTCTACGAATTGCCTACAAACAAGTTTTTAGGCTTTAAAACCAATTTTAATAAAACAACTTCCCTCAACTTTGGAGCGTATGCTGATAGGAAACTCGGTGATAAGTTCCGCGTTCGCATTGCCTATCTTCAAGGTGATGTAAGCAACAATGGAGAGTCTTACTCCCTCGCAACCGTTACCTATCCAGACCCTAAAAACCCCAAAAAACAGATTATAAAAGACTACAAAGAGAGGAACAGAAGATGGACGAAGTTTAGCAGTGAAGACCACTCTAAGGTATTCCAAGCGGACTTTATCGGTCAGGAAGTGGAGACAGGTTTCTTAAAACACACCTTCCAGATTGGGTTTGACTGGAAAGAATCCTACACCCTAAGCGGTACCTATCAGCATAAATTCCTCACCGAAGTCGTACGAGGAAAAACCTCCCCACTTAGCTACATTCCAATAGATAAAATCGCTGATGTAACGGGCGAATTTACCAATGACCTCCCTGCAACCTTTAACCCTGATGATTTAGTGCATAAGGGGGATAGAATCTCTGCAAAATCTCCTATCTACGGCATTACGGCACAGGAAGTAATGGCTATCGGGAAGTATGCAAAAGCGGTTCTCGGCATCCGATACAGCTCCTACCAAGGAAATAACCAGACAGGCAAGAAAGACGCTTGGAACCCCTCTCTCGGGCTAATGATTTCTCCATTAGAGAATATGAATATCTACGGCTCTTTCACTACGACGACTGACCTTAGGGGGAACGATAGAGTCCTAGCTAATGGCGAAGGCACAATAGGGGCAACCATCACCCAACAGTGGGAAGCGGGCTTCAAATCCGATTGGTTTGATGAAAAACTCAGGTTTAATCTAAACCTCTACGCTATGAACCTTAACAATCTTTCGTACGAAGTTCTCGATGCGGCTGGAAATGGAACCAAGACTTATGACTTCGCGGGTGACCTTACCCGAAAAGGCGTGGAGATAGACCTCATCGGGAAAATCCTCCCCGAGCTCGAAGTAATGGCAGGCTACTCCTACCTCGATGCGAAGTACAAAAACAGCCCTGCGTATGTGAACGATTCCCGACCGATGATGGCGGCTGAGCATACGGCTAATGCGTGGCTCAACTATACCTTCCGAAGTGGTGCCCTTAAAGGGTTTAACATCGGTGGAGGCGCGTATTATGTAGGCGAAAGACCAGTGAATGAATACACCCAGAAGGTCATAATTCATAACACGACCCCTGGCGTAAAGCCCTTTAACCTGAATGCCTACACCACCCTAAACCTCCAAGCGGGTTACGCTTATAAGAATGTTGGCGTGAGGGTATTCGCGAATAATCTAAACAATGCCTTAGGCTACAACGCCTACTACCGCGGAGGGTATATCAATAGGAATGACCCGAGAAACTTTGCCGTACAGGTCAATTATAAGTTTTAATTTTTTCATATCGTTTAAAGTTTTTTTTAGTGCATCGGGCTGGGGATTTCCTCAGTCCGATGTGTTTTTATAGGCTTATTTTGGATTGATGAAGACTCAATCAAATACCTATTTCAAATACAATACAGAAAATTTAATCTTAGTAAAGCAAGGGTCTAAGCCCCCTATTTATATTAAAATTAGTAAAGAACTGATGTGTTTATAGGGAATCCTCAATTTTTCAATAAAAAAACTGTTTGTTTGAATGCCTTTTTATTCTGCTTCTTCGTCAAGAGACACCTTTCGAGCGGTTTCTAATAATGGATAGATAGAAGCCATTCCCCCGAATTTGGGGATTTTTTTATTCACTTGGTATTCATATCCTCTTGTATCGATGAGATAGTCTGTGCTATCTCTTTTTACTGCTATGTACTCATCATATGCATCAAAGTAACGATTGTGATTTACAGAAGACCAGCCCAAGTTTTCATATATCGCTGGATAGAGTACGCCATTAAGATTAGCAAGACCTTGTTTATTATTGAGATGCAATTCATAGAATTTGCTATTATAACTTTTTATCTTATCATATCTTATGGGAACAAACTCCTCTCCTTTCATATTAACTAAGCCCATTTTACCCATATTCTTCACATAGAATACAGGATTTATTTCGTATTCTTTATATTCTATATCATCGTATTTGACAGGAACTATCTCCTTACCCTCATAATCCAAAATCCCATACTTATCATTGATTTTTACCTTAATATATTCATCCTTATAGGTGTAGGCAACATCATATATAGCGGGGACAATCTCCTTCTCACCCCTCTTTATCCCATATTTACCATCTTTATAAAAAGCCTTATTGCCTGTATATTTATCATATTTCTCGAAGACAAAATCCGAAGTGTGGGCAACTCCCCCAGCCAAGAATAGAATATTTCCTGAGTACTCATAATAGCGCTGTATCAAGAGTTGATTTTCCTTTGTCTTGCCTATTTTAATATAGTTCTTCTGTGTCTTACCATATATCAGCGGGATAAAAATATCCTTGTTCCAGTGAGTCACTTTCAGATAATTTCGTCTTCTCTTCCCTGTAAATGTCTGCTTCTTGGTGGTGAGTTCCCCCAGCTCCATCACGGGATAGGTGAGCTCCACTTTATCAGGCTCCTGAAATTTCATCTCGACCCAATTTACAGTTTCCAAATTTTCCTCACTATTAAAGAACCTTAACATATGAGCCTTCGTGTCTGGTATCTTCTTCTTTCCATTATACTTAAATAAAGATTTGGAATAGTACTTTCCATTCAGACTTTCCAAATTTTCCAGTTTTGTGAAATAACTCGGGCGGCAGGATACCAATGCCAATACTAAAAAGATTAATAATATTTTTACTTTCATAGAACTAAAATTTAATGGTAAATGTAGAAAATTTCTCAATATTATCTCCCAATTGAAAAATACTAAATAAAAAACCACCTCTGGATGAGAGAGGTGATTTTAAAATCAAAAAACTATTATTTAATCAATCTTTCGGAAGATGAGCCCTTCGCCATCAAAGAAATCAAGGCTTATTCTATCGCCGTCATTTACTTTTCCTGCGAGGATTTCCTTAGAGAGTTTATTGAGAACATCCTGCTGGAGCACTCGTTTTAGAGGTCTTGCTCCAAAGGCTGGGTCGTAGCCCTTGTTCATAATATAATCTACTGCCTCTTCGGTAGCCGTCATTATGATGCCTCGTTTTTCGAGCATTTTGTTGAAGCCTCTTAGCTGAAGCCCGATAATCTTGCCAATCTCCTTTTTATTGAGTGGCTGGAAGAGTACCACCTCATCTATCCTGTTGATAAACTCTGGTCGGAGGCTTTGTTTGAGGAGGTCAAAAACTTCGATTTTGGTTTTTTCTACCACTTCAAACTGGTTATCATCATTTATTCCCTCAAAATTCTCCTGAATAATATGCGAACCGAGATTGGAAGTCATAATGATAATCGTGTTTTTGAAATTGACCACTCGACCTTTGTTATCGGTAAGCCTACCGTCATCCAAAACTTGGAGAAGCGTATTGAAGACATCAGGATGGGCTTTTTCAATCTCATCGAGGAGGACTACGGAATAAGGTCTCCTGCGCACGGCTTCGGTGAGCTGACCGCCCTCATCATAGCCCACATACCCAGGAGGCGCACCCACCAATCGGGAAACGCTGTGGCGCTCTTGATATTCACTCATATCAATTCGGGTGAGGTTATTCTCATCATCAAAGAGAAACTCGGCAAGTGCCTTTGCAAGCTCGGTTTTACCAACCCCTGTAGTTCCAAGGAAGAGGAAGGAGCCGATAGGTCTTTTCTCATCACTAAGCCCTGCACGGTTTCTTCGGATGGCATCTGCTACAGCTTGTATGGCTTCCTCCTGACCAATTACTCGCCTGTGAAGCTCATTTTCTAAGTGGAGGAGCTTCTCTCTCTCGCTTTGGAGGAGCTTGGTTACGGGAATTCCCGTCCATTTTGAAATAACTTCGGAGATGTTTTCTGCGGTTACTTCTTCTTTTACAAGTTCATTTTCCTCGTTTTGCATCAGAAGCTCCAGCTGTTTGAGCTCGTCCTCCTTCTCGCGGAGTTTTCCGTACTGTATCTCTGCTACTTTTGCATAATCGCCCACTCGGGAAGCTCTTTCGGCTTCAAATTTTAAAGCTTCAATATCTTTTTTAATCTGGGTTAAATCCTCAGACTTCTGTTTTTCCTGCAACCACTGTGCATTGATGGCATTTCGCTCTTCGGTAACCTTAGCGATATCTTCCTTCAAATGCTCGATTTTGGTTTGATTGCCCTCTCTGGAAATCGCAGCGAGTTCTATTTCAAGCTGCATCAGTTTCCTATCAAGGACATCGAGCTCCTCTGGTTTGGAGTTGATTTCCATTCTGAGCTTAGCCGATGCTTCGTCTATCAAGTCAATTGCCTTATCGGGTAAAAACCTGTCGGAAATATACCTTTGAGACATTTCTACCGCTGCTATAATGGCTTCGTCTTTTATTCTCACCTTATGATGAGATTCGTATTTATCTTTAATCCCCCTTAGGATGGAGATAGCAGATTCCGTGTCTGGCTCCTCTACCATTACCTTTTGGAAACGGCGCTCAAGGGCTTTATCTTTCTCGAAATATTTTTGATATTCGTTTAATGTCGTCGCTCCAATTGCTCTGAGCTCACCTCTTGCCAAGGCCGGTTTGAGGATATTGGCAGCGTCCATTGCACCCTCACCACCACCTGCACCTACAAGGGTATGGATTTCATCGATGAAAAGGATGATTTGCCCATCGGATTTGGTAACTTCATTCACTACGGATTTAAGCCTTTCTTCAAACTCACCTTTGTACTTAGCTCCCGCCACAAGCGCACCCATATCAAGAGAGTAAAGGGTTTTGTCCATCAAGTTTTCTGGCACATCTCCCGAGATAATACGGTGAGCAATACCCTCTGCTATGGCAGTTTTACCCACACCTGGTTCACCGATTAATATCGGATTATTCTTGGTTCTTCGGGAGAGAATTTGAAGTACCCTTCGGATTTCCTCATCTCGCCCAATAACAGGGTCAAGTTTGCCCTCCGCAGCGAGCTCATTAAAGTTTTTTGCATATTTATTAAGGCTTTGGTAAGTGTCTTCGGAGCTTGCCGAGTTTGCCTTACTGCCTTTTCTTAGCTCTTTAATCCCTCCTTCTAAAAGGGATTTGGTTACCCCCATATCTTTGAGCATAGTAGCCACTGGCGAGGAGATTTCTATCAGCGCAAGCCAAAGATGCTCGATGGTTACAAACTCATCTCCCATTTTCTTAGCAATATTCGGAGCGTCGAGTAAGATTTTATTTGCCGGTTGAGAAAGGTAGATATTTCCCCCCTCTACTTTTGGCAGTTTCTCTATCGCCTCTCTGTTTCTCTCTCTGATGAGCGTAGCATCTGCCTCCGATTTCTTTAAAAGGAATGATGAGATATGCTCATCTGCCTGGAAAATCCCCTCTAATAAATGCTGAGGTTCGATACTCTGGTTGCCAAACTCTAAAGCTACTTGCTGTGCTTTCTGAATGGCTTCTTGTGATTTTACTGTATATTGGTTTAAGTTCATCTGAATTGTTTTTATGTTTTATGCCCTCCCTTTCTCAAAAATTATACAACAAGACTTAACACCTCAAAAAAGGCTTATTTATCTGACAAAATTTCCGAATTAAAGTATTTTTAATTTAAATAACACTGACAAAATTTCCGATTACCTACAACAATCCTTGAAATTCTCCTAAAAATATCTACCTTTGAGGTCTTATAAAATCAAAATGTTTAGCGAAAAACAATTAACAGAAATCAAAGCGCTTTTAAAGCCAGAAAATAAAATCGTAATTATCTCTCATTATAACCCTGACGGTGATGCTATCGGCAGTACATTAGGACTGAAACATTACCTCAAAACAAAAGGGCTGGAAGCAGATACCATTGTACCCAACGACTTCCCAAAATTCCTGAAATGGATGCCCGAAGCAAAGAAAATAACCATTGCTGACTACAAAAGAAAAAAAGCCTTTGAGCTTATTGAGAATGCAGATGTTATATTCATACTCGATTTTAATGCTACCCACAGAAGTGGCAACCTCGTAGCTCCTTGGCTCGAGCGGGCAAAAGCGACTAAAATACTTATAGACCACCACCAGCAGCCAGATGATTTCAATTTCGTGTATTCGGATACCAGCGTACCTGCTACCTGCCAAATGGTCTACCACTTTATAGAAGCTATGGGAGATGCCCATCTGGTGAATAAAGACATCGCTCAGTGCCTTTATACTGGGATTATGACCGATACTGGGGGCTTCAGATTCCGCTCTACAAGTGCTACTACCCATAGAATTACAGCCAACCTTATAGAAAAAGGTGCTGACCCTGCAGAGATATCCTCCAACACTTGGGATACCAATACCCTGTCAAGATTTCAATTGCTCTCACTCATCCTTAGCCGTATAGAGATTATCGGTAATGGACGGGTTGCCATACTCTATCTAAAACGAAACGAACTGGAAAAGTATGGCTTTGAGAAAGGAGATACCGAAGGTTTTGTAAATTATGGACTGAGCATATTGGGAGTGCAGGTCTCCGCATTCTTTATGGAGGACTTATATGAAGATTATATCAAAATCTCTTTCCGAAGCAAGAGAGAGGTGGATGTTAATCAGTTCTCCCGATCGTTTTTCAATGGTGGAGGGCATATTAATGCCGCAGGAGGCAAATCATTCCACTCCATTGAAGAAAGTATTAATGAATTTAAAGAAGTATATACTCACCTCAATCTGGAAGAATAGTTTTCAAATAATATAATATCAACAACTCTAATGAGCTTAACGACCAAAATATTTCTCGAAAGCATTAAAATCTATGCGCATCACGGAGTACTTCCAGAGGAAAGGAGTATAGGAACCTACTACCTCATCAATGCCGAACTGCATACCGATTTTAGTAAAGCTATGGAAACCGATAACCTGCACCATACCATTAGCTATGCGGATATAAACGATATTATCCACCAGGAGATGAAAACTCCCTCTCTACTTTTGGAAAGAGTAGCCGGGAGAATCCTCACACGGATAGAAAAAGAATATCCGCAAGTCACCTGCCTGAAACTGAAAATCACTAAAACCACTCCACCCGTTCAAGGAGAAGTATTTGGAGCAGGCGTAGAAGTAGAAAAAACATTCAAATAAAAGCATTATCTTTGTTCTATGGATTACAAAAAACTCATCATACGGGGAATATCTTACAGCCAGACGCAAGCAAATGCCTACGCTCTGCTTCTGGAAGATGAAGAGACCGCTATTAAACTTCCCGTAGTTATTGGTAGCTTTGAGGCGCAATCCATCTCCTTAGGATTAGAAAAAGACCTTACTCCGCCTCGTCCCCTTACTCACGATTTATTCGCTTCATTCATAAAGCTCTCTTCATTAGAGCCTGTATCTGTGATTATCTATAAAATCGTAGATGGAGTCTTCTATTCCAACCTCAACTTTATGGATAAAGCTACTGGAGAAAATAGCAGCCTTGATGCTCGTACATCAGATGCTGTTGCAATAGCGGTGCGTTTCAATATCCCTATCTACACCACCCCAAAAGTACTAGATGAAGCGGGTATCCTATTAGACTTGGATGCTCTCCCTACTGAGAAAACAGAAGATGCTATTCCAGAAATAGATATAGACTTTTCCGAATTTGAGAAAAGCCTTAGGGACTTTAGCAACTTGCCGATAGAGGACTTGGAAAACCTGCTGGAGAATGCTGTAAAAAATGAAGACTATGATACCGCCTTTGAAATACAGGAAATCATCAAACAACGAAAAAATAAAAACTAACTTAAATTAATAACCGATAAAATCTTTTCAAGATGAGTACTACAAATAATGTAAAGTTAAAATTAACGGTAATGAACTTTTTAGAGTTCGCCGTTTGGGGAGCCTATCTTATCTCTATGGGAAATTACCTCGGCACTATTGGATTGGGCAGTAAAATTGGGCTTTTCTATGCTATGCAAGGGGTTGTTTCTATCTTTATGCCTGCTATTATGGGGATTATCGCTGACCGATGGATTCCTGTACAGAGGTTACTCGGTATCAACCACCTTCTTGCGGCTGTATTTATCATCTTAACGGGCTATTACGGATATTCATCAGGTGAGGGGGTAAATTTCACCATTATGTTTAGCTTGTATTCCCTCAGTGTAGCTTTCTTTATGCCGACCATTGCACTCTCTAATTCTGCTGCATATACCATATTAAAACAAAACAATTTAGATACTATCAAAGCATTTCCACCTATCAGAACGCTAGGAACAGTGGGCTTTATCTGCGCTATGCTTTTGGTAGATTTTATGGGCTTCCAGTCTGATTATCGCCAGTTTTATGTCTCTGGTGGGCTGGGCATCATACTCTTCCTGTATAGCTTTGTACTGCCTAACTGCCCAATCAGCAAAAGCAATGAAAAACAATCCTTAGCAGATGCCTTCGGATTAAAGGCTTTCGCTTTGTTTAAGAATAGAAAAATGGCAATATTCTTCATATTTTCTATGCTTTTAGGTGTATCGCTTCAGATTACAAACGGATATGCCAACCCCTATATCTCCAGCTTTAAAAGTATAGAGGAGTTCCAAGACAGCTTCGGAGCCAACCACGCCAATGCACTTATCTCCCTCTCTCAAACATCGGAGGCACTCTGCATCCTGCTTATCCCTTTCTTCCTGAAAAGGTTTGGTATTAAAACCGTAATGCTAATGGCTATGGCAGCGTGGGTTCTTCGCTTCGGGCTATTGGGTGCGGGTAACCCGGGTGGTGGCGTATGGATGTTCGTTATCTCTATGATTGTCTATGGTATTGCCTTTGATTTCTTCAATGTATCAGGTTCTCTCTTTGTAGATCAGGAGACGAATGAAGATATTAAGTCCTCTGCACAAGGCGTATTTATGATGATGACCAATGGTTTTGGAGCCACAATAGGGCTACTTATAGCACAATCTATCGTCAATTACTTTGTAAAAGAGGGCGAATCTCCCGCTCAGCAGCTGGAAGGTTGGCGCTCGGCGTGGTACATCTTTGCGGCTTATGCCTTAGTAGTGGGAGTATTGTTTGCACTGGTATTTAAGCATAAGCAGGAAAAGACCAACGCACAATAAGACATCTGTTTCATTATTGAATATACTCAAAAAGGCTCCTTACTTGGAGTCTTTTGCTATTCTGATAAGACATCATAAGGATTCGTATACCTTATTCTTTTTAGGTCTAATGACCAATAGCCTCCCACACTCTCCCTATCCAATTATCATCATACGGTCGTACGAAACTTAGTCATACGGTAATGTGGCACATCATCGCTCGGGAGAGCGACACACTCTCGCTCGGTAAGGCGAGACACCCTCGCTTGGGAGGGCGACACATTCCATTCCTTACCATTAAAAAAAACTTTACCCCAATAAACATCACTCCATTATCAGCTTTTATACACTGCATCAATAGGAATGAGTCATCAAAAAACTAAGGTAGAGGAAAGGTATGCGACCCCCAAAAGAATACCCAACGAGGATAAAGACTTTTCTACTATTTTTTTCGTAAGTTAGCCGACACGAAAAACAAAAGAATAATGAAAGAAGTATTTATAGTATCCGCTGTGCGAACCCCTATGGGGAGCTTTATGGGGAGCCTCTCCAGCATACCAGCGCCAGCACTTGGGGCTACAGCCATTCGTGGAGCGATAGACAGGATAGGCATCAATGCCTCAGAAGTAGAGGAAGTGTTTATGGGCAATGTAGTACAAGCAGGCGAAGGACAAGCGCCCGCTCGACAATCCGCAATACTGGCAGGGCTTAGTGATGTGGTTCCGTGCACCACCATCAATAAGGTATGTGCCTCTGGGATGAAAGCAGTAATGCTCGCGGCACAAGCGATTAAGTCTGGTGATATCTCTCTTGCCGTAGCGGGAGGGATGGAGAATATGTCTCAAACCCCTCACTATCTCGGAGGGAGAAAAGGCGTAAAGCTGGGGAACATCAATATGGAAGATGGGATGGTAAAAGATGGGCTTACCGATGCCTACTCGGGTGAGCATATGGGTAAGCTCGCAGAGCGCTGTGCAGAGAAGTACGGCATTACAAGAGGGGAACAGGATGCGTTTGCCATAACCTCTTATAAGCGCTCAGCAGAAGCGTGGGCAGAAGGCAGGTTTAATGATGAAATCGTGCCCGTAACAGTGCCACAGCGCAAGGGCGAGCCCCTTATCATCAGCGAAGATGAAGAATACAAACAGGTAGATTTTAATAAAATCAGCAGCCTTAGACCTGTGTTTAAGGACGGGGGAACGGTAACTGCTGCCAATGCTTCTACTATAAATGATGGAGCTTCTGCCCTCGTACTCGTATCCAGAGAACGAATGGAAGCACTCGGCTTAAAGCCTCTGGCGAGAATCCTCTCCTATGCCGATGCAGCGGGAGCTCCAGAGTGGTTCACCACAGCACCATCTAAAGCCCTACCACTGGCAGTTCGCAAGGCAAACCTCAGCATAGAAGATATTGACTACTTCGAACTGAATGAAGCGTTTTCGGTAGTAGGTCTGGTAAATATCCAACTGCTCGGCATCAGCAGCGAGAGAGTAAATATAAATGGAGGAGCAGTAGCCCTCGGGCACCCACTGGGGAGCTCTGGAGCGAGAATTATCGTTAGCCTGCTCAGCGTACTCAAACACCAGAATGCCCGCTATGGAGCAGCAGCGATATGCAACGGTGGCGGTGGTGCTTCCGCAATAGTGATAGAGAATTTACAATAAAAAAATCCCCACAACTTACAAACAGCTGTGGGGATTGATTTATTTAATGATTAACCGATTTCTACACCATTGGCAACGGTTTCATCTGGCGTTACGAAAGCGAGCTTGCCATCTGCTTTTGTAGTGAGGAGCAGCATTCCTTGGGACTCTATACCTCTTATCTTCCTTGGGGCAAGATTGAGGAGAATCATCACTTGTTTGCCGATGATTTCCTCAGGGCTGAAACTTTCTGCAATTCCCGAAACCACGGTGCGAACATCTACGCCGGTATCTACTTTTAGTTTTAGTAATTTGTCGGCTTTTTCTACTTTTTCAGCTTCTAAAATTGTAGCTGTTCTAAGGTCTATTTTTGTAAAATCATCAAATGAAATTTGTTCTTTCATAGGGTTTGCGTTAGGATTGGTTTTTTGATTGTTTATTTTTGTGTTTTCCAGCTTTTTGATTTGAGCCTCTATCACATCATCTTCTATTTTAGAGAAAAGCAGCGGCATTTCATTGATTTGATGCCCTGTTGGGATAGGCGGCGTGTTTAGAACTTCATACCAGTTTTTGTTTCCGAGATTTAGTCCAGATTTCATTTTTTGGGAAGTGAAAGGCAGGAATGGCTCACACAAATACGCCAAAGCTCCAGCGACCTGTAATGCGCAGAACATCTGTGTTTTCACGCGTTCAGGATTGTCCTTTATCACTTTCCAAGGTTCTTCATCTGCAAGGTATTTATTCCCTAATCTTGCCAAATTCATCATCTCGGTAAGGGCGTCACGGAAGCGGAATTCATCTAGGTTTTTACCGATTTTTTCTGGAATTTGCTGCATTTCGTGGTAAAGGTCTTTATCCACTTGCGCAAATTCATTAGGCTGAGGAACGATTCCGTTGTAATATTTCTGGGTAAGAACCGTCACACGATTGATAAAATTTCCAAAAATCCCTACCAATTCCGAATTGTTTTTGGTCTGAAAATCTTTCCAAGTAAAATTATTATCCTTTGTCTCTGGCGCCGAAGAAAGCAGTGCGTAGCGCAGTGCATCTTGCTGATTGGGGAAGTCTTGCACATACTCGTGTGCCCATACCGCCCAGTTTCTCGAGGTAGAAATTTTTTCATTCTCAAGGTTGAGGAACTCAAAAGCAGGTACATTGGTTGGCATAATATAGCCTCCGTGAGCCTTCATCATAGATGGGAAGATGATGCAATGGAAAACGATATTATCTTTCCCGATGAAATGCACGAGCTCGGAGTTTTCGCTCTGCCAATAATCCTTCCAGTTTTTGCCGTTTTCTTCTGCCCATTCTTGAGTGAAAGAGATATATCCGATAGGGGCATCAAACCAAACATAAAGCACCTTACCCTCTGCATTGGGCAGTGGTACGGGTACTCCCCAGTTGAGGTCTCTGGTCATTGCACGAGGTTTCAAACCGTCATTAAGCCAAGACTTCACTTGCCCGTAGACATTGGGTTTCCAATCCTCCTTATGTCCCTCGATAATCCATTGATTAAGGAAATCTTCATACTCATTAAGTGGCAAATACCAGTTTTGAGTAGGTTTAAGGACAGGAACATTACCGCTAAGCATAGATTTAGGGTTGATGAGCTCTGAAGGAGAAAGCGTAGAGCCACACTTCTCGCATTGGTCTCCATAGGCATTTTCATTTCCACAATTGGGGCAAGTACCTACAATATACCTATCGGCGAGGAACTCTCCTGCCTGCTCATCAAAATACTGCTCGGAAGTCTCCTCCGTAAATTTTCCTGCATCATAGAGCGTCTTGAAGAAATCTTGACTCATCTGATGGTGCTTCTTAGAGGTAGTCCTCGAATACCTGTCAAACGAAATCCCCAAATCTTCAAAAGATTTCTTTATAATAGCGTGGTATTTATCTACGATATCTTGAGGAGCTACGCCCTCTTTCTTTGCCCTAATCGTAATAGGGATTCCGTGCTCATCAGAGCCACAAATAAAGGCAACATCTTTCCCTGCCCTCCTCTGAAATCTCGCATAGACATCCGCAGGGATATAAACTCCTGCCAAGTGCCCAATATGCACTGGACCATTGGCATAAGGCAAAGCTGCCGTTATCATCTTCTTATCTGACATAATCTGTATTGTAATTTTTAAAGTGGCAAAGATAAGGTTTCTCAGACGATAAGCTAGCAGCTGGCTGTTGGCTTTTAGCTATTGACTGTAAGTGGTTATATTACGATGAGTTTGCAGTAAGTATCTTCGCTCACTAATTAGTGAACGGAAATTATTTTTTTTTCTCTTCACTAATTAGTGATTGCTTCCTTTTATATATTTTCTCCCTTTCACTAATTAGTTATTGCTTCAAACATTTTGGTTTCTGCCTTTCACTATTTAGTGAATGGCTCCTTTTATATATTTTCTCCTTTTCACTAATTAGTTATTGCTTCAAACATTTTGGTTTCTGCCTTTCACTATTTAGTGAATGGCTCCTTTTATATATTTTCTCCTTTTCACTAATTAGTTATTGCTCCCTTTTATATATTTTCTACCTTTCACTATTTAGTGGATGAAAATTATCTTTTTTTCTCTTCACTAATTAGTTATTGCTCCCAATCATTGGGTTTCTGCTTTTCACTATTCGCCCACAGCCATAAGCTAATGGCTAAAAGCTAGCCACCACTTACTGCTCATAACGCACACATTGGTTTTATAGAAATTATTATCTTTGCGGGTATGAAATTCACAGCTTCACAAATTGCAGAGGTAATTAATGGCAGAATCATTGGTGATGAAAATGCCTTAATTACGGGGGTAGCCCCGATAGAATCTGGTGCAGAAGGATATCTTTCCTTTGTAGCACAGGAGAGATTTTCAGATTTCATAGAGCGCACGGACTGCTCGGTACTCGTTGTTTCAGAAAAATTATTGACGGATAAACCCTACAAGGCAACCATTATCGCAGTGGAAGACGCCTATCTTTCATTTCAAATTCTGATGAATCTTTACAATGAAATGAAGCAGGTAAAACGATCCGAAATAGAGCAAGGAGCTTCTGTAGACACCTCTGCAAACATTGGCGAGGGGGTTTATATAGGAGCTTTTTCTTATATATCCGAAAATGTAAAGGTGGGCGAAGGTACGCAAATCAGCCCGCAGGTATTTATCGGGAAGAATGTAAAAATCGGGAAGAATTGCACGATATACAGCGGAGTGAAAATTTATGATTATTGTGTAATTGGAGATAACTGCATCATTCATTCTAATACGGTTATCGGTGCTGATGGCTTTGGTTTCCAGCCTACAGCAGATGGTTTTCAGAAAATCCCTCAGCTGGGCAATGTAGTTTTGGAAGAAAGCGTAGAAATCGGCTCTAATTGTACGATTGATAGAGGTACAATTGGCTCTACGATTATCGGTAAAGGAACGAAGATAGATAACCTTATACAAATTGCTCACAATGTAAAAATCGGGCAGAATAATGTCATCGCTGCACAGGCGGGCATTGCTGGCTCTACGGTTATTGGCGACTGGAATCAGATTGGTGGGCAAGTAGGCATAGTAGGGCATATAAAAATCGGCAATGAGGTGAAAATACAAGCACAGAGTGGCGTAAATAAAAATGTGGAGGACAAAGAAATTCTATATGGTTCGCCAGCCATCTCTGCAAGCGATTTCAGGAGAAATTATGTACATTTCAGGCATCTCAACGATATAGTAAAAAGATTAGAAGAATTAGAAAAAAAATCAAACGATTAATATTAATGCAATGAGTGATTTGCAAAAGACTTTAAAGGAAGAAGTAACCCTGTCGGGGATTGGTCTCCACACGGGTAAAGAAGTCAATCTTACCATAAAACCTGCTAAAGAAAATACAGGTTTTGTTTTTGTAAGAACCGATTTGGAAGGCAACCCACAAGTAGAAGCAGATGTAAACTATGTAACGACTACCGAAAGAGGAACTACCCTGGAGAAATTAGGCGTAAAAATCCATACTTGTGAGCACCTCTTAGCTGCATTAGTAGGCTGTGATATAGACAATGCCATACTAGAAATGGACTCTGCCGAACCTCCAATTATGGATGGCTCATCTATCCACTTCGTAGAAGCAATAGAAAAAGCAGGGATAGCAGAACAAAGCAAACCGAGAGAATACTTAGTAATAAAGGAAGTCCTAAACTATACAGACCCTAATACAGGCTCTGAGATTACCATCATCCCTTCCGAGCAGTATGAAGTAACCACAATGGTAGATTTCGGTACCAAAGTTTTAGGAACTCAGAATGCTACACTCAAAAACATCTCTGATTTCAAGTCCGAAATATCTTCTGCAAGAACCTTCAGCTTCCTCCACGAGTTGGAAATGCTCCTCGACCACGGGCTTATAAAAGGGGGCGACCTCTCTAATGCCATCGTATATGTGGATAAAGAGCTCACACCAGACACTGCTGAAAAACTCAAAAAAGCATTTAATAAGGATAAAATATCCATTCAGCCTAATGGGATATTGGATAACCTTACACTAAAATACCCTAACGAAGCTGCAAGGCATAAACTCCTCGATGTGATAGGAGACCTCGCCTTGGTAGGAGTGAAGATAAAGGGTAAAGTCATTGCTAACAAACCTGGGCACTTTGTAAATACACAGTTTGCTAAAAAACTAAACCGACAGTGGAAGCTGCAAAAGAAGAAAAATGTTCCAGATTTTGACTTGAGCAAACCTCCAGTATATGATATTAACGGTATTATGAGGCTACTCCCTCACCGCCCGCCGTTCTTATTAATAGACAAAATCCTTGAGCTATCAGAATCCCACGTGGTAGGTCTTAAAAACATTACGATGAATGAACCTTTCTTCGTAGGACATTTCCCAAAAGAACCTGTACTTCCAGGAGTGCTTCAAATAGAGGCTATGGCTCAAACGGGAGGAATCTTAGTCCTCGCTAATGTTCCAGACCCAGAGAACTATTCTACCTACTTCGTGAAGATTGATAATGTGAAATTCAAGAAAAAAGTAGTGCCGGGAGATACGATTATCTTCAAAATTGAGCTTATGGAACCTATCCGAAGAGGCATTGTACATATGCAAGGCTACGGATATGTAGGAGACAGCGTAGTAGTAGAAGCTGAACTAATGGCACAAGTAGCAAAAACAAAAATTGATTAAATGATACATCAATTAGCCGCAGTAGATAAACGAGCAAAAATAGGCAAAGGAGTTACCGTAGAGCCTTTCACTACCATTGCAGCAGATGTAGAAATAGGTGAAGGCACTTGGATAGGTCCTAATGTAACCATTATGGACGGAGCGAGAATCGGGAAAAACTGCCGAATATTCCCTGGTACAGTCATCTCTGCCATTCCACAGGATTTAAAATTTGACGGCGAAGATTCATTGGTCATCATCGGAGATAATACCACCGTCCGCGAATGTGTTACCATAAACCGAGGGACGAAGGCATTAGGATATACCAAAATAGGAAACAACTGCCTCATTATGGCTACGGCACACATTGCTCACGACTGTACTTTGGGCAATAATGTGATTATCGTAAATGGCTGTGGTATTGCTGGGCATGTGGAGATTGATGATTTTGTAGTAATGGGAGGGCTCTCAGCAGTTCATCAGTTTGTGAAGATAGGCAAACACGCAATGATTTCTGGTGGAGCACTCATCAGGAAAGATATTCCACCCTATGTAAAGGTTGCCCGCGAACCACTCTCCTATGCAGGAATCAATTCGGTAGGACTGAGAAGAAGAGGTTTTAGCAATGAGAAAATCTTTGAAATACAGAAAATCTACCGCTACATCTTCCAGATGAAAATGAATGTAAGCCAGGCTACCCACTTCATAGAAAAAGAAATGCTGCCAACGGCAGAGAGAGATGAGATTCTCGAATTTATAAAGAACTCTCCTCGAGGTATCGTAAAAGGATATGGCACAACAAAAGAATAAAATTTAAGAATAATAAAACATATTTAATTAATGGCAACAACAGCTGATATTAGAAAAGGGCTTTGTATTGAATTTAGTAACGACATCTACAAAGTAATCGAGTTTCTCCATGTAAAACCAGGTAAAGGACCTGCATTCGTAAGAACAAAACTTAAATCTGTAACCAACGGTAAAGTGGTAGATAATACCTTCTCCGCAGGACATAAAATAGAGGAAGTAAAAGTTATCACAAGGAAGTTCCAATACCTTTATGATGATGAAAACGGTTTCCACTTTATGAATAATGATGACTTCTCCCAAATCTACATCAATAAAGATATGATAGAGAATGCTCAGTTTATGAAGCCAGGTGAGGAGGTTACCATCATCTTGAAAGAATCTGACGAAAGCCCACTCTCTGCGGAAATCCCACCAACGGTATTCTTAGAAGTAGTAGAGGCAGACCCAGGAGTGAAAGGAAACACCGCTACCAATGCTCTGAAAAATGCTATCGTAGAAACAGGAGCAAGGGTTATGGTACCCCTATTCATAGAACCAGGAGACAAAATCAAAGTAAATACAGAGGACGGCTCCTACATAGAAAGAGTAAAATAAGTGAAAACTCATTGTTTATGACTTTCCAGCACGCTCAAATATTAAAGAATATAGCGGAAATCATCGGTGCCAAGTATATTGGCGCTGATGATTTTCCCGTTTTAGGGACTAATGAAATCCATAGAGTTCGCCCTGGGGATATTGTCTTCGTAAATCATCCGAAGTATTATGACAAGGCACTTGGCTCAGCGGCAACCGTTATCCTTATTGACAAGGAAGTCCCTTGCCCGGAAGGTAAGGCTCTCCTGATTTCCAACGACCCATTCAGAGATTTTAATACAATCAATACCTACTTTACTAAGATTTACAACTTTAAAGAAGATTTAAAGGATACCGAAATAGGCGAAAACACCTCTATTCACCCCTCTGCTGTAATAGGAAATGGAGTAAAAATCGGGAAAAACTGCCATATATTCCCCAATGTAGTCATCGGCGACCGCTGTGTTATCGGGGATAATGTGATTATACAGTCGGGCACCGTTATCGGTGGAGATGCCTTCTATTACAGAAAGGTAGATGGCAGGTTTGACAGGCTGATTTCCGTAGGAAATGTAGTGATAGAGAACAATGTAGAAATAGGAAACCTCTGCACCATAGACCGTGGAGTAACCGATTCTACCCTAATCGGTGAAGGTTCTATACTCGACAACCAAATACAAATCGGGCACGATACCCTAATCGGCAAAAGATGCCTCATCGCTTCCCAAACGGGGATTGCCGGGTGCTGCATCATAGAAGACGATGTTACAATGTGGGGGCAGGTAGGCATAGCCTCTGGGCTGCAAATAGCCTCTGGCACAGTACTCCTCGCACAAGTGGGAGTCAATAGAAACCTTGAAAAAGGTACCTACTTCGGACCTATCGCCGAAGACTTCCGAGGCTACCTAAAAAAAGAAGCCAAAATCCGAAAATTATAGCCGTAGCACAGCAGGCACACCTTGCAGGTGATGCCCACTGGCGTGGAGAGCACCCCTTAGCAGGTGGCGCACTTACTACAAACTAACCGCGCACCGCCAACTGCTAGAAGCTAGAAGCTAGAAGCCAAAAGCTAGTTGCCATTAGCCAAAAAAGAGTACGGCACCCCAAATGGGGTGCCGTACAAATAAATACTAACAATTATAAAAACGCATTATGCACACAAGTGATAAAGTGCAAGGTTTCTATTTTCTTTCTTATCAGCTAATGGCTTTAAAATTCATCGCTGAGTTTATTATTCATTCTTAAAGCTTATTTATTGTTTAGGTTTAATGGGATATCTTGGCTAATTTCTATCGCCTGAGTAGGCGAGACACTATCGCCCGAGAGAGCGAGTCACCTTCGCCCGAGAGAGCGAGACACTATCGCTCGGGAGAGCGAGACTGCTTCGCTTTTCCAATTGTCCCAAAAAAACATTAATATATGATTTAAATAGCATTATAATAGATAGTTAAGTAGATTAATCAGGCAATGACTACAGGAGTATTAAGCACCTCAGTTCTTGGGGTTTTTAGAAAGACTTTCGAGGTATTGCTAAACTGTGTAGTTATGCTCAGCTCGTAGTTGCCTGCGGGGAGCGAGGCGGGGATAAGCACCAAAAGACGAGATGGCTCATTTATCACGATGTCCTCGAGTTTTGTCTTAGCCTTGGTGTCTATATTGGTGAGGTAGATGCCATTGTCTGCGTGGGTGCCTGCAACCTTGAGGTAAGAACCTTTAATCTCTGCATTCTTGCCTTTGGTGAGTGTGCCATCGGTTTTGCCTGTGCTGAGGTCGGTAATACCGAAGATTGCCATTGGACTGGATTGCTCGCCAAGGAATTCTACTTTGGTTTGAGAGATTGCCTTCCTTAGCTCTACTCCTTGATTGACATTTACATAGACGCTGTGCTTGTCCTTATCCCAAGTCCTATCGCGGAAGGCTCCCTTGATGGCTGGGCGCATTATCACGAGACCTGTATTCACTACATAGCCTTGGAGCACGAGCTCTGTGCTCTTGCGATTAAAGCGGGAAACGATGTCTATTGCCGTCTCTTCTTTTATCTCCATACCTTCTTTTTTGAGCTCTGCTACAATCTCTGCTATGCTTACACTCCCTACGCTTGCGGGTACGCCTACAAAATCTGATGGGTCGCTGGTAAGAGGGTTATCTCTTAGCCACGCTTTTAAAGTATTTTTCATTGTAATAATGTTTATTGGTTTATAATGTTTCCTTTTATAAAAGGGGGATTGCTCCCCCTTTGGGATTTACTAGTCTTTTATGCAACGAACGGACATTGTAGATATTTTTTGTATAGTAATATTATTACCTACCCCTAATATTTGTCCTACAGTTTCACCACCTGGAGATACTGATGGATCTAAAGCTTGTGGAACTCTAAATTGTGGGTTCCTATCTTCATATGAAGATGCTCGAATATAATATGCATCATTAGAAGTATCCTGTGTTTTCGTCCATAAAAAACTCCATTGTTCTATCGAAAAAGGACTTGTACCAGAAGCTGTTCCAAGTCGAAGAATCTCTGTAAAAAAGCTTCCTCTATAAGACTTTATATCTACGAGTATACCTCCTCCTACAGTATTTAACTTCAACTGATGCATTTCTGGTTGTGTAGGGGTATGCCAGCCACTTGGGCAAGGATCAGTATAACTAGAAACATTAGCATTATACTCTGTCTTGTTATATCGTTTCCAAGCATCGGTAGTAGTACCTAAAGGAAAATCAGTCACAGAATTATATCTATAGACTCCGTTAGGGCCACTCGGTGATGGACCTGAAAGGCTACTCGGCCAGTCAATTAACTCGTGGCCATCGGCTACCCTGCCCCACTGGAATGCAGAACCAAACATTCTGTAGTCCATAAGTGTATTAGGAACTCGCATCTCATAAATCTGGTCATAGCCAAAGTCTGCTATACGGTTTGCATCGGCAAAATATGCTCCAAGGTTCTTGTCTAGCCATATCTGCCCGTCATAGGTCATTATTTTGCTGTACACAAAGCGGTGGTCATACCTGCCTGCTACCCCTGCTGTCTCGTGGTTATACTGCTTGTCTTTAACTCCTCCTGTAGCATAAACTTTTAAGTTAAATGGCGTCATCGCACTCGTTAGCTGTACCGGAATAGTAGCTATAAGCTCATCGGCACTTCCTGACTCTAAGAGTGGTGCGTTGTAAGTGCCGTCTATTACCTCCAGCGTACCTGTAATTACATTATAAAGCCCTGTACTAGGCGATTGGTGCAGCCTACCAGCAGGTATTGTTAGCTTTAAGGTCTTCTGGTTAGGCGCTGTACCTATGCTTACCGTCTTAGTGAATTCTCCAAAAGACTTACCATCTCCGTTCTTGTACGGTATCTTAACCGGTATCTTATAGATACTGCCGTCTATCTTCCCTTGGTAAGAAGAGGTAATAGGAGGTGTTCCCTGCACTGAGCTGTCTTCCTTCCAAGAAAATACAAATATGCTATGGTCTTGGAACAAGGCCGTACCCTGGCTTACGGTATAGGTCTGCTCTACATTGTATATCCCTATACGGAAAGTAGCCTTTATATTCCCTACCTGCGGCATACCTTTCAGGTTATACGAAATAATCTGGGAGGTGCCTGGTGCTACCGTTACCGAACTGTTTTGGGCTCCATCCAAAGCTACTGTGCCTGTAGGTGCAGGAACGCCCCCTGGCAGAGTGCCAGGAATGTTCGTAATCGTCATTGCAGAAGAAAGGTTTTGAGTATAAGGCGTAGCTCCAGTATTATTAATAAGAAGCTTCACCTTATGCGTACCGGAACCTGCGGCTACGGCTGTCCCCGCTTGGAAGACACCATCCCAGCCCGCTCCCATAATCTGAAGCGTAACTCCTGGTGGCAAAGAAGGCGCAACCGAAGAGATACAGTCCCAACCCGAATTAGAAAATATCTCTACGCATTTCCTATCGGTATTATAAATCATTGTACCTTCTACTATATCTGCAGAATTAAAAGCATCTCGCTCAACTGATGTTACTCTTGGGAAAATTACACCTTGCACAGAACTAGATGATACACTTGTATTCCGCGAAATATCCAGAGTAGCCTTTGGCGTCTCTGTATTGATTCCGACTCTGCCGTCGTACTCTGTCTGTGCGCTGGCTAATACTCCTATTAGCACAAACGCTAAAATCATTTTAAATCTCATATATCTATTATTTATGTTACTTCCTTGGGAATAATTATTGAGCATAGAAACTGCGATTGAGTCGCCAGCCAAAGGCTGGCGACAATGCACCTCCCCTATCTTCACTCTTGTCTGATTTTGCTCTAAAAGAAGATTGACTAGCGCTTTGTCGCTCGCTTCGCTCGCGACTTTGTGGGGAGCACAGCCTCCTGCACAAGTGGAAAAATAAAAAACGGGCAAGTGCAAAAGCGCCGATAGGCGCGCGGGCAGAGCCCGCGCGCCTATCGGCGCTCTATATAGTCTTTTAAATAAGACTATATTTTGAAGGAAGGAAGGAAGGATAACAAATTATTGCACATACGCAAGTTTGCGTATGTGATATTTGTCATATTTTGGGTATTCCTTTTCATCCTTTTTTCATCTAATTGCGAGGCAAATATAAGAGTATTTTTTTATTACGCAATAGGGGCGGCTGGCTACTGGCTTTTAGCTACTAGCTGGGGGTGGTTTGCTTCTCGCAGTAGGCTATAGGCGGTGGGTGGCTATTAGCTAAATTTCTACTTATAGCAGTTTTTCCAGAGCTATGCCTCGCGAGCCTTTCAGGAGGAGGTTTTGGGAACGAATGGGGTGAGTTTTGAGGTATTCAATGAGGGCTTCGGTATTGGGGAAGTTGTGCTCGGTATCTACTTTAGCAAAGTTTTGCCCAACGGTAATGATTTCATCAAAGCCCAGACTTTTGGCAAGATTAAAAATCTGCTGATGCTCAGCTAAACTCTCTTCCCCAAGCTCGAGCATATCACCAATGATAATGGTCTTTGAGCCTTCGAAGGTGATGAAATTATGGAGCGAGGCAGACATACTGCTCGGATTGGCATTATAGGTATCAAGGACGAGGGTTTGCCCCTCTTTTTTGATGATTTGAGAGCGCATATTGGTAGGCGTATATGCCTCAATGGCAAGGGCAATGTCATTAAAATCAATACCGAACGACAGTCCAAGAGCAGCAGCAGCACAGAGATTGGTAAAGTTATAATCGCCTGTGAGATGGGAGAGCGCCTTTCTGCCTGCGTATTCTATACCCACAAAGTGGTCAGAAGTATATTTCTGGAACATAAAATCTGATGCCTCCGTACCGAAAGAAACTCTATTAAAGTAATCCCCCACTTTCTCGCGCTGGATTTCATCATTATCATTCATTAAAATCTTCTGCTGATGGCTTTTTAAATAATCATAAAGCTCGGATTTACCTTTAATAACGCCTTCAAAACCACCGAAGCCTTCGAGGTGAGCCTTTCCAAAGTTGGTAATATAACCTATGGTAGGCTGAGAAATGCTGCACAACGCCTCTATTTCGTGCTGATGATTAGCCCCCATTTCTACCACAGCAATATCGTGTGAAGGTTTTATGGAGAGCAGCGTGAGCGGTACACCGATGTGGTTATTGAGGTTTCCCAAAGTGTATTGGACTTTATATTTCTGCATCAGTACGGTGCTGATGAGTTCTTTTGTAGTGGTCTTGCCGTTGCTTCCTGTAAGCCCTATAACGGGAATGGTGAGCTGCTGCCTGTGATGCCTCGCAAGCGCCTGCAAGAAGTCTAAAGTAGAGGGTGCAAAAAATATATTGAGGTCTCTATTCTCAAACTCCTGCTGCTCTACGATAACCGCCAAAGCACCCTGCTCTACAGCTTTTTCTGCCAAGGTAGCAGCATTAAAATTTTCACCGGAAAAGGCAAAAAAGATATCATTCTGCTCTATTTTTCGGCTGTCTATGGTTACCTTATTTGCCCTTTTGTAATAACTGTTATAAAACTCCTGTACATTCATAGCCCAAAAATACTATTTCTCCTTAATAACCAAAAGCGGGATATCTATTTTGGAGGCGAGCTTATCGCTGAGGCTGGAATAAAAGAGACTGTCTATAAAGCTGAGATTTCTTTTAGCAATGACCAGAGCATCTATATTTTCAGATTTTGTAAAGCCGAGTACGCCCTTTCTTAAATCATCTGCTTTAGAAACTACGAAGTCTAATTTATCACTGCTAAAGAAGTGTTTCCACTCATTGATTTTCTCAGCTGCAAAGGCCTCTTTCTTCTCTACATTACCACTGTATTCTATAATGTGGAGAACTTTTATCTGCGCATTAAAATACTCAGAAGCTGTGAGGAGCTCTTGTAATATCTCCTTATCGGAATCCTTAAATACCGTTGTAAATCCGATATTTTTTATCGTATGAAACTCGGCACTGCCTGGGATACTGAGCACGGGAAGGTTCATAGACTGCATAGCATTTAGGGTATTCGTGCCCCAGAATCTTTTACCAAATCCAGAAGCACCGCTAGTACCCATCACTACCATACTGATGCCTTCTTTCTTGGCCACTTTGGTAAGGATGTGCGGTAGCCCACCAGCCTCAAACATAAAACTAATCTTTAAATCGCTGAGCTGATGCTTTTCGGCAATTTCTCTTAATTTCTGACCTTCTTTCTTAAACTGCTCAAATTCGCCAAGCTCCATCGTAGTATATACATTGGCTACCAGCTCTGGATGCCCACTGTGGAAGCTGGAAAGCACATCGGCATCGAAGGCGTGTACTACAATAATCTCCGCCTGCATACTCTTAGCGAGGTGCAGGGTATAGACAAAGGCATTATCTGCCACTTCCGAGAAATCTGTTGGAAAAAGAATCTTTTTCATAAGTTTTACTTTTTAGGGTTAATATTTCTACTGATTCACGAGCTAAAATTAAATAAAATATTTGAATGACCAGAAAGCAAGCCTATAAAAAAAATTCTTACTTTTGCGCCTTACTAACGATTAAATCCAAGATGATACAAAGTATAGAAGATTATCTGAAAGAGGTACAAAACTTCGTAGCGCAAGGCAAGGAAGAAATGGAGCAATTCAGAATACGGTTTAATGGTAAAAAAGGTATTCTGAATGATTTATTTGCAAAATTTAAAGAAGTGCCTAACGAACAAAAAAAAGAGTTTGGGCAGAAAATAAATCTTTTAAAACAGTCCGTTGCAGAGAAGCTGGAGTCTCTTAAATCTACCTTTGAAACCAGCCAAACCGAAGTAAAAGAAGACCTCACACGCCCTGGCTTCCCTCTCGATTTAGGGACAAGGCACCCCATCAATTTAGTGAGAAACAGAATTATTGAAATCTTTAAATCCATAGGTTTTGCCGTAGCAGATGGTCCCGAAATAGAAGACGACTGGCATAATTTCACGGCGCTCAACCTGCCAGAATATCACCCTGCACGAGATATGCAAGATACTTTCTTCATAGAAACCCATCCTGATATACTCCTCAGAACGCATACCTCATCAGTGCAGATTCGCCATATGGAGCAAAGCGAGCCACCCATCCGAATACTCTCACCAGGTAGAGTATTTAGAAATGAGGCTATCTCCTCCCGCTCGCACTGCATCTTCCACCAGATAGAGGGGCTTTATATAGACAAAGCGGTGAGCTTCGCAGACCTGAAACAGACCATTCAGTTCTTCACCACCGAGCTCTTCGGGAAATCCAAAATAAGAATGCGTCCTTCCTACTTCCCATTCACCGAACCAAGTGCCGAAGTAGATGTATATTGGGGGCTCAACTCCGAGACTGACTACCGAATAACCAAAGGAACAGGCTGGCTAGAAATAATGGGCTGCGGAATGGTAGACCCCGCCGTACTGACTAATGTAGACATAGACCCCGACCAATACAGCGGCTATGCCTTCGGAATGGGAATAGAACGAATCGTAATGCTCCTCTACCAAATGGGAGACATCCGAATGTTCTTTGAAAACGATATCCGAATGCTCAAACAGTTCTCATTAGTATAAAGGCAATTAGTGAGTAATTAAAAATAATTAATCTTCCCCATAGAATGGATATAACTCTCCCCTAACACAGGGAGAGTTTTTCATTAAAATTAAAGCCTTAAACAATGCGATCCATACTATAAACTGATGGCTAAAAACAATTTAGTAGGGATTAGATCTAAAAGTTGGAATTCAATTCCATAAAAAAACTCCTCTGAGTATTCAGAGGAGCTCTTTTATATTAATCTAATGGATACTTCGTGGGATTTACCTCATTAAAGAGCGCATAAACCTTCTCTACAATATCATCCACCGAAGGCTTACTGAAATAATCCCCATCCGAGCCATAGGCAGGCCGATGGTCTTTGCCCGTAATGGTCAGTGGAGCAGAGTCTAAGTACTTATACCCCTGCTGATTCTCCAAAATCTGTTGCAGAATATAAGCAGACGCTCCACCTTGCACATCTTCATCTATAATCACAAGACGATTGGTCTTTTTAAGACTCTCCCCAACGATTTCGCCTGCTATATCAAATGGCACAAGAGACTGAACATCTATCACCTCAGCATTAATACCTAATTTTTGAAGCGTCTCCGCTGCTTGAGTTACAATACGCCAAGTAGAACCATAAGTTACCAGCGTTACATCTGCTCCCTCTCGGGTTATTTCTATCTTACCTACAGGTACTGTAAATTCACCCAAGTTATCAGGTTGAGTTTCCTTTAATCTATAGCCATTTAAGCATTCAATAATAAGTGCTGGCTCATCGGTTTTAAGCATTGTATTATAGAAACCTGCTGCTTTTGTTAAGCTCCTTGGCACAAGGATATTAATCCCTTTTGATAGGTTGAGAATCCCTGCCATAGGAGAGCCAGAATGCCAGATTCCTTCTAATCTATGCCCTCTTGTTCTGATGATAAGCGGTGCTTTTTGCCCTCCTTTGGTTCTGTATTGTAGAGTAGCGAGGTCATCGCTCATCCCTTGAAGGCAGTAGAGCAGATAATCCAAATACTGAATCTCCGCAATAGGACGAAGCCCCCTCATCGCCATACCAATACCCTGACCGAGGATAGTTGCCTCACGAATACCCGTATCTGCCACTCGTGTAGCACCATATTTCTCCTGCATACCCTCCAAACCTTGGTTTACATCGCCTATATTCCCAGAATCTTCTCCAAAGATGAGCGTCTGAGGATATTTTTCAAATATTTTATCAAAATTATTTCTGATGACAATTCTACCATCTACCTCTAAGGAAGTGCTGGAATATACAGGTTTAATCTCCTCCACCGAAGTCGCTTTCCACTGAGACTGAGAATAGAGATGAGAGGAGTAATTATCTTCCTCTGCTTTAAAGAACCTTTGTAATACGGATTTCAAATCTTCTTTCTGAGGTGAATTTACAGAGAATAAAAGCGCCTGCCTTCCCAAATGGAATACATCCTTTTTACCTATGGTTACAATCTTATCAAAAGCATCTAATTCCTGTTTTATGTTTTCATTTCCTTCGGATAATGCCTTTACAAGTGGATAAACCTCTGCTTTTGCATCATCTATTGGCTTTCTGTATGCTGCCCAAGACGCTTTTTGAGCCTCTTTTACTTCCTTTTTAGCTTCGTTTTCTATAGTTTCAAGCTCTTCGAGGGTAGCCAGAGGATGCTTTTTCTTATCTAATGTAACAGAATACTCAAGAATCCATTCTTTGAATTTTGCTAATCCATCATACTCTGCTTCCCAAGCAAGTCTCTCTTCGGATTTATATCTTTCGTGTGAGCCAGATGTAGAGTGCCCCTGTGGCTGAGTTACTTCTACAGCGTGAATAACTACAGGAACGCTCTCTTCACGAGCGAAGTGCTCCGCTTTGGCATAAGCATCAATGAGGGCAGGATAATCCCACGCTTTCACTTGAATAATCTCACAGCCTTGCTTTTCTCCTGCTTTTCTCTGGAAGCCAGATAGCATTTCGGCAATATCTACTTTTGCTCTTTGGTTATGGGTAGGCACAGAGATACCGTAACCGTCATCCCAAATAGAGATAATCATAGGCACTTGGAGGGCACAAGCAGCATTGAGGGTTTCCCAGAAATGCCCCTCTGCAGTGGAGGCATCGCCCACGGTACCAAAAGCTATTTCATTACCCTTGTTTGAAAACTTTTCAGAGCCTTCAAACTGAATTTCCTTGAATATCTTAGATGCTTGAGCCAACCCCAAGAGTCGTGGGAACTGCCCAGCAGTAGGAGAAATATCGCAGGATACATTTTTTATTTTGGTAAGGTCTTTCCAGCTACCATCATCATTCAGGCTTCGGGTAGCGTAGTGCCCATTCATTTGCCTACCACCTGTTGCAGGCTCTCTGCTGGTATCTGTATCTGCATAGAGCTGAGCAAAGAAAGACTGCGGACTAAGAGCACCTACAGCAAGCGCAAGGGTCTGATCACGATAGTAGCCAGAGCGCCAATCTCCCTCTCGGAAGACTTTTGCCATAGCGATTTGCGGGAGTTCTTTGCCATCTCCGAAGATACCGAATTTGGCTTTTCCTGTAAGCACTTCGCGCCTTCCAAGCAAGGAAAGCTCTCGGGAGATTCTTCCAAGTTTATAGTCATCTAAGATGCTTTTCTTAAAATCTTCAAAGGAAACCGACTGGGTTTTCAGATATGTTTCTTTCATAATAATAAGCAGTTTGCCACAAATGTAATCATTTTTAAAATATCCGTAATCTATATGAAACTAAGGAATTATTAATTTATCAAACAAAGAGACAGGGAAAAAGACATTTTGGCAGATATTAGATATTTATCACTTTTTCCTTCCGCCTTTGCTTTGCCTCCATTTTAAGTAGATTTTTTTTAGGAGATAAAATATAGGATTTGCCAGATTGTCAGAAATATTTTTAATAATTTAAAAATTAAAATTGAGTTTTATTGTATAAAAAGTATTATTAACCTCTTAAAAAATAGAGCTCATTAATTTGATAAAGCTGGTATTATACCCATTCACTCTCATTTTATATAATACCTAATTCTTTAGCTTTTTGGAGGAGGTTGATGGTTTTATTGACCGAGAATTTTGCCATTAGATTTTTACGATGGCTATCGACTGTCTGAGAGGTAATATACATTTTTTCAGCAATCTGAGGAGAGGTAAGCCCCTCGGAAATGTATTTTAGAACCTCCTTTTCGCGTTTGGTAATCGGTGGTAGGCTGGTAGTCTCGGTATTCGCAAGAGAAGCGAGGATTTTCCGCGCCTCATCATCAAAATAAATTCTACCTGAATGGACTTCTTTTATTGCCTTTTCAATCTCCACAATAGATGAGCTTTTAATGAGGTAACCAGATGCATTACTGCTAAGCATACGGAGGATATAGCTACGCTCGTTATGATTGCTCAGCGCCAGTACTTTGAGATGAGGGTACTTTGCCTTAATTTCCGCACAGAGCTCTACACCGTTGCTATCGGGCAAGCTAATATCCAATAGAAGGACATCTGCCTGGTAATCTTTTAGAATCTCCCATAGCTCTCTGGCAGAAGAAGCTGTGGCAATAATTCTCATCTCCTTTGTATTATTGATAAAACTTTGAAGCCCCTCGGTAATGAGCGGATGATCATCACAGATAATAATGTCTATTGCTTTCATATGTTGCATTCTATATTTATGGTTGTACCTTTTTGGAGTGCAGATTCTATGGTGAGTTTCCCGTTGAGGGCTATGACTCTCTTTTCTATATTATTAAGTCCTAAATTTCGGCTAACAGTCTCTGGATTGAAACCTTTACCATTGTCCTCTATTTCCATTAGCAGGAAAGGAGGCTCATAGGTGCATTGCACAATGATTTTACTTGCTTCTGAGTGCTTTATAGCATTGCTTACAGACTCCTGCAAGATGCGGTAAATGTGCATTTGAGTTACTTTATCGTTTATAATATTAAGGTTTTTGGAATAGAAATAAATCTTGCAATAATCGTTTTGTGAATTTTGGCAAAAGTCCTTTATCGCCTCTTCCAAACCATATTTGAGGAGGGTGATGGGAGCGAGGTTTTTGGAGATAAGGCGAACTTCTGATACCGCTTCATCAAGGCTATTAATGGCTTTTAGCAGTTTTTCATCTTCCTGCTCACGAGCAAGGTGCTCCAGACTGATTTTAATCCCTGTAATTTTACCACCTATACCATCGTGCAGTTCTTTTGATATCCTCTCTCGCTCTTTATTCTCACCATCAGTAAGGGCTTGTTTTACTTCTATTTCCTTTGTTTTCTGTATGTTAAGGAGTTTTTGTTCATTATGTTTCTTCCTCTGCCGATAAGTATAAATAATAAAAAATGCAATGATGATAATGAGAGCTGAACTTATCCAAAAGATAATCTTCTGCTGGTAATTTTTGGATTTAAGATATTGGATTTCGGTTTGTTGCTCCTTATTTTTAAACTTGGATTCCAGAGAGATGATTTTTGTTTTCTCATCTTCCTGCGTAAGGCTATCATAAATTACCTGAAATTTTTTCAGATACTCAAAAGCCTCTTTATAGTTTTTATTTTCATATTCTAAACTCGCAATATCATTGAGATAAATAAGATGGTTTTTCTTGTTCTTGAGAAATTTCTTGTTTTCTAACAGGCTAATCAATACCTGTTTTGCCTCGCTGTACTGCTTTAAATCTCTGTAAAGTCTGAATTTTTCATAGCTCAAGGACTGCTCATCATACTCCAGTCCCATTTTCTGAGCAAAACTAATTCCCTTTTCTATATAAGTTAAGGCTTCGGTTATGTTTTCGGTACTGATATAATATCGAGATTTCACCTTATATATGAGTACATTATACTGAGACTGCGGAATATTTACAAGTGCTTTTTCTGCCTTTTCTATTGAGTGTAGAGCTTCTATATTCTGCTTTAAAAAGAGATAGGTTTCAGCAAGGTTGATGTATGCCCAAGCAGTGGTTTCTCCTTTTTGTATAGATGATTGGGTGTCTTTATCTAAAATGCTGATGGCTTTTTTATAGTAATGAATCGCCTTTTCGTACTCCTTTATATTAAAGAAAAGAATGCCTATATCGGTATGATAACCTGCTAAAAGGGTATTATTATTTGATTTTTCTGCAAAAGGAATGCACTTTTTAAGGGTGATATCCATCAGCTGTTTGCCATTGCCTTTTATCTGCTCCAAAACACCATAGTTATGCCACAGCCGAGCTCTGTATTCGTAGGATTCTGTTGATTTTTTAGTAGCAATGAGAGGTTCTGCCTTTAAATAAAGCTGCTGGCTGGCGTCTATATCCTTATCAAAATAAACTCCCGCTTTGTAGAAGTATTTCAGCCCTTTTGTATACTCATCTTTTATATAAGGCTCTGCCTGTTTTATCGCTGAAAAAGCCATAGCTGTATCCCTGTAAGACCAGTAATCTGATATTTTCATTAATATCTTAAATTTCTCATCAGGCTTCTGAACTTCTGAGAGCTTTTTATTAAGACTATCCAGAAAAGCATCATTATTCTGGGCAGAAATACTGCTAAATATTATAATAAACAACAGGCTAAAGACTATTCTCATACAAATTAAATAAGGGTAAAAGTACTAAGGTTTTGGGAAATAAGTGCATTAAAGGTGAAAAATCCCTAAAAGTGGGGATTTCAAAATCCATAATTAGCAGGATTGTATAAACCTGTAAGCTTATCTAAGTTTGAAAAAAATTATTGATTAACATTAAAAAAACACTTATGAAATCTTTTAGAAAAAAAATTCAGGCTTTCTTTATTATATTAAGCCTGTCTCTATTAGCCTTCTCCTGCAAGAGAGCAGATGACAATGTAGGAGACAAAGACCCTATCGTTGGGAATTGGAAAATAGCAGCTATTTCCAATGGCAATCAATCGCAAGATGTATCTAATCTCGATTGCTGGAACCTGAGCAGGGGAAGCAAAACTACCCATTAGCCTTATAGACAATCAAACACTTCATGTCAACAGCAGTTCTATTACTTTGATATTTAAGAAATAGAAAATCTCTGAAACAACTTAAGTCTATCATTAAACCTATTAAAAACCAATGTAATGAAAAAAATTGTAATCTCAACCTTATGCTTATGCTGTACCTTTGTCTCTGCACAGAGGAAGCAAAATGTAAAACATAAAAAGACCACAGTACAACAAAAGAAAAGTACAAATAATGACTTAGAGCCTGCCAGAAGAAAGTCTTCGCCGTCTTATTCCAGTAAAAGCTCTGCTGGTGCCTTCCATTTCGGAGGTAAGGCAGGTGGTAACTTCACTACAATAACTGGAGAAGACAAGTACAGAAACCTGAAATCCAAATTAGGCTTCTATGGAGGTTTCTTTGCGAATTATGAAATCAGCAGAAATACGGCAGTGCAGTTAGAAGCGCTTTATCAATACGCAGGAGCCGCCATTACAATGAAACAAAATACCAATATAAAAGGCAGATGGGAGCTCAATTATATCGCTGTACCTCTATCTTTTCAGTTTAAACCTGTTCCTGAGCTCTATTTAGAGACTGGACCTGAGCTCCAGATTAATATAGAAAGCAAGCAGGTGGTTACAGATAGGGCAGGAGATGATTCAGTAAAACCCGAAGTAAATTTTAAAGATGCTACAAATACCCTCACCTTTGGTTGGAATATAGGTGCAGGATACCATATTTCGGATAATATTGGTGTAAACTTAAGATATAGCCTTGGGCTTACAACTCCATATAAAGATCCTGAAAACAACTCTACGAAGGTGACGAGGTTTAAAAATTCCAATATTCAGCTCGGAGTTTTCTATTCATTTTAGTAAATACTTTTTTCCACTCATTTCTATATGAAGAGTCCCCAAACCGTTCGGTTTGGGGACTTTCTTATAATGATTTCTAAATTTGTCTATTTCTCCTCTCTTCTCTGTGCATCGAGAACGGCTATGGTAGCGAGATTGACGATTTCATCTACGCTGGAGCGCATTTGGAGTACATGTACGGGTTTATCTAATCCCATAAGGATTGGTCCCACCATCTGTGCTACTTTCATCCCTCTGAGGATTTTGTAAGACAGGTTAGCAGATGCCAGATTTGGGAACACGAAGACATTTGCAGGTTCTGTTCCGAGTTTTGAGAATGGATAATCGCTCAAATGTTCGGAATCTAATGCAAAGTCTGGCTGAATCTCACCATCTACCACCATATTAGGATATTTATTGTGGAGGATTCTCACCGCTTCGGCTACCTTTTTAGAAGTGCGGGAATATCCTGCAAAGTTCTCAAAAGAAAGCATTGCGAGTCTCGGTTCTATGGCAAAGGTTTTCACAGTGCGCTCTGCCATTTTAGCGATATTGGCGAGCTCCTCTGCCGTAGGGTCTTGGTTGATGGTTGTATCTGTAAAGAACATTGGCTTCTTATCGGAGAGTATCATCATCATAGATGCGATTTTCTCTACTCCTTTTTCTTTACCAATGATTTTGAGTACAGGTCTCAGTACGCTGGAATAGTTCTTCGAGAAACCAACGATAAGTGCATCGGTATCTCCGTGGTGAAGCATTAGCGGACCGAAATAATCTCTCTGGCGCACATATCTCTTTGCTTTGTACTCGTTCATCCCTTTTCTTTGGCGGAGTTTCCAGAGGGTTTCTCTGTATTTTCTTCGGTTTTCTTCTTGGTCATCATCGGCAGGGTCTATAATCGGTACATCTATAGTAATACCGAATTTCTCCATTTGCTCTTTGATGTATTTCTTCTCACCGAGGAGGATAGGCTTCGCAATTCCTTCTTCTACCAAGATTTGAGCTGCTTTCAGTACATTATATTCTTCAGCATTGCCCAAAGTTACCCTCTTAGGATTAGACTTCGCACGGTTCTGCATCATTCGGAGGAGTTTTTCCTCTCTACCCATTCTATCGAGCAGATGCTGTTCATAAGCCTCGAAATCATCGATTGGTCGGCCAGCAATACCGCTTTCCATTGCCGCTTTTGCCACTGCGATAGATACTCGGGTGATTAATCTGTTGTCAAACGGTTTTGGAATAAAATAATCTCTCCCGAACTGTAAGTTTTTAAGGTTATACGCAAGGATTACAGACTCTGGTACCGGCTCTTTGGCAATAGCAGCAAGAGCTCTTACGGCAGCGAGTTTCATCTCTTCATTAATGCCTGATGCCTGCACATCAAGTGCCCCTCGGAAGATGTATGGGAAGCCGAGCACATTATTCACTTGGTTAGGATAATCGCTTCGCCCAGTTGCCATAATCACATCTTTACGGGTAGCCGTTGCCAGCTCGTAGGTAATCTCTGGGTCTGGGTTGGCAAGCCCGAATACAATTGGGTTTTCTGCCATAGAAAGTAGCATCTCTGGCGTTACTACATTTCCTTTGGACAGTCCTACGAATACATCTGCACCCTCCATCGCTTCGGTGAGGGTATTCCTGTCGGTTTTTGCAATAAATTCTAATTTCTCAGGCGTTAATCCTTCCCTTCTCTCATTAATCACCCCTTTGGAATCGCACATTAGGATGTTTTCCTTCTTCAATCCGAGGGCGATGTAGAGCTTCGTACAAGCGATTGCTGCGGCACCTGCACCATTCACCACCATTTTCACCTCCTCAATCTTCTTACCTGCAATTTCAAGGGCGTTGATAAGCGCCGCTGCAGAGATGATAGCTGTACCGTGCTGGTCGTCGTGCATCAGTGGGATATCCAACTCTTCTTTCAGCCTTTGCTCTATATAGAAAGCCTCAGGAGCTTTGATATCTTCCAGATTTATCCCCCCAAAAGTCGGTGCTATTCCTTTTACGATTTCTATGAATTTATCTGGGTCTTTTTCATTGATTTCAATGTCAAAAACATTAATATCTGCAAAGATTTTAAAGAGCAAACCTTTCCCTTCCATTACGGGTTTTGATGCCTCTGCCCCTATATCTCCCAGCCCAAGCACCGCCGTACCGTTGGATATCACAGCTACAAGGTTTCCTTTCCCCGTATAATCGTAGGCTGTGGTTGGGTTTTTCTCTATTTCAAGGCAAGGAACAGCTACCCCTGGCGAATATGCGAGTGATAAATCCCTCTGCGATGAGTGCGGTTTAGACGGTACTACTTCTATCTTCCCTTTCGGCTCAGATTGGTGGTATTCCAATGCTGCCTTTCTAAAACTGTTTTCGTCTCTGTTAATATTAGACATATTCTGATGATATTAATTTAAAAATAAGGCTGCAAATGTATAAAATATTATAGTAAATAAGCTAATGACATACAACTTTAATAGTGGCTTTCTTGCTTATAGCCAATACCCGACTATAGCCTTCATAAGTCTTCTGTCTTTATTTCTTAAAATGGCAGGTGGGTGATTGTTTTATTCTATTATGATAAGTGAAAAATAAAAGAGACCCTTGCACTTTACATACAAGGATCTCAGATTTAATAATGAAAAAAGTTACATTCTACCTCTCTCTGCGCGTTTTCTGTCCTCTTCGGAGAGGAGTTTCTTGCGCATACGGATGAAGTTGGGAGTTACCTCTATGGCTTCATCGGCTTGTATGTATTCCATACATTCTTCAAGGGTCATCAGGACTTTTGGAGCGATGTTTCCGTCCTTATCTTTCCCTGCCGCCCGCATATTATTGAGCTGTTTTCCTTCTACGATATTCACTACGAGGTCGCCAGGCTTGTTTTGCTCGCCTACAATCATACCCATATAGACTTCCTCACCTGGGTCTACAAAGAAACGACCCCTGTCTTGAAGTTTTTCTATGGAATAGGCGGTGGACTGGCCTTGATTTTTAGAAATAAGCACCCCATTTATACGGCTTGGGATAGCCCCTTTGAAGGGTTTATACTCACTGAAGCGGTGCGCCATAATCGCCTCTCCTGCCGTAGCGGTAAGCATCTGAGAGCGGAGACCGATAAGCCCTCTGGAAGGGATATCAAACTCCAAGTGCTGCATCTCGCCTTTGGTTTCCATAACGAGGAGGTCGCCCTTCCTCTGGGTAGCGAGGTCTATTACTCGGGAGGAGTATTCCTCTGGCACATCTACCACCATTGTTTCATAAGGCTCGCATTTCTCACCATCGATTTCCCTTAGAATAACTTGTGGCTGGCCAATCGTCATCTCATAGCCCTCTCTCCTCATCGTTTCTATCAGTACGGAGAGGTGGAGAATCCCCCTACCGAATACGAGGAAAGTATTGGCATCATCGGTAGGCTGCACCCTGAGAGCAAGGTTCTTCTCGAGCTCCTTTTCAAGGCGGTCTTTCAGGTGATTGGAAGTTACATACTTGCCATCTTTACCGAAAAATGGTGAGTTATTAATACTGAAAGTCATATTAAGCGTAGGCTCATCTATGGCAATCCTGTCGAGTGGCTCGGGGTCTTCTAAATCCACGAAAGTATCACCAATCTGGAACTTATCAAAGCCCACAATAGCACAGATATCTCCCGCGAAAACCTCCTGAACTTTCTTCTTGCCAAGCCCTTCGAATACATAGAGCTCCTTTACCTTGCCTTTGATAATCTGGTCACCCTCCTGAGCGAGACCTATCCACTGCCCCTCCTTTACGGAGCCTCTGGCTACTTTACCAATGGCTATTCGCCCAAGGAAAGAGGAGTAATCCAAAGAGGTAATCTGCATTTGGAGGCTGCCCTCCTCTACTTTCGGTGCGGGTACATATTTCAGTACTCCATCGAGGATGGGGAGGATGCTATCGGTCGGTTCCAAACTGGTATTAAACCAGCCTTGCTTAGATGAGCCATAATAGGTTGGGAAATCGAGCTGCTCCTCAGTGGCATCTAATGCAAAGAAGAGGTCAAAAACCTTATCGTGAACCTCCTCTGGTCGGCAGTTTTCCTTATCTACTTTATTGATCACTACAATAGGTTTCAGCCCGAGCTGAAGCGCCTTTTGAAGCACAAAACGGGTCTGAGGCATAGGTCCCTCAAAGGCGTCTACGAGGAGAATAACCCCATCTGCCATTTTGAGCACCCGCTCTACCTCTCCACCGAAGTCAGCGTGCCCAGGAGTGTCTATTACATTAATCTTTGTGTTTTTGTAATTGACGGAAATGTTCTTGGACAGGATGGTAATCCCTCGCTCTCTCTCGAGGTCGTTATTGTCCATAATAAGTTCTCCGCTCTCCTGATTTTCCCTGAAAATATTCGTAGCGTGAATGATTTTGTCTACCAAAGTAGTCTTACCGTGGTCCACATGTGCGATAATCGCAATATTTCTAATGTCTTGCATCGTGATTTTTTTCGGGGGCAAAAGTAAGGTTTTTTATTAGCTTCTCGCAACTGGTAATTGGCTGCTGGCTATTAGCTTTTGGATTCTGGCGGTGTGTGGTTAGTTTGTGATAATCGCCTGCCACGCTGTGGCTGCATCACCTGCAAGGTGTGCTTCCTCTGCTAAGGGGTTAGTCAATAAATACACTATATTTGCAGGCTTTTTAAATATTTAGAAACAATGGGAAAAATAAATCTAAAACTCTTGATGTTTATCGGGTTGCTAATGTCTAGCTATGTATTTTCGTGGGGCATTACAGGGCATAGGGTAATCGCAGAAATCGCAGAGAGACACCTCACAAAGAAATCTAAAAAAGAACTGAGAAAACTCTTCGGAAAAGAGAAAATGGCGTACTGGGCAAATTGGCCAGATGCTATAAAATCTAACTCCACAGACACTTGGAAAGACACCTTCGTTTGGCATTACATCAATGTAGAACCGCAGGCAGATTTTGCAGCCTTTAAAACTGCAGTAAAAGAGCAAAACAAACCCAATGTCTACAACCAGATTTTAGCTCTCTCCGAAACGATAAAAGACAAAAAACGACCGAAAGAAGAACGAAAAACAGCAATTATCTTCCTCATCCACCTAATGGGAGACCTCTCACAGCCTATGCACACAGGAAGAGCAGAAGATTTAGGAGGAAACAAAATAGAAATCACCTACTTTGGAAGCAAAACCAACCTCCATTCACTCTGGGATAGCAAGCTGATAGACGCTCAAAAATACAGCTATACAGAATATGCCACCCTATTGGATACAAAAAATAAAGAAGAGATTAAAGCGATACAATCTGGCACGCTAATGGACTGGCTATATGCCTCCCACAAAGCAGCAAATAAACTCTACGCTGCCACCCCCGCAGGTAGTAAATTGGGCTACGAATATCAATATAAATTCACCCCTCTACTTGAAGAACAGCTAAGAAACGGCGGACTCCGGCTTGCAAAAGTCCTCAATGAACTTCTGAGGGACAATTAGGAGAGAGAGATTGTTTTCCTCTTTTTGTTGTTTATTTACATTGGGGCTGCTTTTCTTATTTTAATTTTTGGGCAAAAACTTAACTAAACCCATCCCTTATTTTAATTTTTAATAAAAAACTTAATTAACAAACCTCCTTAATTAAATTTTAGGCGAAAAATTTAATTAAGGAGATCTATTAATTTATATCTTTGCATAAATCTTAACTAAAAAAAGTATGCAAGATTTTAAAGCAGGGAAGTATATCAATCAAGGATATTATAAAAGTTTTCAACCTGAGCTCATCAACCGTAATTGGTTGCTTAATGATATGGAGATTATATCTCTATTAAGTAAAGCAGATATTGAACTCGGCCGTTTAGATATGTATTCTAAATATGTTAATATTGATATGTTTATACAAATGCATATTACAAAAGAGGCTATACAATCTTCTAAAATTGAGGGAACTCAAACCAATATAGAGGAGGCATTCTTAAAAAAAGAAGAAATATTAATAGAACGAAGAGATGATTGGGAAGAAGTACAAAACTACATCTCTGCGATGAAAGAAGCAGTAAAACTCCTACACACCTTTCCTTTTTCCTCTCGTTTAATAAAGCAAACCCATAAAATTCTATTACAAGGAGTAAGAGGCGAGCATAAACTACCTGGAGAATACAGAAGCAGTCAAAACTGGATAGGAGGTGCTACGCTTAATGATGCTGTATTCATCCCCCCAGCAACTTCCAGCTTATCTGACTTAATGTCTGATTTGGAAAAATTTGCTAATGATGAATTTAATCAACTCCCCATTCTAATAAAAACAGCCATCATCCATTATCAATTCGAAACCATCCACCCCTTTTTAGATGGTAATGGCAGAGTAGGAAGATTATTAATTACACTCTACTTAGTGAGCTGTGGCATTCTGGAACAGCCTATTTTATACCTATCTGACTTCTTTGAAAAGAACAGAATGCTCTACTACGATAACCTAATGCGAGTAAGAACTCATAATGACTTGAAACAATGGTTAAAATTCTTTCTCACAGGTGTAATAGAAACTTCAAAAAAAGGAATAAGAACCTTTGATGATATTCTTCAACTACAAAAATCAACAGAAGATAAAATAAAAATATTAGGAACTAAAAGTTCATATGCACTGAAACTGCTTACCTATATGTATGAAAAACCTGTTATAGATGCCACCACAGCAGCAGCCGTTATTGAAAAAACAAGCGTAACCGCTTACAAACTAATAGAAAATTTAGAAACCTTAGGTATTCTTACTGAAATTACAAGAGCGACAAGAGGAAAACTCTACATCTTTAAAGACTATATTGACCTCTTTCAAGAAAGAAGTAAAGGTAGAGATTTTTAGACAGAAGCCAGAAGCTACATCGTCATTCCAATGTCTATTCCTTTGATTTTACGATAGAGGTCGGTGGCAAAATTATCAGTCATACCCGATACAAAGTCTATCACCCCAAGTACTTTTTGATAATCGGAGAACTCCTTACCATTGATGCTGCCTTCGTAGAGGAATTGCTTAGGGATAAGTTTCAGAGCTTTTTTATCGTAGGCTTTTCGCTCGGTTTTTGGCTTTAGAATTGGGAAAATAAAGTGATTAAGGAGCTCATACATTACATTATAACCTGCGTTCTCTATCTCTACCACCGCTTTATGATTGTAGATTTTCTCGATTGAGAATTTCTCTATGTCTTTCAGAGCCTGATTGCTCTCCTTATGTATATCCAAAAGGGCGGTATTAAGGTTCCCGCTCAGGATTTCCTCAAAATTCTCTTGGTAGAGGCTCAGTGCTTTATTGATAAGAGTATTGATAACTTTTGCACGGAGGTAGGAGATTCTCTCGTTTTCATTGGTAATTTGGGAGAGCTTTTTCTGAATCCTGCTAATGTCGCTCCCTACACCGCTGGACTGCACCAGCCCAAAGAATAAATCCTCACAATCTGCCGTAGAGACAATGCCCAGCCTGTGTGCATCTTCCATATCGATAATATTATAGCAGATGTCATCTGCCGCCTCTACAAGCCATACGAAAGGGTGTCTTTTATAGATTAATGGCTCCTGCTGCTCCTTCATCATACTCGTTTCCTCCGCAATCTGTTGGAAAGTAGCTTTCTCATTCTGGAAGAAGCCGAATTTCTTACGGTGAAGCTTGCCTTCCACTTTTGCCACCGCTTCGCAAGGGTATTTTGCAATGCTCGCCAAAGTGGTAAGGGTAAGCTGAGCACCCCCTACATCTTTACCCGTTTGCTGGTGGGTAAGCACTCGAATGGCATTAGCATTCCCCTCAAAATTGAGAAGGTCTGCCCACTCCTTGTCATTAAATTTATCTTTAAGAAGTGTCTCATTTCGCTCAAAAAAGCTGGCGATAGCATCTTCGCCAGAATGCCCAAAAGCGGGGTTGCCAATATCGTGGCAGAGGCAAGCCGACGCCACTACATTGGAGAGATTATAAAGGTAAAAATTTTTAGAATCTTCGGTAAGTTCATCTTTAAAACGCTCAGTAATAAACTCGCCCACCAAACTGCCAAGGCTACGCCCCACAGAGGAAACTTCTAAGGAATGCGTAAGCCTGTTATGTACGAAAACACTGCCTGGTAGGGGAAAAACCTGAGTCTTATTCTGCAACCTGCGGAAAGCGGAAGAAAAGATAATCCTGTCATAATCCCTCTGGAAATCCGTTCGCGATGCCTTAGTGGGAACATCTTGCCCCGTTCGCTTATTGGTATAAAGATGATTGAGATTCATAAGACTGAACGAAAAAAATTAATTAAAAAAATTAAGCCCAAAAGCCATAAGTACAGCCATCATAAGGGTAATGATGCCAACTTGTTTCAGGAATGGGTCAAGGTCTTTCTGTTTTTTGGTCTGCAAGATACTTCGCCTGAGTTTGGTCAGTGGGAAGAAGAGAATCATTACGATAAAAGCATAATAATTCTGCGTCTGAAAGAATTGATTTACCCCCAAGAATATGAGAATCAGAACCAGTGGAAGCTGCATCAGGAGCATTTGATACACCATCGCTCCACGGAAGCCGAGCCTCAATGCAAGTGTATTTTTCCCTGAGATTTTATCGCTCTCCATATCCCTCATATTATTGAGATTTAAGACTGCTGTACTCATCAAACCGATAGCCGAAGCAGGAAGGAGAATATCCCAACTAAAAGATTTCGTAAAAAGGAAATAACTCCCACAAACCGATACCAGCCCAAAGAAAATAAAGACCATAATATCTCCCAGCCCCATATAGCCATAGGGTTTTTTTCCCACAGTATAGCCTATGGCAGCCAAGATACACGCCAAGCCAAGCCCTGTAAAAATCAAAAACTCGTAGATAAAATCAGGAAAAAAAGCCAGATAGAGCAAAGCAAGAGTAGCTACCAGAGAGAGGAAGGAGAAGAGGAGCATTGCATTTTTCATCTGCTTAGGACTAATCTTCCCAGAGGCTACGGCTCTGTTCTCAGCAGTATGGGTGCGGTGTGTGTCTGTGCCCTTTACACCATCGCCATAGTCATTAGCAAAATTAGAAAGCACTTGGTACAAAAGTGTAACGAGGATAGCAAGAGCAAAAATCTTCCAGTCCCAGTCAGCTCCCTGCAAACCAAGCCTCCATTTAGCAATAAAAGCCCCCATAACAATCCCACTAAGAGAAAGCGGAAGCGTACGAAGGCGAGCAGCTTTAATCCAATCTAGCATATATTATTTTTTCTTTCCGATAGAGCCCCACGCATTTAAAACAAAAACAAGCAGCAGCCCTACAATACCCGCAGACAAAGATAATACAAGACTTGTATTCTCCTCGTGAAAAAAGCCGATTTCATAGTCAATCGCATAAAGACTCGCCCCAATAAACAGGATAAACAAGACGATGAATATCTTATAAAATATCTTCATTTCAGATTAATTAAAGTGAATGTAATTCTCTAACAAATGCGCAAAATTAGCCGTAAATAGCTTTATAGAAATCGCAAGCAGGATAATACCAAATACCTTTTTAAGCACTTGAAGAGTATCATCCCCCAGCTTATTCTCTATCCAATTCGCCGATTTTAAGACGATATAGACGATGAGAACATTCATCAGAATAGCGATAATAATATTAATATCGTGGTACTGAGCCTTGAGAGAAAGCGTAGTGGTAAGCGATGCTGCTCCTGCTACAAGAGGGAATGCAATCGGGACGATAGATGCGGAATTAGACTCCCCACCCTTTTGGATTTCTATACCCAAAATCATCTCCACAGCAATAATAAAAAGCACGAAAGCTCCCGCAATGGCAAATGAATTAACATCTACCGCTAAGAATTTCAAAATCTTTTCACCGATGAATAAAAAGGAAATCAATATTAACCCCGCAACAATAGATGCCTTACCAGAATCTATCTTGCCAAATTTTGATTTTAAGCTCACAATAATAGGAATAGACCCAATAATATCTATTACCGTAAAGAGCACCATTGTAGCTGAGAGTGATTGTCTTAAATCAAAACCTGAAAGGATATCCATTTATTTAAATTTTTCGCAAAAATATCATTTTATTTTCGGAATTACGAAATATGATTTAAAATTGATTTCAAATGGATATGTATCTCTAAAATATTATCTTTTAAAGGGATTGGTCTGTATTTCTCGTGCTGCATTCTTAGCAATAATTCTTGATAATCCTTAATGATTTCATTCTTTTGCTCGCTAATATATAAAGCCAAATCAGTATAACCTTCCTTTTGATATTTTTCATCTAAATCTGAGAGCAGCGCCTCCACATTCTCCAAATAAGCGGTATAATTTTCATCTTTAATCAACCTATCGAGGTCATCAAGGGTAAATGCTGGATCGGCGAGCTGCTCATCTCTCAATTTCTTTTCTATATCGGAGATGTTTTCCTCTTTTTCAGCAGTGGGCTGTGGCTTGCTCTTCCCTTTTCTTAGAAAGATAAAAGCTACTGCTAATATCCCGAAACCACTTATAATAAACGCCAGATTATCCCAAAGAGCATCGAGGAAAGTTTTTTCTATTTCCTTTTTATCGGTCTTTAAGATGGGGATATTTACATTATCTATAATCTTATCGGTATAGTCATTTACCTTATCCAGAGCTGTTTTTTGCTCATTTACTTGCTGCTCGGTAAGGATATTATAGCTTATGGTCTTTGCTCCTAAATCTATATACCTCTCCTTTTCTGGACTGAAATAAGAAAACTCTGAGGTATGCACTTCTATACGCCCTGCCTGTGTAGGAACCACTACATAATCTGCCTCTATACTCCCCGAAACGCTTTCAGAAGTGGTTTTTATATTTTGCCTAATCTTCGGAGGGAATACCTTATACTGCTCCGTTTCTTTTATAACTGGCAGAAGTTTTTTGGTGAGATTGCCCTCACCTTTTAGTTTCACCGTGATATTTATCGGTTTACCTACTTCTATATTCTGCTCCTTCTGAGGGCTTGTAATTTCTATTTTAAATTCTCCCACTGCATTTTTAAAACTCAATGGGCTCTCAGCAGGAAGCCTCTTCACTCTTAGGTCAGCAGTATTAGATTTTATCCTTTCGGTTTCCACACTTGCCATTATCGGGTCTATCATAATCAGCCCTGCCTCTTCGGGGAAGAGAAGATACACCGCAACCGTCTGCGAAGCTACTTGTGAATACCTGTCGAGCTCTATATCTGAACGCGAAAAGCTCACGGGGAAAAATTCTACATTCTTCTGCCTCGGTTGGATAATATTTTTAAACTTCCTCAAGCTGTTAAAATCCCTGCTATACGCCTTTAAAACTGCCTTTACAGGCTGGAAAGGATAGACTTCTCTATCCTCAACCTCCATATTGAGATAGACTTCTGCGGAGGGGAGCCTGTTTACCGCTCGCTCAGGAGTTTTAATATCCGCTACACTGATTTCAAAAGGCTCGGTTTTATAGACTTTACCAGTGCGGAACCTATCTTTAGATTCCCTGAATTTTTCGGTTGGAGGATGATCTGATAAACCATCTGAGAGATTGCTGTATTGGTTACCGGATCAAATACACTATTCTTACTCGAGCCTGACCCTCTTTCGTAGAACTGAGAGAAATCCGGTAGTCTAATGGGCGTTTCCTGCACCATATCTGCTCCGTTGATTTCAAGTGTTACGGTAAGCTCTATCAAATCTTTGGTAGTATATTCCCTCTTATTGGTAAGCAATTCTATATTTACCTGAGCATAAGACTGCACAGAGTACCATAATAAAACGATATATAAAAGTCTATTGCTCATTACCAATCTTTCTCATTGCTTTGGGGAACGGAGTAAGTATTTTTATTAAGGATTTTTCTTGCGGTCTCCTGCTCCCTGCTTTTCACTCTTTCGAGCAGGGCATCTTCTAAGTCTTTCGGCATTCGCTCTCCGTCGTTTTTGCCTTTGTTTTGTTTTTGATCAGTGTTGCCATCATTTCCTTGCTGGTTTTGGTCTTTACCTTTTGGGGGCTTCCCATTGTTCTCATCTTTGGGAGTATTATTCTGATCTTTTTGTTGTTGATTTTTATCCTGCTGATTTTGGTTCTGCTGGCTCTGCTGATTCTCCTTATCTTTCAGTTTTGCGATTTCGTAATTCTTTCTCACCTTTTCATTATAGGGATCATTTTTCAGTGCTTTTTTGTAGTATTCAGCGGCTTTTGCAGGGTTTCCAGATTGCATATAGGCATTCCCGAGGTTATAATGGGCTGCCATTTTATCCTGCTTTGTTTTGGCATTTGCTTCTGCTTTTTTGTATTCAGCCATTGCCTCGTCATACTTTTTCCCCTTATACAAGGCATTCCCAAGGTTATAATGAGCCGAAAAGTCTTTCTCCTTTTGCTTTACTGCCTGCATAAACTTGGCCGATGCCTCATCATAATTTTCCTTCTCAAAAGCTCTATTTCCTTCAAATATCGAAGTCTTATACCGCTCCTGAGCCGTAGCAAAAAACACAAAAAACACCAGTAAAGAATAAATTTTTCGCATCATCTCATTTCCAATGGCAAAAGTATTTGTTTTAATGTTAAAAGAAGTTTTACAATCTGTTAAATTTCGGTTAAAAGCAGCACACCGTAGCCGGTGAGGCACTTAGGCGGTAGGCGATAGACGGCGTTTTTTTTAGCGAATAATTATTTTAATGATGAAAAAAAAACTTTTATGCGTCGGTTAAATCACTGATGAAAAAAAATATTTGTGCGTCGGTTAAATAACCGACGATCGCCAATGAATAATTTTAACTTTCGGTTAAATAACCGACGGCTGCCAATGAATAATTTTAACTTTCGGTTAAATAACCGACGGCTGCCAATGAATAATTTTAACTTTCGGTTAAATAACCAACGGTCGCCAATGAATAATTTTAACTTTCGGTTAAATAACCACTAAACGATAAGCAACAAGCAGCAATTTTTTTTAGCAAATAATTATTTTAATGATAAGAAAAAAATAAAATTTCCTTTCACTATTTAGTGAATGGAAAAAAAAATTTTTGCTTCCACTAATTAGTGAATGGCAGAAAATGAACAAAAACGAGCTTTCACTAATTAGTGAATAGTAGAAAATGAATAAAAACGAGCTTTCACTAATTAGTGAAAAGTAGAAAACAAACAAAAGCGAGCTTCCACTAATTAGTGAATGGTAGAAAACAAACAAAAGCGAGCTTCCACTAATTAGTGAATGGTAGAAAATGAACAAAAGCTAGCTTTCACTAATTAGTGAAAAGTAGAAAACAAACAAAAGCGAGCTTCCACTAAGCTGAAATTAATAGAAATAATATTTTACTATTATTAAAACTATTCGCACTTTGATTTTAATCGTATTTCGCTTGAGTTTTCTTAACTTTGTTAGCGCAAAAAATTAAGCAACTTATTCATTAATTCAATAAAAAAAATATACTATGGCACACAAAGCATTACTCGCAATTTTAGACGGTTGGGGATTAGGCAAAGACCCAAAAATCTCTGCAATAGACCAGGCAAAAACCCCTTTTATGGACTCCTTTTATCAGAAATTCCCCCACACCACCCTCGAGGCGAGCGGTATGGCAGTGGGCCTGCCCGCAGGACAAATGGGCAACTCCGAAGTAGGGCATATGAATCTCGGTGCTGGAAGAGTGGTCTATCAAAACCTCGTGAAGCTCAATATGGCAGTGGAGAATAAAACTTTAGGTAAAGAGCCTGCCATTCTATCCGCATTTCAATATGCTCAGGAGAATAATGCTGCGGTGCATTTCATCGGTCTATGCTCAGATGGGGGGGTGCATTCTCATATCAACCACCTGAAAGGGTTGCTCTCCGCAGCTAAGGATTTCGGATTGAGAGACAATGTCTTTGTACACGCCTTTACCGATGGGAGAGATTGCGACCCACACTCGGGAAAAGGCTTTATCACCGACTTGCAGAGCTTTATGAACCAGAATGTAGGGAAGCTCGCCACCATTGTCGGGAGGTACTACGCTATGGATAGAGACAAGAGATGGGAGCGCGTAAAACTCGCTTATGATGTGATGGTAAATGCCACTGGCACTCCTGCACAAGATGCGGTGGAAGCCATCCAAAAGTCTTATGATGAAGGCATTTCAGATGAGTTTCTGAAACCTATTGTCTGCATTGATGAGCATCAAAACCCCATAGCCAAGATTAAAGATGGTGATGTGGTCTTCTGCTTTAATTTTAGAACCGATAGAGGCAGGGAAATCACCGAAGTACTCTCTCAGCAGGATTTTCCAGATTTCGGTATGCACAAACTGAGCCTCCACTACATCACAATGACGAATTACGACAGTGAGTTTAAGGGAGTACAAGTAGTCTTTGATGAAGAAGTCCTCACCCATACCCTCGGTGAAATCCTCGAAGCCAATGGCAAAAGGCAAATCCGCACCGCTGAAACCGAGAAATATCCCCATGTAACTTTCTTCTTCTCTGGTGGCAGGGAGGAGCCTTTCAATGGAGAAAAAAGAATCCTCTGCCCAAGCCCGAAAGATGTAGCTACTTATGACTTAAAACCCGAAATGTCTGCCTACGACATTACGAAAAACATATTACCAGAAATAGAGCAAGAAAGCGCTGATTTCATCTGCCTCAACTTTGCAAACACCGATATGGTAGGGCATACGGGTGTTTTCTCTGCTGCCGTAAAAGCTGCTGAAACCGTAGATGAGTGCATAGGAAAAGTTGCCACCACAGCATATGAGCACGGCTATACGGTATTTATCCTCGCCGATCACGGTAACTCGGATGTAATGCTCAACCCAGATGGCACACCCAACACCCAGCACTCTACAAACCTCGTCCCTCTCATTGTAATGGATAAAGACAAAACTTGGACACTAAGACCTGGTAAATTAGGAGATGTAGCTCCATCCATTCTTACCGCTATGGGCATCACCATTCCAAAAGAAATGACAGGGGAAGTGATTATTGAGTAGTAGGCGGTAAGTAGCAGAAGGTTAAACTACAGCAAGAGTCTATCACACTGTGACTGCCTCATCTCACGGGCTATGGTACGAAGAAGAATTAGATGGATGTACCATAGTCCGTGAGGTATTTTCTTTGTTTCTGGGGTATTACTAAAAATTATTATGTTTACAATTTAGCATTAAAAACAAAAGTTTTAAAGAACTTTCTAACATCGTTTTTAACTTATTTTTAAAGCAAGAAGTTTCTACTCTGAAGTTCTTACATCCGATTTCTTCTCAGCACTAAAAAACAGCTACAATCTTTACATTTATATCTTTGTCGCTCACCTACAAAACCCGCTTTAATCTTATCTGGTAATTGACATTTGGTACAGTTTATCCAGGTAAATTATAAAAAATACAAAATTAACAACACCAATTTGAAGGTTTAAAATTTATAACTAAGATTAGCTCCGAATGATATTGGTGTAAAGAAATCATATTCTTCTATACTTCCATTATTCAGATTTTTGCGTGCAGGACGGCTATTCAGCACATTATATACATATACCGATGCTTGGAAGCCACTTAGAAAATTCTTCGTAACCCGTAGATGAATATTGTGCAATACCTTACCAAGCCTCTGGGTGGTAGTCTCTGTTGCCTGCCTGTGAATATTTTGATATTTTGCATCTGCCCTCTCTGATTCTGGAATTGGGTGATAGGTGAGATTCCTGTCATAATAGCCTTCGGGATATTTATTGTTTGCATCTACATAGAAATTATCCAGGAGGAAAGTATTGGTCTGCAATGCCAATATAAGCCCTACTTGGGATAAGTGATAAGCAAAAGTGCCATTGATTCTCGCATTCTCAAAAGCATTCCCCCCAGCAGTAAACACTCCATAAGTATACTCACTGGTTTCTATATTAGACTTTTGAAGATAGCGCACATCAGATTTATCATCGGTTCGTACATAGGTAGCATTAAGGGCAACTTCCAAGTTTAGTGCTTCTATTCTTTTAAAATTTATCCCCAGCTCAATACCTTTATCTACCGAATTAAGTGCATTGGTAATACGGCTGTGGGTATAATAATAATCTTTCTGCCCGATAATCTGATAAGTAGGCGGCTGATTACCATTATAATTGATTTTTACATCAGAAATCTGAGTTTTATTAAGCTCCGATACATTGGTAAAACCATCGAAAAGTTTATTATAATAAGCTGTAAAGCTGAGCATTGCAAAAGGGAATTTATAGTCTAAACCCACTTCTGTTTTCCAGCTTTTAGATGGTTTTAAATCCACATTATCCCCTTTGGTTACTACGGTTTGCATTACGGCTACATTATATTTACCTGGCAGTCGAAAGTCCCCTATCAGGTAATCTAAAAATCTATCTCCCGTATAGAGCTGTGCAAGAGTAGGTGCTTTTGAGGTAAGCCCTACCCCACCTCTCAGGCTTATATTTTTATACTTATACGAAGCATTAAACCTTGGTGATAGGGTTTTTATACTGTTCTGAATATCCAATCTGAGCCCCGCATTTAAACTTAATGATGAGTACTCACCTATATCTTTCCTCAAATTATCCTGTAAGTAGGCAGAGTACTGCACACTTGCGGGTACATTTTTAGAGTAGTCATAGTCCCTATACCCCATATTGCTCGCAGCATTAGATATCCCTACAATTGCCGAATTGGTAGTACCAAACCTCCCTCTACCGATATTATCACCAAAGATAAAAGCTCCACCAGCAGATATATTATGTCTCCATTTATTCCTCGATTCTATGAGTTTATACATCTCTACATTCATATTGAGGTTAATCGGTATGCCTTCTACATTCCTCTCAGTCATAAAGGTTACGGGAGTGTAAGGTGCATAATACACCGAATTCTCCATAGCAGTACCGTAAGGTCTCCCTCCTAAATTGACAAACTGCTTATCTATATTCTTCTGCTTATCGTAGCTGAATCTCACATTTGCAGAGAGACCGTCTATCCATCGGTCTTTAAATTTCATCGTAAAATTATCAGAGAGAACAAACCCCACTTTTGATGCTTTTACATACCTCGCCTTATAGTCATCTGGATCGGTTTTACCTTCATCCAGATTCTTTGCATACTGGAAATTGATTTTATTCCTTACAGTCTTATCTCTACTACTCATCTCCCAAAGTATTTTACCTACAATTCTTTTATAGTCAGTAAGGTTATTCCTCGGGTTAGGATTCGCATCCATATAGTTGATAAGAAAATTAATAGCATCTCCTTTTTTATTAATCTGAAAACCTTTGGTAACATCTACCTGATAAGTTCCCCTTTGCAATGAAGCATTTATTTGAAGAGGTTTTTTGCCCGATTTCGTCTCCACGATAATGAGCCCTGTCGTAAGATCTCCGTATTTTGCATCTGGAATCCCCTGCACTACTTTTATATTTTCTATATCTCCTACGGTTATCTCTCTGAGGTCTGCCCCATAGTTTGGTAAGGATGGAGTGGGTATATCCGTTCTGGAAGAAAGTCCTCTGTACACCGCCGAATATGGCGAATTGTACTGCTGCATATTCTCATTATTAGAAACTGCCAATCCATCTACGAGTACAGATACCCCTGCAGCTTTGTTCCCATAGGAATCGTTGTTTCTATTATTAAGGCTTTGCCCACTACCAGTTCGGAAGACTACATTCTTAAACTCATTATTGTTAAGTGGCTTTATAAACTGACCTGGTAGCTGTGTAAGCACATCTGCAATAGAAAAGGACTGATTATTTTTTATCGCTTCTTCCTTTATGTCTATTTCTGAAAATCTACGCCTTTTTGCTGTAAGTTGCACTTCCTTTATGTATATCGTAGCTGGGCTAAGGAGTACTTCCATATTCTCCTCTGCTCTCTGCTTTATTTCGGTATAGCCCGAAAGAATAAATACCAGCTCTTTATGCCCTTTTAAATCTATTTTAAAGCTCCCGTTAGCATCTGTCAGTGTCCAAGAATCTGTACCTTCTGGGCTAATCTTTACATTTTGCAAACTCTTGCCCGTCTCTTTATCCAGCACCACTCCCTGTACTACCTGTGCATAAGACAACCCCATCAATAACAAAAATCCAAAGAATAAAATCTTTCTTCTCTTCATTGCCAATAAAATATTAGCGCAAATTTATTTAAAATTAATTTAGATTATTCACCTTGCTTAAAATTTAATTTTGGTATGAGAGTACAGACTTCCGCCCTTTGAAATAAGAAACTTATGATTAATTTATAGATAGATACCTACTGCCTATTGCTTACTGCCTACTGCATATAACTTGCTACCTAAACCGAGATACATAAGAAGAACACCGATAAAATAGCAAAGAATATCTAACCAAGAAAATGAATTTCCAATGACAATATACATTATACTCCCTTCTTTAAAGCCGAGTAGAGTAGCCAGTTTGAAATACTGAGCAACCTCTACCAACACAGAAAACAGGAATATATAAATAAGAAGTGTACCCTTGTTTTTTATATTAAAAAAGCTGAGAATAGCGGTGTAGAGGAGCATTACAACCAATACATCGCCTATATAGGCTCTAAGGAGAAATATGTCTTTCCAAATAGTAGCGATACAAACCTCTATACCAAAAATGATTAGGCTAAGAAGCCCATATCTCAGATTAAATCTCATCTCTGTTTGCTTTTAAAGGCGCAATTTTAAGAATATTTAAACATCTTTTAATAGATATCTTTTAGTTTTTTATACTTTTGTTCAAAATAATTTTTAAAAAGAATGTCTCAAAACCGAACGAAGACCACAAGCAAAACGGGAATAAAAAATAACCCTAAAATAATGAATGCTTGGGCAGCCTATGATTGGGCAAATTCTGTTTATTCATTAGTAATCACCTCTACCATCTTCCCAATTTACTACTCACTACTCACAACCAAAGGCTATAAAAAAGAATTTATAGAGAGCACCCAGCAGTGGATAAAAGTTCCTGAGAGATATTTCCTTAAAATCTTTGGGGAGGCTTATCACCCAGATGCCGTTTATGGCTATTCGCTCACGGCATCATTTATTATTGTGGTGCTGCTGTCTCCATTCCTCTCTTCGCTGGCTGATACTATTGGAAATAAGAAATCTTTCCTCCAATTCTTCTGTTATCTTGGGGCTACATCGTGTATGGGCTTAGCGATTTTTACGGGGATGAATACCGTTTTCCTCGGGTTGCTGTTCAGTATTACAGCGAGTGTTGGCTTTTGGGGAAGTTTGGTTTTCTACAACTCATTCTTGCCAGATATTGCTTCGCCCGACAGGCAAGATGCCCTCTCTGCAAGAGGATATGTATACGGCTATGTAGGCTCTGTGGTATTAGTAATCATCTGCCTTTTACTGATAAAAGTAGCCGCACAAACCGCTGAAGAATCCAAGCTATACACAAGGGTGAGCTTCCTGCTTACGGGTGCGTGGTGGTTTGGCTTCTCGCAATATACCTTTAAGCACTTACCGCAGTTTGGGAGCGTGAAGGACAATCTTCCGAAAGATTTAGTACTGCTCAACTATACCAATATCTTTAAGAAACACGCCAAGCAGGGAGGCTTTTTCACTGTTTTAATGGATAATATTCGTTTTTATATCGATATTGGTAAGCAGAGTTTTAAAGAACTGTTCAAAGTACAAAAGCAGCTCTTTGAGGATAGAAACTTGAAGTTCTTCCTTTCGAGTTTTTTCTTTTACAGCGTAGGTATGCAGACAATCTTCCTGATGGCAACCCTCTTCGGAAGCAATGAAATCAACTTGGAACAAGGGAAGCTCATCGCTACTTTACTCATCATACAGATAGAGGCGATTATCGGTGCCATAGTCTTCTCCAAACTCTCCCAGAGGATAGGAAATAAAAATGTTATCTCTATTACGGTAATACTTTGGATTGTTGCGTGCCTCGGTTCGTATCTCCTGAACAAAGAAAACCCAAATGTAGAGTACCAGTTCTACGGCATTGCGGGGATTATTGGCTTAGTAATGGGCGGTTTGCAAGCGCTCTCCCGCTCTACCTACTCCAAACTGCTACCAGAGAACTCTATGGACAATACTACTTTCTTCGGGTTCTATGATGTATTGGAGAAACTCGCGATTATCTTCGGTACCTTTATCTTCTCAGCGCTAATAGACCATTTTAATAATATGAGATACGCCGCCTTGTCTATGAGCTTCTTCTTTTTCATAGGTTTGGTGCTGATTAGGTTCATCAAGGCGAAAAAAAGTTAAACCTTAAAACTTAAAATACTATGGAGCATTCACACGAAGGGCATTGCCACCACTCAGTAAGCAGTCTGGATGCTATAAACCGAGCTTTTTATATAGGCATCGGGCTGAATCTTTTGTATACAATTGTGGAATATGGCGTAGGGTTCAGCATTAATTCTCTGGCGCTTATCTCGGATGCCAGCCACAACCTTAGCGATGTTGCGAGCCTCATCATCTCCCTGCTGGGAATGAAGCTGGCACAAAAAGCTGCAAGCCGTACCTATACCTATGGATATAAGAAAGCCTCTATTTTGGCTTCGCTCATCAATGCTATTCTGTTGGTGTTTATTGTTGCGAATATCTGTATAGAAGCTGTGGAAAGACTAAGCCTTCCGCCCAATGTAAAGGGTTTGGATATTAGTATAACCGCATTTGTAGGGGTGATGATCAACTCGATTTCTGCATTTCTGTTTTATAAAGGTCAGAAGCAAGATATCAATATCAAAGGGGCCTTCCTTCATCTAATGGTAGATGCTTTGGTTTCCGTAGGGGTGATTATCTCTGGCGTCATTATCTCACTAACGGGTTGGAATGCAGCCGATATTTTCATCAGCTTTGTAATAGCAGCGGTGATATTAATCTCCACTTGGCACTTACTCACCGAAAGTCTGAAACTTATATTAGACGGAGTGCCTGCCGACATCAATACAAAGGAAATACAGCAGGCAATAGAGCAACACCCGATGATTGACAGTCTGCACCACCTCCACATTTGGGCAATGAGCAGCTCTCAGAATGCCCTCACTGCACATATTGTCTTAGCACAGGAAATAAGCCTTGCCGATACCGAACAAATAAAAAAAGAACTACGGCACACATTAGCCCACAAAAACATACACCACTCCACCTTTGAAATGGAAGTAAAAGGCTGCCACTGCAAACAAGAGGAGTGCGATTAGAGAAGTTTGATTTAATGAAAGGCTTTACGGTTAAATATCTAATAGTAGATAAGTACTAACAAAAAAAATAGAGACTCTTATATTAAAAAAAGAAATCTCTATTTTCGTAATTCTATGAACATCAAAAAATCTTTAAACAGCTTATTGCTTTATAAATTTCAGATGAAGGGCTCCTTTTGGAGTTTCTATACTTAGGATATAATTTCCATTAGATAACTCAGATACATCATAATTCTGCTGTGGAGCAAATGATTTTAAAAGTCTAGCATTGATATCAAAAACTTTAATTTTTGAACTCTGTGGCAACCCTTTCAGTGAGAAACTGCTCTTTACAGGGTTTGGATAGATAAGTATATCTGATGACTTTAAATCAGTGATTTCTGTAGCAAGACTTGGGTCTTCCTCCACAATGAAACCACCTCTAGCACTTGGTGCTTTTTCGGTAATATCAAAAGCTAAACGGTCTATCACTTCCACTTTTATAATCCCAGCATTTACTTTGAGCTTTGCCGAGCCTACTTCTATCTCACCGATATTGATATTTGGCAATGTTACTTCATAATTTCCATTATTCTCAACCTCCTCTGCAAGAGTATATTTAAAGGTTTGCCCCCAATCATCAGAAAGGAGTATTCTCACTTTGGAATCCGCACCAAAAATAGCTTCATCTACTTCCCAATTGAGGTTGATTTTCTCGCCTCCTTTATACTTTTTCTTTATTGCGGTAGTGATTTTAAATGGTTTGCCTTCTATGACTTTTACGGTAGTCTGTGCAAGGTCGAAATTCGTAATAAAATGGTTCTGAGTACTCATTTTAGGGTCGCTCGCAGCAAGCCAGAAACTAAACTCTCCCGTAGTATCCTGAGGCGGTTGGCTGTCATAGATAGCTCCACCCCTCAAATTGGTATCATATTCTCGTTGAAAACTAACAGGATTGGTCTGAGTGGGCTTATATGCCTTATAAATACTTATAGATGGGGAATTTAAAAGACGAACATCCCTCTGCTGAGCCGAGTAGCTGAGGGCATCTCCATCCGCATCGGTAGCAGGAATATAGAATTGGAAAAAAGTATTTTTCGGAATGATATATTCGGTTTTGAGCTTGGATTTATCAATTACAGGAGGGGTATTGGTAAGCTGCTCACCATAAGGAATATTAGGAAAATTGGCATCTCCTCTCACCTGAGTCCTCTTTTTGTCAATATAGTAAGGAAGAGTTGTGATTCTCTCCCTCATTCTCTGGATACTGGATAGAGAGAAGAAATTACGAGGTGCTCCATAGCTCATCACAGATTGTCCGCGACCTAGCTCTGTTTTTTCGGAGTCACTCTGCACCACTTGAGTAGAAAAAGTATGCCTCCCTCCGAAGAGATGCCCAATTTCGTGGGCTATCGTTTCCTTAGAATAGTTACTCACAACAGCCGCTGCCTTGCCACTATCGTAAGCACCAAAGATATACGCAAGCCCTACGATACCCGTACGGCTAAAACCCGAGAGCCAAAGCCCAGAATCAAAGTTCTTATCTCCGATAAGCGCACCTATATTGCGAGTTGCATAGCTAATGATATATTCTGGTGTATGATAATCATAAACCATCTCATTTGCAGCATCTTTTATGATGAGTTTTTCATCATTTATCAACTCAAAACGAATACCCAAGTCTCTCATATAGACTTCATTGAGAAAAGCTTCGGTCTACGCCCAGAAATCCTTGACTTTTTGTACATCCGAATTAAAATAATAATCTGAATAGCGGTTATATGCCACTGCAATAGCAAGCCTGTAAACCCTAAGAATCTCAGTATTTTTAATTTGAGGAGCTTCACTGCCTTCAGAAACAGTATCAAGGTAACGCTTAGCAGACTCACTCTGGTGAATGAGCTCATCTGTACCGCACTGCCCTTCCTCAGAATGATTCTCTTCAGTATAATGAAGCTCACCATTATCAGTATTGATAAAGTACTCCTTTCCATTGTATGACAGGTTCCCAGAAACTGCGTTTGGGCGAATAGAAAGCGTACCGATAAGATTTCCATTGGAATAGCCTACAAAAGTTCGGATGCCCTCACGAGAGAAGGCGGTTTCTCTCTCCTGCCATTGGATAGTCAGCGGGTTACCTGGCAATGGAACCGCCCAACTTATCGCTTCTGAACGATGGAATAATCTCACAATATCCCTTACCTTCTGTGCGCAAAGATTCTGTACAAGTCCTAACAAAAGCAGTACAAAAAATGTCTTTTTTATATTCATTACTCTATTTATTTTTTGATGATTTTAAATGTATGTAAAATGTTATCAGCCTCTACATTAACGATATAAACTCCCGCTGGCAAGTCTGATACAATATACCTCTGCATCTTACCAAAAGATTTGAATTGCTTACCTGAAAGGTCATAGATTTTCAGATTAAAATCTCCCTCTACACCTTCTACTACAAAGGAATCTTTAAAGGGATTTGGGTAAATTCTAAGAGATTTTACTTCCACTTCATCAGTTGAAAGCCCAGCATCATCAGGGTCTATAGTGAATGTCTGTACATATCGGTTTACATTACCTGAACGGTCTTCTGCAAGCCAAACATACTTCTTCTGCTTCTTGCCATTAAGCTCACCAGCTTCCCAGCCTTGGGAAACTTTAACTGCCCCATCGCAATTATCAACAGCTGTAAGCCCTTGCTGAGCGGGAATATCGGCTTCTGTCTTTACTATTTGGTCTTTTGGATAGTCTGACAACTCAGGCGGTGTAGTATCTTGTACCAATATCACTTGTGAATGAGCCACAGGAGATACTTTATCAGCAGAAGCATACCACGAGCGGATGAGTTTATAATTTCCATTCCACAAATCAATCTTTTCCTCTGTAAATTCTATTTTGGTTGATTCATCACCCCCCGTTACCTCTAACTTTGGTACTTCTGGAAGCTGGCTATCCTTACATTGAAAATGAATATCCTTAGGCAAATCTCCGACGAATTTTAATCTATCTTTTTCTATATAAATATACTGAGTAAAGCTGTTTTTATTACCGCAGTTATCGGTTGCTTCCCACTTACGGAGAATATAATGGAGGTGATTTTCCTCTTCATAATCAATATTTGGGATATTATTACCCGTACCACTACAAGATGAAGTAGCGGTAACCTCTGCTTTTGGAGGAATCTCAGTTTTTTTAACGGTAATTACAGGCTCTGGAAGATTTTTAAAAACGATTTTTGGTTCATAAACCTCCATTGGGCTGGGCTCTTTCAGACTTCTTCGGGTATAAAGCGCATAGGCAATATGGTCTATCACTTCTACCTTGAAAATCCCTTCCACCTTATGTTTCGTTCTTTCTGACCCCCAGCTCCAAACCTTTCCTGCCTTTCTTATTCCTGCTGGTAGGCTTACTTTATACTCACCATTATTGGGAACTTCATCTGCTAAGACATACTTATAGGTTTTTCCATAGTCATCTGAGAAAAGTATACGAACTTTAGTATCATTCCCAAAGATATTTCTGTCTACATCCCATTTAATGGTAATAGTATCCCCTTCTTCCATATTTGAAAGTGGCATTACCGAAGTTATTTTAAAGGGAGTACCATCTACTATATTCAGATTCACTTTTTCTATATCATACTGAGTAGCGTGTGGCTGCTGATGAGCTTTCCTCCCTCCATCACTTACGCCCAACCAAAAGGTATACACTCCTCTATCCGATGGTTCTGGTGAAGAATAAGGCACTTTCTGAATTTCATACTCATCTTCTCCATCATCATTTCCAGGATTAGTCAATACCCTCTCATACTTAGCTTCATATTTAACTGTATTATCCTTAGACGGGCTGTAAGCAATGAAATTTGCCTTCCCTGGCTGGTCTATATCCGCCTGATGAGCCATATACAGCAGTGCATCATCCTCTGGGTCGGTAGCATCTATCATAAATTGGAAGAAAGTATCGGGTGGGATTTTGTACTCTGGCTGTAGCTTTGCTCGATTAATCAATGGCGGTCGGTTATTGGTATTAATTCCATAAAAAGGTATCGCGGCCGACTTCTCACCTACCCAATGTTTATGTTCTTCATCGGAATAATAACCTGGATTATAAAATACCCTCTCCTTTATTTTCGATGCACTGACCAATGAGAAGAATACATCATCATCCTTAAAACCATATCCCATTATAGAAGTTCCACTAAGGGGCTCTGTACTGTAAGTTATAGGGCCATTACTAAATGTATGATTTGAGCCAAACAAATGTCCTACCTCGTGTGCCAGCGTATAATTGTTATTAGAGACCAATGCACTCCCTTTGGTGCTTTTATTATAAAAGCCTCCCAGCGTTGCAATACCCAATACCCCTTTTGCAGGCTCGGTAACCATCACTCCTACTTCATAATTATTCTCACCGATTAAGCCATTAATCTTTTGGGTAGAATTGGAGATAATATAATAAAGATTTGTAGTATTAAACAGCTCTTTGTCTTTGGTATCTATAATAAGTCTATCATCATTAATCACCTTAAACTTCATCGCAAGGTCTCTCATATAAAGTTCATTAAGCACCACCTCTGCCGATGCCTAGTAACCTCTAACCCTCGCCTTATTAAAGCCAAATGTTCGAGAAAAATAGCTGTAATCAATCGTAATAGCCAATCGATAAACCCTAAGCACAGGGTCTGTATAAACAAATTTTTGCTTCTTATAATCTACTCTCAAAAAGCTCTTTTCTTCAGCGCTATCAGACGCACAAAAGTTCCCAGAGCAAGTTCCACAATTCATATCTGCACCTGAGGTACTAATCACAACTTTCCCCTGTCGAGTATCAATATGATAAGCCTTTCCTACCCACTGAATACTTCCAGAAATATCATTTCTCTGCACCGACAATGCCCCTACCAATTGTTCATTATAGTATCCTACAAAAGTTCGGATTCCTTCCACTGCAAATGAGCTTTCACGCTCATACCATTTTACGGGTACCGATTCATTTCTATCTGTTTGCACCGCCCATTCCACCTGTTTTTTCTGTGAAAATAACGGCAAAATGCTTTTAACAGACTGCTGAGCTTGTAAAATTTGCATAAAAGCCAATAATACAAGTCCCAAAAAAGAATTTAAGAACTTCATAAGCTGAATTTTTAAGAATCTTATTATTAGTTTTTCTGATGAATATTAAAAAATGGCGACAAAGTTAAGATAATTTAATTTAACCTCTCTCTGCTACCTAAGTACAAAACAAATATTTTCAATTTGATTACTTTTGTGGATATCACACAGCTTAAAGTAAGTCTCACGACTCATAACTCCCGTTGTGAATTGCTTTCAATTTGATTACTTTTGTGGATATCACACAGCGAGTCACCAGTAGCTAAAGAAAAGCGGATAGTTGTGAATTGCTTTCAATTTGATTACTTTTGTGGATATCACACAGCATTCTTTTATTGTTATGCTCTTTTCATTTAGTTGTGAATTGCTTTCAATTTGATTACTTTTGTGGATATCACACAGCTATACGGTGATTTAGTGCCTTTTAAGTATTGTTGTGAATTGCTTTCAATTTGATTACTTTTGTGGATATCACACAGCGAGGGAGGTGGAGGCTCTTTAATAGTCCTGGTTGTGAATTGCTTTCAATTTGATTACTTTTGTGGATATCACACAGCAAAATAGATGAAGCTATCGAGTTGAGCAGTGTTGTGAATTGCTTTCAATTTGATTACTTTTGTGGATATCACACAGCTTGTGAATGCCGAGACCAAAGCCGTTAAAAGTTGTGAATTGCTTTCAATTTGATTACTTTTGTGGATATCACACAGCAATGTTGTTGTATTCATAAAATTATTGTGTGTTGTGAATTGCTTTCAATTTGATTACTTTTGTGGATATCACACAGCCTTTTGCTGTAAAACCCAGCAGAATCTCCCGTTGTGAATTGCTTTCAATTTGATTACTTTTGTGGATATCACACAGCGAAACCTTGAAAATACAAATTTTACACTTGGTTGTGAATTGCTTTCAATTTGATTACTTTTGTGGATATCACACAGCTGCAGACGGAACAGATTATATCAATGCGATGTTGTGAATTGCTTTCAATTTGATTACTTTTGTGGATATCACACAGCGCGTATATTTGACGCATCAATTAAAACAATGTTGTGAATTGCTTTCAATTTGATTACTTTTGTGGATATCACACAGCCCATTGCCTCATTAAAGCATTTAGATAGGTGTTGTGAATTGCTTTCAATTTGATTACTTTTGTGGATATCACACAGCAGTTTTCCCGAGTGGCACACTCCGAAGTTCGTTGTGAATTGCTTTCAATTTGATTACTTTTGTGGATATCACACAGCAGGGCTTATATCCTCAATTATTTTTTTAATGTTGTGAATTGCTTTCAATTTGATTACTTTTGTGGATATCACACAGCCGGAGTAACAGCTCTATTATCTCAGAATTAGTTGTGAATTGCTTTCAATTTGATTACTTTTGTGGATATCACACAGCCTCTACTCTAATAGCATCTGAAATGAATTGGTTGTGAATTGCTTTCAATTTGATTACTTTTGTGGATATCACACAGCGTTAGAGTTGAATTTGATAAACTCAGAGCAGTTGTGAATTGCTTTCAATTTGATTACTTTTGTGGATATCACACAGCATACCATAAGAAAGGGCTCAGAGAGAACCCGTTGTGAATTGCTTTCAATTTGATTACTTTTGTGGATATCACACAGCAAAAGTAATTCAAATGTTACATTTAGAACTGTTGTGAATTGCTTTCAATTTGATTACTTTTGTGGATATCACACAGCAATCACTACCATCAAAATAATAGATCCAGCGTTGTGAATTGCTTTCAATTTGATTACTTTTGTGGATATCACACAGCCGTAACAGATTACTATGATGAAAACGGAGTGTTGTGAATTGCTTTCAATTTGATTACTTTTGTGGATATCACACAGCTATACTCCCTACCAGAAGAACTGGAAATAGGTTGTGAATTGCTTTCAATTTGATTACTTTTGTGGATATCACACAGCAATGGGCTCCTCAAACTCATCTTTGACGCAGTTGTGAATTGCTTTCAATTTGATTACTTTTGTGGATATCACACAGCTAGCCCTGCATCTTCTTGGTAGCTCAGGTGGTTGTGAATTGCTTTCAATTTGATTACTTTTGTGGATATCACACAGCAGTAGACCTGGAAGCTTATTCTGTAGGACTGTTGTGAATTGCTTTCAATTTGATTACTTTTGTGGATATCACACAGCATCGACCGCCTCATGCCTGACACCCGATCAGTTGTGAATTGCTTTCAATTTGATTACTTTTGTGGATATCACACAGCCTCAAAATAAAAACCTTTGTTAATCAAAGGTTTTTATTTTTAATCAGAATTGAAAATTTAAAATAATTCGAGCTGCTGCCAAGTAGGAGGAGGCAATTCTTGCTTTCTAGAATAAAAAATTTCAATACCCTCAAACTGTTTGTCCGTAATACACATTATCGCTACTTTACCATATTTAGGTAGAATATCTTTTACCCTGCGGATATGAACTTCTGCATTTTCCCTGCTTGGACAATGCCTAATGTACATTGAAAATTGAAAGAGAGAAAAACCATCATCAACTAATTGTTTTCTAAATAAATTGGCTGCTTTCATACTTGCCTTGGAATCGGTAGGCAAATCATATAAAACCATTACCCACATAACTCTATATGCATTTAAGCGTTCATTTTTCATAACATTTCAGGATAGGATATTTGTCTTTTCTCCCCTGTATAGCACTTGTACAATGATGATACGGTCATCTTTACCGCAACTATTAATGGACGATTAAGTCTATCTATTAAAATATCTTTTGATGCTATATTTAAAAAATGATTTTTAGCTTCTTTATCCAATTCCTCAGACTTTGGGTTTTGCATTATCCAATCCATCACTAGTAAATCTACAAATGGCCGATAGGGTTCCATTATATCGCTTGCTAAGCAATACGGATTATATTTATTTTTATGAAAAATCCCTAAGACCAATAATAAACCCGTATCTACAATAGCTCTAGCAACAATGCTATGAAGTACTCCATAACCAAAATTAAAGAACAAATTAGGATAATCACCAAACCGCCCCCTAAGAAAGTCTGGATTAATTAAATTTTTCCAGTAATGCTGAGCAGCAATACCTTCCATATTTGTAACATCACCTGATTTAACATTTTTTAGATAATCATACATTGGCTCTGAAAATCTTCCCAACTTATTTAGAACCTTAATCTGATTCTGTATTTTACACTCAATGGTTTGCTTCCAAAGTTGCTTTTTAAGAGGTTCGCTGGCTTCTATCTGATGCTTCACTCTCTCAGAATATTGTGTATGCCCATTGGTTGGAAGCATAATCCCTTGAGGCAAGTGCTTCGTATCACAACTAATAACCACAACTTTAGCCTCCATCATTTTCTGAATTAACTGATGAGAAAGTGTAATCTGCCAATGATCAAGCATTAATAATCCTAAATCTTCTACAGCTACGCTTCCTTTCTCAATTTTAGACTCAGGACAAATGATTTTTAACTGATTATCTTTCAGCTTTAAGTAAGCTGGATTACCAATATATATGGAACGGTAAAGCATATTTTAATTTATGTTAATACTCTCCTACGCTAACAATATCCCCAAGATGATTAATTCTAACCTTTATAATATTATTAATACCTATTAAACTTTCTCGTTTCCAAGTTATATTTTTTAAAGAGATGTCCATCTGCACATTTGTTTCCAAATGATGTCTAAAAAAATAATCTTTAGTAGAGAGCTTCTGAACTCTAAACAAATTAGGACTAATTATTTTCTTATTTTTAGGGTCTAATAAGTCTATTTCATTAGGATTAAAGCCTGTTTCTTTATTTGGAAAAACAAACATTTCATTTTGTTTCATTGTAAATAGAAATGTCCATCCTAAATGCTGATTATAAGTTTTATCGATAATAGGAAGTCCTTGCTTTGCTCTTGCTACTGCTTCAAAAAATGAAACCACATTTTCTTGTAAATCACCTTTATTATCTCTATAAATAGCTATATGATGATTATTGCCCGTTTGGATAAAGTCCGCTGGGATGGGATTACCTTTTTTATCAAGAATTTCATTTCCTAAGTGGTCTTTTTTAGTATGAATAGCCTCTGCATTTTTCACACCGCTTATTGTAACTCGTTTGATAGCAATTCCTTTTTCTTTATTAAGCCAAATAGGATTTTTATCTAAATCTGAAAAGGCCTTTTTAGGATCGTTATCATATTCTTTCAGACGCTCTTTTAGAATCTTCTTTATTCCTTCATCTAGGATTTTATCTATCAACTTCTCAGTCTTAAAATTATCTGGATTGATATCTTTTCTAATAGAATAGTCTACCTCTAACCAAACTAACTTAACTTTCTCAGGCATCACCTTTTGCTTAGAATCATCTAAATAAATTGGATTTTTTTCTAATGAATTTTTACCTGTAAATGCTTTCTTAGGGTCATTATTATTTTCTTCTAATCGAGCTTTTAAAAGCTGTTTAAACAATGGATTGGCAACTTTTTCAATGGTTTCATTGTCAAACTTAACTCCTACTTTTTCCTCTTTACTCACATAGTAATGATACTTTCCATAAACAGTTTCTTTATGTAGTTGTCCTCTTGGCGTTAGAGTATCTTGAGACCTATTATTCTTACCTGAAATTTTGTTTTTATTTTTAGTAGTAACCTTATTTTTTGCTTTGTGAGAAATAAGGACTGACTCTAAATACGCCTTTACTACCTGACGGAAATTGGGTATTGGCTCTTTAAAAACTCTTTTTTCATTTCCATTTTTATCCTTAATTTTCTCAGTCTCTAAATTCTGGATATTTATGATAACATTATGCTCCTTATGATTTTCATCTTTTCGGGCATTTAAGTAATTAAGATACTGGATATGGGTATGTTTGGTAAAAGCAACAGTAAGCGCATCCATTGCGTGATGACGATGGTCGTTTCGTTTTGTCCAATCTGTAATTACTTCCACTTTCTGCCCAAACTTTCGCTCTTGCATTTCCGTTAGTCCCAAGGCTCTATATTTGGGTAAATTAAGTTCTTTCATTACATTGACCAAGTCCCAATCTTCTCTCAATCTGTCTGTAATACTTCCTGATGTAGAGACTATACTTTTGGTAATTTGTAAGAGCATTTCTTTTGCTTTCTTAGCAATATACTGAGTTTCCCTAAGGTCTCTCTCTATAAATCCATCTCCTATTTCCGATTCTTTTTTTAATAGTTTTTGATATTTAGCCTTAGAGATGATATTTTTTTGATAAAGATCTTCTACTCGAGAAAGATAATTTTCTAATTCACTGTTATAATTACTTTCTATAAAATCATAAGCCGTACGATCCCCTTTCTTTAAATTAACATCTCTGAAAGTGATTGTTTTATTAGAAAAACTATCATCAAACAATCTGGATTTTGGGATAATATGCTCAATATCTATTTTATTAGTGAATAAATCACTCCTTGAAATATATCTATTAGTATATAAATCTTTATACCCATTATCCTTTAATTCTTCATAAAGGCGATAACGAGTAATATCATTTTTAGTAGGATTAGGAATGCCAAACTCTGACGACTTTAAAATAGCTATTATTTTTTCATTTCTGGCTTTTCCATCTCTCACTTGTGTATCTAATTCTGCACGCTCCTTAGCATTTTTCTTCAATTCACGAGCGAGCTCTATTCTTATCTCATCAAATGCAAAGTTTTCATCTTCTTTTCTGTATTTATCAATTAGGCTATTAACCACATTTACCATCTGATTAAGAATTTTTTCTACTACAGGCTGGCGCAAACTGTTCTTCTTAACAGGTTCTAGCCTTTGTTTCAATACTCGTTGCTGATTTTCCTCCTTGGTTAAAGAATCTTTAGAATGCTTAAATCCAGCTAATTTACAAGCCTCACTAAATCCATTCTCTTTAATATAAGGATAGATTTTCCGTATTGCCTTAGTTGAGAGGTTTCCATAATCAGTTAAAAATATGATGTCGGCTAATATCTTGGCATATTCTTCTTTAAAGCCAAATTTATCTTCTAATAGCTTATATAATTTTTCATTTCCGCTTTTAGAATTATCACCTTCATAGGAATACAATAAATGCCAAAGTTGATAAGACGCTTGCTTTTCAAATTCTTTTTGTTTTAGCTCAGCATTAAACTCAAGAATATCGGTACTGATATTTATCGTTTCAAAAATCTGTTTTACAATATTTTTTATCTCTAATGATGGGATATTTAAATCATCTAATTGTATATCACTCTTTGTTGATTTCACTTTTACATAGTCTGAAATACTATGACCAGATAAATCTATAATTTTTAAATAAGCATCATAGAGCTGTCTATTCGTTTTATTCCCTTCAATCTGCTTATAATTAAGTTCCCATTCCTTCGAGCTAAGCCCTAATAATTCTAAGATTTTAGACGATGAGAGATTTCCTTTCAAATTTAATTCATCAAACAACAATTGTTTTTGCTCAAGACTTAATATAAAAATCTCTTTATCTTCATCTACAAACAATTCCTGTGCGGTTTCAAGAGCTTTTCTTTTCCTGCTATCTTTTTTCCTTACAGTAACATTATGTAGATTTTGCCAGATTTTAAACTCCTGAAACAGTGGTGATGACCTCGGTGCTACTCGAGAACCTATAAGTTTTTTAACTAATTTCCCATCTTCTTTTACAATTTCTATTTCTTTACTTTCAAACTCACAGAAGCTGATTAAACCTTTCTGAGATTTCAGTTTTCTTTGATAGAATATCACTGTATCTCTAATTTCCTTTTTCAGATTATTCGTCAAGATATCTGGATAAAATTGAGCTTGGGTAGACCATATTTTTTCAAACTCATCTAAGTAATCCTGACGGTAAAACACCTGATTTTTTAATGAAGTATGAGGGTTCTTTTGTATCTGCTCCCACAAATATTCACCTACGGTTTGTTTATTGAAATAAAGCTCTTTGCTACGATCAGAAATTGCTCCCAAATAACCACTTGAATTATTGAGATTATTGTTTATTTCAGTAATGACATACGCTAATTCTTCTTTGCTTAACTTTTCAGATATGGCTTTAGCACGCCACAGGTAGGCTTGTAATTTTTTTTCTTCTCTGCTGCCTTTATTTTCAGCTGTATAGATTTTATATTTTGAAAGAAATGCAGCACTTGTTGCTTTCTGACCCTTTCCTTTTAATTCTATATAAAACTCATCGGTTAAAATATCTGCATAAAATTGCTTTTGAAAATCCCAAACTCTATCGAACTCATTTTGTAAATCCGAACGATAAAAATCAGGTATGCTTTTATTTCCTTTATTTATTAGTTCATAAACAAATTGCCCAGGCGTTAAGTTCTGTTCATAAAGTTTTCTTGCTATAGACATACCATCTATCAGCTGACCTTCTTCTTCATTTTTTGCTTTTCTGCTGCTTTTATAGCCTCTTTTTTTATTAATGATAAGAAATAGTCTTGCTAATTCTGATAAACTAACCTTTTGTTTAGCCGCTTGGGCTCTTAGCTTTAAAGTTTGAAAAGTTGTACCCTTCCCTTCTTCTGCTAAAACAGTATTTTCAGTTATAATTTTATTTTCTTTTAAAATCTTTATTAAGACTTCTCTTCTGAGTTTAAATCTCTGTAAATTTCTCCTTGCGGAGCGCTTACTGGTTCTATCTGCATTTACAGAGATTGATTTCCCTTTTTCAAAGTTGGATAATTCATCCGTTGTTAGAGGATTTACCCGAACACCTATTTCCTTTATTAGGGATTTTTCTGGAGTTTCTCCTTCTACTACATAAGCAAATCCTATTGATGTCGTCCCCAAATCGAGACCTAAAATTCTTTTCATAGTTATGAGTTTAAAAATTTGTGTAAAGTTAATAATAATTTTGCTTACTAATAATAATTTTTCTACATTTGTCCCAATCAAATTGAAAGGAATTCACAATAAGGATTATTCCGTTGTGAAAACATTTGGGTCGCCTCTTGTCCATAATCAGGAGGCTTTTTTATGAGAAAATCTGTACTTTATTTCGTTATTGGAACGACTATTAGTTTTATTATTAATTATTTTATCTTAAATGCAGGAGTTGGTTGGCAACTCAATCTATTTTATGGTATGGCCTTTGGGCTGGGTTGGGGATTAGCTTATTTTGTAGATCAGCCAAAATGGAAACTTCACAAGAAAATGAGTATTTCATTTATAGGGATTATTATTCTATTAATTATTGGGCGCTTATTTTTTAATTCTATACTTGTAATCCCTTCTATTATTAGATTTTCTACTGTATTTGTTGCATATTATCTGATTGCAAGTTTTAAGCAAAGTAAATCCTTAAGACAATAAATAAAAAAAGAGGTTAGATTTCTCTATCCTCTTAATACGCAATAACTTTTTTCATTACTTGTGCTTAATTATTTGCGTATTTTCATCATTTGTGTTTTATTTTTTTTCAATAATGAGTGTTTTATAATTTTCTCATCATTTGTGTTGCTTTCTTTAAATTCAATTTTAATGCCAAAATAAAAATCACCAATGAAATCCTAACAAACCCACAACATATATCACTGATTACAAATAACAAAAAAATATCCACTAAAATAAATTCATTAATCATCTCCTTTCTTTCAATTCTTACCTATAAAAAGGAGGTTCTCTTTCAATTTTTATAGTTTTCTCTATATTTGCCCTTGTATGTCAGTTTTAAAGATTAATAGAGAGCGTTATAATCATATTTTAGAGAGATACTTTACTTTTAAGAATGAGACTACTTCGGTGGAGCCACTGATACAGATAATGAAGAGTTTCAGGAAAGAAAAGTTTTCCATCATATTGAATTTTCTCATTCATCACCCAGAGATTGCTAATAATTTCGGGTATTATATTCAAAATCTCTTTAATGGGAAAACATTTAATTTATCATTAACCGAATCTAATATCTTAACCGAAAATTCTTTCTTTCCCGAACTTAAAAAAAGGGTACTCAACGCTGTTCTCCCCCCTATCTCCAATGAAAACTCTATTGGTTACATTGTTGATAATGTCTCCGTAATTCCATCGGTAGATTTAAAATACTTCAAACAGATTCCGCAAGAGGAATTGGACAAATTTTTTGAGCTACTCGGGATATCTGACTACATTACAAAACCTTCCGTAAGGAGAAGTTTGCTCTATTCTGCTAATGTATTAGCTTGGCGAGTAATAGGAAACGCTATGGATATGGAAGTACTCCGTATGGTTCCAGAATATCAGAATCTTGGCAATCCTTTTTTGGCTCTTCAAAATGAGCTTGACACTCTTATCTCTGAGTTTAAGCAAAATCAAAACTTCCAATTGCATTCTAAAGATGAACTGACAAAGCAACTAAAGATTTATTGGAAACAATGTGAGGAATTCGTAGATACCGCCTTCAAAAACTCCTCAGCCTATGGTATCTCTGGGCGTACCAACCAGTCTTTATTAAAGATCAGGCAGCAGCTTAACCGAATGAAAGAGGTACTAATGCTCCTCGTCATCGATGAAGAAAAAGATATACTCCATAATTCTCAAAAGCTCTTCTTAAACATCTTAGAATACAAGTCTCACAAGAATAATGTGAAGGAACTTGCTGATGACAGCACCCGCCTCCTCTCCCATCTCATCACAAATCATACGGCAGAAACAGGTTCTCACTATATCGCTTCAGGAAAAAAGGCTTATGTCAATATGTTTTGGAAAGCGAGCGGTGGTGGAGTGATTGTTGGTGCCCTTTGCGTTCTAAAAATGATGTATTCTTACAGCCCTGGCAGTGAGTTTATGCACGCGATACTCTATTCGTTCAATTATGCTATGGGGTTCATTATGATTTACTTGATGCATTATACCCTCGCTACCAAACAGCCTGCGATGACGGCCGCAACTATGGCAAAAGCCCTCTCATTAGGTGAAAATTCTGAGAAAAATTACCTTGCTTTCGCTTCCGTTGTCTCCAAACTTTTCCGAACGCAGTTTATCGCCTTTATAGGAAATGTATTGTGGTCGTTTCCTGTGGCTTTAGTTCTTATTTATGGCTTAGATGTACTTTTCAATCAGAATTTTGCCGTAGATAAAGCCGATAAATTTCTAAAAGAGCTCAATCCTTTCGAGTCTAAGGCAATATTACACGCTTCACTGGCGGGTTTCTTCCTCTTTATTTCGGGGATTATCGCTGGGAATGCTTCCAATAACTCCGTGTTTTACCAAATGCCAGAGCGAATTGCTAAAAACCCGATGATTAACCGAATATTCGGGAATAAATTCGCAAACGGTCTCTCAAATTTCTATGCTAAAAACTGGGCAGGGATTACTTCCAACTTTTGGTTTGGGGTATGCCTTGGAGTTACGGGACCTATCGGGAAATTTTTGGGAATTGATATAGACATTCGTCACATCACTTTCTCATCTGGAAACCTTGCGCTGGGGCTCTACGGTAAGGGCTTTGATGTCGTTGCTTCCACCTTCTGGATAGCCTTTATCACCGTCTTTATCATTGGATTTTTCAACTTTATTGTGAGTTTTGGGCTCTCAATCGTCCTTGCATTACGCTCTCGAAAGGTCTATTTCTCGGAGTTTATTCGTATTTCCAAAGTTACTTTCAGGTATTTTATGGAAAATCCACTAAGGTTCTTCATTCCACTGAAATCCAACTTAGATTCAAGCGCCAAAGAGATGCTAGACCAAACCGTCTCCAAGAAATAATGGATACCAATCACCAATAAGCCTACACATACGGCTTCTTAGATGATTTCTACTGTCTCAAATGTGTCTTCCCCGAAGTTTTCTTTGATTTTTTTTAGGAGGAATGAGCGTTTGAATTGTAAATCATTTCTAAGTATCGGAGATTTTACGATAATAATGAGTTTTTTCTGCTTCAAATCCACTTTTTCAATCTCTTTGAAGCTCTCTGTCCCCATATATTCCGCGAGAAAACTCTTTACCTCAAGGGCTAAGAGCTTATTTTCAAAGCCATAAATCTTTGCAAAGGCTTTTACCAGCTCGGAGGACTGATATTCTCTCTTTTTTCGCTGTTTCATCTCGTATTATTTCGCTTTTCTAAGGGCTTTTCTCAGCTTTTTCGCAAGGTCGTTTATCGCACCTTTCGTCCCCACCTGTACAGAATTCTCCGCCGAGCCTAATAGCCTCATATTCTTCCTGTAAGTATTGTATTCCGTCTCTGTTATAAGACTTCCCTCTGCATCATAGAGCTTCATACTCACCACCACTTGGTTAGAGAACACATACTTTCCAAAACCGACCTTAAAATACTTAACACGAGGCAGTACTGCATAGCTTGCACCGTTATTTTTGCAATATTCTCTGATGATTTCGGGAGAAATTTCCTCAAAACTCATCATTGCATCCACACGGAGAACTTTCCTGCCTTTCAAAGAGGCTACCTTATCCGTCAATGCAGAGAAAAAAGCCAGATTCGTAGGCTCCTTAATCTCCTCCACATCGGGGAACACCTCTGGGCTAAAGTACAAAACCGTCTCCTCTCTCTCCTGCTGGAAATTCTGCATTCCCCGCCCCGATGCCAATACCTGAGCGCCAGCCCATCCTAAACCTCCAACGAGGAAAATCAATGCAAAAACAGCTAATCGTTTTCTTTTCATACCAATTATAGGACACAAATATAATACTTTCCTTTCTTGAAATACTGTAGTCAGTGAGGTGATTATTTATTTCCTTTGACCTAATACTATAGCTAATGAGGTGATTAGCTTAAATACTCGTCATGCCATGGCTGACTGCCTTGCTATGGCTTAATACTCCATATTGCGGAGTTTTAGGTTTTTGAGGGCTACGAGAAGGGCAATAAGGAGGGTCATACTGCCACCGAAAATTACCGAGCGGGTTACGCCCATTAGTTTTGCAGCAAGGCCACTTTCAAACTGCCCCATTTCGTTGCTGGACATTATAAATATAGAATTTACACTGAGAACGCGCCCCCGTATCTCGTCTGGAGTCTTAAGTTGGACGATTGTCCCACGAATAACGACGGATATTCCATCTAACATCCCGCTCATCATCAATAAAATAAAGGATAGCCAATAGATTTTTGAAAACCCAAAACCGATAATACAAATTCCAAAACCCGCAACTGCCATCAAGAGAATTTTCCCCTGATTTCTTCGCAGTGGGATGAAGGATAGCGTGATAATGATGAGCATAGAGCCTATATCGGTGGCGGCATTTAGCAGACCGAAGCCCTCTGCCCCTACTTTTAGGATATCGGTAGCAAAAACAGGAATCATCGCCACTGCACCACCGAAAAGTACGGCAAACATATCGAGGAAAAGCGCCCCAAGAATCTCCTTCGTCTTATAAATATAAAGCACACCCTCTTTTATACTCTCCATAATCCTAATGTTCTGGTTATTGTTCTCAGATGGTTGCTTCTGGAGCCCCCAAAAGAAGAGCGAAGCGATGAGCATAAGGCTCATAATCACTATCAGCGTCCATTCTACACCTATTTTCCCGATCAGTATCCCTCCGATAGCGTGCCCACCAACAGATGCAGTGAGGAAGGTGGATTGGTTCAGGGTAATGGCGTTGGGTAAGGTGTCCTTTGTAACAATTTTTGGAATCATAGACGGGATAATGGGACCAAGAAACGCCCTGCTGATGCCCGTAAAGAAAATAACCCCGTAGATGACATAAGTTATCTGGTGATTGCTAAGCCCCCAGCCCTCCGCACTAAACGCCAGAAGCCCCAGCACGGCTACCAACAGGACATAAGCGTAATTGCAGATGAGGAGAAGCCTTTTTTTCTCGTTCATATCAATAACATAGCCTGCATAAAGAGCTGATGACACGGCAGGAATGACTTCCGATAAGCCGATGAGACCAATGGCGAAGGGGTCTTTTGTGAGTTGATAGACCCACCAGCCAAGTAAAGTGCCAAGCATCCTAAAAGCGAGGATTAAAAAGAATCTTCCTGCGAGTAAGCCCCTAAATTGTGCGTTTTGTAGGGTTTTAAGCGGGGTTAATGAAATCATTAATGATGTTTATTAATCGGTTTTCAGTCTCGGTAAAGAGACCAGAGGTTATTACGAATGAGTTGAAGAGCAGCATTAAGGTTTTCACAATTTTAGTTGAGATAAAACTGGAATTTGTTGTTTTCAACAAAGAACTTGATGAAGTCTCCATCTATTTTAATGCTCGGCCTTATGGTATTGAGCTCGAGATGGGAGTTATTCTCCTTATTTCTGAGGTAGAATCTGAGCTTTTTATCACCGAAATTCTCTTGTATCACTTTGGAGAGGAATTCCAAGTCTTCTTGCCTGAAATCTTGTATATCTACTACAACGGAAAGGCTGTTAGCAAAGCGCTCAAAAGCGTCCTTAAGCTCCATTACATCTACTACATTGAGGTATACTCTGCCGTCTTTGGACATTGAGTACTTCACTTTGAAAATAAGGAACCTTTGGAGGTCTATTTTGTCTTTGAGGCGGAGATAATCCCTGTCACCCAAACGGAAAGAATAGCTCCCCGAATAATCTTCCAGTGTTACAAAAGCAACTTTCTCTCCCGAGTTTCTTCCGTCTCGTATGAGGTATTCGGTAACGAGTCCTGCGACCATATTTTCGCGCACAGCGGTATTCATCGCCTGCTTGGTCTTATAATCTACGGTTTCAAAGAGTTTCAGCTGCTCCGCCCCGAAATTTTTATCGCGATAGGCATCCAACTCATCGAGATTTAAGAATCTGAACTTGCCTCTTGCCTCTATTACTTTGGCCGCATTCTCCACTGGTTCTTCAGCATCGCCCATTTCAATATCTATAAGCTCATCTGTGAGGGTATCATCTGCTTCTTCCTGGCTTTCATTGTATGCTGGCTGAGCTTTGTCGAGAAATTCTTCGTCTGTATTTTTAGTTTCTACCACTTCCTTTTTACTTAGCAATCCTTGAATGAATTGATACTGATATTTAAACTCATCTAACGGATGAGATGAAAGGTAAAAGCCGATAATCTCCTTCTCACGATTGAGTTTGTGCATATTTTGCCATTCTGGAGCAGGTGCTATCTTGGGTTGCTCTATCTGTACCTCTTCAGCAAAGTCTGCAAAGAGGGAGTTTTCCATTTCATTTCTGCTTTCTTGGAAGGATTGTCCGTATTTAAGGAGTCTTTCTATGGTGGTTCTATTCGCATTATCTTCTTGGAAGTACTGCGCACGGTGGTATTCATCTACCTCATCAAAAGCTCCTGCTACCACTAAACTCTCCACCACTCTTTTATTAATCTGAGAGGCTGGTATGCGTTCAAAGAAGTCATATATATCTTTAAACTTACCTTGCTGGCGGGTCTCTACGATAATTTCGCTCGGTCCCTCACCTATTCCCTTGATTGCTCCCAGACCAAAGCGAATCTGCCCCTTATCATTTACGGAAAACTCATACTGACTTTCGTTTACATCTGGCCCGAGTACATCTACCCCCATCGCTTTGCAGTCCTCCATAAACATTGTGATTTGCTTTGTGTTATTCAGGTTATGCGTCATCACACTTGCCATATATTCCGCAGGATAATTTGCTTTCAGATAGGCTGTTTGATAGGCAATATAGGCATAACAGGTGGAGTGAGACTTATTAAAGGCGTATTCTGCAAAGGCTTTCCAGTCGTTCCAAATCTTCTCGAGTTTTTCCTCATTCAGATTGTTCTTCTTTCCTCCTTCTATAAACTTGGGATACATTTTATTGAGGACATCTATCTGCTTTTTCCCCATTGCCTTTCTGAGTGTATCGGCTTCACCTTTTGTAAAGTTTGCCAGCTTCTGAGAGAGTAGCATTACTTGCTCTTGATAAACCGTAATTCCGTAGGTTTCCTTTAAATACTCTTCGGTTTCGGGCAGGTCATACACAATCTCTTCTATGCCGTGTTTCCTGTTGATAAAGTTTGGGATATACTTGATTGGACCTGGTCGGTAGAGGGCATTCATCGCAATAAGGTCGGCAAATACGGTGGGTTTCAGCTCCCGCATATACTTTTGCATTCCCACACTTTCGTATTGGAAAATCCCTATTGTCCTACCCTCTTGAAAGAGCTGATAAGTCTTCTCATCTTCCAGTGAAATCTCATCTGGATTTATATCTATATCATAATTATCTTTAATGAGTTTAATCGCATCACGGATAATGGATAAAGTTCTAAGCCCGAGGAAATCCATCTTTAAAAGTCCTGCTGCTTCAGCTACTGAATTATCAAATTGAGAGACCAGCACATCGGAATCCTTAGCCGCAGTGGTAATAGGGACGAGGTTGGAAATATCTTCTGGAGTAATGATAACCCCGCAGGCATGTATTCCCGTATTTCTAATGCATCCCTCCATCTTCTGAGCAGCAGAGAGCACTGGGAATCGTGCATCTTTCTTATTGTCTAAGATGGTTTTCATCTCATCTACCAGTATTTTATCTTCTGGAGGGAGCTTTTCATATTTTTTGAATGCCTTAGCGATATTCATCCCTGGTGCTGGAGGCACGAGTTTCGCAATGCCTTTCGTATCTGGAATGGAATATTCAAGAACACGACCAGCATCGGTAATTGCCGACTTACCACCGAGAACAGAATAGGTAATAATCTGTGCCACATTCATCTTGCCATACTTTTCTACTACCCATTTAATAATCTTGTCTCTCCCTTCATCATCAAAGTCTATATCTATATCGGGCATTGAGATTCTCTCAGGATTGAGAAAACGCTCAAAGAGGAGGTCGTATTTAATAGGATCTACATTCGTAATTCCTATACAGTATGCCACTGCCGAGCCTGCTGCCGAACCTCGCCCAGGACCTACCCATACGCCCATATTGCGGGCTTCATTACAAAAGTCCTGCACAATGAGGAAGTACCCAGGATAGCCTGTATTGGCAATGATTTCCAGCTCAAAGTCTAACCTCTCTCGAATCTCATCGGTGATTTCCTCATATCTTCTCTTGGCTCCTTCGTAGGTAAGATGTCTTAGGAAAGCATTTTCTCCTCGCTTGCCTCCGTCTTTTTCATCTTCTTCGGACTGAAACTGCTCAGGAATCTCAAACTTGGGGAGGAGAACCTCTCTCTTCAAGGCATAAGGCTCAAACTTTTTGAGAAAGTCCTCATACGCCTTAAAAGCGGTGGGATAATGGCTAAACGCCCGCTTTATCTCCTCACGGTCTTTCATATCGTAGTCTTTTGAGGGTAAGCCTTTCCTCTTACCAAAGCCTCTACCAACAGGAGTGGAGAGCTTTTCACCGTCTTTTATACAAAATAAAATTTCCTGTATGTGTGCATCCTCTTTGGAGGTATAATAAGTCTCATTCTGAGCCAGAACTTTCACATCATATTTCTCTGCCCAGCGGAGGAGGATATCATTCAGATACTCTTCTTCGGCCAAGCCGTGGTTTTGGATCTGTACATAGAAGTCCTCTCCAAAAGCATCCTTCCACCATTTGAATACTTGCTCGCCTTTGGTCTCTCCATATTCTAAAACAGCATTGGGTATATCGCCATTAAGCCCTGAAGAAAGGGCAATTACATCTTCCTTATGCTGAAGAATCCATTCTTTTGAAACCCGAGGTACACCGAAGTAAAAACCATTAACAAACCCAAGGCTGGAGAGTTTTGCAATATTCTTATACCCTCGGAAATTCTTGGCAAGGAGGACTATATTCGTCCTGCGGTCGGGGTCATCTTTGGTAAACTGCTTTTGTTCTGGTCTGTCTGAGATATAAAACTCACATCCGATAATGGGAATGAGCTGTTTTAGCGGTGGAGGGGTTTCATCTGGATGATTATCTATGAATTCCTGATGCTTTTTCTTTAAGTCTCCATTGGCTTTCTCGACTTCATTAACGAACTTAAAGGCACCCATCAAATTGCCAAAATCTACCATCCCCACAGCAGGAAAATCATTCTTCAAGGCTTTATTTACCATATCGGAATGGTGGGTAGAGGCCTGGAGGGAGGAAAAAATACTGTGATTATGAAAATTGAAATAACTCCCCAAATCCATCTCCTGTGCGGTTTGGGAAGCACCCTGTTTTCTCTTGTTAAATTCTGCTATCTGGCTTCGAATAACGATAGGGAAAGGCTTTATGGGTTCGGTATGCAGACTTTGGAAATGTGAAATAACACTCTCCTCCACACCGAGATCAGCCGCACTGATAATCCCCCGCCTAAGCATCTCAAAGAATACTTGTGCCGTAGCATTTACATCGGCTGCGGCATTGTGGGCTTCATCAAACTTAAAACCATAGAGCTTCTCATAGAGTTCCTCGAGTTTTGGGGGCTTGAGCCTGCCTGTATTCCCTTGAGGAATCGCGGTAAACTGCGTACCAAGCCACATAGTATCGGCTTTTGGGAGGGCTTGCAACTTATCAGCAATTCCTTTTCGGTAAAATTCTGCTCCTACAATCTTATAATCAAAATCAATGTTCTGCCCCACACCGAATTTACACTTCTCAACCGCCTCAGCAAAGTGCTTGAGGACGGTCTCCAAGTCATCACCAATTTCATTGGCAATACTGGTCGTAATCCCGTGTATTTGCGAGACATTAAACGGTATATCGTAGCCTTCGGGCTTGATAATGAAGTCTTGGTTGTCTATAAGTTTGCCGTTTTCATCGTGGATTTGCCAAGCGAGCTGCACCATTCTCGGCCAGTTGGAAGAATCGGAAATCGGTGCATCAAAATTTTGGGGTAAGCCTGTAGTTTCGGTATCAAAAACTAAATACATCTTGCAAAACTAAATTTCGGGTAAAATTAGGGCAAAAAAAGTTCAGAAAAAAATCGTTTCCTCTCGCCCAATTTCTGTATAGACTGAGCAAAACGCAAATTTTTGAGGATGAAAATTTATCCTACTTTTGTAGGAATTAAAAATCATTCAATGGATACAATAAAGTTTGAAAGAGAGGATGATGGCACCACTGGAAGATTCATTATCTACGATGGAGAAATCTTTGCTGGGGAGATGACTTATAAGTGGGCTGACAGCAAAACCCTCCTCATTGACCATACAAGGATAGAAGAGGCTTTTGGAGGGCGCGGACTGGGGAAGCTCCTCGTAGCCGAAGCAGTAAAATTTGCCCGAGAGCAAGGAATAAAGATTATCCCCCTATGCCCATTCGTAAAAGCTGTATTTAGCAAAGTCCCTAGCCTGGAAGATGTGAAGAAATAGTATTTTAATGAAAAATATTGTACTAATCTATTAAAATCAAAAACTAATGAGAAAATCATTGGTAATAATACTCTTGTTACTATTATCTATCAACTGTACATCCATAAAGAGAGAAAATAATTGGGCAGGAACTTATATTCTTCAAGACAATAAATTATATCAGGCTTTATCCGAGCATAATTATTCAAACATAGAAATCCATAAAAATGGAAATTATACTCTAAATAAAGTAAAAATCTCTTTTTCACCCGTAATAGAACAATGTAGTTATGCCTCAAAAGGGAAGTGGTCTGCTGTTTCAGATAATGTAATGGAAATCACCAGTGAAAATTATTATACAAAACAAAAGGGCTTTGATTATCAAATAAAAAAGGAAAATAAATACTCACAAGATAGTTTGTATATACAGGTCCATCATTCTGCTCATTCTCTCCCTTTAAAATTAAGATTTGCATTCAATTATAATAAAACTATCTTAACAGACAAAACATATATTGCTCTGCCCAAATCAAAATATCTATGGAATAGAGAAACACCCATAAACCATATCAACTTTGAATTAAATGCTGATATATCAGGAACAGAAGTTTATAAAAGTAGAATATTATTTAATATTTTTGATGAATATATAAACACTGAAAAGTATAACTTTCTAACGATTAATTTACTTCATTTTGACCGATGCTTTTTTGAATTTGAACCTTACTACCAAGATTTTATTTATATTAAAGGAAAAAACAAATTACTATGGAAAGGAAAAGTATGGAAAAAGTAAGGAATACGATATTTATTACGATTGTAATTTTTATTGTCAGTATCGGCTTGCTCTACTCCTATTTATAACTCCCAAATTCCTATCTCTAATAATATAGAAATCGCATTAGGTATAAAAAATAATAGGATTTATATACTGCTATTAAACAAGTCTATAGATGGAGATTCCATAAGTTTAAGTAAATTTCTAAAAATAGATTACATATATGATGCAGCAGCATATGATCACGGATATATACTACTTCAATTATTAGAAAAAATAGGAGATACTCAACTTTCTAAAGAACTTCAAAAATTAAATAAAACAGAAATCAAAACTGTTCAAAACTATTTTAATCTAGGAGTGGATGGAATAGATTCACAGGAAGTACAGCAATTACAAAAAAACTATCCTAAATCGTTTGAAATACTGAAAATAAGAAAGTAAGTTTTCTAATATTTCCAACCTTAATAATTTAACTATTAGTCAGTAAATATAAAAAAATCCAGATTTTATCTGGATTTTAGTTTTTAATATTCCTTTGGCTGAGCCATTGCTGGTATTCTCTGGCGTTTTTTGCGTGCTCGGCATCATTGTCTGTAAAACGATGGAAGCCGGGGCGCTTCAGGTCGGCACACATATAAATAAAGTGGTTGTGCTCTGCATTTAGAACGGCATCTACCGAGCTTTTATCTACGATACAAATAGGACCAGGAGGGATTCCTGCATTCATATAGGTATTGTATGGCGAAGGGGTTTTCAGATCCTTATACAGCACTCGGCGGATTTTGGTTGTGAAGTTCGTCTCTTTATTTATGGCGTAGATTACGGTGGGGTCGCTTTGGAGCTTCATCCCCTTTTTGTATCGGTTTAAGTAAAGCCCTGCGATGGTTTTCTGCTCATCGGTCTTACCCCCAGATTCCTTATAAACGATGGAAGCAAGGGCGTAAATCTGCTCTCTGCTAAGCCCAGACTGCTCTTCCAGAGCCTTTCTTTCGGCATTCCAAAAGTCGTTATATTGGTTTTCAAATTTTGTAAAGAAGTCCTTTGGGCTTACCGTCCAAAAGAATTGATAGGTATCGATAAAGAAGTATTTTTTTAGGTCTTCGGCATCGGTATAGCCTTTATCTTGGGCAATTTCATTCAATCCCTTGATGAATGAAAGGGAGTCTGCCTCAGTCTTCCTCACGACCCTGCCGACCATCTGATAAACATCATAAAAGTCGCCTATTCGGAAGGTGTTTGGTACTTGGTTCCCTGCCTTTATCATATTCACAAGGTCGGTATTATTTGTACCTTGCTTTATCTGATAGCGCCCAGCTTTGAATGCTTTAGGCAGGTGTTTGTTTCTAGCAACTTCCTCAAAACTGTGCTCATTAGCCACATAAGGCGATAGGGAGTCTAGTATCTGCTGGAAGCTGGCATTATGATGAATGTGGATAATGCCCTCTTTTTTGACATTGGAAGCATAGTATTTCCTGTAAAAATTAAATCCTAAATAGCTACCTACTCCCCCAATGATAAGGATGATGAAGAAAAATATTTTTTTCATTGAAGTTAAAAATTACTCATTAATCTCTCCACAAAAAACCTGCTGAGCGGGACCTTCTAACCAGATATTTTGGAAGGAACTTCCGTACTGCTCGGCATAGACTTTAAGGTTTCCGCCCAAGACTTTTACCTCTATCGCTGCTACTTTATGCTGTTGAATGTAGGTAAGTGCTGCTGCCGTAGCACCCGTTCCACAACTGAAAGTTTCATCTTCTACCCCACGCTCATAGGTGCGTACAAAGAGGCGAGCATTTCCCTCCAATTCCTCCACAAAATTGACATTAATACCCTCCTTCTGGTAAGTTTTGGAATTTCGGATGTTATAACCATTTTGAAAGACATTATAACCCTCCAAATTCTGGACATATTTCACAAAATGCGGAGAACCCGTATTTAAAACGAAAGCCTCTCCATCAGTTTTTATCTCCTGTACATCTATCATCTTCAGCTTTATGAGCCCGTTGTTTATCTCCGCTTCGTGTAGCCCATCTATGGCATTAAAAGTTGTTTTATGCTCAAATATGTTGAGGAAATGAGCAAAGGCTACGATACAACGCCCACCATTTCCGCACATCGTGCTTTCGTTTCCATCGGAATTATAATACAGCATTCGGAAATCCGCAGTATGGTCTTCTTCAAGTAGAATGAGACCATCGGCACCTATTCCAAAACGCCTGTTGCAAAGCCTTTCTATATATTTCTGCTCTTTTGGGAAGGTCTGATTGCGGTTGTCTATCATCACAAAATCATTTCCTGTTCCCTGATACTTATAAAATTTCATAGACTGATTATCGTTTCTAATCCAAATAAAAAGAGGAGTTTATTATCTCCTCATACTTCTCTGTGTATTTTCAGAAGAAGAATTTTGCTGAACTCCCGAGTTTCTGGAAGAGCTGTTTCTCACCTCTACTCCACCACTTCGGTAGGAATTGTTATCCGAGCTCTGCCTTCTCTGATTCTGATTGCTGTGGGTGTTCATCTGTATGCCCGGGCTTTGGTTGGTATTGTTGCTTCTGTTATAGCCATTATTGTTTTGATGACCTTGATTTCGGAAACCACCACTACCTCCTCTATTTTCGTAATAATTATTATAATTCCTCTGAATGTAGATTTTCTGCCTGTTGGTTCCATAGTAGTAAGGGATACCATTGTCGTAATAGTAATTAAAATCATTCCTGTAATAGTATCCATCATTTCCATAGTAACCACCCTGCCCATAGTACACCTGCGGAGCATAGTAGTATCCATTTTGATAGAAAGGCTCATAATACTGCTCGTTTCCTGAATAATTATCTGGATAGATAACGCAAGAACTAAGACTCATAGCAACAGCCACACCCAGAGAAATTTTTATTAACTTTTTCATTGTCTTTATTTTTTAATATTGATTAAACTAAAGCTCTTTTAGTCTTCCGCCAGCTGAGATAGCCCAGTATGGCGAGCACCGTAAATATCAAATACTGCACCGAAGTAATCCCAAGCCCTTTATAGAGGTACATTGGCACGGAAATGAAGTCTCCTAAAATCCAGAATATCCAGTTTTCTATTCTTCGTTTTGCCATCAGCCACATCCCGACCAAAAATATGGCGGTAGTTACAATATCCAGTTTATTTGCCCAATCCAAATGAGAGAAATCAAGGCTAATCCCCTCCATAGAAAATTTATTATTAATAAAAGGTTTATAATAATAAACAATACTCACCAGCACAATGCTCAATATAAAGAGCAAAAGGCTATATACCCACTCTTTTTTAGTGGTATTGGTTACTTCTATATGGATATTATCTTCTGAACTTTTAGACCAGAGAACCCAGCCGTAGATACTCATCACGGTGTAGTAGAAATTAATCATCAAATCACCAAAAAGTCCGAAGATAAAGAGTATATAAACATAAATTACGGTAGAAATAATCCCCGTAGGATAGACCAATATATTCTTTTTTATAGAAAAGAACACACTGAGCAATCCAAAGACCGCTGCAATAGCTTCCAGTGCTATTTGAGAAGCCTCATATTCCTCATAAGGTCTAATAAATAAGTCGTAAAAATCCATCTTACATTCTATTCACCACACCAATACCGAGAAGGGAGAGGCATTTCTTAATCACCTCTGCTGTAAGTTCAGAAAGATAGATACGAAGCTCTTTCAGGTCTTGGTTTTCATTATTGAGGACAGGATTATTTTGGTAGAAAGCATTATAAGTCTTCACTACTTCATAGACATAATTGGCAATATGCGCAGGGCTTAGCGTATTTGCTGCCTTAGACACCACTTCTCGGTAGTCTGAGAGCAGGCTGATTAAATCTTTTTCGTATTCATTCAGTACAAGGCTATCGTTTATTGATGAAGAACGGCTACCTGCCTTCGCGAGCAGGGATTGAATCCTCGCATAAGTGTATTGAATGAAGGGTCCTGTATTTCCATTGAAGTCTATACTATCCTTAGGGTTAAAGAGCATTTTCTTTTTAGGATCTACTTTCAATATGAAGTATTTGAGCGCTCCCAAGCCTACGGTCTCATAAGATTTTTCTTTCTCTTCATCGGTGAGCTCTTCCAGTTTACCGAGCTCTTGGGCTTTTTCTTTTGCGGTTTCATACATTTCCTGCATTAGGTCGTCTGCATCTACTACCGTTCCTTCTCTGGATTTCATCTTTCCATCTGGGAGCTCTACCATTCCATACGACAGATGATAGAGGTGCTCTGCCCACTGATATCCTAATTTCTTCAAGATTTTAAAGAGTACTTGGAAATGATAATCCTGTTCATTCCCCACAGTATAGATAAGCCTTTGGATATCGTTCTGTTTAAAGCGTTCTACTGCCGTTCCCAAGTCCTGAGTCATATAAACGGAGGTACCATCGGAGCGGAGGAGCAGTTTTTGGTCGAGCCCCTCATCGGTAAGGTCTATCCATACCGAGCCATCTTCTTTCTGGTAGAATATTCCCCTGCTTAATCCCTCTTGTATAAGGTCTTTACCGAGCAGGTAGGTATTGCTCTCATATTGCACTTGGTCAAAATCCACTCCCAATCGCTTATAAGTCTGATTAAACCCATCATACACCCAGGCATTCATCATTGACCAAAGGTTTCTCACGGTTTCATCAGATTTTTCCCATTGTAGGAGCATATTTTGAGCTTCAATGATACTTGGGGCTTGTTTCTTTGCAGATTCTTCATCCAAGCCTTGCTCATTCATCAGTTGTTGCACTTCTTTTTTGTAGAGTTTATCAAATTCCACATAATAATTTCCCACAAACTTATCTCCTTTGGTAGAAGTGCTCTCTGGCGTTGCACCATTGCCGAGTTTTTCCCACGCGAGCATAGATTTACAGATGTGTATCCCTCTATCATTGATAATTTGTGTCTTTACCACCTTATACCCATCTTCTTTTAAGATATTTGCCACAGAAAAGCCCAGCAAATTATTACGAATATGCCCCAAGTGTAGGGGTTTATTCGTATTTGGGGAGGAATATTCTACCATAACGGTTTCATTTTTTGGGCTAATGCATTCCAGCCCCTCCTTTATACTGCTCAAGCACTGAGTAAAGGCTGTATCTTTCAGCTTAAGGTTAAGGAAGCCCTTTACAATATTGTAGCTTTCTATAAAACCTACGGTCTCCACCAGCCTATCACCGATTTCAGTTGCAATAAGGTCAGGATTTTTCTTCAAAGCCTTCACAAGGGGGAAGGTTACGAGGGTAAAGTCTCCTTCAAAGTCGGGTTTCGTCTTTTGGAGCTCAGTTTCTATACCTTTTATCTGGTAGATTTCAGCTAAAGCCTCTTGTATATAAGGTTGTAATCTCTCTTTAATATTCATTTCAAAGCGTTTAAAAAATTATTTAAAATCGTAGTATCTGGCACCTATTTTCACAGGATTTTCTTTTTCTATTGCTAGCAGTCCAAAGCCTTTATAGTTCGGATTAATGGGTTCTTTCAGCTGCTTGAGGTGAAGTTTTTCATAAGTTTCAAAACTAATAGCTTTTCTGCCCGCTAATGTCTCAAATAAATTCCATTTACTGGCTACATCTTTCCATTTTTCTGCTATTTTCCCTGAGAATACTTTAGATTTGGAACCGCTTCCGTAGGAGAGGAAGCCTATTTCCTCACCGCCAAGCTCTTCGCCCTCATCATAGCTGACTTGCAATGCCGAAATAAGCGCCATAAACACCGATGCCGTGTACATATTCCCAATTTCGGAAGACGCCCTCTGCGAAGACTCTATTTTTTGATTGATCAGCTCAATATACCCCTCCGATTTGGCTACGGCTTTCTGCTCCTCGGCGGTAGCGTATGGCAGACTGTTCTCCAAGCTGTAAATCTCAGTAAAAATCCTCTTCCCGTGGAAAGCATACGGCAGATGGAAGATAAGGAATCTCCATTGTTCATAAGGCTTTACTGCTCCTGTTTGGCTTTTGTAATGTTCATAAGCCTCGCGGATTCTGTCTTGATAGCATTGGTTGGAATACTGCCCATCAAATACGGGTTCATCAGTGAAGAGCTCTATCTTTTCGGGCATTTTATCTGTTGCTGTACTCAGGTTTTTCTTGTCCTCCTGTCTTCGTGGTTTGAAGAAATCAAAAACGCTCTCCATAGCCACTCCAAAGGTTGGGTTGATCTCTACAAGCCTTGGGTTTGCACTGATGAGGAGCGCCACTGCACCGCCTCCTTGTGTATATTCACCAGAAGACTCCAGTGCATATTTGGCATAGTCTGAAGCTATAACCACTGCTTTTTTATCAGGGTTTGCCCTCACAAAATCAAGGCAGCTGTGGAGTGCATCTACCCCACCTATGCAGGCAAAAGTGAGGTCCGTTACATCACAATTTCTAAAAACCCTCTCACCAAACTCGGGCTCAAGGGCTTTTTCTACCATTTCCACAGCATAGCTGGCAGTGGGTTTTGCTGCATCTATAGCGGATTCTGTTCCTAAATAAATTCTGCTGATATCTTTCGGATGAATGCTATAATCTCTCACAAGCCTGAGCAATGCCTCAGCGGCAAATGTTGCCGAATCTTCGTACAAGTCTGGCAATGCCATTTTCTGTAGCCCTAATCCTTTTTCCAATTTTGCAGGTTCAATGCCTCTGCGCACAGCCAATTCACTTATCTTCAAATAAAGTGAGGGCGCATAGTAGCTTACGGCGTCTATACCAAAAGTCATTTTATATAATTTTCTTGCAAAGATAGCAATTTAGCTGCTAGCTTTTAGCTGCTGGCTTTTAGCAGTAAGCAACAAAAAAATACAGTATTTTAAAGGCTGTATTTTTTTGCTTTAGGCTAAGTGCCTCCCACGCCAGTGGGCAATAGCCTCACCGGCTACGATGTTTTACAATAAACTTTATATCAGCGGTTATGTTTTGTAAAATAGTCTTTACAAGTATTAGAAAGGTTATTTACAAGGGGAGTAAAGCATTCATTCGCAACTTTGGCTTGTAAATATTAAAAACAAAAAACAATGAAAAGAATGAATTTAAAATCCGTTATTAGCTTAGGTATATAATCGGCAAAACAAAATGTCCAAAATTTCAAAACAAAATGTCCAAAAAATTTGACATGACAAAGATAAGAAAAGCAGTCCAAATGACTGCTTTTTCTATTGTAGTTTTAAAATCTGTTTAAAGGAAGGTTGAACTTCTCTGGATAGTCATTCCTGAATCCATCAAAAGAAACCAGCAGAACATATTGTTTCTCCTGCGGATGTGCGGCGTTTTGGGCTTTTGTTCCAAAAGGAATAAGGGTAAAAAAGGATAAAATGAGAAGCATTAAATTTTTCATGGGAAGAATATTATAATGCACAAAAATATGAAAAATAATCCCTAAAACATTAATAAAATAAAGGTTTCTTTTTCCACTAATACTATAAAAGGAAGTGTATCTATACGATATGAGTGGACTCTGATTTAAACAAAGCAATAGATATTGTTAATGAAGCATATATAAAAAAATATTGACAAAAAAATGTTGTAAATAAATAATTAAAGTATTACCTTTGTAAACTTAAATATAGAAAATATAATTCATATGCTGAAAAGAACATTATTATTCGTTTCATTAGGAAGTGGGTTGCTTATTGATGCTCAGGCTATTAACGAGGCTAAAGCAGCAACCAAAACAAGCGGGAAGGTAGGAATCAATACTGATATTCCTACAAGAACTTTGACTATAAAAAACTCTACCGCCAATGATGGAAAACCTCTTCTTAGATTGGTAGATGCGCCTATATATAGCAAGAATGTTGGTTCTGCTATGGATGCTGACTTAGGTGGAAATACAGCAACTGCTACCAATTACACAGATTACAGACCACTATTGGTGGATGCTGTGGGAGATGTATACAAAGGTCTTCCTATCAATAATATGAGTATCCTTACCCTTACTATTGATAAGGTAAAAGGAGACTATATTAGAAAGTTTGATACAGGTATTGATTATAATAAATATGCCGTAGCCATCATGAGTGCTACATTCAAAATGCCAGATCCTGGCACTGGTAAAATAGTAATGTTGAGAGCTGGTAATGGGGTTATTCCTAGTGTAGATTTCGGTGGTGGTAAGTATGGTGTTACAACTGCCCCTGCTATAGTACTATTAAAGAAAACCCAACTTACTAATAACTGGGAAATATATGCAGATTACCCTAACATAAGCTCCTATGAGTTTGTTTCAGGAAGCACTGATATTGGAAATCTAGTAAATGGTACTTGGGTAATTACTCTATTGGTAGGTAAAAGAGATGCTGTTAATTTCACAGAGCTTAACTTTAATCAAGGAGGTTCTGCTGAAGGAATAGGAAATAGTAATACAACTTATGCAACCCAATTACAAAATTTCCTACAAAAATTAGAATAAAAAACAATCAAAATAAAAAACACTCTCCATTCAGAGGGTGTTTTTTTGTATAGAATATTAAACTAAAATCCTTATTTTTGCATAAATTTTTTAACGATGGCAAAGCAAGAAGATGTTTTTAAGAAAGTGATTTCTCACGCTAAGGAATATGGATTTATTTTCCCTTCCAGTGAGATTTATGACGGACTTTCTGCAATATACGACTACGGACAAAATGGTATAGAACTAAAAAACAATATCAAACAATATTGGTGGAAAGCGATGATTCAGCTCAATGAAAACATCGTAGGGCTGGATAGTGCTATCTTTATGCACCCTACCATTTGGAAAGCGAGCGGGCATGTGGATGCCTTCAACGACCCACTGATAGACAACAAAGACAGCAAAAAGCGTTTCCGTGCCGATGTTTTGATAGAAGACTACTGCGCCAAACTGGAAGACAAAGCCCAAAAAGAAATAGAAAAAGCTAAAAAACGCTTCGGTGAGGCTTTTGATGAGGCGCAATTCGTTTCCACTAATCCAAAAGCATTAGAAACCTGATTTACAGAAACTATTTTGGTTTTTTCAGAAAGCATGTATAATCGGCAAAACAAAATGTCCAAAATTTCAAAACAAAATGTCCAAAAAATTTGACATGACAAAGATAAGAAAAGCAGTCCAAATGACTGCTTTTTCTATTGTAGTTTTAAAATCTGTTTAAAGGCTGTTTAAACACTCCTAAGGTTAAATCCAAAGGGTTTTACTCTTCTTTTTTTCTATTGAGCTGTTTATATTTCTTGAGTTCATCAGTAAGAAGTTCTACTTTATCCTCAAGTTCTTTGATGACCTGCTTGGCCTCATCCAGCTCTTTAATCGCTGTGATGAGTTTTTCACCCAAGTCATCTACCATAGCCCTGTAATATTTTAGGACTTTTTCGGCATTCTCAATCTCTTTGCCTTCGTTGTCAGCGTTAATACCCTCTACTTCAGCGGTCTGCTTCCGCTTTCCAAAGATAAAACCCGCCAACCCCGTCAGCACTGCGGAAATGAAAGTCCCGAAATGCGGCAAAATGTGTTCATTTATAAATTCATTCATTCTCTTCCTTTTTTTACTCAATCAATTTTCCTCCCACGACCTCTGTTGTTGGGTCAAAGCTGTCTTTGTAATATTCGCAGTTCTGCGGAAGTGTTACTTTTTTCAAAGAATAGTTTCTTGAAAATTTAGGAAACTGATTTTCTGCGAAAGCATAATGCCCTATGCTTTTCAGCGTTTTTGGGAAAACCAGATTCTCATAGTTAAGACATCCTGCTATGAATGCACGGTCGCCTATCTTTTCCAGTCCATTTTTGAACTGCACTTGCTCCGTTCTAATATTGACAAACGCATCTTCCTCAATTTCCTTTACCGAACTGGGTAAAATTACTTTCTTGAACGATGTGTCATTGTCTCCGAATAAAGTGCTGATTAAGAATGACTGAACCACTTTTGTCCCTGCTGGAATGTGCAATTCTGATAATTGTTCCACTCTGCCGTCGGCTGTAACGCCGAAAATCTGTTTGATAAATCCTTTTCGTTTCATTGTTTATAAATTTAAATAGTTAATGTTAATTTACTGAATATGAAATCCTTCTTACTTTGTTTACGATTACTTTTACCTGCCGCTGAGTGCCTGTCATGGATTTAGTTGGCTGCACTCTAAACCTCAGACCTTTACGAGAGCCAAACAGCATATCCGAAGTAGTAATTGTCCTTACCACAGCCCTGCTGTTTCTGTTGGTTTCGCCTCCCGTCCAGTTGTCTGTGATAACCCCGTAGCCCACAACCTCAAAAGGGCCTCCCTCCAGTTCTTTTTCTGCAACAATACACCACGGAGAACTTGAAGATATCGCCATATTACCATCTTCTACCGCTAAATCAAAATCCCACTCTGTAACCTGGCTAATGGCTGTATTGGGAACTATTCTGCCGTTATTCAGAAAGGTTTGCGAAAAGTCAGAAGATGTTCCAAACGGCACTTGTATGTTATTATTTAAGAACCCCAGCTGTTTCTGCATCGCTGCTTCGTCTATATCTTTACAAAGATTCAGCACCCCCGTTTCCGTTGTAGAATTAAAATCCGTTGCTGGATTTTTCCCCGCTTTAAAGGTAATATCCACATAGCCAGACTGGTTATATCTGGAAGTATTCTTGTAGAAGAAATTCTCCTGTATGTAACTTGTGCCGTGCTTCAATTTTAAATAACAGGCAAAATTGAACCGATTAGAGTGATTATGATTTTCCAGCACTATTGTTACGCCTGGAGGCAACTCAACCTCTATAAACACCCCTGCATGGTCATTTCCACTACCATGGCTTGTTAATATAGTTTCTAATGGAGGGTCTATTGGAATCTCAGCGGCATCTATGGATAACTGCAAAAAAGATTCTGCAAGGATATTTTCATAATCATTGCTAAAATTGGGATAATTAGACACTTCAAACTCTAATCTTACATGCTTGTTTCCCGCCAAAGAACAGCCTTTGATGTTGATTTTTGGCGTAGGTGCTTCCGCTCCGCCGGATGCCGTGATTTCTTCCCACGCTCCGTTTTTACGGGCGTATTGTTTGTTATCTTTGGGAGCATCGGAAAGCGTTTTTAACTTGGTGTTCCAAGCATCTACCTGCTCCTGTGTCAGTCCCGTAGCATCTGCATTAGCTTTATTGGCTAATTGGTCGGCATCTGCCTTGCTGGAAAGTGTAGTGCTAAGTACAGACAGACGAAGAACCAACGGAAATAAAAGGAGGCCTACAGCTTAAAATAGAATTTGAAAACAATCCAGCAACTTCTGGGAAAATATTCGCAGATACAGCTTATCTAAACAACTTAAACAGCAAAGAAAGAAAAGAAGCAGAAGAGTTTGTACTCAAAAAAGAAAGGGAAAGACTTTTTAACGAATACAAAAAGAATCCTAAATATTTTGATGTAGAATTAAATGAAAATGGAGGATTAAAAGTTGATAAAGTCTGAATATCTCCTGTTTGTTTTTTTTGTTCGCATATACGAACAATCTCGCTAAATTCCATTACCTTTGTCATTGTTATGATGTTTTGATGTTGTAAATATAGAAACTATTTTTTCTAATAAACAAATTTTATGGAAACTTTTTTTACCAACATTAAAGAGAGAGTGCTTTATTTTACTGATTATAAAGGCTTTGCAAAAGAAAAATTTTTTGAAGAATTAGGGGTTACTTATGGAAATTTTAAGGGAAAGGCAAAAGAAAAAGCATTAAGTTCTGATGTTTTAGCAAAAATAGTTTCCAAATATCCCGAATTAAATCCTGAATGGCTTCTTACAGGAGAAGGGGAAATGTTAAAGAGCGAGAACACTAGTACTGAAACCAGCAAAGAGGAATCAGTAAAGGGTATTCCTCTTGTCAATGCTACCGCTATAGGAGGATATGGTAATAATGTGTTTTCTTTTGAAGAGAGAGATGTTAAAGATTACTATGTGATTCCAAAATTTAAGCATAAGCAAGTAGATTTCATGATAGAGGTAGAAGGTTCCTCCATGTATCCTAAATATAACAGTGGGGATGTAGTGGCCTGCCGTATCATAAAAGAAAGAAACTTTATACAATGGAATAAAACCCATGTCATAGCTACAAGAAAACAAGGAATCATTATTAAAAGAATAAAACCAAGTGATGCTCCTAACAGTCTTTTAATGGTTTCCGATAATGAAAGTTACGACCCTTTCAATGTTCCAGAGGAGGAAATAGAAGGTTTGGCTATTGTAGTCGGTGTAATCAGGCTGGAATAGAACAAAATGTCCTATTTTTTATATTTTCTTGGTAAAATCACTGGTTAAAATCACATAAACAACTCATTATTAGATACTTAATTAAAATAAAGAACATTTACAGAGGTAAATAGGGGTATATATTCTTTTGTTTAATGGTCGTTTAATTATTATTTTGGTATAATAGGGGGTAAGATTTTAATACTTTTTTTTGCTAAAAACTACCCCCCATAGTTGCCCCCATTACTTCCCCCAATGTCAAAAAACATGCTTTTTTTATCATTTGTGGGTAGTGGTATGCGGGTAGTAATAGGGGTAGTTTCCGCCCTCATAAGGTGCTTGCTCTATGCCCAGTCCTATAAACAAAACGCCCTGTTTTTAGGGCTGTGGGGGTGTTTTTAGGGTATAATAGGTAATTATAAAGCCCCAATGGTAATTAGGGCTATTTAATAAGTAATTATCTTTATTTTTAATAGAAGTAAAATGGTAGTAAATGGAAGTTTTTGGACATTTTGTTTTTCCTCGTTTTTCGGGCTTTTTTTGGGTTTACTCCTTTATTTATAGGCTTTTTCGGGCTTTTTTATTTACTATTCTTTTTAGACATTTTGTTTTACCCCCTATAGGTATTTTAGCTTTTGTGCTGTCTTGTGCTAAGCACGAGGGTGGCTACACCGACGAAGCAGTGATGAATAGTATAAATACAGAAGAAATAGAAACCGAAGATGTTTCTTATGCTGCTACTCAGAACCTGCCCGATAGAAAATTCGTAAAAACCGCAATGGTAGATATGGAGGTAAAAGATGTATACGAAACTACCGTAGCAATAGAAAATGAACTGAAAAAAATCGGTGGGTTTATTACCAATAGCAGTATTGAGAGCGAGATTATCTCCGATAAAACCTATAATACCTCTAACGAAGATGCAGTGCTTATCAGGAAATATCAGACTTATAACCGAATGACGGTACGCGTGCCCAGCCAGCTCCTCGGTGAGTTTCTACACACCATCAACCAGAACAAACTCTTCCTCAATTCCCAAATCATCAATGCTGAAGATGTAACCAACAATGCCAAAATAGCCGAAATACAAAGGCAAAACAATCAGAAGGCAGCACAAATGATAGACAAAATGAAAAACAGTGGGAAAAAAGTAGAGCTCACAAAACAAAATCTGGACGATGATGCCCAACAGCAAATCTCCCAAATAACACTAAACGATGATTTGAAGTACAGCGAAGTGTCAATCAACCTAAAAGAACCTAAAATACGGATTGCGGAAATCCCTGTAACCAATACTCAGCATATAGAAAGTAAATATCAGGTAAATTTCTGGTATGATGCTCAAGATTCTGTAATCTCTGGCTTCTACTTCTTCCAAAAGGTATGCATTGGGCTGCTATACATTTGGCCTTTATTCATTATTCTGGCAATTATTTTCTATTTCGTTAGAAGAAAAAGGATTTTGGCTTCTAAAAAGAAATCTGAAAATTAATTTCTTATCAATAATTGAATTTTATTTGTGAGGTATAAGGATTTCATTTAAATTTGACGAGCAAAAATCAATGAAATGAATACACCATCAGAATTAAAGTACACAAAAGACCACGAATGGATTAAAATTGAAGGGAATGTAGCAACAGTAGGGATTACCGACTTTGCACAGAGCGAGCTTGGCGACATCGTATATATAGATGTAGATACCCTCGATGAAGAACTCTCCGCAAATGAAGTATTCGGTAGCGTAGAAGCAGTAAAAACCGTATCTGACCTATTCCTACCCGTGTCTGGAAAGGTAATCGAGGTAAATGAAGCCCTAGAAGATGAGCCGGAATTAGTGAATAGCGACCCTTATGGAAAAGGCTGGATTATTAAATTAGAAGTAGCCGAAGGTACAGACCTCTCCCAGCTCCTCTCCGCAGAACAATACCTTGAAGTTATTGGATAAGATTAATAACATACTCAGTAAGACTTTGCCCATTTATTGGGCATTTCTTACTTATATGCTCCTCCGCCCAGCTAAGCAAATCCCCCACAGCCTTTTTGTATTCCACGGTGTGGATAAAGTGCTCCACTTTCTTATTTTTACATTGCTGGGCTTCCTCTTTCGGCTAAGATTCCCTCAGCAATCTTTCATCAAATTTATCCTGATACTCTTTTCCTATGCCTTGATTACAGAAATCCTTCAAGGGATAATGAACCTCGGGCGCTCTATGGAAGCATTAGACCTGCTGATGAATACTTTGGGGATAATCTCAGGGTTCTTCGGTGTAAGGCTGATGGATAAGCATCAATAGGATAAATAATGCTCTATGGATAAGGATAAAAATACATTTGCAAAAAAAGTAGTTCGCTTTAATGAAAACCTCCATTATGCTGGGGAACTCCCCAAAGGATTTGATGTATTAAACCCCTATACAGACAACCCCGAAACCCTAAAAGTAATGGCGGAATTCTATAAGAAATACTACGATGACCACAATGCGCGGAGGTTTATTATCGGGATAAACCCCAGCAGACACGGTGCAGGAGTTACAGGAGTGCCTTTTACCGATACCAAACGCTTGAAATCCGATTGCGGGATAGAGATGAAATCTGCCCATACACACGAGGTGTCCTCCGTTTATGTGTATGATATGATTAATCAATACGGTGGCACGAAGAATTTCTACCGAGATTTTTATATCAACTCTCCGTTTCCGCTGGCAATCGTCCGTAAGACAAAAGACGGTAAATGGCTTAATGCAAACTATTATGATGACAATGAGCTATTCGCTATGGTAAAAGATTTTATGATTGAATCTTTAAAGAAACATATCAGCCTGGGATTGGATACTGACGAAGTTTTCATACTCGGGAAAAAGAATGCAGACTTCATAAAAAAGCTAAACAAAGAAGCACATTTATTTGATAAAATGACCGTTTTGGAGCATCCAAGGTATATTCAGCAATATAAATCCAAAGAAAAACAACTGTATATTGACAAGTATTTAATGGCATTTAATAACGAAGAAAAATGAGAATAGATAAATTCCTTTGGAGCGTAAGAATCTATAAAACCAGAAGTATAGCTGCAGATGAAATTAAAAAGAACAGGGTAAGCCTCGGGAGCCAGCCCGCTAAAGCCTCAAAAGAGATAAAAGTAGGGGATGTTATCAGCATTAAGAAAAATCAGATTGAACTAAAAATTAAAGTTCTCCAACTTCCCAAAAGCCGATTAGGAGCAAAGCTGGTACCCGATTATATCTCTGACCAAACCGATAAAGAGCAATACGAAATCCTTAAAATGAAACGGATGCAACAAAACTACTACCGAGCAAAAGGAGAAGGAAGACCTACAAAAAAGGATAGAAGAGATATCGGTGAGTTTCTTGAAAATACAGAGTCTGTTTCTATCTTAAATACCGATTGGGATGATTTCTTTAATTCCTTAGACGATGATACTACCGAAGAAGATGAATAATCTCCTCTGAAACCTCATCTACGCTTTTATTATCGGTATCTACTGTATATTTCGCTTGATTGTAATAAGGCGTTCTCTCAAAAAGATGCTTTGCAATAAACTCTGAAAGGTCTTCGTCTTTTATTCTAGCGATTAATACCCGTTTGGATTTATTACGCAGCAGTCTCCTAAAAAGGCTTCCCACACTTGCCCTTAGAAACACGGATTCTGACTGAGAATTAATCATCTCCATATTATTATAATAAACAGGAGTGCCTCCCCCAAGGCTCAGTATAAGGTCGCTCTCGGTTTTAAGTACATCTTCCAGAACTTCTCGCTCTGCTTTTCGGAAGAAAAGCTCACCTTTTTTTTCAAATATTTCCGTTATCGGCATCTTATATCGAGATACAATTTCTTTATCGAGGTCAATAAGTTTAAAATTGAGTTTTTTACTTAATATTTTGGATATATGCGATTTGCCACTTCCCATATATCCCACGAGAGAAATTATCATAATTTTATTTTTGACAAAAGTGGAAAAAAATTTTGAGGTTTTAAAAAAAACTGTATATTTGCACCACTTTTAACGGAGATAAGTAAATATCTTTATTAAAGTGGCAGACCTGGTAGCTCAGCTGGTAGAGCAATACACTTTTAATGTATGGGTCCTGGGTTCGAATCCCAGCCAGGTCACAAGAAAGGAATTTTGTTCATTTGACATATTAGCCTGTGTGGTGAAATTGGTAGACACGCCATCTTGAGGGGGTGGTATCCTTTCGGATGTGCTGGTTCGAGTCCAGTCGCAGGCACTATTTAAGACCGACCTGGTAGCTCAGCTGGTAGAGCAATACACTTTTAATGTATGGGTCCTGGGTTCGAATCCCAGCCAGGTCACAAGTTTGCTGAAAGTAAATTTTTTCATATTAATATTTTGTGATTTGGTGTTTTAAGAGCTCTCATTTTGAGAGCTCTTAATTCTTTTATATACCTCAGCACTTATGAAATTCTCAATCTAATAATCCTTTGATTAAATTTTCTATAAAACAAAGGTATCTTATAAAGCATTCGGAAAATAAACGGAAAGCGCTTCTGGTCATAATCACTCATATAATACTCTTTCTCTAAATGAATTTTTGGGTTCCACTTCTCCATTTCCCGAGTAAATAGCTCGCTCCATTTAAATTCTGGTACATTGCCATCTCCTACTTTGCTTACAGTATCGTGGTGCTTAGCCTGCTTCACGAATACATAAGCAAGTATATCAAGCAATACAGTAGCTTCTTCAAATTCCTGGCAAACCTTTTGGAAAAATGCTTCCACTTCATTTTTTGGAAAATACATCAGTACGCCTTCTAATATAATAAGTACAGGCTTTTGATGCGCTTTTACGATATCTATCCATCGATAATCAAATAAAGACATAGCCAAGAAAGTATGATGAGCACTTTCATTAAAAAATCGCTTGCGAAGTTCTATTGATTCTGGGACATCCAGCTCATACCAATGGGTAACCTCAGGCGCTCCCAAGCGTTCATAACGGGCATCAAGCCCTGCTCCAAGCTGTATAACCACTGCATCAGGGTTCTTTTTGATAAATTCATTCGCTTCTTTATCTATTAAACTAGCCCTTATACATACGCCTACCTGAGACATTACCGACTTTTTAAACTTCGTAAAATCGTAATCTACCTGCTCCAAAATCTCCACTGCTTTTTCATCTTTTAGCAATGGATTGGGGCGTTTGATTTCTTCGGCTTTTGCCCAAAGGGTGATGAGCATTGTTTCTGGAATTTGTCCAAGATTTTGTGTTGATTGTAATACTGACATTTTTAAAAATTTTTAAGTCTAACAAAGTTATTCATAATCATAAGGAAAACCACTATCTTAAAACAAAAAGGGAGTAGATTTATAATCCACGCCCTTTTTAATAAAGCATATTAGAATGTAAAGTTCATCCCCGCTACAAAATTGCGCCCTACACCTGGTATAAATGATGCGATATTCTCATTTGTAGGTTTAGGTGCTCCTGGAGGAACAGGAAGCGGTGGCGTAGGAACAATATCTCTTATCAGATAGCTGGATGCATACACCTTATCTGCAAGGTTATTCCCTTGAACAAAGACCGTCCATTTATTCCATTTATAGCCTAATTTCGCTCCAATTAATGTATAAGGGTCTTGATAAACCGTATTTCTATGATCGGTTGGAGTTTTAGTCCAAATAGATTCTGCATTTACTTCTGCAAAAACTCCTATCGGATGCTTATAATCCAGAGCTACAAAGCTATAATGCTCTGGAATACCCGCTACTTGCTTGTTTTTATACAAGTCTCCTCCTCCTGCAAAGTAGAAATCACTCCAATTATAATTGACATAAGCCGTAAAGCTATCTCCCTTAGATGAGAAAACATTCTGTACAAAGGTAGATTGCAAGCCTGCCTCTATACCTCTATGGATGGTATTATACGGAGCATTTATCGTCTCTCCTCCTATTCCGATATCGGTAGAAAGCGTAAAGATTTCATCTTTCACCCAAGAATTATAGAAGCTCACATTCCATACGAAAGCCTTACCAAAATCCCCCTTAGTACCTAATTCAAAAGTTGATGCCTTCTGAGCTTTCAAATCTCTTACCTCTATAGAAGTACCACTCGAATTCATATTTGAAGGTCCAAATTTCTTTTGTAGAGGATTAAAACCTCCAGAAATATTCACAATCTCCAAGAATGTAGGCGGCTCATAGCTAAGGCTGAAATTGGAATAAAGCTGTACATTCTCTTTCGGTTTATAGATAGCCCCCACTTTTGGATTAAAGCCAAAATAGTCAAAACTTCCTCCAATATTCTTGGTAGGGTTAGGTACAGGGACATTTACTTGTGTACCATTGGGCTGAAGAACGATAAAAGGTCTCGTTTTAGCAGTGTAGAGATCTTCTATCTTTCTACTGTCCCAGCTTGCTTGCACTGCCACATTAGCGAGAAACTTATCGGTAAATTTATAAGTATCACTAAGGTAGATTACATTGTGGTAAGATTTTAAATTCTCCCGCGCAAAGAGTCCTGCCCTCTCCCCTCCTTTATGAAGGAAGAAAGACTGCCTCATCACCCCATAGCCAAACTGCGCACCCAGTGAAAAATCATTTTTCTCAGATTTATTATCATAATTCACCTTGATGCCATAGTCATTATTGAGGTCTCTCCTCATATTGTAAGGAAGAGGATAGGTAAACTGATCTTCTGCAAACTGGAAGTACAGCATACCAGAGAGGGTATTATTCTTATCTATTTTATAGACAGATTTACTTCCAATGCGGGCAATTTTCGCACTTCTATTGGGGTGGTCTCTTTTCACATTAGGACCAGCAGCATAGTGTGGAGGTTTTACCACAGGTGCTCCCCCAATCTGCTTCCTATCGGTTTCCATCTGATACCTCGTGAGCGGACCAGGAATATCAAAGTATAAATCCGTAAACGATGCATACAATCTCGATTCAAAATTCTCCGAGAATCTTCGCCCCATATTGAGCAAAGCATTAAATCTTCTGGAAGCATTGTGCTCCCTAAATCCATTGCTATGATTATAAGAAACCGATGCGAAAACATCATTCTTTCCTTTTACAAATCCTGATGAAGCTGCTACATTATAATAATCAAAGCTACCACCTTCTACTTTTAGGCTCAGTGGTGAGGCATTATATCCATTCTTGGTTACGAAATTCATAGCACCGCCCAGTGTAGAGCCTCCATACTCCAAAGCATTTGCTCCTCGGTAGATTTCCACAAGGTTAGATGCCTGAGGCTCCAGCACACCTATAATATAAGCACCATCTGAGAAATTAATCGGGATACCATCTTGTAGGAGAGCTATCCCTCGAGATTGTGGGTTGGACTGGATACCCGAGCCACGAACATTGAGACGAGGCTGGTCATTCCCCCCGAAAAATTCCTGAATCACCACCCCTGGCTGCTTGTGTAAAGCATCTTTCAGTGTTTGCGAGCGCTGAGAACTGAGAGCTTTTAAATCCGCAAGATTCGTTCCCCCAGCGATTTTATCGAGTTTTTTTCTGGAAAGCGATACCGAATTAGAAATTAAGCTCGGATTATCGGTAATTACTACTCCCTCTATAAGTGTAGCATTTCGGTGGAGCACTACATCTGCATAGGTTACGCGGTTCTCATTATTTTGAAGTGCAACTTCGGTGGAGAGGCTCTCGTAGCCGTCTTTGCTAATCACAATTACGGGTGTTGCATTCGCAGGCAGATTAAGGAAATAATTCCCCTTTTCATCGGTGATTACCTGCGTCTGCGGATCGTCTTTCATATAGAGTTTTACATTTGACAATGGGTTTCCATTTTCATCTAAAACCCTCCCTTTCAATTTGCTACTTTGAGCAAAAGCTAAGCTACCCAAAGTGGTAGCCAGCACACATAATGATAGTTTAGTTAAATTCATAAGCATTTATTTTTATCCGTTACAAATTAAGATATAATATTTAAGTCTCACAAGTATTTTTTTTGATTTCATCACTGCCCACCTTTGGCTCATAAATAATACTTACCTTTGCTCGCGATGAACCACTCCACCCTACAAAAAGATTTTTACAGAGAAAGCGGCAAGTGGCTTTCCTTATTTCAGATGCTAAAAAAGTGTATCAACCCCAATCTACACTTTATTTTTGTCCTTAGAATGTGCCAAAAACACTCCCGAAAGCCCTTTCTCGGGCTAATGTGGAGATATCTACTGAGAAAATATCAAATAAAATACGGCTTCCAAATTTACCCTGAGACGGAGATTGGTGCGGGGCTTTATCTCGGGCATTGGGGGGCGCTGGTCATCAACCCAAAAGTAAAAATTGGGAAGAACTGCAACATAGCCCAAGGCGTAACCATAGGTCAGCAAAATCGAGGAAAAAACGAAGGATTCCCCACCATAGGAAACGAAGTCTGGATAGGCACCAATGCCGTTATCGTAGGCAATATCACGATTGGCGATAATGTCCTCATCGCGCCCAATTCTTTTATCAACTTCGATGTGCCGAGCAATGCCATAGTAATGGGAAACCCTGCAAGTATCTCCCCAAAAGAAAACGCTACCGAAGGCTATATTAATCATAAAATATAGCCCTTATTTAGCTCAATTTTTTTAATCAAGCGGTCTCTAAACAGGAGCGTTCAGAAAGCATTTCGTATCTAAAATAATGAATATATTTGCATTGCATCTGGAGATATTCCGAAGCAAAACCCTAAGTTGAACCCTTAAAAACCCTAAAAAATGGCTGAAGTATTAAAATTTGAAGACCTGGACCTCAACGGCTCTTATACCTATGCCGATTATTTATTGTGGAAGTTTGAAGATCGAGTGGAGCTTATTAAAGGGAAAGTTTTCAGAATGGAGGAAACTCCTCCAAGAAGAACACAATCAGTATATAGAAACTTAGTCTATTTTTTAGGAAATTATTTTTGGAAAAAGACCTGTGAATTTTATCCCCCCCCTTTGATGTTCGTCTTACCACAAAGGACAAGGGAGATAATCAAGTAACCACCGTGGTTCAGCCTGATTTATGTGTGGTCTGCGACCCAGAAAAATTGGACGATAGAGGCTGCGTTGGCGCACCAGATTTTATTATAGAAATCCTCTCGCCAGGCAATTCTACGAAGGAAATGAGAATTAAATACGACCTCTACGAAGAGAGTGGCGTGCGAGAATATTGGATTGTAAAGCCCGCCTATGAGGAAATTGCTCAATATGTCCTTGAAGACGGAAAATACACCCTAAAAAACACCTTCGTAGGAATAGAACAAGAGATTTCTCCCTACATTTTCCCTGATTTAAAAATTATTTGGGCAGATATTTTTGCGTAATAGAAATCCAAGTCTCTTTTTCCTCTTTCTCCTAAATCTCCCCCCTCCAAAATAAAAAATTATCCCAAACCCGTTTTCTTGGGGCTGTCCAATTTTCGGACAGCGTCAAGACAACGGGTTTGGCGTTTTCCAATGATTTATTAGCAATAATCCAATGGTTTTATTGAGAATTTAATAATTTAAACCCATAAGAGTAAGGGCTCAAGGGGAGTGTATCGGTTATTTGTTGTTAAACGCATTCATCGTATTGATGAGCCCTGCAAAGACGAAGGAGAGGGCAGCATTAGCAAAAACCTCTATTCTCTCGGGGAGGAGGGCGCTTTCCTCGGGGCCCCACTCTCCGATGACATAATCCACCTGCCTGCCTCGCTCGAAATCTGAGGAAATCCCAAACCTGAGCCTTGCGTAGGCTTGAGTTCTGAGGAGGTCTTGGATGTTTTTTAGCCCATTATGCCCCGCATCCGAGCCTTTGCCCTTAAGCCTTAGGGTGCCGAAGGGCAGGGCAAGGTCATCGGTGATAACGAGGAGGTTTTCAAGGGGGATGTTTTCTTTTTGCATCCAGTATTTGAGGGCATTCCCCGAGAGATTTACATAGGTATCGGGTTTGAGGAGGAGGACTTTCCTGCCTTTGTATTTGCCTTCGGCGAGCCAGCCATAGCTGGTGCTATTAAATTTCGCTTCTATTTTCTCGGCGATCTTTTCCACGATTTTAAAACCGATATTATGCCTTGTGTTTTCGTACTTCTCGCCTTTATTTCCGATGCCAAGAATGAGGTATTTCATAAGTTTTAGTAAAGAATTTTAATACGATTTTGATGAATAAAAAGCCTGATGAATTAAGGCTAAAAATACGCTTGGATGCGCTCTGCTTTGAGGTCATCGAAGGTAGAGACCACGATATTTGCCAAGTCATAATTCTGATTTTTGGAGTTCTCACTACGATAGGCGGCGCAGAAAATATTCGCCCTATGGGCAGCGAGGATGCCGTTGGTGGAGTCTTCAATCACCATACATTCGCTTTTGGAAGCGCCAGAAAGCTCGGCAGCGAGGTTAAAAACCTCAGGATGGGGTTTGGATTCTTTGAGCTCGGCACCGCTGACTTTTGCTTTGAAGAAATGCCCGATATTAAAGCGCTCGAACACCCAGTTGATGGTATTCATCGTGGCGGAAGACGCCAAAACCATCGTGATACCGTGCGCCCTGTAATTTTCAAAAAGGGAATAGACACCTGGCAGAAGCTGAAATTCGGAATCGTGGTCAAAGAGGTATTTAAAGTACTTTCTCTTGATTTCCGAAATCTCTTCAACGGATTGGGAGAGGCTAAATTTTTGGATTAAAAGCTCGCAAACTTTCTTGGTAGAATTTCCTGTAAAGGAGGAATAAAGCGCATCGGAGACCTCGATATTTAAATCTTCAAAGGTCTTAAAATAGGCTTTTTTGTGGAGAGGCTCGGTATCTACGATCACGCCATCCATATCAAATAAAACAGCTTTTAGAGGCATATTTAGTTCTTTATTATCTATTATCTTTCATTTTTTGGGAGGTAGAATTTCGGGATTTCCCATTCGTATTTCACAGCGAGAATCCTTATCGCCACGATGAGGAAGATGGTGAAAAGATGGATAGGCACATAGGGAAAGGAGGTGTATTCTTTCAGGAAAAGAAACATAGAACCACCAACGATACACGCCGTAGCATAGATTTCTTTACGGAAAACGAGGGGGATTCGGTTGAGCAAAATATCCCGAAGGATACCTCCGAAGCAGCCCGTAATCGTCCCCAAAGTGATACAGATTATAGGATCTAAGTGTGCATTAAGCCCTTTTTGTATCCCTACGATGGTGTAGAGCCCCAGCCCGAAGCTATCAAATACGAAGAGAGTAACCTTAAAATCGGTCTCCACAGATTTAAAAATCATTGAAAGAAGGGTAACCGCAAGAATCATATAGAGGTACCAGAGGTCATTCAACCAAAACGGAGGTACATCGATAAGTAAATCCCTTACGGTACCGCCTCCCACCGCCGTAACAAACGCAATGATGAGCACCCCAAAAGGGTCTAATCGCCTTTGCATAGCGGCAAAACTACCCGACATAACGAAGGAAATCATCCCTAAAAATTCAATGATGAAATTAAACTGTTCGTACATATTTGAAACTTATATTTAGCCAATAGGTTTTGCAAAAGTATCTTATTTAGGCTTAAGTCCGAAATGCAAAGCTGCTTTTCTCTGCTTAGATGATTTTGATAAGGCTGCCCCTCTCCTCATCTTTGGTAATGGAGAGGCTGAGGGGGATTCTCTCTTTCAGCTCCTCGATATGGGAGATAATGCCTACAATCCTGTTTTCTTTTTGGAGATTCATTAGGGTTTCAAAAATGATATTGATGGATTCCGAGTCTTGAGTACCGAAACCTTCGTCTATAAAGAAGAAGTTTTTCTCTGCCTTTGCTTCGGTTTGTACCGACTCTGCGAGGGCAAGCGCCAAACTGAGAGAACACTGGAAAGCCTGCCCTCCTGAAAGGGTTTTCACACTTCGGCTCCTGCCTTCATTGAGGTAATCTATAATTTCAAAATCATTATTCTCATTGAGCTGAATGCTTAGCTGCCCTCGCGTCATTCTATGGAAGCGGGTATTGGCGTGGTGGCAAAGCTGCCTTAGGAAAATGGACGAAACATATTCTACGAAACCTGCCCCCTTAAAGAGTTTGAGCATTATACTGAGGTTTTCTGCCCTTTTCTGGATTTTATCGTGCTCGGCTATGAGGTTCTTTTTTTCAGCGAAGAGTTTTTCCAGCCTTTCTATTTCCGCTTCTATTTTGGTTAAAATTGACTGCTTGGTATCCTTTTCCTTTTGCTTTTCTAAAAACTGCTCTTCGGCAGAGACAAACTGCTCCTCGTTAAAAGCAACTCCTTTGAACTTCAATTCCAATTCCTCAATAGCGTTTTTTAATATTTTAAAATCTACCCTAAAACTTTCTACCTCTTTCCTAATTTCCACTACATTGATATTCTGCGCGAGGATTTTTTCTACCTCTTGCTGAGACTGCATCTTGTGCTCCTGCATCGTTTTTCTAAACAAATCAGTATGGGTAGTGAGTGATTTATTTAATTCTGACAAGCGATTTTCTAAATCATTGAGGCGGGTGCTTTGCTCGGCAAGTTGGATGGACAAAGTACTAAGCTGCTCGGTAAGAATTTGATATTTTTCCTCTACGCCCTTGTTCTGCTGGGCGATTTGTTTGAGTTTTTGCTCTACATCGCTGGGATTTTCATTTTCAAACGAATCAAAACTCAGTTGCTTTAATGATTTTTCTAATGATAAAATCTCTCCTTTCTTTTCCGATGCTTCGGAGGTGATTTTTTCTAAGCCTTTCCTGTACTTCCCTAGATTTTCAGTTTCCTGCTCTTGGGATTTTTGAATTTCTAATTTTTGAGACTCTAATTTTTCTATTTGCTTTTCTACCTCAAAGTTCTGCTGCTTTTTCTGCTGAAAGCCCTCAAAATCATCTGCACTGAAACCCTCCCAAATAAAAAGACGATGATGAGCCGAGATTTGCAAATCTATCTCTTTTAGCTCGGTATCTTCCTTTTGGAATTGCTCTTCCAAAGACTGTCGCTTGCCCAAACTGTTTTCCCAATCTTTCTCCTGAGAGAGTAAGGTTTTCAGCTGTCGTTCTATGCTTTCCCATTCTTTTTCTACACCTGAAAGAGCCTCGCTTACATCTTCAAAATGGGTGATATTGGGGTGCTCCTTAGAACCACAAAGCGGGCAAGACTCACCTAAATGCAAAGCCGTTGTGAATCGTGAGAGCTCTCTCTGCACTTCCAGCTGACCTCTCTTTTTAGAAAGCTCAGCTTTTTGTTTCTCCAATCGCTCGATTTCTATGGAAAGTTTTGCCTTAAAATCTCCACCATCTCCCTCTGAAAATAGAGGAATATTCTTCATCTCTTCATCAATACGGTTGAGCTGATTTTGTATTTCTTTTATCCTGTCTTCCTGCTTTTGTTTTCTCTCGGTAAGGTTGATTTTTTTATCAAACCACTGGCTCAGGTTGCTGATAAGCTGGTGATCTATTTTAAGCGCTTTTTGTTCTGATATTTTCTTATCTAATGCCTCTATTTCTCTCTTTTTTTCTTCTAAAATCTGCTCTGTTTTTTCTATTTCTTTATTCCCTTTTTGTATTCTTTGGTTAAGGATATCAAAGCTATGGGAAAGGTGTAATATTTGGAGAATATTGACTAAATCCTGCTCCTCTTCTTTTGTTTTGCTGAGATTTTCATACAGGGGAAGGAGGCTGCTCAGCTCATTTTTTAGTTTCTGCTCATTCACTTGAGTTTGGCTGAGTTCTATTTTCTGATGGTCCCTCTTTTCCTGTGCTGACTGTAATTCTGTTTTTAATCTTCTCTCATCTGAAAGAAGAGTATAGAATGCTTTATACACCGCCTCGAACTGATCGGCTTGCTGGGCTTTTTGGGTAAATTCTGCTTCTCTTTGGGCGAAGGTATTGAATTTTTTCTTTTTATCTGTAAGCGCTTCCCAATCGGTTTTTAACAGCTTTAGCAGCTGATATTCCTCTGTGATTTTCTCAAAGGCGAGACTGATTTCCTTAAAGGCTTTTTTCTCTGTGGCGAGATGGGTTTTATTTTCATTAATCTGCTCTTCGGTTACCTGCTCAAAACTTTTTAACTGCCCTTCGAGATGATGGAGAATGGTATTATTCCTTTCGTTGAGGAGCTTTGCTTTTTCAGCCAAATCAAATTTTTCAAGGCTGAAAATCTCCTTCATCATTGTAGTTCTATCCTTTGCTCCGAGCTCGATGAACTCCTTAAACTGCCCTTGGGGAATGATAATCGTCCGCTTAAAGTTGGTATAGCTGAGCCCGATAATTTTCTCTGCATTGGTATGGTCTAACGGGAGCCAGTCATTATTTTTCCATTCGTAGAAAGTAGCTGTAGTCTTACTCACCTCTTCGAACCTCTTGGAACTTCGTTTAGATTCTCTTATAATGCGGAACTTTTTTTCCTCGAAGTTTTGAAATTCAAAGCAGATATAGGAAAGATTAGACTTTAAGTTCATCATATTATAGGTGCGCTTATCCCGCTGATTAAGCCTTTCGGTTTCGCCATAAAGCGCAAAGGTAATCGCCTCTAATATGGAGGACTTCCCAGAGCCGACAGCCCCAAAAATACCGAACACCCCCGCCGATGTAAGCTGGGAAAAATCTATCGTCTGCCGCTGCTGATACGAATACAGCCCTTCTATGATTAATTTTAGTGGTAACATTTATTCTGCTGTTAGGATTTCATTAAACAAATCTTTCAGTTCTTGATTAGGGTTTTGCCCCTCCATTTTATATCTGAAATAATCCTCAAAAATCGAGTTTATGCTTTGGTTAAGATTAATTTCTCTCTCCTCTTTTGGGCTCTCTGCCTGCTTTTGCGAGAGCTTTGGGATTAAATAAACAATGCCTTGATGGGTTTGGTAAAGCATTTTCCGTTCTTCAGCTTTTAAAAAGTCTTCGGTTTCCAGAGTGAGCTCTACAAGAGTGTGAGGGTGCTCTCTAAGCCATTCTAAAGCGGCATCTACGCCTTTGAAAGACTTTCTATGCAGTGGCTTTCCGCTGCTGAGGGGGTGCTTTTCAAAGGTAACGGGCTTCGCGGGCTCTGCAGTGATGATGACGGCGTATTTGGCTTGCCCCGCCTCGCTAAAACTGTATGCTATGGGCGAGGATGAATAGACAATCGGGTGCGTTTCTGTGCCGATATTCTTATATCCGTGCAAATGCCCCAGTGCCGTATACTGCACCTGAGGGGGTATGGCATCGGAGAAAATCATATCTGCATTCCCTATCTTTATCGGCTTTTCGCCGTCGGGCTCTTCGAGAATCTCACCCTCTTTCGGATTCATATAAAGGTGAGTAATGAGGAGATTTACGCCTTTATCATCGCAGAATTTATCTGCCAGAGAGCGCCAATTGTCTGCTAAAATTTGGTTGAGCTTATTTTCTTTTTCTTCTTCGAGGTTTTGTTTTAGCCGAATTTCATTCGCATAAGGCGTGTGAAGTATCCGCACGGGATAGTCATATTTCTTGAACTGAATTTCGATAAACCCAGATTCAGATTTTGTAATCCTGAAGTCTCTGAGCTCGAATGGTGGAACCTCGGCGTTGGGCTGACCGATGAGGATGATGCCACACTCCCTCGCGAGAGGGTTCGGAGCATCGATGAGGGAGGGAGAATCGTGGTTGCCGGCAATCGCAACGACGGCACGGCTCCCCTCTTTTGCAAGGCGCTTTAGCGACTTATAGAAAAGGTCTATCGCTGCAGTGCTGGGGTAGAAACTATCAAATAAATCGCCTGCGACAAGCACTAAATCTACCTGCTGCTGCTCGGCGAGGTTGAGGAGCTCGTCCATCACGGCTGTTTGTTCTTCGAGGCGAGAGAATCTGTCTAATTTTTTACCCAAATGCCAGTCTGCCGTATGTAGAATTTTCATACACTTATATTTCTAATGCACAAAAATACTAAAACCCAGAATGTAATGAGCCAAAACAGAAGCGAATAAAACTAAGCCTCTATTGCCAAAAGGGCTAATTGTTGTATTTTTGAGGCAAATTTTAGCAAAGAAAATGAAAAAATCAATCATCATCGGGATATGTGCCTTGGGACTTCTTACTTCCTGCAATAAAGACGAAAAAATCCTCAATACACTCAATGATTTCAACACTTCTATGGAGGAAAAAGGCTACCACTTTGGGGATAAAATTAGCCTACCTGCAGAGGTTTTGGAGGATGCAGAGAGCATCAGTATCAGCTTTGGGGATAAGGAAACCAATACCCTCGCCATTAGCCCAGATTTTTTCTCTCTTGGGGACAATGCGGTAACTTTCATCATCCAAAAGAAAGATGGAGAAAGCCTTTACCAAGACGCTATAATCAATGTTTTCTCAAAGACGGAGGAGAAAAATATAAACTTCAAAATAGAGAAAGAATACAATAAAGAAAAGGTATTTACGCAGGGCTTCCAGATTGAAGGAAACACGATTTACGAGAGCGATGGGCAAAATGGAAGCTCAAAAATATGGAAATATTCGCTCGGAGAGACTACACCCATCGCTTCTACTCCTCAGCCAGATGAAGTATTCTCAGAGGGGGCAACTATCGTTGGCGATAAAGTCTATCAGCTCACTTGGAGGAATAAAATAGGCTTCATTTACGATAAAAACAGCCTAAAACTCCTCTCTCAATTTGATTATCCCAATATCATCGGTGAAGGCTGGGGGCTTACCTACAATGGCAAGGAACTCATCCTCTCCGACGGCTCAAAGAACCTCTATTTCCTCAATCCTGAAAAGCCATCAGAGGTAGTAAGGCAGATTTCAGTAGCGGGAAATAAAGAGATTTATGATAACCTCAACGAACTGGAGTATCACGACGGATTTATCTACGCCAATGTGTGGCAGAAGCCTTTTATCCTGAAAATAAACCCTAAAACTGGGGAAGTAGTAGGGAAATTTAACTTTACCGAACTGGCAAAAAAACATACCACTGGCGATGATGATGTACTGAACGGAATAGCCTTTAAAGACGGCAAAATGTTAGTAACAGGAAAGCTCTGGGATAAAATCTACGAGGTTTCTTTTTAGCTCCCCCCTTAAAACTCTACCCCAAAAGTGCATCAGTACAACAGCATAAAATCTCCCATTGAAAATACCCTTTTGAAGGAAAAAGGCAGCAAATTCATCGGCTTTGCCTACCCTGTAAATTCTGAAGAGGAGATAAAACAGCGCTTAGAAAAAATCTACGAAGATCATCCCAAAGCTACCCATCATTGCTACGCTTTCCGATTGGGGCTTAAGGGTGAAAATTACCGTGCGAATGACGATGGAGAGCCCTCAGGCAGTGCGGGCTTACCGATATTTAATCAGCTACTGGCACACGATATTACCAATGTACTGGTAGTCGTAGTGAGGTATTACGGAGGAATAAAGCTCGGTGTAGGCGGTCTTGTGAAGACCTATAAAGAATCCGCAAAGATAACGCTGGACGAAGCCGAAATCATCACAAAAGAACTGGAAACTACGATAGAAATCAGCTTTAATTATTCCCATCAAAACCTCGTCTTCACCCTTCTGAATAAATACGATGCTAAAATCCTCAACTTTGAAACTGCGGAACAGTGCCGCATAACTGCCACACTGAAATTAGCACATAAAAAAGGCATCTCGGAACAGCTCTCCGAGATGCATCATCTTTCTTATACCTTTCCCTGAGCGGGTCTAATCCCTACGCCCACCCACAAGCATAGATGCCCAGTACATCAGCTGACCGAGGGAGCCGAGCGCTGCTACTACATAGGTTCGCGCCGCCCATTTAAGGCTATCCTCCACACCTACATACTCCTCATCGGTTACCGTACCTGTATTTTTAAGCCATTTCATCGCTCTCTTGCTCGCATCATACTCCACAGGAAGGGTGATGAATGCAAAAAGAGTAGTTACAGCAAACAATGCAACTCCGATTGCCAATACTAAGGTATTCCCCTGCGGATTTTCTATTGTTCGAGTACCAATCATCGTAGCAATACCTGCCATTATGACAAACTGAGAAAGAGTTGAGCTAATATTCACCATCGGGACGAGTTTAGACCTCAACTGAAGCATAGAATAGCCCACAGCGTGCTGTACTGCGTGCCCTACCTCGTGAGCAGCCACCGCCGCGGCAGCAGCATTCCTCTCTGTATATACAGCTTCGGACAAATTGACAGTCTTATCCATCGGATTATAATGATCCGTAAGCTGACCTTGTACAGAAATGACCTTTACATCATAAATTCCATTATCGCGAAGCATCTTTTCAGCGACTTCCTTTCCCGACATACCATTCCTCAGATATACCTGTGAATAATACTGAAACTTAGACTTTAAACGAGACGATACCCACCAGCTCGCGAGCATCGTAAGACCAATAATTACATAATATCCTAACATATTTTCTATTTTTTCTCCCCCTCCTTTTGTAAAAACTATGCCAGCCGTAGCACGGCAGGCTCTTAGACACACCTTGCAGGTGGCGCGCTTATCCATTGCGTGGGGAGCACACCTTGCAGGTGAGGCGCTTAGCTAACTCATTAACACGAGGGACACTTACCTTAAATAAAGTATCTCAATTCAGATATCTTTAAAAAATCTTCTATTCTTATCAAAAAAAGATAATTCAAATAGTACGGAAAATTCCCTCCTTGTGTTAGGAAGTTTTATTGCTGGCGTCAGGAAATAAAGTAGCTTCTGGCTATTAGCTATTGGCGGTGTGTGGTTAGTTTGTGGTAAGTGCTCCCCACGCTAGTGGGTAAGTGCCTCACCGGCTACGGTGTAAGTGTGCCACCTGCAAGGTGTGCTAAGGAGCTTGCTGCCTACAACGGTTTTATTATCTTTGCCTCCAACTTTTTAGTGCTATTGAAGGGCTATGAATTTACAGGATTTAGAAAATAATTGGATACACGAATACTCGGAGCCGCTTATTATTGCTGGTCCGTGCAGTGCAGAAAGCGAAGCACAAGTGCTGGAAACAGCAAGGAGGATAAAAGAAACAGGAGCAAGCGTGCCTGTATTCCGTGCAGGAATATGGAAACCGCGAACAAAGCCCAACGGATTTGAAGGGGTAGGAGCCATCGGTCTGGGTTGGCTGAAAAAGGTAAAGGAAGAATTCGGATTTAAAACCGCAACCGAAGTGGCGAATGCCCACCATATAGAAGCCGCTCTGGAAGCCGATATAGATATACTCTGGATAGGTGCGCGCTCTACGGTAAACCCCTTCACGGTGCAGGAAATAGCTTCAGCACTTCGCGGGACGGATAAAATCATCCTCGTGAAGAATCCTGTAAATCCTGACTTAGCCCTGTGGATAGGTGCTTTGGAAAGGCTACTCGGGCAGGGAGTAAAGAATATCGGAGTGATACATCGAGGCTTCTCCTCATACCAGAAAACAAAGTACAGAAATACGCCCAACTGGCAAATTGCCCTTGATTTTAAGAGGGAATACCCAAACATCCCCATCATTGTAGACCCATCGCATATCTGCGGTAACCGAACGGGGCTGGCAGGCATTACCCAAGAGGCGTTAAATGTAGGCTATCAAGGGGCAATGATAGAGACCCACAGCAGCCCAGATGATGCGTGGAGCGATGCTCAGCAGCAGATAACTCCAGAGGTCTTAGCGGCGCTCATCAGCCAGCTGAAAGTAAGGAAAACAGATATTTCAGGCTATGAGAAAGAGCTGGAAAACCACCGTACATTAATCTCGGATATAGATTTCCAACTAATGGAACTCCTGCGCAGTAGAATGAAAATATCGGAGAAAATTGGAGCGCTGAAAAAGGAGAATAATATCGCAATCTTCCAGCCTGATAGATGGAAAATCATTACTGAATATGCTGCTGCAAAGGCACTGGAAACGGGATTGTCCCAAGACTTTATAGAAAAAATCTTTAAGGCGATACACGAAGCATCCATAGAGGTGCAAAACAGTATAATGATAAAGCAATAATCTAAAAACTTGAAAGGCTTAGTAATAAAATCAACAGGGAGCTGGTATCAGGTCTTGGAGCACGATACCCACACTGTATATGAGGCGAGGATAAGAGGGAAATTTAAAATGCTAAAAAACCGACTGACCAATCCCCTCGCTGTAGGAGATATCGTAGAGTTTCAGCTGGAGCAGGATCATATTGCGTGGATAACGAAGATAGAAGCAAGGAAGAACTACCTCATCCGAAAGTCTGTAAACCTCTCCAAAGAATCGCACATCATCGCCTCTAATATAGATATTGCCTGCTTTATCTTCACCTTGAAATTCCCAGAAACTTCACTCGGCTTTTTAGACAGATTCCTTGCCTGCTGTGAGGCATACAACATAAAGCCCCTCATCCTCTTTAATAAAACCGATACACTGAATGATGAGGAGCTCAGCCTCCTATCCGAAGTAGCGAGTATCTACGAAAGTATCGGCTATGAAACCCTGCAAACTTCATCTGTATCCAAAGAGAATTTGGATATTCTGCAAGGACTTATTAAGGATAAAATATCGGTGTTTTTCGGTCATTCGGGTTGTGGTAAATCTACTTTGGTTAATGCCCTTCAGCCTGACTTAAATCTTAAAACGGGAGAAATCTCAGATGCACACCTCAAAGGCAAACACACCACTACTTTTGCTCAGATGCACTTCTGGAAGTTTGGAGGGAGCGTGATAGATACCCCTGGAGTAAGGGAGTTTGCAATGATAGATGTAACGAAGGAAGAGATACAGCACTTTTTCCCTGAAATCTTTGAAAGCGGAAGGGAGTGTAAGTTTCACAACTGCCTGCACATCAATGAACCGAAATGTGCTGTACTTGCTCAAGTAGAAACGGGACTCATCTCTGAATCCCGCTATATAACTTACCTCAAACTAATGGAAGAGGCAGAAGAAGTCTAAACTCTTAACCCCAAAATTCGGATAGAGGAAGCTCCCTCTGCTCACCTGTTTGCTGGTTTTTTATGGTAACTGTATTGTTTTGAATCTCCTTATCGCCTACGAAAACTAAATTCTTCACCCCTCTTTTCTCGCTATAAGTGAAGAATTTCTTCATTTTTCCTGCTTCTGGGTAGAGCTCAGCGCTTATGCCTTTTTTCCTTAGTTCAGCGATGATTCTCTGTGCCACAAGAGCTTCTTCATCCCCATAATTAGCAAAGAGATACTCGATATTATCATCCATTATATCCTCTGGAAATAGGTTGAGCTCCTCGAGGGCGAGGTAGATTCTGTCCAATCCGAAAGAGATCCCAATACCAGGGATATTCTTCACATCAAAAATCTCTGTAAGGTTATTGTATCTTCCTCCACCACCTATGGAGCCGAGCTCTATGCCTTCTGCCTTTACCTCAAAGATTGCCCCAGTGTAGTAATCCAGTCCTCTGGCAAGGGTAATGTCAAACACGAGTTCCTGTTCTATCCCTAAGGCTTTGCAATGTTTTAAGACAAATTCCAGCTCTTCTATGCCTGCTTTCCCCATCTCTGAGGACTCAAAATTGCATTTTAATAGCGCTAAGACTTCCGTTTGAGACTTCCCTCCGAAAAGGAAATCTAATTTCTCTATCGCTTGCTGGGGGATATTCTTCTCTTGAAGTTCCTTTATAACGCCTTCTTTTCCGATTTTATCGAGCTTGTCTAAGGCAATGGTGAAATCGATGAGCTGATGAGAAATACCTGCATAATCTGCCAATCCAGAGAGGATTTTTCTGTTATTAATATGGATTTTCACAGGTAATTTAAGGTCATTGAAAGATTTTAAATACAGCTGAATTAAATCTATCTCCTGCCAAAGGCTTTCGCTACCTACGATATCTGCATCACACTGATAAAACTCTCTGAAACGCCCTTTTGCAGGTCTATCTGCCCTCCAAACGGGTTGAATCTGATAGCGCTTAAAGGGGAATGTGAGCTTGCCGTGGTTCATTGCAATAAACCGGGCGAAAGGTACGGTAAGATCATACCGAAGTGCCTTCTCAGATATTTTAGAGGTGAGCTTTTGGGAGTTTTTTTCTGCCCAATCTTCATCGGAGACCTTTGCCACATAATCTCCTGAGTTCAGAATTTTAAAAATGAGTCTGTCGCCCTCCTCACCGTATTTTCCTGTAAGTGTAGAGAGGTTTTCAAAGCTCGGAGTTTCTAATGGCTGAAAGCCAAAAAGCTCAAAATTCTTCTGCAATATCTCTATAATATATTTCCTTTTGGCTACTTCCGAAGCCGTAAAGTCTCTGGTTCCTCTTGCTAAAGATGGTTTCATTTTATCTGAATAATTAGTTGCAAAAATAAGAACATTCCGTAATAAAACCTTGTACCTGCTAGAATAATGAAAAGAAGAGATACTTCTTTCAAAAAAGTACTCCTCTACAAATAGAGGAGTAATAATATCATTGTTATTTTAATACCTTATTAGTTACCGCTATGAGCATCATTAATCATATCTTGATTTGCGGTGATGGCAAATTCTACGCGTCTGTTTTGTGCTCTTCCTGATTCAGTATCATTAGTTGCTACAGGATTGCTCTCTCCCATTCCAGTAGCGATCATTCTGCTAGAAGAAATTCCTTTGGAAGAAAGGTAAGACTTCACTGCATTTGCTCTTCTCTCAGATAATGCAAGATTATAAGAATCTGAGCCCTTACTATCGGTATGACCATAAATATTGATATTGGTATCTGGATTATTTTTGAGGACTTTTGCAAGTTTATCGAGATTTGTTTTTGCAGCAGAAGTAAGATTAGAGGAATCGAAAGCAAAGTTTACAATATTTTCTTTCATTGTTACTTTAATACCCTCTCCCACTCTTTCTACTTCTGCACCTGGTAGGGTTTCTTTTATCTCCTTCGCCTGCTTATCCATCTTTCTACCAATGACATTACCTGCTGCACCACCCACTACTGCACCGAGTACAGCACCAAGTTCAGAATTCTTACCACTTCCAACATTATTTCCTATCACTGCTCCTAATACTGCTCCTGTAGCAGCTCCTATCGCAGTACCTTTTTGTTGATTATTCGCATTTTGTACAGATTCACAGCTCGATAATAATAATGCTGAACCTAAGAATACAGATGCCACTTTTATTTTACTAATATTCATTTTTATGATTTTTAAAATTAATTATTAAATACTTTCCTAATTTCTAATTTGTCTTTTGGAAGTTATAAACGATTCTTACACCGCTTACATTCTGTTCTAAGCTAAAGGAAGTATCGGTTTGGTCGAGGAGATAGAGAGAGTATCCTGCTATATTGTCCTTAGCCTTGGTTCCCTCTACTATTTTTTTAAACTTAAACTCTGCACCATCCACAAGCTCAAACTTTATAACTCTGGAAAACGATGGGCAACGGCCTTCACCAAGGAGCGCATAGGTACCAGAGTAGTTATTGGGCACCAATTTCCATTGACTACCGACGAAGCACTGCGCATCAATGCCTTCATCAAAAGGTTTTACACGATAATTATGGTCATAATCCACGCTTGTAATCTGCCAATTGCCTTTGAGCTTTGCAAAGTCTGTCTTATTCTTTTTATTCTGTGCTATTTTTGTAGGCGAGCAAGATGCTACCGCCAACGCAGAGCCCAAAGCTCCTATTAGAAATAAGTTTTTCATAATTCTTGAATTTAATTTGCTGTAGTCTATCAAAACCGTGCCAATTTAATGCAAATGTCGGTGTTTTTTCAATAAAATCATTACCTTTGAGCGTTTAAATAATAAATTTTTCATTATGAAAAAGGCATTAATTGTAGTAGATGTGCAGAATGATTTCTGCAAAGGAGGTGCATTAGCTGTACCTGGTGCGAATGAAATTATACCCTATATTAATACCCTTATAAAAAGGAATGATTATGATGAAATTATCTTTACTCAGGACTGGCATCCTGCTCATCATAAGAGTTTTGCATCTAATAATGATAAGAAGGTGGGCGATATTATCTCGCTAAATGGTACCCCTCAGATAATGTGGCCAAAGCATTGTGTGCAGGGGAGCTTTGGGGCGAAATTTCATAAGGATTTGGATACCAGTAAAGCTACCCATATTATAAAAAAAGGCACTCACCCTGAATTTGATTCCTATTCTGCGTTTCAGGATAATCATAGGTTTATGAAAACGGATTTGGATGATTATTTGAGATCAAAAGGGATAAAAACAATAGAAATTGCTGGTCTGGCGCTGGACTACTGTGTAAAATATACCTGTTTAGATGCTCTGGAAAACGGCTACACAACCTATCTACATACTGCGGGAACCCGTGCAGTAAATATAAATCCCCAAAATGGTAAAGAAACCCTTGATCTCCTTCTAAATAAAGGAGTATATACTATAGACAATATAAACTGTACACCTTAGTTAGCGAACTATGAGTACAAATGCTAAATAATTTTTACAATACAGGTGATTTGGGATTGTATTATAATTGTTTTACTCAGTATTGCAATAAATACCTCCTGCACTATTACAAATGATTTTATTTGATGTTATGTATCATTCATTATATTTGTGGGCTTTAAAAAAATAAGATTAAGAATGGCTACAAAACTTTTTTTATTCATTATTATAGCCTACTTTGCCCTCCTGCTGTGGGTAGCGTATCGCACTGGGAAAGGGAGTGATAACGATAGCTTCTTCATAGGAAACCGAAAGAGTAACTGGATGCTCGTAGCGTTTGGTATGATAGGGACTTCGCTCTCTGGAGTAACCTTTGTGAGCGTACCAGGCTTCGTGGGGAAGGACAATTTTGGGTATTTGCAAATCACGATAGGCTATGTGATCGGATATATCACGATAGCGTATGTACTCTTGCCGCTTTATTATCGCTTGAAACTGACTTCGATTTACGGCTACCTCCAGCAGCGAATGGGGCAGCTCTCGTATAAATCCGGTGCTTGGATATTCATTGTTTCTCGCTTGGTAGGGGCTACGGCGAGACTTTTTCTCGTAGTAAATATCCTGCAAGTGAGCATTCTTGATAGCTTGGGTGTACCGTTTATTGCAACAACGCTCGCCATCCTCACGATGATTATCCTCTATACTTATGAGGGAGGCGTAAAGACCATCGTCTGGACCGATACCCTGCAAACGACTTGTATGCTTCTCGGATTGGTGATTTGTACTTATTATATGCTGAGCCACCTTGATATTAACTTTGGCGAGAGCCTTAGGATGATGAGCGAGAAGGGCTATACGAGGGTCTTCAATACCGATATAAACTCTGCGGGCTTCTTCGTGAAGCAGGTTCTTGCTGGGGCGTTTATCACCCTTACAATGACGGGGATAGACCAAGAGATGATGCAGAAATCTCTCTCCGTAACCAGCCTAAAAGATAGCCAAAAGAATATGGTAAGCCTTGGGTTTATCTTGTTTGGCGTTATCTTGCTCTTCCTCTATATGGGGGGGCTGCTGTACCTCTTCGGAGCGCAGGAAGGAATAGAGGCTACGGGGGATAAACTCTTCCCAGAAATTGCGCTCAACCATATGCCGTTCTATATTTCTATTATATTTCTTATTGCTCTGATTTCGGCGCTCTTCCCCAGTGCCGATGGCGCGATGACGGCGCTTACATCCTCGCTCTGCATAGATGTATTTGGGCTAAACGACAAGAGCTGGGAGGCAAAGCAAAAGGAAAAATTTAGGAAGAAGGTTCACCTTTGGGTCGCTTTTTCTTTCCTGATGATGGTTCTCCTCTTTAAATGGATAGATGATAATTCAATGATTGGCCTTATCCTTAAACTCGCGGGCTTTACTTATGGCCCACTGCTGGGTCTCTTTGCATTTGGCATCTTTACTCGCTATAAAGTGAAAGACCGTCTTGTGCCTTATGTGTGTATTGCTTCGCCAGTGATTTCGTTTGTTATAGATAAGTATCAGGGCTTTCTTTTTGGTGATTTTAGGATTGGTTTGGAGCTGCTTATCATTAATGGAATGCTGACTTTTATCGGTTTATGGATGATTAGCGACGGAAAAGTAACGAAATAAAAAAATAAGGGGGCAATGCTCCCTTATTTTGTGGGGTTTGTGGTGTAAAAATGATGGTAAATAGTGCTTATGCAAAGATTTTTGCAAATTCTATCTTCATTTTTGTTTAAAATCAAAAGTTTTTGCTCTTATATTCTCTATCTCTTTTCCCTTTGGAGGAAGCAGGTGAGAAATTGTACTTTTGAGGCATAAAAATCATCTCAGAAATGAATACAAAACAAGAGAAAATAGAGGCTTTTGGGCGATTATTAGACATAATGGATGAGCTTAGAGAAAAATGCCCTTGGGATAGGAAACAAACCCTGCAAACACTGAGGCATCTCACCCTTGAAGAGACCTATGAACTGACCGATGCACTCCTAAACGAAGACCTCCCAGAGATAAAAAAAGAGCTCGGAGATGTACTCCTCCACCTTATATTTTATTCTAAAATAGCTTCAGAGAAAAAAGCCTTTGATATTGCTGATGTAATCAACTCCTTAAATGAAAAACTCATCTTCCGCCATCCACATATATATGCTGATACTCAAGTTTCAGACGAAGAAGAAGTAAAACAAAACTGGGAAAAGCTCAAACTAAAAGAGGGAAATAAATCCATACTCTCTGGGGTTCCAAAAGGCTTGCCCAGCCTTATAAAAGCCTATAGAATTCAGGATAAAGTGCGAGGTGTAGGTTTTGACTTCCCCAATGCGGATGAAGCCTGGCAAAAAGTGGAAGAAGAAATCCGCGAGATGAAAGCCGAGACCGATACTCAAAAGAAAGAAGAAGAGCTTGGAGATGTTTTATTCTCTATTATTAATTATTCACGGATTGCAGGGATTAATCCAGATGCAGCTTTAGAGCGAACCAACGCTAAGTTTATCTCCCGCTTTCAGGAAATGGAAAAATTAGCTGCTGATAAGCGCATCAGCCTTGCTGACCAGCCTCTCCCTCTCCTCGATGAGCTTTGGAATACCGCAAAACAAAGGCTGAAGGATAAAGCTTAAATCCAAAAATAGAAGAGAGGTAAATCACTACCTCTCTTCCTCCATTAAATTTTATATACAATAAGATTATTTCTTCATTGATTCTTCCTTAGCTCTAAATTCCTTAGCCTTAGCCTCATTTTTCAACGAAGTATAAAGCCCTTTCAGCTGAGAAACCGCATCTATACTGTTAGGATCTGACTCGTACCACTTTTCTGCATACGGAAGCGCTTCTGCTAATCTCTTTCTCCTTGCTTCAATCACTTTGTTGGCCGCTTCTATCTTGCCAGATTTCCTCAGTTTGTTGTACTCGTCTATCGTTTTCTCATCGTCTCCAATAGTTACATACACTAAATTCTGCCAAGCATTTGCAAACTTAGGATCCAGCTCTACAGCCTTTTTAAAATAACCGAGTGCCTCTTCCTGCTTCGCAGGGTCTTTGCTTACCATTACCCCGAGGTTATACCAAGCATCTTTATCCTTCGGATTTTGCTCCAGCGTTTGTTTTAATGATGCAATAAACTCCTCTGTTTTACCAGACTTATAATAAGCAAGCCCCTTAGAGTTATTAAGTTTTACATTCTTAGGGAATTTTTTCAGTCCCTTATCTGCATAGACAATTGCCTCATCATATCTATCATTTTCAGATAGAAGACCTACAAGCGTTTCATAGAGCTCTTCCTCTACACTTTTAGTAACTTCAGTTTTGAAGTCTGTATAATCTCCTCCCGCAGCTTTCTTTAAGAGCTCCCAAGAGTTTTTATCAAGGTTTTCTACCTCATTGGTCTTTTTATTTTTTGCTAAATATCGTGTTTCTACTCCTGTATAGCCAGAATCTATCAGATATTTATACGAATTAATCGCATTGGTATGATCCTTAGCCAAAGCATAGGTAATAGCTGAATAATACAAATACTGCTTATTGTCTTGCCCCACAGCTTTTAGCAGGTTATAGACTTCCGCAAACTTAGGAGCTGCCTTTGCATAATCTTTTGCATTATAGGCATCCATTGCTGCTTTATTCGCTGCTTGAAGAGATGGGTTCAGTATCTCTCCGAGTTTTGATGCATATTCGGGGCTATAAGTTTCTTCTTTCAGATTATTAAGCCCTGATTGCTTAGCGGCATCCATACCTACGAAATACAGTTTTTGCTTACCGTTTTTACCTACATAGATTTTAGATTTTCCCAGTTCGCCTATTTTCCCAAGTAGTTCTGCTCCCTGCTGAACATTCCCAGTTCTGAACAATGCCAATCCCTTAGCATAATAGTATTTTTCTAATAGAGAAGGTTCTAAAACAGTAGTATCATTTCCAAAAGCAGCTTCTGCTTCGCTTATCTTTGCTAATGCTCCAGCAGCATCACCTGTATCTACGGATTTTACAGCCGCTGAGATTTCCTTTTTCTGTGCAAATGCTAATGATGTAGCTATGATTGCCAGACTTAAAATTACTTTTCTCATTGTATAAAGATTTTATGTTTTTAAATTGATTTATTCTGCACTTTCGCTATTCAGATTTTCAGTAGAATCAGAGGTTTGTCCTGTATTTTCTACGGCTTCATTTCCTTCTCCATCTTCCACATCTCTGTCCATTTCTACTTTTGCAATGGCTGCAATCGCATCATTATTTTTCAGGTTAATGACTTTCACACCCTGAGTATTTCTACCCATAATTCTGAGCTCATCCATACCCATTCGGATAGCAACGCCTGATTTATTAATAATCATTAATCCATCTTCATCAGTTACATTCTGAATTGCGATAAGGCTACCCGTTTTCTCGGTAATATTAAGGGTAATAACCCCTTTACCTCCTCGGTTGGTGATTCTATAATCTTCGACTGCAGAGCGTTTGCCATACCCCCTTTCGGATACTACGAGTACGGATTCTTTTTCTACATCTTCTATTGCAATCATCCCAATAACCTCGTCGCCAGCTTCCAGGGTAATGCCTCGCACACCGATAGACCCACGCCCTACTTCGCGAACGATCTCCTCTGAGAAGCGGATACATTTTCCGTTTTTGGTTGCAATCATTATCTCGGACTTTCCATCGGTTAATCTCGCACCGAGTAGCTGGTCGTTATCTCGGATTTCAATAGCATTGATACCGTTTGATCTCGGTCTGGAATATGCCTCAAGCGAAGTCTTTTTAATCGTACCGTTTTTGGTAATCATCACTACGCTCATCTGGTTTACATATTCTGTATCTTTCAAGTCATTGGTTCTGATGTATGCCTTTATCTTATCATCAGGTTCTATATTGATGAGGTTTTGTATCGCTCTTCCTTTTGCTGTTTTAGACCCTTCAGGAATTTCAAATACGCGGAGCCAGTAGCATTTCCCTTTTTCGGTAAAGAAGAGCATATACTGGTGATTGGTTGCAGAGACGATGTATTCTAAGAAGTCCTCATCTCGGGTAGCTGCAGCTTTGTTTCCTACGCCACCTCGTGATTGTATTTTGTATTCGGTAAGCGGTGTTCTCTTGATGTAGCCCGCGTGCGAAATCGTGAGTACTACGGTTTCATTTGGGATAAAGTCTTCTATGGACATTTCTCCACCTGAGAAATCTATTTCGGTTCTTCTTTCATCGCCGTATTTTTCTTTTACTTCTAAGAGTTCATCTTTAATGATTTGATACCTTCTCGGCTCATTGGAAAGGATATCTTCTAAATCTCGTATTAATGCCATAATCTCCTCGTACTCGGCACGGATTTTATCCAGCTCCATACCTGTAAGGCGAGCGAGTCTAAGGTCTAATATCGCCTGTGCCTGTATTTCTGAAAGCTCAAACTCTTGTATCAATCCTTCTTTTGCCTCCTGAGGAGTAGCCGAGTGGCGGATGATAGAAATTGCTTTATCCAAGGCATCTTGAGTAGAGATTACCTTCATAAACCCTTCAAGGATGTGGGCTCTTTCTTTGGCTTTTTTGAGTTCAAACTCTGTGCGCCTTACGACAACCTCGTGCCTGTGGTCTACAAAGTGGTGGATGATGTCTTTAAGGTTAAGCTGCTCGGGTCTTCCTTTTACGAGGGCGATATTATTCACCGAGAAGGAAGTTTGGAGCGCTGTGTATTTATAGAGCAGATTGAGAACTACATTTGGGATAGCGTCGTTTTTGAGTTCATAGACAATGCGGAGCCCTTTTCTGTCGGATTCATCGCGGATTTCGTAGATGCCAGGGATTTTATCTTCTTTTACGAGCTCGGCAGTTCGTGCAATCATCTCCGCTTTATTTACTTGGTAAGGCACTTCGGTTACGATGATGGCATTTCGGTTTCCTATCTCTTCGAAGTTGGTCTTCGCACGGAGGACGATTCTCCCTCTCCCTGTGTGGAAGGCATCTCTCACGCCATCGTATCCGTAGATAATCCCTCCCGTAGGGAAGTCTGGCGCCAGAATATGCTTCATAAGGTCGTCTATGCTAATCTCTCTGTCGTCTATATAAGCGCAGATAGCGTCTATGGATTCTGAGAGGTTGTGCGGAGCCATATTGGTTGCCATACCCACAGCGATTCCCGAAGTACCATTTACGAGCAGGTTTGGGATTTTGGTAGAGAGTACGGTAGGCTCCTGCAATCTATCGTCGTAGTTGTTTTGGAAGTCTACGGTATCTTTATCCAAGTCTGAGAGTACTTCATCGGATATTTTTTTAAGCCTCGCTTCGGTGTAACGCATAGCTGCTGGTGGGTCTCCATCCATAGAACCGAAATTACCCTGCCCGTCTACTAATGGATATCTCAGACTCCAGTCCTGCGCCATACGCACCATAGTGTCATATATAGAAGAGTCGCCGTGCGGGTGGAAATTACCCATAACCTCACCTACAATTTTTGCAGATTTCAGGTGTTTTTTATTAGAGAACACTCCCAAATCGTACATACCATAGAGCACTCTTCTGTGCACTGGTTTTAGCCCGTCTCTTACATCTGGCAGCGCCCTTGAAACAATTACCGACATAGAATAATCTATGTAAGATGACTTCATTTCATCTACAATATTAATCGGTATTAGTCTTTCTCCTTCTTTATGCATAAATAAAGTTTATTTTAATACGAAAAATTAGTGTGCTAAAATACGAAAAAATAATAAAACAGCGGTAAGTTTAGGCTATAAGCAATAGGCTGCAGGCAGTAAGCAATAAAAAGCCTCTTTCAAAGTAGTTTTCCTTTCTGTCACCATATAACAATATCCTCGTAAAGGCCGTAAGCCGTACGCAGCAGGCAATAAATGGTAAAAATATCCTCTCAAAGTAGTTTTTCACTCCATCCCGGTACCAGAAACTCTTAGCAGGGTGTCCCGATACTAGGACACCTTCGCAAAGTAGTTTTCAGTATTTCTGGTATATGCTAATAAGCATTATAGACAGTAGATGGCAGCTAGCAATTAGCGACTGGCTACTAGGTTTTGGCGGTGGGTGGTTAGTTAAAAGTTCTCCACGCAGTTTAAGTGCATCACCTGCAAGGTGTGCCTGCTGTGCTACGGCTAAGTGCTCCCCAGGCAGTGGGTGCATCACCGGCTACGGTGTTAGTGAATTTTAGCAAAAAGGTCAGGATAGATACCTATACCGATAATCAGTAAAATAATCAGTAGAGAGAGAAGATTGTAAGTAAAACTCACCCTCTCGGAAGTATTAAATGATGATTCTTTTGCAAAGAACATAGAGATAATCAGCCTTAGGTAATACGCAATAGAGAGTGCAGAACCTACCACAGCAACTACTACCAGAAATGGTGCTACGCCAATCGCTTGTGCGAATATCCCAAACTTCCCTATAAAGCCAGCGGTAAGCGGTACTCCAGCCATAGAAAATAAAGAGACAGCAGTAACGAGAGCGAGTAGAGGTTCGGTCTTTGCCAAGCCTCGAAAAGCTTCGTAGGAGGTTTCTCGTTTTATTTTTTCTACCCAAATCAGGCACATAAATACCCCAATGGTGGAAAGTGAATACGCAAAAAGATAGAATGCCAATACCCCTACCGAGAGGTTATTAAACCCAAAGAATACCATCGCTATATATCCTGCGTGAGATACGGAGGAATAGGCAAGCATTCTCTTGGCATTGGTCTGTGCAAGCCCCATAATATTTGAGAGCAGAAGTGTGATAATCACAAGCACACCGATAATATTAATCCAACTTGGAGCGATACCGATAAACGCAGTAGTCATCAGCTTAAAGAAAGCACCAAATGCAGAGATTTTAACTACACTCGCCATAAAGGAAGTAATGAGGGATGGCGCACCTTGATAGACATCTGGCGACCAAGTATGGAAGGGTGCCAATGAAGTCTTAAACGCCAAAGCAACAAGCATAAGCACAGCTCCGAGTATGAACATTGTATCATTAGCATTCTCAGTACTCAACTGAGCGATTTGATGGATATCAAAGCTACCTGTAGCACCATAAACGAGGGCTACACCAAACATAAGGAAACCCGTAGCAAAGGCACCCATAAGAAAATATTTGAGGGCTGCTTCTATCGAGCGCAAGTCGGTCTTACTACTCCCCGCCATTACATAAAGCGGTATGGAGAGAATTTCTATACCTAAGAAGAGTACCGTCATATTCTCAAAACCGAAAAGGATAATCCCCCCACAAAGAGCAAAAAGCATAAGGGCATAGAGCTCGGACTGATGACTTCTGTGATTGCTCAATGCAAAGCCCCCAAGGAAAAAGATAAGCGTAGTAATGATGATGGCTATCCTTGTAAACAGCGCTGCCGTTTCATCATAAATATACATTGACTGATACTTCGCGAAGAATGAACACTCGGGCTGGAAACTCACAACCAAAGCAAACAAAAGCCCCGCAATACCAATATATCTGGAAAACTTACCTCGCCCCGATGTTCCTGAAAATAATACCACAATGGCCGTAAGAAAAACTATAATAAGTGTACTCATTTCTTTAATTTAAATTTAAAACTACGATAGGTCTTTAAGATTATGATATTAGTTCATTTTAGGTAAGGTGAGATAGATGTACTCGATAGAGCTATCTACCATATTCAGTACAGGCTGAGGATAGACTCCCATCACGATAACAAATACCGAAAGCGTAGCCAAAACGATGAGTTCTACACCCGAAATATCCTTAGCGGTAGCCAGCACCTCATCATTCCCCTTGCCAAACATTGTCTTAGCATAAAACCTCAGTAAATAAGCTGCTGCTAAAATAACCGTAATACCTGCAATAACTCCCATAAGGGCATTATAATCAAATACAGATTTTATAAGGATAAACTCACCGATAAAACCATTGGTGAGCGGTACGCCCAGTGAACCAAAAAGGATAATCATAAACACAACAGCGAACTTCGGTGCTACCCTTGCAAAGCCACCCATTTGATTAATATCTCTTGTATTAAACCTTTTGTAGAGGATATCTGCACAGTAGAAAAGCCCTACCACATTTAAACCGTGAGCAAAAGCCATTACCATAGCTCCCTCGCCTCCTTCAGTAGTAAAGTTTCCATTGGCACTCAGTATGGCAGAAGCAAAAAGCCCCGCCGTTAATAAACCGATATGCGAAAGAGAGGAGAAAGCAATAATCCTCTTGGCATCGTTTTGTACGATTGCGATTAAAGCACCATAGAGCACTCCAATGACCGCTAAGACCACAACGATACCCCCAGAAACACCTGCAATAGCATCTGGTGTAATCGGTAAAAGATACCTAAGCACACCGAATACCGCCATCTTTAGCATAATCCCCGAGAGGAGCATAGAACCCTGAGTAGGCGAATAAGTATAGGTATCCGCCTGCCAAGAATGGAAAGGAAATACAGGTAGCTTCACTGCAAAAGCAAAGAAGATAAACCAGAATACCAAGTTCTGCTGATTGATATCAAGAGTAGTATTATACAAATCTGTAAGAGCAAAAGATGCTGTATCAGGGAGCGCATAAAGATATACCAAACCCGCTAACATAAAGAGAGACCCCACAAATGTAAATACGAAAAACTTGGTTGTAAAACGGGGATTCTTATCTGCCTGCCCCCATATACCTGCAATAAACCAGATAGGGATTAAGGTAATCTCCCAGAAAGCATAGAAAATAATTCCATCTAATGCTGTGAAAACTCCCACTAAACCAAACTGCATTAATAAAATCAGCGCATAGAAAGAGTTCCTGTATGATTTTTCTTCATTAAAAGAAGAAAGGATAATAAGCGGAACGAGGATATTGGTAAGGAGGAGCATAAGCATACTCATTCCATCAATACCGAAATGTATGCTGCTTTTTATGAAGTTAGACCACGGATACTGGATTTCATATTGCAGTGCTGAATCTACCGTAGGAGTAGCATCAAAGCTGCAAAGCATACAAAAGCTGAGAACTAACTGAACGAGAGCTATACCCAAAGCAAAATACTTAGCGGCTGCATTTTTAGACGCGAAAATAAATCCTGAACCTATAAGAGGTATGAGTAGTAATGCTAATAACTGATACATTATTATAGTAAAAAGTTAATAATTAATATAATTCCTACTGCCAATGCCATAATCAGCAGATAGTTCTCCACATTTCCATTTTGGAATTTCTTCATCGCTCTACCAGAGTCCTCTGCTCCATCTCCTATAAACTGAGCGGTAGAGTCTAAAATATTTTTATCAAAAGCCCTTAGAACCTTACCTAAACCTTCGGCTGTTTTTACAAAGAGAGCATTATAGATTTTATTGTCATACAAGGTCTTTGCGGAAAGTTTTTCCCAACCTGAATACTCAGCAAGAGGGAGTTTGGCTTTATTTACATAGATATTTCTCACAATAAACCATACAGTAAAGAACATTATAATGGTAAGGGATAAGAGAAGCATCTCCGTTGTGAAATCTACTGCTAAAACAGAGGTTTCGTGCAGACTTTTGCCCTGCTCAGTAATGATTGGGCTCAGCCACTGATTGAGGAAAGAGAAATGACCGTGCCCTACAAAGTGAGGGAGATTAAAGAAACCTCCAAATACCGAAAGCACTGCTAAAACGATTAAAGGTAAAGTCATATTTAAAGGGCTCTCGTGCAGGTGATGCTTCTGCTCCTCCGAGCCTCTAAAATCCCCATAAAAAGTAAGGTAATATAATCTGAACATATAAGTAGCCGTAACCGCTGCAAGCACAAAGAGTATAACCCAGAATGCTGGATTCTTAGCAAATGCTGCGATAAGGATTTCATCTTTTGAAATCATACCAGAGAATAGCGGCATACCAGAGATTGCCAAGGTCCCGATAAGGAATGTCCAATGGGTAACAGGGATATACTTTCTTAAACCACCCATATACCTCATATCTTGCTCTCCGCTCATTGCGTGGATTACAGAACCAGAACCGAGAAAGAGCAACGCTTTAAAGAATGCGTGCGTCATCACATGGAACATCGCTGTAGTATAAGCCCCTAAGCCCAATGCTACAAACATAAACCCAAGCTGAGAAACGGTAGAATATGCCAAGACTTTCTTAATATCATTCTGCCTTAGAGCGTAGAACCCAGCTAATGCTGCCGTTAGAAGACCAATAAGCAGTATTATATCTTGCACAGATGGCGCCAGCGTATAAAGGAAATTTGAACGAACGATGAGGTAAATACCCGCAGTAACCATCGTAGCAGCGTGGATAAGCGCCGATACAGGAGTAGGCCCCGCCATCGCATCAGGGAGCCAAGTGTAAAGAGGTACTTGTGCCGATTTACCCACCGCACCGATAAATAAACTCAGTGTAATGAAGATAATTATAGTGCTGTCCATTCCAAATACACCTGCATTATTGGCTACACTGATATAGTCCAAAGAATTTGTCTGCTGAGCGATAAGAAAAATCCCTATGAGCAAACCTAAATCCCCAATACGGTTCATTATAAATGCCTTTCTCGCTGCTTTACCATACTCCCAGTTTTGAAACCAAAAACCAATTAAGAGATAGGAGCAAACACCTACACCTTCCCAGCCGATGAAGAGAATGAGGTAATTAGACCCCATTACCAAAAGGAGCATTGAGAAGATGAAAAGGTTGAGATAAGTAAAGAATTTATAAAATCCTGTATCGTGGCTCATATAACCGATAGAATAAAGGTGGATAAGCGAACCGATACCCGTGATAATCATCACCATCATCAGAGAAAGCTGGTCAATCTGGAAACCGAAATTCACCTGCATACCATTTACTCTGAACCATTCAAAAGTCTTTACTATTACGGGTTGGCTATCAGAATCAAAGTTGAGAAACAGGCTTACTGCTATACAAAATGAAGAAAAAACCGCTAAAGTTGCTATACTCCCCACTAAAACCTTTGGAAGGTATTTCCCAAAAAATCCATTGAAAAGGAAACCTATAAGCGGCAGTAATATGATAGTATAAATTAAATTTTCCATTCCTTATTATCCCTTTAATTTATTTAAAATACTCACATCTACAGATTTTGTATTACGATAAATCATTGCAATGATAGCCAAACCTACTGCTACTTCCGCAGCTGCTACTACCATAATAAAGAATACCAGTATCTGCCCATCTCCATTTCCTTTGTATGCAGAAAAAGCTGCTAAGAGAAGATTTACGGAATTGAGCATAAGCTCTACACAACCTAAAATAATGATTGCATTTTTCCTGAGTAGTACACCCAGCACTCCCAAGCAAAACAAAACTGTACTCAGCACAATAAAGTTCTCCAAAGGAACACTTTGTATAAAAGTATTTGCTTCCATAATATCTTATAAATCTCTTTTACCAATTAATACTGAACCTACAATACCTGCCAGAATAAGAATTGAAGCAAGCTCAAACGGGAGGACATATTCATTAAACAAAAGCCCACCAAGATTTTTTGTAAGCCCTACTGAATAATCTACATCCTGTGCTACGGCTCCTGTTTTCAAGCCTCTATAAGCCCCAAGCATACCGATGAAAAGTATCCCACTGGCAATAATCCCAATGAATTTATTGATGCTCTTCTTTCTACTTTCATCCTGATTGTTTAAGTTGAGCATCATTAATATATAGAGGAATAAAACCATAATAGCCCCTGCATATACCATTATCTGAACAATTCCCAAGAACTGTGCATTGAGTAATACATACAAGCCTGCTATTGAGAAAAAAGTAACGATGAGCGAAAGTAAAGAATACAACGGATTCTTTGCGAATACGAAATAAACCGCACTACAAAGCGCTACTCCCGATACCAAATAGAAAAGAAATTGCTCCATTACTTCTTTAATTTTAAAAAGTTTCTTTGTTTTTCACTTTGTCTTTCAGACACATCTATTCTGTCATCCATAGATTCTAAGAGTTTTTCCTTACCATAGATAAATGAGCCTCTATTGTTCTCTGGCTCTACAAGGCGATCGGTAAGGTAGATTGCAGATTTAGGGCAAGCCTCCTCGCAGAGACCGCAGAAAATACATCTAATCATATTGATTTCGTAAGTAGCTGCATATTTTTCTTCTCTGTAAAGGTGCTTTTCATCTTTCGTACGCTCTGCTGCCGTCATTGTAATGGCCTCTGCCGGGCAAGCCACAGCACAAAGTCCACAAGCGGTACATCTCTCCCTACCCTCATCATCTCTTTTGAGGACATGGCGACCTCTCCAAACCTTAGCACGAGGCTTTTCTTCATCAGGATAAGATACACTGCCTGGCTTTTTAAACATATGCTTCAATGTAATACCCATCCCCTGAATAATTGCAGGGAGATAGATACTCTCACTGAAAGTCATTTTTTTATTAGAGACAACCTTAGATCTATTGGTTAATTTCATTTCTTCTTTATGTTTTAGCTAAAAGTATAAATCCCATTAGCTCTTAAATTCTAAACTATTCTATTAAATCTCTACTATTAGTTATTAAATAATAATATGATAGCGCCTGTTATCAATAGGTTTATCAATCCGAAAGGGATTAATTTTTTCCAACCGAGATGCATTAGCTGATCGTATCTGAATCTTGGAATCGTCCATCTAATCCACATAAAGAGGAATATTCCAAAGAATACTTTTATAAGGAAAGAGACAATGCTGAAAACTCCCGCTACATTTTCTCCCCAGTTTTCTGCTACCCAGTCTATACCAGGATAATTGTACCCACCGAAGAACAGCACAGCGATAAGGGCATTTGAGATAAACATATTTACATACTCACCAAACATATAAAGCCCTAATTTCATTGATGAATATTCGGTAGAATACCCTGTAACCAATTCGGATTCGCACTCTGGCAAGTCAAACGGGTGTCTGTTGGTCTCCGCAAGTGCAGCGATAAGGAATATAAGAAAAGCAAAAGGCTGATAGAAAATATTCCAGTTTATCCCTGAAACTTCTGGTACAATGCCCCAAAGTTTCCCGTGCGTCTGTTGCTCTACAATTACTTTTAAATCCAATGAACCGCTCATCATTATAATCGCTAAAAGCGCAAGCCCCATTGCTAATTCATAAGAAATCATCTGCGAACTCGCACGGATAGCTCCGATAAGCGAGTATTTATTATTTGAAGCCCAGCCCCCAAGCATCATTCCATATACAGATACAGAGGCTAATCCTAAAATATAAAGAACCCCGATATCAATATTGGCTACTTGTAAATCAAAAGACTCTCCAGCAATATTTATCGTGCTTCCCCAAGGGATAACCGCCCCTGTAAGCAATGATAAAAACATTACGATAGAAGGACCGATAACGAATAAAAACCGCTCTGCATTGTCTGGCGTAAAGTCCTCCTTAAAGAAGAACTTCCCTCCATCAGCTAAGGGTTGCAAAAGTCCGAAAGGTCCTGCTTTATTAGGTCCTATCCTGTCCTGCATTACGGCTGCTACTTTTCTTTCTGCCCAAGTAGAATATGCTGCTACTGTAAGAGATAGAAGGAATAAAGCTAAGACTAATATGATTTTAAATGTAATTAATTCCACTTTTATAAAATTAAATTTTACTAAGATTCGGTGAATAACTATCCATTACTGGTTTCCTTTTTATCAGGAGACCCTATTTTATTTTGGTTGAAATGATTCCAAAGGTTGGTTTGCTCCTTAGGCTGAGGCGTTTCATAGTGGTTGAGAGAGATAACGGAATGTCTCTCAATATTTCTTGGACCTTCTACCGTCCAGTACTTAAGATCTTTCTTATGGAAACGGCAATCATCACAAATAAATTCTTCTACTTCTCCATATTTATCTTTTCTACCTGTAACACGAACGATTTCCTCACCTTTCATCCAGATAACGGCTTTTCCGCTACATTTATCGCAGTTGCAAGTAGCATTCATAGGTTTTGTAAACCATACACGGCTGGCAAAACGAGCCGTTCTATCTGTAAGTGCTCCCACAGGACACACATCTATCACATTACCAATAAAATCATTTTCCAATGCTTTATTGAGATAAGTTCCTATTTCTGCATGCTCACCTCGGAACAGGATGCCGTGCTCTCTCTCTTCTGTAAGCTGATTTGCCAGTAAAACACATCTTGCACACAGAATACAGCGGTTCATATTCAGTTTGATATTCGGACCTATATCTTCTGCATCAAAAGTTTTCTTTTCAAACTCCATTCGGCTATCGGAAAGACCGTGCTCATAGCTGAGGTCTTGCAAATGGCACTCCCCTGCCTGGTCGCAGACTGGGCAATCAAGAGGGTGATGGATAAGCATAAATTCGGTAACCGCTTTTCTCGCCTCCTGAGTTCTTTCAGAGGTAAGGTTTTTCACTTCCATACCATCCATTACGGCTGTACGGCAACTTGCTACCAATTTAGGCATAGGTCGTGGATCTGCTTCGGAACCTTTTGAAACCTCTACGAGGCAGGTTCTACATCTTCCTCCACTATGTTCAAGTTTGCTATAATAACACATCGCTGGCGGTACAGACTTACCACCTATCTGTCTTGCCGCTTCTATAATCGTAGTCCCTGGCAAAACTTCCGTAGTCTGTCCATCAATGGTTATTTTAAACTTTTTTACTTCTTCGCTCATATGATCAGCGTTAAAATTTTATTTATCAGCTCTTAAAATTAAACTTCTAAAAGCGTTTTAGGCTCTTCTTTTTTTTATCAATATTCTAATCCACTTACTCGGCTGGCACTGGGATTGGGTCAGCATAATGCGCCAATCCGAATGGTTTTACCTTAGCGAGTTCAGGCGTTTTTACATAATATTCAAACTCATCTCGGAAATGTCTGATAGCTGCCGCCACAGGCCAAGCTGCTGCATCACCGAGAGGACAAATCGTATTACCTTCTATCTTTCTCTGGATATCCCAAAGTAAATCAATATCCTTCATCTCGCCTTCTCCATTTACTATTTTCTTCAAGATTCTGTAGAGCCAGCCTGTCCCCTCTCTACAAGGAGTACACTGCCCACAGCTCTCGTGATTATAAAACCTTGAAAGTGTCATCGTATGCTCTACAACCGACTGGTCTTCATCCAATACGATAAAACCTCCCGAACCCATCATCGTTCCCGTAGCAAAGCCACCATCGGAAAGAGATTCGTAGTTCATATATCTCGGCTCTCCTTTTATGGTTTTGAGCAATAGATTAGCTGGCAAGATAGGAACAGAACTTCCACCAGGTATGCAGGCTTTCAGCCTTTTTCCATTAGGAATACCTCCGCAATATTCATCGGAATAGATGAATTCTTCTACTGTAATGGTCATATCAATCTCATAAACACCAGGTTTATTGATATTACCACAAGCGGAAATCAGTTTCGTTCCTGTAGATCGCCCTACACCTATCTTTGCATACTCAGCACCCGTCATATTAATAATAGGTACTACAGCAGCGATAGATTCTACATTATTTACTACAGTTGGTCTCTCCCAAAGCCCTTTTACAGCTGGGAATGGGGGTTTTAATCTCGGATTTCCTCTCTTACCTTCGAGGGATTCGAGGAGTGCCGTTTCCTCTCCACACACATATGCCCCAGCACCTCTTTGCACATATATTTCCAAGTCAAAACCAGTTCCTAAGATATTTTTTCCTAAGAAACCAGCATTTCTTACCTCTTCAATAGCGGCTTCCAGTATATCTGGAATCCAAGAATACTCACCTCTTATATAGATGTAGGAAGCATTTGAACCCAAACAATAAGAAGCGATGATTATCCCTTCTATTAATATATGAGGAATATGCTCCATAAGGTATCTGTCCTTAAAGGTACCGGGTTCTGACTCATCGGCATTTACTACCAAGTGTCTTGGTATTCCTTCGGGTTTTGCAAGGAAGCTCCACTTCATTCCTGTAGGGAAGCCCGCACCACCACGACCGCGAAGTCCAGAGGTTTTCACTTCCTCTAAAATCTCTTCGGGCGTCATTTTAAGAGCCTTCTCAGCGGCTTGATAACCGCCTTGCTTTCGATATACATCAAAATATCGAATTCCCTCTATGTGAGCATCTTTAAGTAAAAGTTTTTTACTCATTTGTCTATTAAATTTTGTAAGTATCTAAAATAGCTTACACTTAATTATTCAACTTTATTTCAATTACTCTCTCTTCAAGAGTATTTTTATTTTTAATCCAAAGCTATGGCTCCCTGTCGGCAAAGCTCAAGGATTTCATCTACTTTCTCTATGGTCAAGTTCTCGTGATAAAACTTACCGAGTTGCATCATTGGTGCATAGCCACACGCACCGAGGCATTCCGCAGGTTTTAATGTAAATAGCCCATCTTCGGTAGTCTCACCATCTTTTATATTGAGCTTTGTGCGAATATGGTCGAGAATTTTCTCACTCCCTCTCGTCATACAAGGGCCTGTACGGCATACTTCCAATACATATTTACCTACGGGCTGCATATTAAACATCGTATAGAAAGTTGCCACTTCATATACTTCAATAGGTTTTATGTCTAATAAGCTCGCCACATAATCCATTACAGGGACATCTAACCAGCCTCCAAATTCTTTCTGTGCAATATGGAGAATGGGGATGAGAGCAGATTTCTGCCTTCCCTCTGGGTATCTTGCGATAATTTTCTTTACCTGCTCTAAGGTTTCAGGTTTGAAAGTTATTATTTTTTCGCTCATTTTCTTTTGCTTTTTTTCAGGTAGTTTGTCTCTGCCTTTTTTATCTTAAATTTTATTTGTTGAGCCAGATTTAAGCATCGAGCTCACCTGCAATTATATTCATACTACACATTGTAACAATGGCATCTGAAATCCCAGCTCCCGTAATCATTTCTGGATATGCCTGATAATAAATAAAGCAAGGTCTTCTGAAATGCAATCTGTACGGACTTCTCCCTCCATCGCTCACTAAGTAAAACCCGAGCTCTCCATTTGCTCCTTCTACACAATTATAAACCTCTCCTACAGGTATATTGGTCTCTCCCATTACAATTTTAAAGTGATAAATAAGGGATTCCATTTTAGAATAAACATCTGATTTCTCAGGGAGGTAATATTCTGGAGCATCTGCGTGGAAGTCTCCATCTGGAAGGTTTTCATAAGCCTGTTTAATGATTTTAAGAGATTCCCAAACTTCCTGCTGGCGAACCATAAATCTATCATAAGTATCACCAGAAGTTCCCACTGGAATGATGAAATCAAAATCCTCATAGGAAGAGTATGGCTGTGCTACACGCACATCATAATCCACTCCTGTCGCTCTGAGGTTAGGACCTGTAAATCCATAGCTTAAAGCCCTTTCGGAAGAGATAGCACCTACATTGATGGTTCTATCCATAAAGATTCTGTTTCGCTCTAAGAGGGAGCAGAATTCTCCATATCGCTTAGGGAAGTTTTTAATAAACTCCTGTAAATATTCGTGGAATTTATCATTAATATCTCTTTCAAAGCCACCGATTCTTCCCATATTGGTCGTCATCCTCGCACCGCAGATTTGCTCATACATATTGTAGATACGCTCCCTGTCTTGGAACATATAGGTAAGCCCCGTAATAGCTCCTGCATCCATACCTGTAACACCATTGCAAATCAGGTGGTCACCAATCCTTGCAAGCTCCATAAGGATTACCCTTAGATAATCTACCCTCTTAGGCGTTTCTATGCCCAAGAGTTTTTCTACGGTCATATGCCAGCCAAAGTTATTAATAGGCGCAGAGCAGTAGTTCAGCCTGTCGGTCAAAGTAGTAATCTGAGTAAGATTTCTCCTTTCGGCAATCTTCTCAAATGCACGGTGGATATAACCTACGGTTTGCTCGGAGTGGAGGATTTTCTCTCCATCCATCGTGAGGACATTCTGGAAAATCCCGTGCGTAGCGGGGTGTGTAGGCCCGAGATTGAGGGTATAAAGTTGCCCATCAATCTGCTCATTAATATCGTGGTTTAATATATTAGATAGCTCGTTGTTTTTCATATCTATTAATTGTGAATTACCTTCCGAACATTAAATCGTTTTTATCTGTTCTTGTACCATCTTCCAGTCTATACTCTTTCAGAAGAGGGTGGAAGCCTAAATCTGGCATATTTAGAATAACCCTTAAATCAGGATGCCCTTTAAATTTAATCCCAAAAAAGTCAAAGGTTTCTCTCTCCATCCAGTTGGCACCAGAAAATAAATCAACCAAAGAATCTACTTCTGCATTTTCTCTCGGCATAAAGGTTTTAAGGCGGATTCTCACATTCTCCATCATATTATGAAGATGGTAGATAACCCCGATTTCTTTCCCTTTATCATTCGGATAATGTATACCGCAGATATCGGTTAAGAAAAAGAAATTAAGAGACGAATCTTTGAGGTAATGAATCACCTTTTTTATCTCTTCTTTTTTTATTTCAAGAGTTAACAAACCATACGGCTCCGAAGCAGACAGCACGGCTTCTGGGAACTCGCGGGTAATGGCTTCTAAAACAAATTCATTTGTCATTTTCTCAGCTTTTAAGCGCTAAACAAAGTCTTAATTAATTCCGTAAGATTCTAATAACTTCTGATATTCTGGCAAATCTCTCCTTCTAATGCTTTCACTCTCTGCCAGTGCTTGCACCTGGAGCACACCTTCTATAATCTGCTCTGGTCTTGGCGGGCATCCTGGCACATACACATCTACGGGGATAATTTTATCTATCCCTTGGAGAACGGAATACGAGTCAAAAATACCACCACTACACGCACAAGCCCCTACAGCTACTACCCATTTAGGCTCTGCCATCTGGGTATAAATCTGCTTCAGTACAGGTCCTAATTTTTTGGAAATAGTACCGCAAACCATCAGCATATCTGCCTGTCTTGGCGAGAATGAGTTTCTCTCCATACCATATCTTGATGCATCATAGGTAGGGTTTAGCATTGCCATATATTCTATACCGCAACAAGAGGTAGCAAAAGGAAGAGGCCAAAGAGAATATTTCCTTGCCAAACCGATTACACTGCTCAGTTTTGTAACAAAAAAGCCCTCACCTTCATATCCTTCGGGCATTTCTGCGGTAGTGATTATCTTTTTATTATTATTAGACATTATCTTTTTTATTGTTTCGCTTGATTATTTTGTTCGAGTCATCGGTTATTTATTCCAATCCAAAGCTCCTCTTTTCAGCACATAGAAAAAAGCCACGAAAAATATAGCTACGAAAGTAAGCACAGCTAAAAAGCCTTCTACTCCAAATTCTTTAAAATTCAAAGCATAAGGATAGAAAAATACCACTTCTATATCAAAGAGTACGAATAAAACTGCGGTAAGAAAATACTTTATAGAGAAAGGCGTTCTTGCGTTTCCTTCTACCTCTACACCACACTCAAAACTCTGGTTTTTTGTGGTGGTGGTTTTCTTTTGCCTTGGTCCTAAAAAATGCGCTCCCAATAGAGAGACCGCTACAAAACCTATAGCTACAACAGCTTGAATTAAAATCGGAATATAATCATTAGGTAAATCCATTTTTACACTCAATTTTATTTGGGGGCAAATTTAGCCAATTAAAATCATCATTAAAAAATAAAAGACAGCAATATCCCCTTTAAATGCCCTAAAATGTTAAATTTATAAATCATATAAATTAATTTTTAGTTACCTTTGAGCCCCAAATTTTAGACTTGAATAATGAAAATAGGAATCTTATGTTATCCCACTTATGGAGGTAGTGGAATTGTGGCAACAGAGCTTGGGATGACGCTCGCAGATAAAGGCTACGAAGTTCATTTTATCTCTAATAATCTACCCGCGAGGTTAGACATTACAAACCCCAATATTTTTTTCCACAAAGTCAATGTACAGACCTATCCTCTTTTTCAGTATCAGCCCTATGATATTGCGCTTTCTTCTATGATTTACAGGGTGAGCACGCTTTACAAGTTAGATCTTCTGCACGCTCACTATGCTATCCCTTATGCTTATGCGGCATTTACTGCCAAGCAGATGCTCAAACAAGATGGCAAAGACATCCCTCTCATCACTACTTTACACGGGACAGACATCACTCTGGTGGGTCAGCATCCCAGCTATAAGCACGCGGTAGAGTTCTCCATCAATCAGTCCGACACCATTACCGCCGTTTCCGAGAGTTTAAAGAAAGATACCCTTCAGTTTTTCAATATCAAGAAGGAGATAAAAGTCATCAATAACTTTATAGATAATAGTCTATTTATAAAATGTACGAAGTGCGACCGCAGCCAGTTTGCCCTTCCAAATGAGAAAATCCTCATCCATATCTCAAACCTCCGACCTGTAAAGCGGATAGAAGATGTACTACAGATTTTCAGGAATGTAAACAGGAAAATAGCCTCCAAGCTCATCATCATAGGCGAAGGTCCCGATATGGAAAAGGTAAATGAATTTCTGGAAAACCATACCGAACTGATAGACAAAATCCGCCTTCTGGGCAAAACCAATGATTTATACAAAATCCTTGAGCTCTCCGACCTCTTCCTCCTCCCCTCCGAGCAAGAGAGTTTCGGTCTCGCTGCCCTTGAAGCAATGGCAGCATACACTCCCGTTATCAGCTCAAATGCTGGAGGTATCCCCGAAGTAAATATACAAGGAGAAACAGGCTACTTAGCAGAAGTAGGAAATGTAGAAGCGATGAGCAACTATGCAATAAAACTCCTGAGTGATGACCACCTCCTCAACCAAATGAAACAACAAGCAAAAGAGCAAGCCCTCCGCTTTGATATAAAAAACATTATCCCCCAATACGAAAAAATGTATTCCGAAACTTTGGAAAGCAGCAAAAAAAATACAGTCTTTTAAAGACTGTATTTTTTTTGCTATTAGCTTTAGGCAGTAGGCTGTGGATGGTAAGTTTGTGGTAATCGCATCACCGGCTACGGTGCGGTGCTACGGCTATAAGCATATTTGCTATCTTTGCAGCTATGGAAATTCAAGAAAACATCTCCCTAAAACCTTTTAATACATTTGGAATAGAGGTACAAGCGAGGTTCTTCACTCGTGCAAAAAGCATCGATGAGCTGAAAGCTGCAATAGGCTTTGCAAAGGATAAAAACCTTCCGCTCCTCTTCCTTGGTGGCGGGAGTAATGTACTTTTCACCGAGAATTATAACGGTCTGGTGGTTTTAGTCCAGATGAAAGGAATCACAACTCAGCCTGCGGGTGAAAATGAGGTTTTGGTAACGGCACAGGCAGGTGAGAACTGGCATAAATTCGTGCAGTGGTGTCTTAGTCAGAATTTCGGTGGGCTGGAAAACCTCTCATTAATCCCAGGAAATGTAGGCACCTGCCCTATGCAAAACATCGGGGCGTATGGAGTGGAGATTAAGGACAGATTTCACCACTGTAAGGCGCTCAATATTGAAACTTTGGAAGTGGAAGAGTTTAGCCTTTCCGATTGTAAATTCGGCTATCGGGAATCTTTCTTCAAGCGCGAGGGCAAAGGGAAATATGTGATTTTGGAAGTCAGTTTCCTCCTTACCACGACTAATCACGAACTGAAAACAGGCTATGGAGCCATCCAAGAAGACTTGCAGCGCTTAGGGATTTCCAAACCTACGATACAGGAGGTTTCAAAGGCAGTGGTGCGCATCAGAGAAACCAAGCTCCCCAATCCAAAGGAGACGGGCAATGCTGGCAGCTTCTTCAAAAACCCAGTTATCAGCAAAGAAAAGTTTGAAGCACTCAAAAACCTTTACCCAGAAATACCGAGCTATCCAAATGGTGATTTCATCAAACTCCCCGCAGGCTGGCTGATAGAAAAAGTAGGCTGGAAAGGCAAGCAAGTGGGAAATGTAGCGGTGCATAGCCGTCAGGCACTCGTGATTATCAACCGCACGGGAGAGGCAACTGGAAAAGAGATTTTTAATTTCTCGGCACAGATTATCGCTTCTATAAAGGAGAAATTTGGAATCGAGCTGGAAAGGGAAGTCAACATCATCTAAAAAATGAGCGATATAGATATTTTAGTAGATAAAACGGTAGAATTCGCCATAGACGAAGCCACTCAGAAGCTCAATTCCGAACAAAAGTTTCAGCCATTTTCTTTTCTGATAAATTCTGATGGTGGCTTTACCTCCGTTATTCCCGCCGTGTATGATTATTATTTTGATGAAAGTGTAATGGTAGATTCTTTTAAGAGTTTTGGGAATGAAAAACTAATGGGCACTGCCGAGGGGTTTTGCATTTGCTATACCTCCAGTGTCTCTTTAAAGGGTGGCGAGGCCGAGGCAATCGTCGTATTCTGTAAGTTTAAGAATGACCATCTCCCTCTCAAAACAAGGATTTATTACTTCCCATTTACCACCTCTCACGGCAGTGTTTTCATAGATTTTGAAGCCTCTTTCGCCAGCGAGGCTTAGCCCTAAACCTCTACACCATAGACCGTCCTGTGGATTTCCTGCTCTACCGCTTGGATATCCTCTGGGAGCCAAGACGCCATAAGGAAGAGCTCTAATGGATTCTTACCCTCCTCATAGCTCGGCTGTATATAGCTTTCATTAATGATGCTGAGGCTATTTTTCTGGTAAAAGCCAATCCGCCTCTCGGCAATATCACTAAGATAAGAGGGCTCAGATTCGAGTATAATGTTAGAGTGCTCTTCTATCAGGGTTTTTACCACCACAGAGCCGAGTTTTTGATTTCTAAACTCTTCAAAAACCTCAAAATGCTCCACAAAAATACTTTCGGAGAGCTTCCAGAGAACGAGGTAGCCCACCTCTGCCTCCCGCCAGAGAATAGAATTTACAAAAGCATTCGGATGCTCAAAAAGTGCCTTAAACTGCTCATCATTTCGTCTTTCATCTGCTGGGAAAGTAGTGGTATAGGCTCTATAAATCTTCTGTGCTGAAGGATTTTCAAAAGAGTGTACGGGTATGAATTTCATTGTTCAGTTATAAATCAAAAACGCTGGGTCTCCTCACGATAAAAATATCTTTCACCCAAAGTACAAACGCCATAGCGAGGTAGATAAGAAAGAAAAAACCCGCCGTAGCAAAGGTTGAATAAATAAAAAATACCCTGAGTTTAGAAACGGGAATCCCGAGCTTTGTACCGAACCGTGTAAGTACCCCGAACCATTCGCGCTCCATTTTATGGCGTAAGTTGCTAAACATATCTTATTATTAAGTATTAATTAGGCTCCGATTTCCTGAGAATCTGCAAACCGACGGCGCAATTTAAACATTTTTTTCTAAGGCAGAAACTCCTGTATTGGTAGAGATAGCTCTGGCTTTGCAGTGCATTTTTTACCTCACAACCGAGCGCTTTCCATTCGGAGATAATCGTATTTTTCTCAGCAGGGATTTCCTTATAAAGACCAATGATTTCTTCCTTCATTTCCCCTCTTTTCTCATCAAAAGCACTGTAATAAGCGTATTTCATAGGGAGAATGACATTGATGATGATAAGGTCAATAAAGGCTGCACTGAGCTTCTTCGAGTGAGATTTTGCTACCTCCTTCCCAAACTTAAAATGCGTATCCCAATAGCTAGAAGCCTTCACTCCACTAAAAAGATTCCTCAGCTCAGGATAGGTTTTTGCCTCCATTATCTTTGAAAATAGATTTTGATTGAGATGATAGACCTGTGCCAGCTGAGAGAGCCTGATAGTTGGGAAGTTCGCCGGCCTTAGCCTTAGGAATTTCGGAGAGAAGCAGATGCTACCGAGATTAAATTTCTTAGTGATAAAATCATACTCCCTCTTCCAGCTCTGGTGCTCTTCATCGGTAGGATGAGTGAGCCAGCCAGCCTTCCCGAAGAGGAAAGATTCCAGTTGCTTTACCTCCTGACTGAGCTTCCTGATGGTAGAAAACGGAGTGCTTTCGGCTATGCTTTTAAATATCTCGGCATTTACCTTCAGCCCGAAGCTATACGCCATATAATGGAAGAGCACTGCCTCATAATCGTTCTTATAACGCTCTAATTCCCGTTGGATTTTCTCAGATTTCTCATCCAGCTTCTTCAAAAGGTTCTCTCTGTGGAAGTCCTCAGACTGCTTCTGACCGAGGAAAAGCTCTTGGCAGGGAATAAATTCTGCCTTTGAAGCCAGCGCCTCATACCGAGCAATAACCTCTGGGCTAATATAATTTTTGAGTTCTATTGTGGGGATATTTCGCTCCTTAAGGAAAGCGATTTCCTTGTTGTGAATAAAGACAGCGTGGAGAATTACATTCTGATACGCCTCATCTTTGGAGTGCCCGTGCAAATCCCAATCCGACGAGCGCAAGTGCAGTTCTATATGCCCCGAAAAGCGAATTCCGTTCGTCTCTATCCTTGCAACTTGGAAGTCTGCCCCAGCATCTCGGTTCCAGCTTCCAAAGTCTAATACCTTCACAGGATTTCCCTCCGTATCCTGAAAAAGATGAGTACCAAAAACCTTGTGATTCCAAAGGTATTGAAGCAGTAATTCATTCATATCTTAATCTTTGACTTGCACAAATATAAGGCTTCTAACAAATAGCTAATTGCTATTAGCTAACAGCCAACTGCTAATTATCGTTTTAATAAAAAAATACACTGTTTTTTATCAACTTTTAGGTTCTTAACCTAAAAATTCTGGTTTCTAACCTAAAATTTCCGGTCCTGAACCTAATTGAATACGGTGACCCACCTAATCGTTCGGGTTTTTAACCTAAATGACGGCCTTTTTAACCTAAAAGATAGGGTCTCTGACCCAAATGATGGGGTCTCTGACCCAAATAATAGGGTCTATGACCCCTTTTTAAAAACTTCCCCCTAGACAAATCATCTAGGGGGATTTTCTGTTATAATGCTAATGATGCTATACCTAAAAGCCAATTATCAACACGCTAGTGTCCCTACTAAGTGCCTGCCGTGCTACGGCTAAGTGCGCCACTTGCAAGATGTGCTCCCCACGCAGTGGGCTATGGCTGCTTTTTCAATTCTTCTTTATCTTTATCTGAGGGGTTCCAGACTTTTACTTCGGCATTTTTATCTATTCCTGAGAGGATTTGTACATTCACACCATCGCTTGCACCGAGTTTTACGAAGACTTTCTTAAATGAACCTCCTGGCTGCTTTACTTCTACGAATGGTATGTCGTTGCCTTTTATTTTTTCGTATTGGATGAGAGATTCGTCGAGGAGGAGGGCATTTTTCTGGGAGCTGAGGATAATCTCTCCATTGGCAGAGAAGCCTGCACGGATGTATTCGTTATTCGGATTGAGAACGCTTCCCTTTACGGGGAATTTTATGGTGCCACTCTCTTCGGTTCCTTTTGGGGCGATGAGGGTCATCTTTCCAGCAAAGGTCTTGTTTTGCAATGCTCCGATGATGATGTTCATCTCCATTCCCTCTTTAATCTTGCCGACTTGTGCTTCATCAATCTTACCCTCGAAGATGAGGTAGCTGAGGTCTGCGATGGAGCAAATGGTGGTGCCCGCATTGAAGGAATTAGCTTCTATCACTTGGCTTCCTGTTTTTACGGGAACTTCGAGGACAGTACCGTTTGCCTTAGAGCGAATCTGGGTAGTCGCCATATTTTGAAGCTCAGGAGTAGCCCCTGTACGCGCTATTTGGAGGTTTTTCTGAGCGGTGGAGAGGAGCTGCTGTGCGTTTTTGAGGCTCTGCTGATTGGCATAGAGCTGCTGCTGAGCGGTGAGGTACTCCTGCTTGGAGATAACGCCCTGTTTGTAGAGGTTCTCCTGCATTGCAAACTGTTGTTGCTGGTTGGCAAGGTTGGCTTTGGCGTTATTGATTTGCAGCTCTGCATTGCTCACCTCTTGGAGAGCAGAATTTACACTCGCCACGCTGGGAACGATGCGGAGGGTAGCAACCAACTGCCCTGCAACAACTTTATCTCCCTCTTTTACGAAGATTTTATCGATAATCCCCGAGATATTGGGTTTGATTTCTATCTCTTCTTTGGGTACAATCTTCCCCGTTGCCATTACTTTATCCTCCATATCCTGTACGATAGGTTTTCGGGTGAGGAATTCCTTGCGCTCGGAGATATTGGAGCTGATAAGATATCCGATGACAGACGATAAAGCAACGAATGCGATAAACCCGAGTACGATATAAATTGTCTTTTTCATTGTTATAGAGATTAGATTAATTTTTATTGATGTTTTAATGTTTATCCTTGTTCTTTATTCACTTCTCAGTGCATCTATCGGGCGAATGCTGATGGCTCTCTGTGCGGGGATTAAACCGATGATAAGCCCCAGTATGACCATTATCGCCATTGCACCAAATACATTGAGGTAATTGACCGTAGGGTTGTAAAACGGTGCATCTTCCTGATTTTTTGTAGCGAGATTCAGTAGCATCAAGACCAGCATACCGAAAATAAAGCCTATTAAGCCCGATGAAAGGGTGATGACGACGCTCTCCAAGAGAATCTGATTCCTCACCTCCGAAGGTTTTGCCCCGAGCGCACGGCGGATACCTATTTCTTTCGTTCGCTCCTTTACCGTGATGAGAAGGATGTTTGAAATGGCAATAACCCCCGCGATAATCGTAAGCGTGCCGACAATAATCGTGAGGAGCTGCATACCATTAAGGAAGCCCGTTACTTTTTTAAACTCATTACCGAGGTTGAATGCCCCATAGGCATTGGTATCTTCTGGTGATATGCTGTACCGGTCTTTGAGTACTTCTTTTATTCTTTCATCCACTCTACCGATATCTGCATCGGACTTTGATACAATGGCAAAGAAATCTACTTTATCACCATCGTTATACATTTTGGTAAAAGTGGATAAGGGGATATAAGCGCTATTATCACTATCAATACCGATGGACTTTTTAACACTAAAAACTCCAATAACAGTAAAGAAAATCCCTTTGATATTAATTGTTTTGCCAACAGGGTTTTCGTTCTTTTTAGCATCGAAGAAGTTCTTGTAAATCTGCTCACCGATGACTACTACATTTTTATTTTCTGAGACATCAGCATCATTTAAATACCTGCCAAACAGAAGTCTCTTTTCTGCTATTTTATTACCGATGGGGTAATCGCCTTTCAGGATATAGGTGGCAGATTTGGTGCCTCTCACCATCGTTACCCCACTCGTACCGAAATCTCCTCTTGAGTTTTGCGGAGAGATATAATCAATCTCTGGGATTTTCTTCTTCAAATATTCTATGTCTGAAAGATGAATATAGACCGTTCTCCCCTTAGGAAAACCACCATAGGGGATGGTTGTCTCCTGCCCCCAAAGGAAAATCGTATTGGTAGCAAAGCCAGAGAAGAGCTTATTGAAGCCATTCTCCATACCTTTGGCAGCACCGAGGAGGGTTACATAGAGAAACATTCCCCAGCCCACTCCTATCATTGTAAGGAAAGTCCGAAGTTTATTATTCCGTAGGGAATGATAAATCTCCTGCCAAGTATCTATTTTAAATATGATATTCATCTCGCTTTTTCTTTTGATATGAGTAATTATCCCCTTAATGCCTCTATGGGTTTTATCTTTGATGCCCGATAGGCAGGTACAAAGCCCGCAATAGCCCCAGAAATGATAAGGCAGATAAATGCAGAAATGATAACTCCCCAGCCTACATTCGGGTTTAAGATGAAGTATTCTTCAAATCTGTTTCCGATGAGGTTTAATGACAAAACGCCCAAAGCCCCCCCAATAATCCCCGATAATACCGTAATCACGATACTCTCCTGCAAGATAAGCCCTACGATACTCATAGGCTTAGCTCCAATCGCCTTCCGTATTCCGATTTCCAGCGTTCGTTCCTTTACGATATACACCATAATATTACTGATGCCGATAATCCCTGCGATAAGTGTCCCAATACCGATAAAACCTACAATAATCCCAATAACACCGATAAATATCGCTCCTTCCTTACCATTCTTTGCGTTGTTGAATACCGTAATCGCTTCCTCATCTTCTGGAGATACTTTCTTTCGCTCTTGGAGCTGGCGCTTCACCTCATCACCAAAGGCTATGGCTTCGTCGGTAGAGAGCTTCATATCGTAGGTAATGGATATTCTCGACAGGGTATCCGAACTCTTCCTGAGCTGCTGCATTGTGCTAACAGGAATACTGATGGTGCGCTCTTCCCAGTCGCCATTATTATCCGAGAAAACTCCGATCACCTTAAATGCAGTTCCATTAATGTCCAGCTCCTTACCGATAGGTGTACCGTTTTTTATAAGGTCTCTCTGTACCATTCTCCCGATAACGGCTACGAACTTCTTCTCTTTAATATCCCTTGGAGAGAGGTATCGTCCGTCCAAAACTTTTCTATTGGCAATATAGACTTCCTCTTCTCCTGCACCATTGATTCTGTAGCCCCCACTTTCTTTGCCGTACTTCACCTTCCAGTATGTGGTATAAGTTGGCGCTGAGTATTCTATATTCTCCTTATTTTCCTCTCTTATACTACTGAGGTCGGTATTATTAAAACTGATTTTTCGGTTAGATTGAAGCCCTGCATAAGCAATAGAAGTATGCCCCGTAGAGAATGTAATAAGGTTCTGAGCACTTCTAAAACCTTGATTAAAGGCATTTGCCAGACCATTACCTATCCCAAAAAGCACGATGAAAATGTACAAGCCCAAAGCCACAGTAAAACCAGAGAGCACCGTCCGAAGCAAATTACTTCGGATAGAACTAAAAATCTCCTGCCAGCGGTCTAAATCAAACATTCTAATCGGTTTTTAAGTTGAGTGTTAAAATTCTTCGGCTTTCGCTTTATTGATGGGTTTTAGAGCACGACTTGTTCAATGACTTCATCGCTTTCTATTATACCATCTTTCAGGAAGACATTCCTTTTGGTCTGGGCGGCTACATCGGGTTCGTGGGTTACGATGATGATGGTCTTCCCTTCGTTATTAATCTCCTGCAAGAGCTTCATAATATCGTGAGTGGTCTTGCTGTCTAAAGCGCCCGTAGGTTCATCGGCGAGGATAATTCTCGGATTGGTTACCAATGCCCGTGCTATGGCGACCCTTTGCTTTTGCCCTCCCGAGAGTTCATTGGGTAGGTGATTTGCCCAGTCTTTCAAGCCTACTTTTTCCAAGTATTCCATTGCTTTTTTGTTGCGTTCCTTTCGGCTTACATTCTGGTAGTAGAGCGGTAAAGCTACATTTTCAAGTGCAGATTTATAGCTAATTAAATTAAATGACTGGAAGACAAAACCGAGGAATTTGGAACGGTAGTCTGCCGACTTTGATTCGTTCAAATGCTCTATCGGGATACCGTTGAGCTCATAAGTACCGCTATCCTTTTGGTCAAGAATACCGATGATATTGAGCAGGGTAGACTTACCCGAACCCGAAGAGCCCATAATAGATACAAATTCTCTCTCCGAAATGCTGAGATTAATGCCTTTTAAAACATGGAGCTTAGACAGCCCCATATCATAGGATTTGTGTAGGTTTTCTATTTTAAGCAAAGGTTGAGACATAGAATTTTCCATTTGAGGGATAAGTAATGCTTTTGATACAAATGTTACAATTCGAAAGGTACTAATTTTTTTGTTTAATTATATTATATTTAAATTCAATTATTTATAACTTTCTATTTAATTAAAAAACCCTTTTAAAGCACTTCTAAGATTTGGACATTGCGCTAAGCCTTTATTGATAGTACATTGCTATAATTGTGGAAAACTTTAAGTATTTCCTATCAAATGGTTATTTTTTCTGCCTTTTGAGATTAGGATGCATTTTATATTTTTGTCGTCAGCGATAAGAGAGAGAAAAAACTCTTTTTTTATTCAGTTGAACAAGTAGATCAATCAATTTCTTAATGAAAATACTATGGGAATATTTGACAAAAGAGTAAGCTACAAACCGTTTGAGTACCCAGAAGTTTTGCAGTTTACCGATGCAATGAACAAATCATTTTGGGTACATTCCGAAGTAGAATTCACTGCCGATGTGCAGGATTTCAAGTCTAACCTATCACCTTCCGAGAAGGAGGTCGTAAAGCGTAGCCTCTTAGGCATTGCACAGGTAGAGGTAGCCGTGAAGACTTTCTGGGGAGATCTCTATAAGTACATCCCAAAGCCAGAGTTTAATGGCGTGGGGGCAACCTTTGCAGAGTCTGAATTCAGGCATAGCGAGGCGTATTCCAGGCTGTTGGAAGTCTTGGGCTACAACAATGAATTTGAGAAATTAGTAGAAGTCCCTATCTTCAAACGAAAGCTCGAATTGTTCGAGAAACACTTTGGACAAGACATTTCGTTTATTAATAAGCTTCTGTTTTTCGTCATTGTAATTGAAAATACTTCGCTTTTCAGCCAGTTTGCCAATATACTCTCTTTCACAAGGTTTAAAGGATATATGAAGAATACTGCCAATATCATCGCTTGGACTTCCGTAGATGAGCAAACCCACGCCAACGCAGGGGTCTATATCCTCGGTAAAATCTTTGAAGAATACCCAGAGGAGCGCCTCTCTCAGGAGACCTTAGAGACCATTATAAAGGACTATATAAGCTATGAATCCGAACTGTTAGATTGGATTTATGAAAACGGCGAGCTCTCCTTCTACACAAAGGAAGATGTGCTAAACTTTATGAAGTACAGGGTAGATATGGCGATCACTCAGCTGGGATATAACAAGATTTTTGATATAACACCACAGCAATACTCCAAAATGAAATGGTTTGATGAAGATGTCTTCGCTAATGAGCTGGATGACTTCTTTGCCAAAAGACCAACGGCATACACGAAGCACGATAAATCCATCACTGGAGATGATTTATTCTAATTCTTAGGATTCCACACTCAATAATTAAATGAAATGACTATGACAAAGGAGATTCTACAGGAGTTGGACTATATAAAGTCCGATAAATTCAGGCTCGGAGAGTACATCTATATGGCGATGGCACTCGTAGGCGAGCAGAAAGTTTGCATCGCAGTGGCATACAAAATAGACTACTGCATCAAGAAAGCCGAGCAGTTTGCCACCTCCGTGCCTCAGATTAAGTTCGCCTATATCAACAAGGTAAAAGTAGGAGAGCTCAAAGCCTGTAAGCGGTTTGAAATAAATTAAACGAAATAAGTAATTGGATGACAAAGAAAATTTTAAAAGAAATTGATGAAAACCACACCGAGAACTTTAAATGGGGAGAACACCTCTACCTCGGTATGGCAATCGTAAATGGGCACAGAGCCTGTATCTCCGTAGCGTATAAAATGGACTACTGCGTGAAGAAAGCCCTCCAGTTTATGGAAGCCGATCCTGCCGTAGTATTTACGCATATTAATAAATTCAAAATCGGAGCTACCGAGCCCTGCGATAGATTCAATCTCGACGAGGAATAAAGGTTTTTATTACAAAACCTAACCTCATAAAAGATGATAGTCTTAAATAAGGTAGATTTAAATTCTATAGCAGGAATCTCTATTACAGAATTAATTTTTTTTAACGAAATAATAAGATTAATCAAAGTTTAATAATAAAACATTTTTGGGAAAAATAATGGAAGAAACACAAGAAATATGGTGGCTCAATGACGAGTCTGAACAGATGCTCAACCGAGGCTACCTCCTCAAAGGCGAAACCGTAGAAGGCGCCATCGATAGAATCACGACTGCCGCTGCGAAAAGACTATACAAACCCGAACTGAAAACTGCCTTTAAGGAAATGATTACCAAAGGGTGGATTTCCTTCTCCTCACCCGTTTGGGCAAATATGGGTACGCAAAGAGGCTTACCGATTTCTTGTTTCAATGTCCACATCCCAGACAGTATAGAGGGCATTACCCACAAGATGGGGGAGGTGATTATGCAGACCAAAATCGGTGGAGGAACCTCTGGATACTTCGGCGAGCTACGCCACAGAGGCACTGCCGTAACCGATAATGGGAAATCTTCTGGCGCCGTATCCTTTATGAAACTCTTTGATACTTCTATGGATGTCGTGTCTCAAGGGGGTGTACGCCGAGGTGCATTTGCCGCATACCTTGATATAGACCACGGGGATATTGAGGAGTTTTTAACGATAAAAGACATAGGCTCACCCATACAGAACCTTTTCTTTGGAGTCTGCGTACCCGACTACTGGATGCAAGATATGATAGACGGCGATGCAGAGAAGCGGAGAATCTGGGCAAGAGTTCTCGAAAGCCGACAGCAAAAAGGCTTGCCATACATTTTCTTTACCGATAATGTTAATAGAAATAAACCTCAGGTTTATAAAGATCTCGGTTTGATGATTAATTCGAGCAACCTCTGCTCCGAGATAATGCTCCCTTCCACCACAGATGAATCCTTTATCTGTTGCCTCTCTTCGATGAACTTAGAACTCTTCGACGAATGGAAAGATACCAATGCCGTAAAGCTTGCCATCTACTTCTTAGACGCTGTACTCTCAGAATTTATAGAAAAAACCGAGGGCAATTATTACCTCCAAGGTGCGAGAAACTTCGCTATGCGCCATAGGGCGTTAGGCTTGGGAGTACTCGGTTATCATTCCTATCTGCAAAAAAATATGATACCTTTCGAGAGCTTCGAAGCTACGCAGTTCAACGCTCGTGCATTCAAACATATAAAAGAGCAGGCAGAAGCGGCATCACGAGAGCTTGCCAATATCTATGGCGAACCAGAACTTCTGAAAGGCTACGGTATGAGAAATGCTACCCTTCTCGCGATAGCTCCTACAACTTCCAGTTCGGCTATTCTCGGGCAAACCTCACCAGGGATAGAGCCTTTCTCCTCAAACTACTACAAGGCAGGGCTCGCAAAAGGAAACTTCATTCGTAAAAATAAGTACCTGAAAAAGGTTTTGGAGCAAAAAGGTATAGACGACGAGGAGACTTGGAGAAGCATAATGCTAAACCACGGCTCTGTACAGCACTTAAAAGAACTGTCGGACGAGGAAAAACTCGTGTTTAAAACCTTTAAGGAAATCTCACCAATGGAGATTGTTTCCCAAGCGGCACAGCGGCAGCAGTACATCGACCAAGCACAGTCGCTCAATCTACAAATACCATCGTCTATGCCAGTAAAAGATGTAAACTATGTAATTCTGGAAGCGTGGCGCAAAGGAGTAAAATCACTCTACTATCAGAGAAGTTCCTCCGTATCTAAAGAACTGATGGTAAATTTTGTTTCCTGCTCGTCTTGCGAAGCATAGATAGCCGTTAGCGATTGGCTATTAGCTTCTGGCTTTTTATAGGCTTTTAGGTCTAGCATTATAATAGAAAAATAGGTATTTAGTATATTTGTTAAAAATATTGAAATCTATAATTAATTGTAAAAACAAAGCAATAAAAAAATATAGAATTCGAAATAACATACATATAACAATACCCCCCCCTTATTAAAATTGGGAAATTTTTCCAATCTTTGAAATATGGGAAGGCGTTGTTGTGGCATAAGTATAAATACCTTGTATCCTACACTACACCTCCTATAAAATGAACGGAGATAATAAGGCTATGGATCTCTTTGAGAAACACAAGGATGAGTACTATATACTTGCCATATTTTGTCAAAAGGCAACTATACTGAAATGCTGGAATTTATATTACCAACTCAATAAAGAGACTACAAGCCTTGGCATATCTATCCATTTCTATATCGAGTAGCCTTAGATCAATGACTCCTTAAAAAGAGAAATTAAAAAGGTAGACAAAAGATATATCCTCACCTTTTAAGGCTGACGAACAAAAGAAACTCGATAAATTCTATCGTATAAAATCCAACTTGAAACCTTTAAATTGTAACTGTAAACTCATCTTTAACAAGGAAATAAAAAAGGATATAAAAGATACCAAATTTTAATTCCTTGCTCTTTTTCCGGAGTCAAAGGTTAATGATGATAAGCCCAACATAGTAGAAGAGGGGCTGTATGGATAGCCGGTCACAAGGTACAAATAACCACCGGCAAGCCTGTTATTTTCAATCTAAAGGAGAATAAAAAAAGATACTAATAACCTTAAAATACAAATACATGTTTATACTAATTGAAGAATTAAAGGCACATGCATACAAGAAGAGTATAATTGACCCACCTAAGGAATTTCTAAATAACACAAGAAGAACAGTGGAAGTATTTACCGAGAAAAATGCACGCCCTAACCATCTATTAACAAAAGGATTAAACTATGAATATAAGGATGGTATTTATATCTCTGATTTAGCAAAAAAAAATACCTCTTCTGAGAATGAACGCCCACGAATAGAGCGAGAATATGAAAATAAGCTGATAGTCGCTAAAGCATTGAAAAATCACCTAAATGAACCAGTAAAAGTATTGCCAGAAATAAAACCTAGCAATAGGGAGTATGATTATCATTTTGACGGCAATCCTCATTATGGAAAAGTCCCCGACCTAAAGGTAGGTGAAAACTTTTGGGAAGTGGAAAGTTATGAGGGAAAATACAAGAAGTCTAAACTTTGGCATATGATAAAAGAGGGTAGTAAACAAGCTGATTTTATAGCATTGAAACTCAATGAATTTGTACCTATAAATAATATAAAAAAGCAATTAAACTTATTATCAAATGATAAATTTAACCAAATGCCTTTGAGTATTATTATTATCAATAAAGATGGAGAAGTAATTTATACTTATAAAAAAGAGCGTAAATAATTTATTTACGCTCTGACTTAACTCTTTTTAATTTCGAGATTAAGGTGCGGGGAGGTTTGATGCCCCCCAATTGTGACACAAATGTACAAATTTATTTTTAATAACCCATTATGCATTATAAAAATAAATAGGAAAAAGTTGTTCATTTAACTGAGATATCAGTATATTATTTTGTGAAAACGCAATAAAAATAAATAACTTAGGATAAATATAGGGTAAATATATGAAAGGTTTTTAAATGTTTTAGAAAAGTTTTTTTCACACCACCTTCTTCCTCTCCAAAGAAGGAAACCTATAATGAACGATTTGAAATTAATATATCTTAATACTGTGGCTGAATATTTAAATATAGATATTGATTTACAGCTTTTTAGAATAGTAGATAACTCCTTGACTGACAATATAGAAATAAGCGTTTATAACAAACGAAAACAAAAGTTAGCTCCCTTTACAGAAAGATTAGACAAAGGATTGCAAAAGAATTTAACGAGTTTGAAAATATTTTTGTAATAGATAGTAGCCGAAAAAATTTGCGAAAATGCCCATGCATTTTGTTCAAAAATTTGTAAAAGAGAAGTATTTTTATCACCAAATTATGGTTACTATACATCTTAAAGCTCACACTTTTATGAATATAAGCCACATACTATTTGCTCGTTACGCGATGTGATTCATAGCTTTGACATTACCCTAACTTCTGTCCATAACATTTATTATTTAAAAGATGTTCGTGAGTAAATAAAGAATTGTACCTTGATTGGAAATAAAGGATATTTATCTACCGATGTTCGAATAGATTTGTTTAATTATGCTAATATTCTATTAGATGTCTCTATAAGGAGTAATCAAAAAAAACATGTTCCTCAATTTTCATTATTCAGAAAAAAGAGAAAAATAATAGAAACGTTAGTCTATCCAATTTATAATAAAAAGAAATTATGCAAAAGTCTTTTAAGGATTTAAAATATTGATAATCAGCGAGATAATATCAGCGACAATCATTCAATATATCATCAATAAATTTATCTTAAAGAGAAATATAAACACGCTTAAAGCTAATATAATTTAAAATACATAAGGGGGAGATAAACTATATATCTATAAATAAAAAGTCGCCTTATATAGGTGACTGGCGTAATGCGCGGAATCACCCTACACTTTACTCTGCAAATATACAAACATTTTTTAATACACAAACATATCTTTGTTGCTCTCGTACAAAACCTGCTTTAATCTTATTTGATGATTGACATTTAGTACAATTTATCCCGTAAAATCACAAAAATATATTATATTAACAATCCTGTCTGTTTTATTATGAGTATTCTGCTAAAAATATCCTGTATTTAGTCTTTTAAAACTAATTTATTTTATTTTTGCCCATTCTTCCTTCTATTTCTTGGTCTTTGCAAACGAGAAAATAAGAAGAAGTTGCCCTATGAAAATATGGAATTAACAAACAAAACTAAATGATGAAGTCTAAAGAAGATGAACTCTCTCGGTGGGTAGATGAATATTCCGAGGCCTTACTCAGCAGGGCTGTATATTTACTTTCAAACGATGAAGATGCGTCAGATATCGTGCAGGAGGTTTTTATTTCTGCATACTCATCCTACGATTCATTCGAGGGGAAGAGTAATCCTCTCACTTGGCTTAATAAAATTCTCTTGAATAAAATATCAGATTTCTATCGTGCAAAATACAGAAATCCACAGTCCATAAGCCTTAATCATTTCTTTGATGAGTCTGGTAGCTGGATAGACAAAAGCGTTCTAAACGATTGGGAATATGATCTTAATGAAGAAAATTTATCCCAAGACAACTGGGAAACTTTCTTAGAGGACTGTCTGGAACTGCTCCCCGACCGCTGGAAAATCCTAATGAAATTATATTATCTACAGGAAGAAAAAGCCACAAATATTTGTCAGGAAATAGGAATTACCACGACTAACCTATGGAAAATACTGCAAAGAAGCAGACTACAAATAAGAGAATGTATAGAACAAAAGATTTAATCCCCTTGAGCCAATGTTAGTTAAAATAATACATCATATCTTCTTACCGTGTAGCAAAGCTAGTTTGCTTATGGAGAAAAAAAACTCTGGAGCCCTTAACCTGTACGAAAGTTTCAGGCTAAATTCTCATTTTCTCATCTGTAAATTTTGTAGAAAGTATCAGGAAAAGATTATAAAAATAGATCAAGGACTAAAAAACCTGCTGAACAAAAGAAAAAACACCGAAATTAATAATATTGAAATACAGCTATTTAAAGAAAAAATTAAAAATAAATTAAAAAATTAGGCTGCTTTTTTGTCAGGTTCTCACACTTTGTACGACTATAATGGTGAAAGAGAGAAAAACCATAACAAAACCTCTCCTTTCTGTATAAAGAAATGACAAAAAGATTAAATAATAAAATTTCGCAAACAGGATTTTACATACAAATCTTCGCTGCATCATTAATTCTTCTTTGGATAGGTATTTTTAAATTCACCCCAAGTGAAGCAAAAGCCATACAAGACTTGGTAGAAAATCACTTTATTACCTTTTGGGTATATGAAAAATTCAGCTTACAGACGGTTTCAAATATTATAGGAATTATAGAAATCAGCATTGCTCTCCTCCTGCTATTAGGATTTACTTTCAGGAAGCTGTGGAATATTGCTGGGGCAGGTATGCTTATCCTATTTTCTATCACTCTCAGCTATCTTTTCACTACTCCCAACACATTTCGTATGGTGGATAATATCCCTATAACTGACTTCTTTATACTGAAAGATTTATGCTATCTGGGTTTGGGAGCTGTACTTTTAGGATATTCAAATAACAAATAAACAAGATGAAAAATATTATTTTAAAAAGTAGTTGTATTTTGGCTTTGATGATATCAATACTCAGTTGCTCATCTCAAACAAAGGAAAAACTAAAAAATATGGAAGTAAATACTGAAAAAAAAGGAAAGGAAATCTATTTTGCAGGAGGCTGTTTCTGGGGTACAGAGCATTTCTTCAAACAAGTAAGAGGGGTAGTTTCCACAGAAGTGGGCTATGCCAATGGAAATACAGAAAACCCAACCTATGAGCAAGTTTGCTCCACAGAGACAGGTTTTGCAGAGACCGTAAAAGTAGTTTATAATCCCAACGAGGTTTCTCTAAGTCTTTTATTGGATTTATACTTTAAGACCATAGACCCTACGAGCCTCAATAAGCAGGGAGGAGATATTGGCACACAATATAGAACGGGGATTTATTACACTGATGAATCTGATAAGCTCATCATCTCACAAGAGCTCGATAAACTTTCCCAAAAATACAATGCACCTGTAGTAGTGGAAAACGAGCCCCTAAGAAATTTCTATAGAGCAGAGGACTATCATCAGGATTATTTAGATAAAAACCCTGCAGGATACTGCCATATCAATCCGTCCCTCTTTCAGCTTGCAAAGAAAGCAAACCCCGTTCAAAAGGAGTTTAAGAAGCAGACTGCTGAATCATTAAAGAAAAACCTCACGCCTCTACAATATGAAGTAACCCAAAACGGTGCAACCGAAAGACCTTTTGATAACGAGTATTGGAACGAATTTCGAAAAGGTATTTATGTAGATATAACCACTGGCGAGCCTCTTTTTATCTCTACCGATAAGTTTGAATCAGGTTGTGGATGGCCGAGCTTCTCCAAACCTATCAGCAAGGGACTTATTGATGAGAAAATAGATAAATCTCACGGAATGATACGCACCGAAGTACGCAGTAAAATGGGTGATAGCCACCTCGGGCATCTGTTCACTGATGGGCCACAGGATAAAGGAGGACTTAGATACTGTATCAATTCAGCTTCATTAAAATTCATTCCCAAAGAGCAAATGAAAGCCGAAGGATACGGGGACTACCTCTACCTCCTCCAAAATAAATAAGAAAACTAATATAAACTAACCATTAACTAATTCAAACTAATGAGAAAAAATGTTTTAAAAGTAGCAACTATAGCTACAGGAATTGTAAGTGTATCATTCTTATCATCTTGCCACAACAGAGACAATATGATGTCTGATGATGCGAAATCAAAAATGGAGAGAACCATCACTTTTGAAAACATCATTACCCCGAAAGAATTCAGCCAAAGCGGTACTTTTAAAGGAATTAAACCTGGGGAATCTGTGAGTATTACATTCAGTGCTGGGAAGACTCAGAGGCTAATGTTCACCACTATGTTTGCAAACTCCTACGATTGGTTCTTCGCCTCCAAACAACCGGGTATTAAACTCTTTGATGACAATGGGAATGCCATTACTGGAGATGTCTCTTCACAGCTTACAGTCTGGGATAATGGTACTAAAGATGAGATAACGGGTACCCCAGAGGATAAAGTAATTGAAACCCGAGGAAATGTCCTAAAAGTAAGAGAACTAATGAAAGCTGAATTATCCTATAACGAATCTACCTCTGTATTTACTCTAAAAATCACCAATACTTCAGAAGGTAAATTAGCAGGTGCTAATCTTAGAGATAAAACCCAAAACCTCACCCCTTTTTCAGATGGAGTCTGGGTAGTCTCTAATTATGATGGACAAAAGCTTTTATCCGAGAAACCATTCTTTACTGTAAAGGAAAAGACTAATCCAGAGATTACCGATGTGGCACAAATGGGAGATATCACAAAACTTTACAATAAAGTAAAAGCAAATACAGGTATTATTACAGGGCTTTCACCAGCTTTGGTAGTAGTATATACTGGAGAGAAAAACCCTCTCTATGAGCTAAACAAAAAAGATCAGGGACTCGGTCTGAAAGAACTTTCCCAAAAAGGTGATTTTTCTAAATTACAAGAATCTCTCAAAAAAGATAAAAGTGTAAAAGAAGTATATATTGCTGGCAATACTCCCGTAGCTCCTGGGCAAAAAATGATGGCTACCTACAAAGTAGAAACAGGTGCTAAAGTAGCTTATGCCACTATGTTTGGATTTTCAAACGACTGGTTTTATACCAATGAACAAAACATCTCTGCAGAACATAAAGGCGATGTAACCAACAGAACTTCACTGTTTGATTCAGGGACTGGCGTAGATCAATTCCCAGGAGCCGGGAACCGACAAGCCCTCTTCGGAGGTACACCAGAAAAAGAAAATAACCCAATACAAAAAGTGGGAAATAAATTCCCTGTACCAGCAGTTGCCAACACGCTAAAAATAACCATAAACTAATAATCATCTCATATATTCTAATCCGTATCAGCATCTTTTTATAGGTGCTGATATTTTTATCTTTATATTCCTCCTTTTTTCTCTCCTCTTCCTACTTTAGCCCTTAGCAGGGCAAGCAATTATCTTATCTTCCTATGACGACAGCACAATTATCTACATAACTGGGATGTCGTCATATGACGACAGAGCAATTAAGTACCTAACTAAAGCGTCGGGGTACCCCGACAGGATAATTAACTAAGGTATTGGGGTATCCTGACGGAGTAAGTGCCCCACCGGCTACGGTGTCGGCATAGGATGGCAGAATTTCGCTTATTGCCTATTGCTTACTGCTTAAAGCCTATTGCTTATTGCCTAATGCCTACTGCTTTTTATATTTGCAATCTTAATTTTATCAGATGGCATTAGATATTATTTACCAAACTGAGGGCTGTGAATGGATAGACTGCGAATCGGCTACAGCAGAGGATTTTGCTTACCTTAAAGAGCGATTTAAAATCAACCCACTGCTTCTCGAAGATACAATTGATGTAAATCACCTCCCAAAATATGAAGAGGAGGCAAATGTGAAATTCTTCCTGATGAGGGAAAATATACGGCCAGAGACTAAAAGTGGCACACTGAATGGGACGAGTGATATCTCCACAAAGCTCAGTATTTTCGTTTTAGATGGAACGATACTCACCATTCACAGGATGAAAAACCCAAGCATCTACGAGTTTCGGGAAGAAATAAAAAAACTAAAAACGGAGATTACACCAGACCTGATTGCCCTGAACCTCGCATTAAAAGTCCTCAATTCCTACGATAAAGAAAGTGTACTGCTGATGGATAAACTCGAGCAGATAGAAACTGATATTTTTCTGAGAGATTCTAAGGAAAACCACCTCATCACAAGGCTGTACAGGATTAAAAGAAAGGCGGGGCTCAACCTAAAAATCCTGAATGTATCCTCATCTTGGGTGAATTATTTTAGATTTCTGGATATCTCTCACGCTCAGTATACCGACTTACAGGATAAGCACAAAGATGTGATTTCGGATTTTGAACACCTGACAGCGGAGGTCAACAACTTAATCTCAATGTTCATCGCACTCTCTGACCAAAAGGCAAATCAAGTGATGAAACTGCTGGCAATCTATTCGGTATATTTCCTCCCAATTACCTTTATTGCGGGGCTTTATGGGATGAATTTCGAGCATATGCCCGAGCTGCGAACCGAGTATGGCTACTACATTACTCTTGGAATAATGGCGCTTATCGTCATCATTACCTTCATCTATTCTAAAAGGAAGAAGTGGTAAAAAAAGAAGAGGAGACTCATACGAATCTCCTCTTTTATTATGTGCTAAATCAGTTTTTTCAAGTAGCTTCCGTAGCCGCTTTTGCCGTACTTCTCTGCGGATTTTAGGAGCTGCTCCTTATCGATAAAGCCTTTTTTGTAGGCGATTTCCTCGATGCAGGAGATTTTTACGCCTTGTCTTTTTTCGAGGACTTTCACAAACTCAGAAGCCTCGTGAAGGGAGTCAAAAGTCCCAGTATCCAGCCAAGCGGTTCCGCGACTCATCACACCCACCTCGAGCTGACCTTTTTCAAGGTAAATTTTATTAATATCGGTAATCTCGAGCTCGCCTCTCGCTGATGGTTTCAGATTCTTGGCGTATTCCACCACAGAATTATCATAAAAATACAAACCTGGCACCGCGTAGTTTGATTTCGGAGCTAATGGCTTTTCTTCTATGGAGATTGCCTTTTGGTTTTCGTCAAATTCTACTACGCCGTATCTTTCTGGGTCGGAAACGGGATAAGCAAAGACGCAGCCTCCTTTTACATCGGTCTTACTTTCCAAAAGCTGAGAGAGCCCAGAACCGTAGAAGATATTATCACCCAAAACAAGGGCTACGGAATCTTCGCCTATAAATTCTTCTCCCAGAATAAACGCTTGTGCAAGCCCATCTGGTGAGGGCTGAACCTTGTATTCAAACTTGCAACCGATTTGCGAACCATCGCCAAGTAGTTTTTTAAAGGCTTCTTGGTCGTGCGGCGTTGTGATAATCAAAATCTCCCTAATTCCTGCCAAAAGCAGCGTAGAGATGGGATAATAAATCATCGGTTTGTCATAAACGGGCATTAGCTGCTTGCTAACGGCTATGGTGAGGGGATAAAGCCGAGTACCCGACCCTCCCGCAAGAATAATTCCTTTCATTTTAATCTTTAATTGTATTGTTTTTCATAGTACTTCTGATACTCACCGCTGGTTACATTTTCTAACCATTCTTGGTTGTTTAGGAACCAGTCTATCGTCTTCGCCAATCCTTCCTCAAAGGTTACCGATGGCTTCCAGCCGAGGTCTCTATTGAGCTTGGTAGCGTCTATTGCGTATCGTTTATCGTGCCCTGGACGGTCTTTCACAAAGGTAATGAGCTTTTCGGAGTAGCCTTCTGGTCTGCCGAGCTTGGCATCCATTTGCTTGATGAGCTCTTTTATCAGATCTATATTTTGCCACTCATTAAAGCCTCCGATATTGTAAGTCTCCCCTGTTTTCGCTTCATTAAAGATTTGGAAAATTGCCCTCGCGTGGTCTATTACAAAGAGCCAGTCGCGGGTATATTTACCATCTCCGTAGATAGGAAGAGGTTTTTCATTAATGATATTGAAAATACAGAGCGGAATTAATTTCTCTGGGAAGTGGTTGGGGCCATAGTTGTTGGAACAATTAGAAACGATGAACGGTATCCCGTAAGTATTCCCGTATGCCCTTACCAAATGGTCGCTCGCCGCCTTGCTCGCGGAGTATGGAGATTTAGGGTCATACGGCGTCTCCTCTGTGAAAAATCCCGTCTCTCCCAATGCACCATACACCTCATCTGTGGAGATGTGATAGAAAAGATTTTTGCGCTTTTCGTTTGGGAATCTGCCGTGCGTATGGTCTGGGTTAAGCGTCCAAAACTCTTTACAGAGGTTGAGCAAATTCGCTGTGCCCACTACATTGGTATTGATAAAAGCATTCGGGTCGGTGATGCTCCTATCCACATGGCTTTCTGCTGCGAGGTGAACTACAGCATCGGGCTTATGCTTTTCAAACACCCGTCTGAGTTCTTCAGGCTGGGTAATATCTGCCTTTTCAAAGATATAGTTCGGCTCGTTCTCTATATCCTTTAAGTTTTCAAGATTCCCTGCATAGGTAAGGGCATCGAGGTTAATAATTTTCGTTTGTGGTAAGTTTTTCACAAACTCCCTTACCGTATGGGAGCCAATAAAACCCGCTCCACCAGTTATAATAATTGATTTCATTGCTTTTTAGTAATTTTTATCTTTAAATAATGCCTGTACTTTATCTTTTTCGGATAAGATGACTGCCTCTGCAGGAAGTTTCCAATCGATATTAAGGTCTGAATCATTCCAAAGTATGCCGCCTTCGGATTCTTTATTATAGAAATTATCACACTTATAGGCAAAGACTGCTTCATCACTAAGAACGGCAAAACCGTGTGCAAAGCCCCTCGGAACATAAAACTGTAATTTATTCTCCGCACTAAGCTCTATACCGAACCACCTACCGAAACTCGGAGACTCCTCCCTAAGGTCTAAGGCTACATCCCACACGCTTCCTTCAAGGCAGGAAACGAGCTTTGCCTGCGCAAACGCTCCCTTTTGTAAATGCAGCCCACGAAGCACTCCGTAAGAGGATTTTGAAACATTATCCTGAACGAAATGCCCATTAAGCCCCGTGAGCTCCTCGAATTTTTTTTCATTAAACTTTTCATAGAAGTAGCCTCTCTCATCTTCAAAGACCGTAGGCTCTATGATGTAACAATCTTTAAGTGGCGTTTCTTTTATCTTCATTTTTGATGAATAATTTAGTAATTATTAGTTTTTACTCGGAACTTCTATTTTGGATCTTTCTTGCTCGTATACAGCTCTTTTCAGTGCTGAGCTGGAGAATCTGTGGTCCCTTTTGTTATAGTAGATTTCTATTCCTTTCTGCTCGCAATATTCTTTACCAGTGAAGTTTTTATCCTTATAATCATCACCGATAATGCGAACATCTATCACAAAAGATTGAAGGATGTCCATTAGATCTTCTTCCGTGTTGTATGGGATAATTTCATCTACCGAGCGGCAGGCTTTTAGCTGAATATACCGCTCTACGACGGACTGTGTAGGCTTGTTCTTCTGCGGGCGGTCGTGCGTAGGGTCTAGCTGCAGCCCTACGATAAGGTAATCGCAAACCGTTTTAGCTTCTTCCAACATTTTGATATGCCCCGCGTGTAGTAAATCAAAGGCAGAAAAGGTAATTCCTATCTTCTGAGTCTTCATTCTTAAACCTATTTTATTGGCAAAGATAATAATAATTTAGCGGCTAGCTATTAGTATCAGGCAGTAAGCTTTTACATTAATAAAACACAAGTTTAAAATTCATCATTCCATTAAAATACAAAAAGAAGTTGTACCTCTAAAACATCTCATTGGCTATGGTATACTTTACTGCTTTTTATCATATTTATATATAATTTATTTCTTTATTTTTGCAACAATGCAAAGGAATACACAACATATCATTTCATTTGTTTTGAGCCTGCTGATTCTTTACAGCACGGTTCGAGGTGCTGTGTATCACCTTTATTATACTATAGATCAGAAAGGTTTTATAGAAAACTTCTGCATCAATAAAGACAAGAAAAACCTACACTGCGAGGGGAAATGTAAGCTGAAAGAAGTATCCAAAGAAGATCCAAACACAGCGAAAGAATCCAATTTTGACTTTACCAAATTTCAAAAAGAGTTTTATTGGGAGTCTCCCCTACCCCTCCTTACCACAACTCAAGATTTTGAGCAAGTAAAGCATTTATTTTATTATAAGATCCCGTTCTGGGACAATCTCTCACCCGATTTCCTCAGTCCGCCTGCATAAGTATTTCATTACCTTATCAATTTTGATTCAAAAAAATTTAAATTATTAATTACTATTAAAACCCCAAAAAAATGAAATACTTAAAATTTTTATGCCTAATGATTTTGGCATTCAACCTCTCTTGTACAACAGATAGAACTGATTTTGATAACAACCCAAGAGGAAGAGACAGAACTACAATGATGCCTGTACTTACCTTTACAAATGGAGAACATCAGATTGTTATGCAGACTCCTGGTGGGAAATTCTTTAGCGGATACAATTCCCTTATGGTAGAAGTATTTGATGCAAACTCAAAGCAGAAAATACATGTTCACTCCTTCAAATTTTTACCAATTCAGACAAATACTAATAATGGGCTTTCTAGCTCTTGTCCACACCTTTATGAATTAGAGTTTAAGTCTGATAAAAAGGCTTTTGAAGGCTTTGCGGTATTCAACAACCCAAATGATGCTATAGAATATGAAATTGATGCCAATGGAAATGTAAGAGCAAAACTGAAAAACACTATTAAAAACTGGTCTCTCTACCTCTCCTATACTGTAAAAGGGGTAGATTATCAAGTGAAAAAAGATGTAGATGTAAGCAGTCTTCCATTGGAATATCTCAATAGAAACTTCACTGAGTTTATGGGTAATGATGGTGAGAAATATACCCTTGCCCTTGTAGAACCACAAACTCCTGGAGTTAAAGAAAACCCTCTAACGGCAGGTCTGTACAAATATATCAAGCCTGCAAACGGAGCATTTGAGCATAAAATTGACAATGACAAACCAGACCCAAGTCTTTTCTCATATACCATAGTAGATGGAGCTACTTTGGAGCTTGACCCAAGGATGCCAGACCCATCTATGGGCAATCACTCTTCACCGAATAACAAGCACCTTACTCAACAGGCTGATAAAATGTATCACGGAGTGGTGAACTATACAATGACAGGGCTTTGGACGCTCAACTTCATCTTCAAAGATAAGAATGGCACCGTTATAAAAGGAACAAAAGTGCCACACCACCACACTCCAAATGTATGGGGCAAGAAAAGTGAATTGTTTATAGACATCATTTTCTAAAAAAACAGATTATAATCATCCTCTATGAAGAAACTTATCCTCCCACTATGCCTTATTGGCATTGGGATTAATGCACAAAAAGTTAAAAAAGATAGTATAAAACAAATAAAAGGCGTAACGCTAACCACCTTTGCAAAGAAAAAGATACAAAATGATGTAAAACTCAACTGCTCAGTAGACGAGTACTTGGCATCATCGGATAATATTAGCTTTGTGAAAAGAGGGGCCTACGCCTGGGAGCCTCTCCTCAATAATATGAACAGCGAAAGACAAGTGGTAACCATTGATGGTATGCACATCTTCGGAGCGTGTACCGACAAGATGGATCCCATTACCTCCTATGTAGAGACAAACAACCTTTCCAAGATAGACATACAGTCTGGTCAGGAAGGTGGTCTGCACGGCTCTACCATCGCTGGCGCAATAGACCTCAAACGAAGGAGATTTTCTTTCTCTACTACTGAAAAATTCGGTGGTTCTTATCAAACAGGTGCTGAGCTGAACAACTTCCAGTTTTTTAACCTTGGAGATGTGTACTATACCACCCCAGGATTTGTTGTAGATGGAAGTGTTTCCTATCGTACTGCAAGTAATTATAAAGCAGGAGGTGGAGAGGAAGTACTCCATTCTCAATACAATAAGTTTAATACCTCTGTAGGCTTGGGCTTTAAGACCAGTCCTCTCTCTGCAGTAAAGGTAGATGCTATCTTTGACTTGGCAAAAGATGTGGGCTACCCCGCTCTCCCTATGGATGTATGGCTTGCAAGGGCGCTCATCACCTCTGCATCTTATAAACAATTATTCGAGGATAAGATGATAAAAGTTTGGGACACCAAGTTCTATTTTAATGCGATAGAACATTATATGGATGATACCAAACGCCCAAACAACCCAGTGCATATGGATATGCCAGGATGGAGCACCACTTATGGACTTCTTTCCAAACTGGTAATAAAGGAGCGTAAGTTTGCTTCCGAGATACAGATTAATGGCTATCAAAATGAATCTACAGCAGAGATGACGATGTATCCAAAAGCCTATGGACTCCCTCTGATGTTTGCCTATACCTGGCCCGTAGTTACTACAAACTATGCCGGGCTATCAGTAAGCAATCAATGGGATATAAGTGAGAGAAGCTCTATTAATTTTGGAGGCTCTGCCAGCCTTCACCACAACCGAGCGAAGTATATGGATTTCGCTTGGATATTCCACCCTGGAGCTCCTCAGGAGACTACAAGGTTCCTCCCGAGCCTTTATGGTTCGTATAAAGTGGACTTCTCACCTGTTAGTTTCAGTTTCGGATTGGGCTACGGGCACAGAGCACCTTCCGTCTCCGAAGGCTATGGCTACTATATCTACAACAGTTTTGATAGATACGACTATATCGGTAATCCTAACCTGAAAAATGAAATCTCCCACGAAGCCAACTTCCTCGCGAGCTTCAAAGGTGGTAAGTTTAGTGCAGAAGCAAAAGCCAATTTCTTCTATATTAAGAATTATATCATCGGTAAGATTTTGAATATCGGTTATCCAATGAATATTCTATCGGTAGGAGTAAAAGGCTATACGGGATTAGAACATGCTAAAATCTTTAATGCTTCGCTGGATATGAAGTATACCTTCTCCGATAACTGGAATTGGAAAGGTATGCTCACCTACGCAAAAGGAGAGGATTTTAATGGTCGTAATCTACCGTTTATTCGTCCGCTAAGCTATCAGACGAGCCTTAGGTTTAATAATGATAAGTTTTCTGTGCAGGCTTCTGTAAATGGAGATTTTGAGCAGACCGCATTCAGTGCCGAGTATGGAGAGGATAAAACTCCTGCCTACATCGTCTATAACCTGTCGGCTGATTATACCCTGCCTATCGGAAGAAGGAACCTTCAATTGCAGGTGGGTGCCGAGAACTTATTAGATACCCATTATAGCACCTATGCCGACTGGGGGAATATCCCTCGTATGGGGCGTAATATATTCTTAGGTGCGAAAGTGAGTTTTTAAAACTTCATAGAGTAATAAAAAAAGAAGCCTCCCTTTTGGGGGCTTTTTTTATAATTTTCATCTATAAGGAAGGTTCCATATAAGGTCTATTGCTGCATAATGTACTCCGTACTTAGCCTTAGGATTATTTCGCACTTGGTTGTTCATATAGCCGATATCCATCGTGAGCGCCGTATTCGGGATATCAAATGAATAGAAAAAGGTATATCGGGTTTCCTTATACTGAAAAGGCGACCAATAAGACGGCTCAGCAGAGATTTTATACCCTGTACTGAAAAATGCTTCTGCCCCAAAATGAAGTTTCTGATTATTTTTTGAAGACAGCGCATAGGTAAGCTGAGCCTTTACACGAGTTCTCAGTTGCAAGGTTTCATCTGCATTATTAAAATCTGCATCGTAGAATTTCCTCACTTCCTGCCTTAGCGTATTCTTCCATTTCCATCGGTTAAATGGCTTTAAAGTATAACTGTAACGAGCATAAATCTTAAACTCCTGCCTCACACCCTCTTTATTATAAGGTGCTTCATCTGAATATTCATTCTTTCTACTGTAACTAACAGCATAAGTGTATTGATGGTTAGGTGCAAAATCTCTATACATCTCATAATTGAGAATCAAAATTGAGTTTTTAGAAAAGGGATTATCATTATTGGGTTCGCTTGTATTCCCCACTCCGATGTAGGCAAGTGATTTTTTCGTTCCCTCCTCGTTCAGCTGCTTCTTTATTCCCAATGCAGACCAGCTCCCTACATTCGTATCCCTTCCCAACCCAGGTGGACTGATTTGCGCCTTAGCAATAATAAAGGCAACGCTTCCCAAAAGACTAAAAATAGTTTTTTTCATAATTTCTATACGATAAATGGCAAATTTAGTACATAAGCCACCATATGAAAGGCTCACTTTTACTAAAATCTACTTAACAAAAAAGTCTAATAAATCCTTTGGATGAATCTCCAATGCTTCTGAAATTCTAAAAAGAGTAATAATAGTAGGATTAGTTCTTCCTGCTTCTATTCTAGAAATATTGGTTGGGTCTATATTTCCTTCCATTTTGCCAACAAGTTCTACTTGGGAAAGACCTCTCTGAAGCCTAATCTCTTTGATTTTTCGTCCTATATTTTTAAGGATTTCAGATTTTTCCACTTGACTTATTTGACAAGTCAAAACTATTTATTAGCTTTGCTAACCTAAATGCCATATATGGCAATATTAAAATAAATTATTATGGCTTATATTACTATTTCCACTTTTAATCAGTTAACAGGTAACATTAATATTCCAAAAGAATATTGGGAAAAGATTACATTAGAAGAGTTTTTAGATTATCTCTATAATAATGAGCTACTTTATCCTATATTTAATCAACTTGAATTAAATCAATTATGCAATATCAAATTACTCATAAAAGAAGGAGATAATGAGAATATTGAATATTATAAGCCTATTCCTTCTCAAAAAGATACCAAGGATAGGGTATTTTTCAAGGGAAGAGATAATGCTTCATATCACTTATATAAAGATTGTGAATATTTACATCGTAGTTATATTGATTTTACTATTCCTTCTGATATTCAAGAATTAGATTATAAATATCCCGAGAGTGAAGCTGTAATTTTTTTCAGACAGTGGTTTGAGAAATTCATATGGGAAAAAATTGAATACAAAGCAAGAATAGATGATAATTTTTCAGAAAAATATAAGCATCTTATTGATAAAAAACAAAATTTATTAGAGACTTTACATATAATAGATGACGATTTTAACCTTAATGAGTATCATGATATTGTTGAAAGATACAATTCCTTTATTGTTAAAAAATTTGAAGTTTATAAAGATGAAGCTGGAGATTCAATTGTTAAAAATCTTAATCGTGATTATATTATGATGATAAAACATAAAAATACTAGCTATACAGAAATTGAAAGAGAATTCAACATTACAAAAGAAGTAGATAATATTATAAAAGAAAGAAATAAAATATGCCTACCTGAACATTATGGAGAAATTCTTTATAAATTATCGAAATACTCTTACTGTCATAATAAAGAAGAAGAAGAAATATTTGAAATTATTAGAAACCGAAAAGAAGGTGATTCTTATGTTACTTTTATTAAAGAATATTATAGCTTAGAAAATATAAGATCTTTCTGGAAAGAACATTTAAATTTATCAAAAAAGGCAGTAGATATACTAAAAAAATATTTTATATGGACTTATGGAATTGAGGACAAATCATTTGACACAGTATTTCTTCAGAATTTTAATATTTACTGCTGTTACAATTGTCAACAAAGGAGTTTTGATTTTGATTTATTTATTAAAGAATACGAAAAAAACAATAATATTACTAACTAATGATGACTTATTAAAGTTCTTATAATTAGTACTCTCTATACACAACTAAAAAAAGCCCTACAATTCCTTGTAAGGCTTTAATTTCTAAAAGTGAGCGCGAAAGGATTCGAACCTTTGACCGTCTGCTTAGAAGGCAGATGCTCTATCCAGCTGAGCTACGCACCCTTCATTTTGTTATGAGTAATAAGCAAAAACTCCCGAGGGGAAGTTTATTTGTCGGGGTGGCAGGATTCGAACCTGCGACCTCCTGGTCCCAAACCAGGCGCGATGACCGGACTACGCTACACCCCGTTTTCTGTGCGGAGGGTAAGGGATTCGAACCCTTGCGACCCTTTCGGGTCGACAGTTTAGCAAACTGCTCCGTTAACCACTCCGGCAACCCTCCTTGCAATACTTTTTAAGACCGTCTGTTCCTTAATTGCGAGTGCAAATATATAAGAGTTTTTATTATCTGCCAAATTTTTGGGGAAGTTTTTTTTCGTACTTTTGAACCCTAATTTTAACAAAATGATAAAATCAAAATATAATTTATTATTTATCACTTCATTAATGATAAGTGCAGTTTCTTGCTCAACTCAGAATAAAACGCATAAAAAACCAATTCCACACCAACCCAATACCACCACTACCACTACAGAACACAAAAAACCCGAAATTACTCATATAGGGAATTATGATTTTTTCCCTCAAAATATTGCAGACTCTTCTAAGAATAATAATACCACGAGCTACGGTTCCATAGTCTCTGCAAAACCTGCTGGCTATAAAGTAACCAAAGATTACTTCCCTTCTATGGGTCAGAATTTCAGACAGAGATTTCTTATTCTTCATTATACCGCATTAGATAATGAAAAATCTGCAATGGTTCTTACCCAGCAGTCGGTAAGTTCTCATTACCTTGTAAATGATACTAATGACAATGAAATTTATCAGTTGGTCGATGAAAATAAAAGGGCTTTCCACACAGGTATTAGTTACTGGAGAGGCTTTGAGCAGCTTAATGACAACTCGATAGGTATAGAAATAGTGAATAAAGGCTATACCACAGTAGAGGGTAAGAAAGTTTTTGTAGATTATCCTGAATGGCAATTCAGAAAAGTCGCTGCTCTGGCTAAGGATATCATTACAAGGTATCAAATGCCCCCTACCAATGTACTCGGGCACTCAGATATAGCTCCTACAAGAAAGCAAGACCCTGGTCCTACCTTCCCTTGGAAAAGGCTCTATAATGAATATCAAATAGGGATGTGGTATGACGATGCCACTAAGCAATACTTCATCAGCCAGATGACTCCAGAGGAATTCGAAGTACAGCTATCAAGCGCTCCTTTTATATTTAATTATCAAACAATGCTAAAAAATTTCGGCTACAAAATAGAGCTTTCAGGAGCTAATGATACCACTACACAAAAGGTTGTAGAGGCTTTTCAATATCATTTCCGACCAGAAAAATGCGATGGAATAATGGATATAGAAACCTATGCAATACTTCGAGCTCTGCTTCAAAAATATCCTAAATAAGATGATGATGACGGAAATAGAAGTTTTAAAACAGATTATAGAGAAGAGGAAAAGCATTTTTCCAAAAGATTATACCGATAAAGATATCCCTGCACAGGTAGTGGAAGATATCGTCTCCACTGCAAAACTTGCTCCTAATCATAAACGGACAAAACCTTGGAAATTTAAAGTTCTCCGAGGTGAGGAAAAGAAAAAGTTAGGCAAAGAACTCCAAAAGATTTATAAGGATACCGTGCCGCCCAATATGTTCTTAGATAAAAAATATCAGGATATAGGCTTTAAGATAGAAAAAGCGAATGCCGTCGTAGCTTTAATCTGCGAATTCAGTGTAATCGTACCTGAATGGGAGGAAATCGCAGCCGTAGCAATGGCAGTCCAAAATATGTATCTGATGTGTACCGCTTATAACTTGGGCTGCTATTGGAGCTCCCCTGCGTATGTAAATCAGGTAAAGGAAAGTTTCCAAATTGGTGAGAGCCAAAAGTGTTTAGGACTATTCTACATAGGGAGTGTGGATTAGTATAAAATAAAAACCCCGCAGGACGCGGGGTAAAAACTAATAACCATGAAAACTCAAATTAAACATGAGAATCGCTTTCCTTAGTAACAAACCCCGTGCCAAAAACAGTCTGTCAGAAAACAAAAAGCCCTAGCATATAAAACTTTTTTGATTATTTTTGCCCCGAAAAATATGATTTATGTCAGATATTACATTTACAATGATTAAACCCGATGCGGTTCAAGATGGGCATATCGGTGCTATTTTATCAAAAATCACTGAGGCAGGCTTTAAGATAAAAGCATTAAAACTCACTCAACTTACAGTAGATGACGCTAAAAAGTTCTATGCCATACACTCTGAAAGACCATTCTTCGGAGAGCTTGTTGAGTTTATGAGTAGCGGACCCATAGTAGCAGCAGTCTTGGAAAAAGAAAATGCAGTGGAAGATTTCAGAAAGCTGATAGGTGCTACCAACCCTGCCGAAGCTGCTGAGGGAACAATCAGAAAACGGTTTGCAAGAAGCGTAGGAGAGAATGCAGTACACGGTTCGGATTCCGATGAGAATGCTTTAATAGAAGCACAATTCCACTTCTCTGGCAGAGAGATTTTCTAAGAGATGATTAAGAAAAAGCAAAGGGACTTCAAATGAAGTCCCTTTTTTATTTGAATATTTATATTCTTATTTAAGTGCAGCAATTGCAGCATCATAATTCGGCTCATCGGTAAGCTCTGCTACAAGTTCGGTATAGATGATTTTATGAGTTTCATCTGTAACCACCACAGCACGGCTAAGAAGACCTTTTAATGGAGTATCGGTAAGGACTACCCCCAGCCTGTCGCCATAATCAGATCTAAAGTCTGACAAATTGTCTATATTATCCAATCCTTCAGCAGCGCAGAATCTGCTCATTGCAAAAGGGAGATCTCTTGCTACATTAATCACCACTGTATTTTCAAGGTTGGTAGCCTCTACATTAAACTTTCTTGCAGATGCCTGGCACACACCAGTATCTATACTTGGGAAGATATTAAGGACTAATCTTTTCCCTTTAAAATCTGCCAAAGACTTCTCAGAGAGGTCTTGTGCTACGAGTTTAAAATCTGCCAGTGCTGTTCCCACTGCTGGAAGCTCCCCTGAGGTATGAGCTTCATTTCCTTTAAATGTAATTGTTGCCATATTTTTTAATAATATTGGTTAAAACAGTTCAAAGGTAATTAAAAAAAGCTGATAATATTCATAGAAAAAAACTATACCTGCTATAAACCTCCGTAACCACTTTTCAATTTCCCCCTCTACAGCTTACTGCCTGTAAAAAAAAACGAATCGTTCCGCTATCAAAGATAGCGGGACGATTCTATGTCAATTCCAATTTAACTTTATTTATTGGTAGAGGTTCTCCCTGTTACGGTTTCTTCCTTGCCTTTACCCCTAAGGGTGTCATAAGCAATAGCCGAAGCTACGAAGATGGAAGAATATGCCCCAAAGGCAATACCGAGAAGGAGAGCGAAGATAAAGCCTCGAAGATTCTCACCACCGAAAATAAAGATGGAGAGCAATACGAGGAGGGTGGTTATCGTGGTATTGAAAGTTCTCCCCAGCGTGCTGGAAATAGAATCATCAAAGAGACCTGCCAGCGTAAGGGCTTTTTTCTCACGAAGGTACTCACGGATACGGTCAAAGATAATCACGGTATCATTGAGCGAGTAACCAATTACGGTGAGTATTGCGGCTATAAAGTCTTGGTTGATTTCCATATTAAACGGCATTATGGTGTAGAAGAGCGAGTATGCTCCAAGCACGATAATAGCATCGTGAAGGAGAGATGCCACTGCACCGAGAGAGAATTGCCATTTATTAAACCTGATGAGGATGTAAAGGAAGATCGCTGCTAATGATACAACCACTGCCAGCGTACCACCGAGCTTAATATCTTCGGCTACGGAAGGACCTACCTTAGCAGAAGACACGATACCAAACTGAGACTCATCCGAAGATTTAAAGGACTCCAAAGTAGCCTCTTTCGGAAGGAAAGGCTTCAAGCCTTCGAAGAGCTTTTGCTCGATCTCTTGGTCGGTTTCTAGAGATTCATCATCTATCTTATAATCGGTTGTTATTTTAAGCTGTGTATCATTACCGAAAGTCTTTATGTCTACGGTATTATTCTTACCATCTTCGGTTTTGAAAAGCGGAGCAAGGGCAGTTTTAGCCTCATCGAGATTGGCTTTCTTTTCAAGTTTCACTACATAGTTTCTACCTCCTTCAAAATCTACCCCGAACTTAAATCCATTAATAGCGATAGATGCAAGGCAGATAACGGTAAGGATAGTAGAGAAGATATACGCATATTTCCTCTTACCGATAAAGTCTATCCAAGTGTTTCTAAACAGGTTTTTAGTAGGAGCCGTCCATACCGAAAGAGGTTTTCCTTTCTCCAGCCTGTTGAATATCATCACCCTTGCAAGACCGATATTGGTAAAGAATGTCATCACAATACCGATAATCAAGGTAACAGCAAAGCCTTTAATAGGCCCCGTACCGAAAATATAGAGTACGATAGCCGTAAGAATAGTAGTAAGGTGACCATCAAAAATAGCCCAGAAAGCGTGTTTAAAGCCATCTTTATAAGCTTGAAGGATGTTTTTCCCTGTAAAAAGCTCTTCTTTTGTTCTTTCATAAATGATGACATTGGTATCCACTGCCACTGCCATTGAGAGTACGATACCCGCAATACCTGGCAGGGTAAGGGTAAAGTCCCCAGAATCCATTATACCAAAGATGTAGAAGAGGTTAAATATCATTGCAATTACAGCATATACCCCTGCCCCACCATAGTAGAAAATAATATAGACAATCATCACTACAAATGCGATAAGGAAGGATACAAGACCTGCATTAATAGATTCTTGCCCAAGTGAAGGACCTACTACATCTGCCTGTACTACTTTAGCACCTGCCGGGAGCTTACCTGCACCGAGTACATTCACCAAATCCTGAGCTTCGTCTTGAGTAAAGCTACCCGAGATTTGAGTTCTACCATTAGGGATCACACTCTGAACCGTAGGTGCAGTATATACGCTGTTATCCAAAGTTACCGCAACTGGTTTTTTGAGGTTTTTCTCCGTCATTGTTTTCCAGTCTTTTGCTCCTTTAGAATCCATCTGCATATCTACTACTATCCTACCAATCTGGTCATACGAGATATTTGCAGACTCTACGGCACCGTCTACTGGTGCTTTTTGGTTGATATTCCCTTTTATAGCATAAAGTGTAAGATGGTCTGGCGATTCAGACTCTGGCTTATACCCCCACATAAACTGTGTATATCTAAGGTTAGCAGGTCTGAGTTTAATAGCCACTTCGCTGTTAAGGAGTTTATTTACAGCCGCGGTATCCGATAGTTTTACATTCGCAATTCCATTGGAATACAATCGCTGAGAAAAGAGTACTTTTTCTAAGTTGATATTTTTATCTACACCTATGGAATCTCCTTTTGTAGAAACGGCAGCTTGTAACTGCTGTATGTATGGAGCAACTTCCTCCCCGAGCTGTACTTCCCAGAATTGGAGTTTAGCAGATGATTGGAGCATTTTCTTTACTCTATCTATATCTTTTACCCCAGGCATTTCTACAGAAATCCTACCTGTACCTGGCACTCTCTGTACATTCGGCTGTACAGAAGCATTCATCTTCTCGATACGGGTACGGATAACTTCAAAGGCAGTACCTACCGACTGATCTATTCTTGTTTTTACGATTTTCTTTACCTGCTCATCAGTGGTATTGTACTTTACAGCAGGCAGGTTTATATTCCCAAATACTTCTGGGTCTGCGAGTTTAAGGTTCGCTTGTTTTTCCTGATTTACTTTATCAAACTGCTCAAAAAAGAGATCTATATATGCCTTAGCAGAGCTTTTAGAGACTTTGTCTGTTCTGTTAAGCGCCTCTATTACCACTGGGTTTGCGGTGTAATTGGTAAGGTCATTTACTAAATCTCTCTGATTGATTTCCAAAAGAACATTGATACCACCTTTAAGGTCAAGACCGAGTTTCATCTCTTTTTCCTTCGCTTTGGAGTAGTAAAGTTTCGTGTAGTAAAGGTCTAAGGTATCCTCTTTAATTCTTTTAATTTCCTTCTCATTGCCCTTTGCAGCGGCTATTTTTTCCTCAGTTCTCGCAACATACCAAGTTGGTAACAGTTCATTGAGGCAAATAAGCCCTAATACAATGGCAATGGTAACGATAAGTCCTTTTCCTTGCATTTTAATACAACATTAATTTTAACAGTCGGCAAATATAATCATTTTCTTTAAAGCAAATGGGGTTCAAGTAGATTAATTAAGCTAAAAATCATAAAAAAAATCCCCACTTACTGAGTGGAGATTATTATAATTATCATTTTTTATTCCCTTACCAGTGGCATTGTGGAGCATCTCAAGAGACCGCCCATTTTAGAGATTTCCCTGTAGGGTATTTCCTCTACGCTAAGGTTCCAAACCTCTCTAAGATGATTATTCATACGCGTAAAAGCAGAGTCTGAAACCACAACTTCTGGTGAAATAGAGAAGATATTCGGGTTCATAGCAAACATCTCTTCATCCGTAACCTGGAAGCAATTTTCCTCACCAAAAACATCCAATATCAAGTGAAAATCATCCTCATCTACAAAGCCATTAGGATATACAATACACTTGTCTTCACCCACAGGATTAAAGGTACAATCCAAATGCAAAATCCCCTTATACGGCTCTTTATCATTCTTTTTTAGGTCAAAATCTATTATTCTTTTCTTTGGGAAAAACTCTTTAAGAATATCAATCGCATATTCATTGGTTCGTGCAGTTTTAAAATTTCTGTAATCTTCACTATAGCAAGTTCCTACAAAAATAAAATCATTCCACACAATCACATCTCCACCCTCTATATGCGCTCTTTCTGGGAGGTTGATAAGGTTTCTCCAATCTATCTTTTCAAAGATTTTAGAGTATGCGTGCTGCTCATTTGCCCTATCAGAAATCAGATTAGAAATAATCATCTTATCCTCTATCACAAAAGCTACATCTCGCGCAAAAACCTGGTTATAATCCTCTATCACATCGGGTCTAAGAACTTCTACACCATATTTTTTAAGGATATTTTCAAAAATACTCATTTCATCCACAATATCTTTCTCTGTAGGATAGATATTATGCAGAATGGTGTGGTAAGATTTCGCATCATAGCTCTCTTCCAGCGTGGGAATAGCCCCCATAGAAGCGGGCTGACCCAGCACTACCGACCTTAAACGCCCCGTTTCGTTCTTGATATTAAGTTTCATAAAAAATCTACTTGTGCCAAAAGTAGAGAAATTCAAAAAAATACACAAATACAGCTACTCAATATCCATATTAAAAGTATCTTATGGACAATGCCCTCGGCTGGCAATAGCATAAAAAATAAGAGCCAGTATTTTTTAATACTGGCTCCTTATTTATGAAAAAAACTATTAAAAATTCTTACTGATTAGCGCGCTTCAATAGGGATGTACTCTCTTTTTGGAGCACCTTGGTATACTTGTCTTGGTCTTCCAATTGGGTCGCCTTTCAGCCTCATTTCTTTCCATTGAGAGATCCATCCTGGTAATCTTCCGAGGGCAAACATTACCGTAAACATTTCCGTAGGTATGCCCAGTGCTCGGTAGATAATTCCAGAGTAGAAATCCACATTCGGATAGAGTTTTCTCTCTACAAAGTACTCATCTTCCAGCGCTACTCTTTCGAGCTGCATAGCGATATCGAGTGCTTTATCGTGGAGTCCTAATTTATCCAATATATCGTGAGCAGATTTCTTAATGATTTTTGCTCTCGGGTCAAAGTTCTTATACACCCTATGACCAAAGCCCATCAGCCTAAATTTATCGTCTTTATCTTTTGCTTTTGCTACGAATTTCGCTACATCTCCGCCGTCTTTTTCTATCATTTCGAGCATCTCAATTACCGCTTGATTAGCTCCTCCGTGGAGAGGTCCCCAAAGCGCAGATACCCCTGCGGAGATAGATGCAAACAATCCTGTATGCGCAGAACCTACCATTCTCACGGTAGAAGTAGAGCAGTTTTGCTCGTGATCTGCGTGGAGGATGAGCAGCTTATCCAAAGCATTTACGATAACGGGGTCGCTCTCAAACTCTTCATTTGGCAGTCGGAACATCATTCGGTAGAAGTTCTCTACATAGTCTAATGAATTATCTCCGTGATTGAGCGGAAGCCCTTTGGTCTTTCTATAAGTCCAAGCAGCGAGGTGGGCAAATTTCGCAATAAGCATCTCCGCAGCGTGGTCAAGGTCTTCCTTAGACTGAACATTTACCGCCCTTGGGTTGAATGCCGTAAGCGAAGATGTAAGCGTGGAAAGAACTCCCATAGGGTGCGCAGAACGAGGGAAAGCATCCAGCACTTTCTTCATTTCCTCTGCCACATAGTTATATACTTTAATACTTTTATTGAATTTATCAAACTCCGCCTGCGTAGGAAGCTCTCCGTGAAGCAAAAGATACATTACCTCTGTAAAGTTTGATTTTTCAGCAATTTGCTCAATAGGATACCCCCTATAATAGAGCTCTCCATTATCCCCATCCAAATAAGTAACTTGGCTAATTGTAGCTCCCGTATTCTTATATCCTAAATCAAGAGTAATGAGCCCCGTATCACTTCTAAGTTTAGAGATATCTATACCTCTATCACCAATTACACTGTCTATGATAGGATACTCAAACGATTTTCCATCATAGCTTAATACAACTTTATTTTCTGACATATCTTAAAATTTTTCGTTAAATGTAAGAGTATTTTCACAAACAGCAAAATTATTTTTTTAAATAAAATATAAAAAAGCATAAAATTCAATAGAATCTTATGCTTTTACAAACAAAATATCTAATATGAAAATCACTTTCTTCTTAGAGCAACTTCATACCTTTTGCTCACCTCTTTCCAATTGATGATATCCCAGATGGCAGCAAGATAATCATTCCTCTTGTTTTGATATTTCAGATAGTAAGCATGCTCCCATACATCAATCCCAAGAATAGGCGTACCCTTCACTTCCGCCACATCCATAAGAGGATTATCCTGATTAGGAGTAGAGCTTACTACAAGTTTTCCATCTTTGGTCACCACAAGCCATGCCCAGCCAGAACCAAATCTCGTAGCACCTGCTTTGCTTAGCTCTTCTTTCAGCTTATCTATACTTCCAAAAGTCTTATCTATCGCTTTGCTTAGCTGTGCAGAGGGCTTTGTATTCTTCTCAGGAGTAAGAATCATCCAGAAAAGTTCGTGGTTATAATGCCCACCAGCATTATTTCTAATCCCTACATTCAAAGTGGAGACCTTAGACAAAATCTGAGGTAAAGATTCCTTTTCTAAAGGTGTACCTGCTATTGCCTTATTAAGATTGGCTACATAACCTGCTGCATGCTTTGTATAATGGATTTCCATCGTCTCGGCATCAATAGAGCCTTCGAGTGCATTATAAGCATATGGAAGCGGTGTTTGCTTAAACTGTGCAAAAATACTTTGTGCAAATAACAAAGTTCCAATTACTGTTAATTTAGTAATGTTCATAATTTAAAAATATCTATCTTTTTTATTTTACTGCATATTTTTCAGGGTCTTTCTTAAATTCTGCCTTACAATGAGCAGAGCAAAAACCATATACATCACCTTTATAATGAAGGGTATCTTTAAGGTGTTCAGCAGTTTTCATTTGGCAAATAGGATCTATTTCATTTACCACTTTTACATTCGTAAGATCTGGCTTTTTCTGATCACCCATTTCCTCAGTAGCCATATGTTCATGATGATGTTCCTCTGGCTGCTGCTTAGAGCAAGAAACAAATAGCATTGCTCCTGCCATTACTGATAAGTACGCTAAATTTTTCATATTGGTATTATTTATAAGTTTAAATATGACCCAAAAGTAAGACTTTTAAATTAATAAACAAGAAAATACATAAAAAAAGTAGCCCAAATAATTTGAGCTACTCTATTTTAATATTCAGAAAAAAATTATTCTGCAACAATCTTTCCTTTCATCATACTATAATGACCAGGGAAAGAGCAAAGGAACTCATAAGTTCCTGGTTCCAAGGTAAACTTAACAGTATCCTCTTCACCTCCACCAATGGTTTTAGTGTGTGCAATGATATCTGCATCTCCATCAGGGATATAATCAGTATCCTTAGCTTTCATTGCTTTTTCAGCAAATGCAGGGATATCTACACCTGGTTTTAGAAGAACGAAGTTGTGCCCCATTACTTCCTTAGGTTGCTTACCTGTGTGTTTTAGAGTTAGAGTAACTTCTTCACCAGCTTTTACTTTAAACTCAGTTTGAAGAAACTTCATATCATCTGTACTTTCAAGAAGTAAAGTGTTTGAAGTTTCTGGAGTAGCTGCTGCATCAGCAGAAGCATCTTCAGTTGCTGGAGCCGCCTCTTCAGTTGCTGGAGCTGTCTCCTCAGTTGAATCTTTTTTTTCTCCACCACAAGCGACTAATGCAGCAGAAAGGAAAAGTACTCCTAATAGTTGGATTGACTTTTTCATAGATGTTTAATTTAATTGATAATTTAGAAATAATAAATTTTACACTGCAAATCTAAATACAATATATTTAACCTCCAAAAAATAAATTCATTTTTTCGCTTACAATAATGCTTTAATGATAACCATTGCTGCTTTATCACTCGCTCCTTTTCCTCCTAATTTATTCTGTAATTCTTTATAATCCAAGAGTATTCTCTCTCTATTCTCGTATAAAACCTTGTGAAGTTCTCCTACTAAATTATCTGTGGTCAACTCATCCTGAATTAATTCTTTTACCACTTCTTTATTCATAATTAAATTAACCAAAGAGATGTACTTTATGTTTCTAATGAGCCATTTTCCTATGTGGTAAGACACTTTACTGCCACGGTAGCACACTACTTCTGGAACATTCAGCAGAGCTGTCTCCAAAGTCGCCGTACCAGAGGTAACCAACGCCGCCGAAGAGCATCTAAGCAGGTCATAAGTACGGTTAGAGACAAAGTGTACATCATCATCTACATATTTTTGATAGAATTCTCTCGGTAGGCTTGGTGCTCCTGCTATAACAAATTGATAATCCTCAAATCTCTCCCTTACAGAAAGCATTATGGAGAGCATTTTCTCCACTTCCTGTTTTCTTGAGCCGGGGAGCAGTGCTATAATTTCTTTATCATTAAGATTAAACTCCTTTTTAAACTCGTCTTTACTGATGGGTTTCAAATCCGAAATAGCATCTAAGAGAGGGTGCCCTACGAACCGAACCTTATTATACTGATGTTTTTTATAAAAATCCTCTTCAAAAGGGAGGATTACCAGCATTTCATCTACATATTTCTTAATAATATTCACTCTTCCTTCTTTCCAAGCCCAAAGTTGGGGCGATATATAATAAACCACCCGTATTCCGAGGCTTTTAGCAAACTTTGCAATCCTCAGGTTGAAGCCAGGATAGTCTATCAGCACCAATGTATCAGGGAGGTAGTTTTTTAGGTCTTCTTTGCAGAATTTTATGTTTTTAAGTATTGTTCTGATGTTTTTTGCCACCTCTAAAAAGCCCATAAAAGCCAGATCTCTATAATGTTTTACGAGTGTTCCGCCCACGCTTTCCATTAAATCTCCTCCCCAAAACCTAAATTCAGCGTTGGGGTCTTGTTTTAGGATGGCTTTCATCAGGTTACTGCCGTGCAAATCCCCAGATGCCTCGCCTGCAATGATATAATACTTCATTTATTTCTTTATTAAGAGGGCTATATTCTCTATATGATGGGTTTGTGGGAACATATCTACGGGGAGTATCTTCACCAGTTTATAGTCGTCTTTCATCAGGGCGATGTCTCTCGCTTGTGTAGCCGAGTTGCAGCTCACATAGACGATTTTTTCAGGTGAAAGTTTAAGGATTTGCTCCACAACTTTTGGGTGCATCCCATCTCTCGGAGGGTCGGTGATGAGTACATCGGCTTTGGGGTGGCGAGCGAGAAATTCCTCTGTAAAAACCTCCTTCATATCCCCACAGTAGAAGGTACAGTTCGCAAGTCCGTTGAGTTTTGCGTGCTCCGTAGCGGCATCTATCGCTTCTTGTACGGATTCTATCCCGATAACCTGCTTTGCGTTCCGAGCTACATATTGAGCGATCGTTCCTGTGCCAGTATAGAGGTCATAAACCACTTCATTGCCCTTTAAATCGGCAAATTCGAGCGTCTTTCTGTAAAGTTCGAGCGCTTGTTTATAGTTGGTTTGGAAGAAGGACTTCGCACCAACCTTAAACTTAAGCCCATCCATCTCTTCCATCAGAAATCCATCGCCATAATAGGTTTTAATCTCCAAATCATACACAGAATCATTGCCTTTTGGGTTAATGGCATACACCAATGTCTTAATCTGGGGGAATTTTGAGAGGATAAAGTCAAAGAGTTTCTTCCTATTTTCCTCCTCCTCGCGGAAGAGTTGGAAGACTACCATCCATTCGCCCTTAGAATTTTGCCTCATCATCAGCGTTCGGAGGAATCCATCTTGGTTTTTCAGATCGTAGAACGCCATTCCGTGTTTTTCTGCGAAGGAGCGCACCGCTATTCTCAGTTCATTAGAAGGGTCTTCCTGCAAGTAGCAGTTTTTCAGGTCTAAAACCTTGCTCCACATCCCAGGTATATGAAATCCGAGCGCATTTTTATCGTTAATATCTTGCTGCGAGCTCACCTCTTCTGGGGTAAGCCAGCGGGCGTTCGAGAACGAGAACTCCATTTTGTTTCGGTAGTAGTATTGCTCCTCTGAGCCGAGGATAGGCACCAGCTCAAAATCATCCACACCACCGATTCTCCTAATATTATTCAGCACCTCGTCCTGTTTGAAGTAGAGTTGCTTCTCATAGCTCAGGTTTTGCCACTTACAGCCCCCGCAAACACCGAAATGCTCACATTTTGGTTCTACTCTGTCCGCTGAATACTCCAAAATCTCCACTGCCTCACCTTCTATGTACTTGGATTTAGACTTCCTCACCCTTACATTTACGCTATCGCCAGGCACTGCACCTGTTACGAGCACTGTTTTCCCTTCTTCCGTCCGTCCAATTGCTACTCCTTTCGCTCCTGCAGCGAAGAGTTTTATATTTTCTAAAATCTTGTTTTTCTTCATCTTGCTAATGGCTTAGATTCTAATAAGAACCTGCAAATGTACCACTTTTTTATTGTTCAGTAAGGATTAAAGATTAATAGACAAACAGTCGCTCCATTGTATAAATAAAATCCCTCCGATTTGGAGGGAAGAATTTTATTTTAAAAATCTATTATTTAGAGTTATAGATTCAAATTTAAGGTTTTAGACTGAATTTCCCCTCGAGGGAGCGGACTTCTCTCCCGTTTCCTTCATTATAAGTCTCCTCTCCCTCATTATAAATACTTAGTAAGACGCTGGCGCTTCCTTTTTCAGTGTCGATGAGCTGGCTTACAGCAGTACCGTCGTCCTCCACCCAATGAACCAAAAATTGGGTGTCGCTGATTTGTTTTATCCCAGCAGTGGAGGTTTCCTCTAAGGTATTTCCATCTATATCGGTAGTCTTCCAGCGGACTTTCGTGGGGCTAATGTATTCTACCTCAGCAACAAAATCGGGGTAGGTGATCGTAGCCTTCTTACCGATGATGTTGATGGGTGTTTTAGCTGCGCTAAGGTTCTCGCTTTGGGAATTATCCTCTGTTTTCTCGTGATTTATGCCCGTTTTCTGGTCAGCATTGTTGGGCTTCTCGCAAGAGAGGATAAAGAATGCGGAGAGGCTGATGATGATTGCTTTTTTCATACGGATAAGGTGGTTTTAGAGGTTATAAATCTGGTCAAATACTTGCCGTGTGTGGTCTTTAGCCTTAGATTGAAGCGCTGTAAGGGCGGATTCTGGCGATAGACCAGGGAGATACATCATCCCGAAAGAAATTACAGGGTCGAGGAGGCTGAGCTGGCAGAGCGCTGCGGTTTCTTTGTGGGGTGGCAGGAGGTTTTCAAAGGGTTTTTCTCCTTCGTTCTCAGGGGTATAGTCCTCTACGCCAGCGCCAGCAGTAAAGGAGAGGATGAGCTTCTTACCTTTGAGCTTATCGCCTGTGCCTCCGTAGGCAAAGCCGTAGGTGAAGACATCATCTATCCATTTTTTGAGGATTGCAGGCACTGAATACCAGTAAACTGGCGCTTGCCACACGATTACATCGGCGTTTAGGAGTTTCTTCTGCTCTGCTTCTACGGCGATTTTGAAATCTGGGTAGAGCGCCCCGAGATCACTCACTTCCGCATTGGGAAGGAGGTGTTTCAGTTCGTCTATTATCGCTTTATTGGCGTTAGATTGGGCTAAATTAGGGTGCCCACTTACGATGAGTACGCTTTTCATTGGTTCTTTAATTTTCTATTTATTAATAAGAGGACAAAGGTAAATCATTAATCTGAATAAAAATCTTAATTTAAATTAAGATTTTAGAGAAGAGACATTTAAATGGTAAAATAGAAATATAGCTATCAATGTTCAAATGATAAAATCTCAATATTTAAATACAGTTTCTTCCTTTGAAGAAAGAATAAACAAGAGATAGACAATCTTTATCAACAGAAAATTAGATATTGTTTAATATTAAACAAAAATATTTAATCCTATAATATATATATTATTTACAAGCAATTATCATTATTAAATGAATTAAACGATATAATATTTTATAGATTTTGTTTAATAAATCTTATGTTTTGAATAATGATTATTATATCTTTGGGCGATTATTTTTAGAATTAGTTATGAAAAAACTCGTTATTAGCGCATCATTACTGGCTGGTACGATGGTCTTTGCAGGAGGATTTAAGGTTTCTCTGCAAGGCGTAAGGCAGCTAGCGATGGCACACACTTCAGCACACGCAGAAGACGCCAGTATTGCATTCTTTAACCCTGCGGGGATGTCATTTATCCCCTCAAAACTGAGTGTAGTAGCGGGAGGCTTCGGGGTAACCTCTACTATTGAGTACCAAAACCCGCACACACTGGAGAATCACAAGACAAATAACCCTCTGGGCACGCCGCTCTACGCTGCGGTCGCTTATAAAGTGGTGGATGAGGTCTCTGTGGGCTTCAGCTTCGCTACGCCGTTCGGAAGTACGGTAGATTGGGGGGAAGAATGGAGTGGTAAGGATATCGTACAGAAAATGCAGCTGAAAAGTTTCTTTTTTCAGCCGATGGTATCCGTAAAACTGGCGCCTTGGGTATCGCTGGGCGGTAGCTACATCTACGCAAAAGGTTCGGTAGATTGGGATAAGGCGGTTACCCTACTCGGAGGAAGTCTAAACATAAAAGATGAGAAAGCCAGTGGAAGTGGCTTCGGTCTGGGTTTCTATTTTCAGCCTGATGACAATCTGAATGTCAGTATTGCATACAGAAGTCCTGTGGATATGAAGGCGGAGAACGGAAAAGTGAGCTTTAATGTGGCGCCAAGCCTCTACTCGGTTCTCGGGCTCGATGCAAATGGGCAAGATTCCTTTAAAGCGACGCTCCCATTAGTGGATGAATACACACTTGCCGCTTCGTATAGAATAACGCCTAAGTGGAAAGTGGCTGCGGACTTCAATTATACGGGCTGGGACGGCTATGATAAGCTTACCCTCGATTTTGAAAACGCTAAAATCGGGAACCACCCGAGCGACCCTACCGTTTTGGTATCTGACAAGAACTTTAAGAGCACGAGAACCGTTAGACTCGGGACGGAATACAAATTTAATGAGCTCATCACGGGTAGATTGGGCTGGTATTGGGACGAATCTCCGTACGCGGACAAAGATTTTATCCCCGAAACGCCTTCATTTAATATGAATGTTCTCACCGCTGGGGTAGGTTTTAACTTTAAATCCTTCGGAATCGATTTGGCAGCGGCAAGAGCCTTCCAACAAAGCAGAAAATTTAATAACGAACAATACAACTTCTCTGGACAAGCGAAATCGAAGGCTTACTACTTCGGCTTGGGCATCAGATATAACCTCAAATAAGAAAAATGATATGAAAAAGATAATTATCAGTACGGCAATAGCAGCTGTATTCCTGTCTGTACAAAGCTGTAACAGTACAGACTTTGACCAAGATGTAGCAGATATAAAAGTAACTAACGGCGATGCAGATTTTAGCAGATATATCGCGCTCGGAAACTCGCTAACCTCTGGTTATAGAGACGGTGCGCTCTATATAGACGCACAGAACGAGTCTTACCCGAACATCATCGCCCAACAGATGAAACTTGCAGGAGGAGGAGAGTTTAAACTCCCTTTAATGGCGGATAATAACGGGGGAATTGTAGTTGGAGCGGATGTTATCCAGCCTACGAAACTCTATATTCAGTCGTTTATCAAGGGCTCGCCTGTCATTAGCAAAGTAGATGCGGTTCCTACGACCTCACTTACAGCTCCACTCTCTGGTGGCTTTGGAAATATGGGGGTACCAGGAGCAAAATCCTTCCACTTAGTAGCAGAGGGCTACGGAAATTTGGCTAATGTAGCTTCTGGCAAGGCAAATCCTTATTTTGTTCGCTTTGCCTCTTCTGCATCTACCAGCGTTTTAAAAGATGCTGTGGCACAAAAGCCTACATTTTTCTCGCTTTGGATTGGAAATAACGATGTCCTCAGCTATGCGACGAGTGGAGGCGTAGGAACCAACCAAACCGGCAATTATAATGCGGCCACCTACGGCAGTAATGACATCACAGACCCAAAAGTACTCGCAGGAAGCATAAAAGCAATAGTAGAGGGAATGAGAGCAGCGGGCGCAAGCAAGGGAGTGGTGGCCAATATCCCTTCGGTAACGGACATACCTTTCTTTACAACGATACCGTATAACCCAGTACCATTAACTAAAGAAAATGCAGCGGTAATTAACGGAGGACTTGGAAGATTGACCCCTATATTAAAGGTATTAAAAGCTGATGGCAGGCTTCAAACCTTGAAAGAAGGGCAAAATCCTGTATTGATTAAGGATGAATCTCTCAAAGACCTTTCAAAGCCGATAAGTTTTATGCTCAAACAGAGTGGAATCCCAGCTGAACTCGCTAATTTCCTTGGGGATACTTTCGGACAGGCAAGGCACGCGACCAGTGAGGACTTAATTCTCCTCACTACAAAGGCAGAAATAGGCACACCAGTAACGCTCCCAAGCACAATACCCGCAACTTATGCAAATATGCTGAACAAACACGGAATAACCTATCCTTTGGATGACAAATATGTGCTTACAAAGGCTGAAATTGAGGAAATAAAGACCGCAACTACAGCTTATAATGCCGCAATAAAGTCCCTCGCTGATGAATATAACCTCGCTTTCGTAGATGCTAATGCTAAAATGGTGGAGCTTGGAAAAAATTCGGGCATTAAATGGGATGGAGTAAATTACTCTGCGAAATTCATTACTGGTGGAGCGTTTTCATTAGATGGTGTTCACCTCACAGGCAGGGGCTATGCCATTATCGGCAATGAATTTATAAAAGCGATTAATGCAAAGTACAACTCTACCCTCCCACAAGTAAATCCTAATAAGTATTCAGGGGTTACCTTCCCAAAGTAGAATAGCTTTTTTATCATTTGTGTTAAATTTGAGCCTTGCAGCTGGTAACAGTTGCGGGGCTTTTTATTCCTCTCGTAATGACTGGAAATAGTATTATCCCTTTCTTTTTATTTAATTTATCTTTTATCTAACCTGTAAAAATATGTCCGAGCCTTTCAGCTCGGACAGTATAAGGTATATATATCATCAGCTTTTACTATCGGGCTACCCATCCCAATGGGTCAAGAGGATTTTTACCATCCCATATCTGGAAATCTAAGGTATGAGAGCCATCGTAATCCTCAGCTATGGTTCCAATAACTGTCCCGGCGGAAACCTTTTGCCCTGCAGAAACCCGAGTAGAACTCAGATTTGAATAAATGGTAAAGTAGTTTCCGTGCCTTACCATTACATTTTTCGTACCTCCTTCTACGAAGACTTTGCTCACCTCTCCTGGGAAAACACATTTGGCAGAAGTGCCTGGAGGTACGGAGATTTTAATCCCGATATTCTCCTCTATAATATTCTTAAAAACAGGATGAGGACGCTTCCCGAAGTAATGGGTAATCGTCCCCCTATCCACTGGGAAACCAATACGCCCACGGTTCTCGGCAAAGTTGCTCCCCGCTACGGCACCCACACCAAAGCTGGTCATTGTCTTGGCTTCGGCAGCTTTTTTGGCTTCTTCGTTTTTCTTGGCAAGTTCAGCTTCATTTTTCCTTGCGAGCAAGGCTTTCTCTTCTGCTGCTTTTCTCCTATCTTCTGCTTCTTTTGCTTCCTTTTCAGCGGCTATACGGCGCTCCTCTGCTCGTGCGCTGGCATCTGCTTTTGCAGCTTCCTCGGCTTTCTTCTTTGCATCTTCCAGTTTTTTTCTTTCAAGCTCCGCAAGTCTCTTTGCTTCGGCTTCAGCTTTTGCTTTCTCTCGTGCTGCTTCTTCCAGCTTCCTTCTGTTCTCTGCTTCTATTCTTGCCTTTTCTTTTTCAGCTGCAATCTTCGCAAGGCGGATTTTCTCTTCTCTCTCCTTGCGCTCAGCTTCCTCCTTAGCCTTTGCGATTCGTATTTCTTCAGCAATAATCGCCCTTATCTTTGCCTCAAGCACTTTTGATTCCCTCTGCTTCTGATGAATCTCAGCAGTGAGCTTTACTTCATTCTTCTTAAACTCTGCAAGGAGATCCTCCCGCTGCTTTCGCTCTACCTCTATCGTTAGGAGTTCTTTCTTTTGATTGGTGAGGAGCTGCTCTTTATCTTTTACGATTTTCTGACGGGCTTCTATCGTTTGTCTTAGCTGCTCTGCTACACCCATAATCTCCGCAGCTTTTTTCTCCTGATAATTTGAATAGCTCTTTAAATATTGTACGCGGCGCAATGCCTGTCCGAGGTTTTTCGCAGAGAGAATAAAGGTTACCTTATTCTGAACGCCCTTGTTCTTATATGCCTTTACCAATACATCTGCATAGTTTTTTCGGATGACCTCAAGCTCTTTTTTCTGGCGATTGATTTCTAATTGTTTCAGGTAGATATCCTCTTCCAAAATTTTCTTTTCTTTCTGGGTATTGTTCACAACCTTCTCCCGAAGTACAATTTTTTTATTGACTTCATTGAGGTAAGTGAGCGAAAGTTTCGCTTCTTTCTTAGTTTCAGCTAAGTTTTTATTGATTTCAGCAATTTGCTTTTTGAGCTCTGCATTTTGTCTTTGAAGTTCTTCCTTTCTTTTCTGAGTTTGACTAAAAGCTGAAAGGGAGAATAATGCAATGATGAGGAGACTTATTCTTTTTATCATTTAATCTCGATTTTAGTGTAGTTAGAAGGCACAGAATAGGGTGTTTCCATCTTGTTGAAGTCAAATTTCGTATTTTCTATACGAATCTGACCATTTTTTTCTCCTTTTATAATTATTTTAACAGTCTTTGGGAGGCGTAATGAGCCGTAATCTGCCCAATTTTCATAATAAACTTCGAGCTGATTGCCCTTGCCAGAAACTTCTCTCAGATCAATTTTCTTTAAATCCAGTGCTGGGCTATATTCTAAGCTCATCTGATAATCAGAATCCTTAATTTTTTGAAGCTTTTTCGTCTTCAAACTAAAGCCAGAAGGAGTTTCATCCAGAATAAAATCGGCTTCATTGATGGGAACAAAGGTACGCCCAATCAGTAAACTCTGAAAAGCCTTATAATTGATAAAATCTACATTGAGCAAGTTATTCAGATAGCTAAAATCCGATTCTATATAGGTTTTATTCCACTTCTCATAGCCCTTTATCCCGTCCTCCGTAGCCACTCCTCGAGCTACATTAATAAATATTGCAGCGGCATTGAGCCAAACCTTTTTATCTTTTTCAATATAAATGGTTGCATCTATCGTTGGGATAAACCTGCCCATATCTACACTAATTTGGCTGTTTATTTTAAGCTGCTCAAAGGTTTGTTCTTTCTTCATTTCCTTAAAAAAGGAAGTTGTGCTCACCTTCGGCTGGGCTTCCTTAGTCGTAGCCTGTCTTGTCTTACACGAAATAAGAAATATTGAAAGTACGGATAAAAAGATATGTTTTTTCATTTGCTAAACTTAAAACAAGTTGAGAGTTCAAACCAATTTAAACTCTCAAACATTTTGTTGAACGGTATTTTCTGAATTTTATTGAGAAAGGAAATCAAGAACCGAGAAATCTCCCAAAGAAATCTCCCTTGCTACGCCGTAATACTGGGCATTATTCCCAATCATAGAATTGCTGAGGTTTCCGTGATTGATTATCGTCTTCTCCTGAATAAGCGAGGTTTCGATATTGGAATTAATCACCTTTGTACCCTTTCCAAGAGAGACATAAGGACCAATCTTAGAATTAATAATCTCTACATTCTCGCCAATAAAGCACGGTGGAATGATAAGGCTGTTCTCAATCTTCGCAGAAGCGGGGTGCTTTGCCATATTGTTCTTTTCATATTCAAGGATTTTCCCATTGGTTTCCACTGTTGCGTTTTTATTACCGCAATCCATCCAGTCATCTACCTTTCCGAGGGAGAATTTAGCTCCTTTCTGTCTAAGGTTTTCAAGGGCTGCGGTAAGCTGGTACTCTCCTCCTGCTTTTATATCGTTATCTATAAGGTAGTTTATCTCTTTCATCAGGTTCTCTGCGGATTTAAAATAATAAATCCCAATGATTGCCAAATCTGAAACAAACACTTGAGGCTTTTCTATAAAGTCGGTGATAAAGCCATAATCATCTAATTTAACTACGCCAAAAGCAGATGGGTCTTCTACTTTTTTTACCCAGATAACACCGTCTGAATTTTTATCTAATACAAAATCTGCACGGAAAAGCGTATCTGCAAAAGCTACGATAACATCTCCCTGCATAGATTTCTCTGCACATTTAATCGCGTGAGCCGTTCCAAGTGGCTCATCCTGAGTATAGACAGAGCCTTTTGCACCGAGACTTTCCGCAATATGGATAAGAGAATCCACCACTTCCTGACCAAAATCTCCGATAATAAATGCGATTTCTTCTATGGGTTCGCCCGCTACTTTGGCAATATCTTCTACCAACCTTTGTACGATAGGCTTGCCTGCAATAGGGATTAGGGGCTTAGGAACGGTTAAAGTATGGGGTCTTAGTCGGGAGCCTCGCCCTGCCATTGGCACTATAATCTTCATATCTTTTATAAATTTAAACTTATATTTTATGCTCGGCAAAAGTATAAAAAAATATACTTGAGCCTGTCCTTTATTATATGATATATATCCTATGAATTAAGATATTCAAAGTATTGCTTCAGAATATCGGCATTGTTTTGTTCGCCCGTCATTACCTCTAATATTTTTGGTTGGGCATCTGGCTTGAAGAAATTATCGAGAATGCGCTCAAGTGTTACTTCATCTTCTGCTTTTGCATAGCTGAAGCCAAAGTGTTTTGCCAGATGTTCAGCGGTTTTTTTATGCTTCGTTGTGATAAATTCTTCCAATACATTTTCATTTGCCTGCGTAGGACCAGGGATAATCTTAAAGATATTCCCCTCAGAATTATTAAATAAAATAATCCTCGTAAAGGGTGGGATATACTGGTTCCACAGTGCATTAATATCATAGAAAAAGCCCAAATCTCCTGTAACAAGCAGTGTAGGTTCTGGGTTCTTCATAGCATATCCCATAGCCGTAGAGGTGCAGCCTTCTATACCGCTCACGCCTCTGTTGCAACTGATGCGGTAGTTTTGGAAATCAAACAGCTGGGCATAGCGAATCGCCGAGGAGTTTGAGAAATGAATATGATAATTCTCTGGCACTTTTAGCGGTAAGATGCTGAATAAATAATAGTCTGAAAAGCCTATTTTCTCCGTATATTCTAAATGTTTGGCATCTTTCTTTTCTTTAAGAGATTCCCAGAGATTGTAGTAAGCGCTCGGTTCAAGGCTGATTCTCTGCAAGAGATTTGAGAAGAATACCTCTGGCTTTGCTTTCACTTTCTCGGTGAGGCAGAAGTAAGTATCAGGGTGCCAATGCTCATCTATATGCCAATGTTTCTCTGGTTGTGCCTTTCTCAGAAACTGTTTTACCTTTTTTGAGACGATATTCTGACCTACGGTAATGAGCAAATCGGGTGCGAAGTGCTTATAATCTTCCTCATTAAAACCGAAGATATATCGGTCTGTATGACTAAAAAGCTTGGGATGATGAAGGTTAGAATTCGCTTCGGTGAGGACCACCGCCGAATGATTTTTCACCAGCTGTGCGAGCTGAGCTTCCAGCTCCTCAGTATAGGGGCGTGTACCTACGAGTATCAGGATTCGCTTTGCGAGGTTCCACTCGGCTACGAGGCTCGCAGGGAGGTCATATTTCCTCTTGGGGATTGTATTTTCTACTGAGGGGAAATAAGGAATTTCTTCTGAGAACAAATACAAAGGTTCCTTTAATGGAATATTAATATGCACTGGACCTTGCTTCTCGAAGCAGAGTTCCACTGCGGTTTTTATCGCGTTGAAGTTATATTCATCGGCATTATCTTCATCATCATCCAAAAGCTGAAAATCTCCAAAAGAATGCTGCTGATAGAGATTTTGCTGCCGTATGGTTTGCCCATCGAATATATCCACAAAATCATTTGGTCTATCAGCGGTTATTAAAATGAGCGGGATGTTTTGGTAGAAAGCCTCTGTAACGGCGGGGTAATAATTAGCCGCCGCCGAGCCACTGGTACAGGTAACCGCTACGGGCATTCGAGTGCTTTTTGCCATTCCGAGGGCTACGAAAGCGGCAGACCTCTCATCTACAATGCTAAAACAATTAAAGAAATCGGTCTCGGCGAAGTGTATTGCTATCGGAGCATTGCGCGAGCCTGGTGAGATTACAGCGTCTGAAATTCCATATTCTTTAAGGATATGTGCCAGAATCTGCACACTTCTTTTGGTGGAATATCTTTTCATTCGTTAGAGCATTCCCAGTTCAAATTTCGCTTCCTCGCTCATCATTTCTTTATTCCAAGCGGGCTCGAAGGTAAGGTCGAGCGCTACATCATTCACACCCTCTACTTCGCCTACTTTTTCTTTTACCTCTGCGGGCAGGGATTCTGCCACAGGACAGTTGGGCGTGGTAAGGGTCATTACGACTTTTACATCGCCTTCTTCGGAGATTTGTACATCATAAATTAATCCCAATTCATAGATGTCTACTGGGATTTCTGGGTCATAAACGGTTTTAAGTGTCCTGATAATATTCTCGCCGAGCTCGGCGATTTGTTCGTCTGTATATTTCATTTTCTAAAAATTATTTTAGTCTCCGCTGCGTTTCAGTAGGTCTTCCTGCCGAAGCCGTCGGAAAATATTCGCCAAAGTTAATACATCTTTTTCACAATAGGCTACTATCCTTGGCAAATCTCGCTCTTTGTAATAGATTTCTGCTACCATAGAGCCGTCTATATCGTCTTTTGGAGTGGGCACATTGAAGATATGCGCCATCAGCTCCAGAGAGATGAAGCTTTTGTAATCGCCAAATTTCCATAGCTCCATCGTATCGAGGTGGGGCACTTCCCAAGGTTTCTTTCCAAACATTTGGAAGGGTGCGGGCGGTTCTAAGCCATTGATGAGGAAGCGGCGGGCTACCCACGGGAAGTCAAACTCCTTACCGTTGTGTGCGCAGAGGATTACATTCATCAGCCTTGGGCTATTGAAGATTTGACCAAACTCATCCAGCAGATTTTTTTCATCATTGCTGGAGAAACTTCTGATTTTGAGCCTCTCGTTTCTATCCACCATCCCTACGGAAATACAGACAATCTTGCCAAATTCTGCCATTACGCCCGCTCTTTCAGGGTAATAGTCCCCCGCCGAGATTTCTTCTCGCCTTTGGGAGAGGGTCTTTTTTGCCCAGAGTTTTTGGGTAGTTTCGGGGAGGTCTTCCCAGTTTTCGCACTGCGGTACGGTTTCTATATCAAGGAAGAGGATGCGCTCGATGGGGATATTTTTAATCATTTGCCTATTTCTGATTTCTGATTCTGCTCAGGGTTTCCTGCGTAATGCCCAGAAAAGATGCGATATCGCCCAGCGGAGCGCGCAGGAGTATGCTGGGGTTTTCTGCCAAGAGGGCATTGTATTTATCTCTGGCGGTCATATACTGGAAGTACGCCAGCCTTTTATTTTTCTCTAAAATAATGTCTTGTAGGATGTATCTGGTGAAGTTCGCCATAGTTAGAGACACTTTACAGAGCGCATCGAGCTGGGTATAGTTGCAGTAGCTCACGCGGGTGTTTTCCAATGCCTCAATATCGTAGATGGATGCCTCGCGCTCAGCGAAGTTAATAATCGGACTAAGCACGCTGCCCTCCACATAGAATCCTGCGGTAATATCCTTCCCCTGCTCGTAATAAAAGGTGCGGAGCAGCCCTTCCTCTACAAAATAGACATTCTGCTGATGGCTCCCTGCAGCGGAGAGCACCTCGCCTTTTTTAATCGATTTTTCTTGGGTATAGTCGTCCAGAAATACCTTTATATCAGTGTCGTTAGACATTATGGAAGTTAATTTCTCTTGGAGCATCATCGGTGATTATTTCCACAAAAATAGATATTTTTCTTTTGTATGGATGATTTCTACACTACCTTTTTCTACTTATCTGAGCATTAAATAATATTAAAAGGGTTTCTGTCCCCTATTAGAAACAGAAGCCTCCCAGCAAGGCGCGGGGAGACTTCATTAACACAAACTAATATGATGAAAAATATCATTCTACGATGTTTCAAGGTGGGTTTTATCCGCCTTAAAGAGGCTTTTAACCTTAACTTTCAGTGCAATCCACCCCAACAAAAAGTAGATGACCGACTGCGCAACGAGCTGTAGATAAAAACCATTGGTAAGGCTGCTCTCGCCCTTCTGTATCAGCAATATTTTCAGCGCCTCTAAGTAGGGCGTGAGCGGGATAATATTCGTTAAATACCTCAGCGCAGTGGGCATAGAATAGACAGGCCAAGTAAATCCGCTGACGATAAAAGCAGGCGAAGCGATCACCATCAGTACCTGAGTAGCCTTTAGCGGGTCAGGCACGAGGATGCTGACGAAGACCCCAAGGTTGCAGGCCGCCAAAACGAAAACTGCGGTTACCCCAAAGAAATGCAACGAATCTTCAGGAGTAGGGAGCTTAAAGAATAAGCTGAACGCATAGAACATCAGGAGATTAAAGATAGAGAAAAGCCATATAGGGAGGCTTTTAATCGCCATAATAAGTGCGGTATATCGCTGCTTTCCATTAAAGTCCGTGATGAAGCTCGTACGCTTGAAATCCTCTGAAAATGAGACCGCCATAGCCAAAAGAATCACTTGCTGCAAGACGACCGCCATTAGCGGTGGCCACATAAATACGAGGTAGTTGCTCGTGGTGTTATAGAGGGTGATGTAGTTCGTCTTGAAGGGCTCCATCTGAGATTTTGCCTGCTCGGAAGACATCCCCCTACGCTGCAGTGCTTTTATCTCTGCCCCTGCGGAAAATGTACCGAGCGTAATTTGGATTGCCTTAGAGGCAAAATTACCCGTGAGCACATTGGAAGTGTTGATATATACATTGATTTCTGGGTATTTCTTTTGGAGCATCATCGCCTCGAAACGCTCGGGAATGATGACTACCGCGGCGGCATTCTGGCGAATGACCTCAGCAGAGACCTCCTTCGGTATTTGGCTATAGTGGATGAGCCTTAGGGAGGAATTGTCCTCCAACATATCTACGACCTGCTGTGCAGTAGGCGTTTTATCAGCATTCACGAGCAAAACGGGGATTTCAGTTACTTTACCCTCCTTATAGGTAAAGCCGATGAGGAGCGCATAAGCAATCGGAGCGAGGAAAAAGACCGAAAGTAGGGTTTTATTGGTAAGGAAGAGCCTGAACTCTCTTTTGATTAATGCTAAAATTCCCATCATCTTTCTATTCTAAAATCACACTTGAATTGACCAATAAGGTATTTGCCTTTGCCTTATCTGTTGGGATCACTTTCAGCTCATAGACCGCATCTTGAGGCTCAAAATCTGGGAAGGCAGTGGTAATATCTGCGTATTTTGTGAGCTGCTTAACTGCCACAATCTTACCCGAGATACGGTGGTTTCCGTAGGTTGATTTTATCTGAACGGTTTGTCCGTTCCTGTATTTTTCCATTTTGCTTTCGGGGATGGTAAAGCGGAAATAGGTGGATTTTGGCACATAGCCATTGAAGAGTGGATAGCCCGCCGTAGCCAGCTCGCCTTTGTGAAGGGAGATGGTCTCGATTTCCATATCGCTGGTCGCAATGACATACCGCTCGGAGTAGGCAGTTCGCGCCTCCTGAAGCACACCAAGTGCCTGCTCGGCTTGTCCTTGTGCCATTTCTACTTTCTCGAATCTTGTGCCTGTTTCCACATCGTGGAGCTCGGCATTTACCGCATCGAGCTGTGCTTTTGCCCCTTGATATTTAGCAAAAATCTCATCATAGCTCTGTGGAGACATCAGGCTGTCATTAAACATATTCTGTGCTCGCTGGTAGGATTTTCTGGCATAATCATACTGCTCTTGCAAACCCTTTTGCTTGGCTCTGAGCTGGGTAAGTTGGTCTTTTGTAGCTCCATTCTTTGCCATTTTCACTTGGGCAAGGGCAGCTTCTGAAACTCCCTTTGCCTGAGCCATCTTTGCGGACACTTCAGGGATGTCAATCTTCGCGAGGGTATCGCCTGCTTTTACGGTTTGTCCTTCTTCTACATAGATTTCAAGTATCCTGCCCGTAACTTTCGGTGCAAAGGAAATAACTTCTTTTTTGGTTTTCCCATCAAAGCCTTTTTCATTGTTCTGTGGGTTCTTTCCGCAGGAAACCAAAGATGAAAGAGCTAAAAGGATGAGCATTTTACTGATATTTTTCATTTTGTTTGTTGTTAATTTTATGATGAATGAATGATAATACTGAGGTTTTATAATTTATTTAGATCTAAACTTTGGGTAGATTTCATAAGCTCTATGGCGTTTCTCCTCTGGTTGAAGATAGCGGTTTTGTATTCTAATTCTGCATTTTGGAAATCAGTTTCTGCATCTATTAAATCGGAGGATTTTTTGGTTCCATAGCGGAATTCTTTCTCTACATTCTCAAGAGCCGTTCGTGCAATGCTTCTGGCTTTATCTTTCAGACTGATTTGCGCATTTGAAATCTCATAATTGGTTTGATTATTCGCGAGGTTGAGTTTGAGTTTTCGCTCGGCATCTGCTTTTTTATTGATGAGGATTTCTTTATTAATGCTCGCTTCTTTTATGGAGGTTTTGCCTTCGTTTCCATCAAAAATTTCCCATTTAAAACCTATTCCCACTTGGAAGATAGGGAAAATATTCAGGTTTGAAGGGTTTAAATCCAACTTCTTTCCTAAGCCATAGAGGGTTTCTTTGGAGGTGGAGATATGGTTGCTATAAAGTCCCGCGTAGGACAATGATGCCAGCGCCTGCACTTTGGGAACCCACCACCTTCTTTCAGCTTGGATTTTATATTCTGAGGCTTTGATGCCGTGCTCCAATGCTTTCAGCTCAGCTCTATTGCTAATATCCTGACTTTCCAAAGTATAAAGCACAGGCTGAAGCTCTGGAGAGAGCTCCATAAGCCTTTCCTTTTCTATACCTGTAAGAATTTGAAGCTGAGTGATGACGAGAGCTTTCTTCCCTTCATATTCTACGATTTTGGAATCTAATACCGCCTGTGCAAGCTCGATTTTCTTATGGTCATAAGGTGTAATCAGCCCATATCCAAGGGCTTTATCGGCAGTTTTTCGGTTGATATCCAATCGTTTTTTACTTTCCTCCAAGACTTTTCTGGCTTCCTCCAAGAGGGCAAGCTGGTCATACGCCTTTGAAATAGTGGTAACGATATCATCTTTTGTCTTCTCCATCATCTGCTCTTCGGAGAGGGCTTTTTCAGCATTTGCTTGTTTCAAATACTTGACTTTACCACCAGAATAGAGCACCATAGAGGCTTCTGCCTTTGCCAGCGAGGAAATACCCGAAATATTGAGATTATTAGAATAGTCGGGAATGGTTTTCCCTGGGAACAATTTCGGGATTGGGGGAAGATGGATTTCAGGAGTGGTATATCCTACCGAAGTATACATATAGCCCGCTTTGCCAGAAATATCCAGCTTTGGGAGGAAGATGTCTTTTAGTTTTTCATCATTAAGAGCAGTGAGTTTGTTTTGAAGTTGCTGCTCATTAAGGGTTCCATCAATAGCGAGAGCTTTATCTACAAGCTCCTGCAAAGTGGGAGGGACAGCCTGAGAAAATCCTAAGAAAGGAAACATCAGGAGAGCCCCTAACCAGCTTTTGTTATTCTTCATCTTGTTTGTTGTTAATTGCGGGTGCAAAAGTAGAGAAGCCGGCAGGTCGGTCTTTTGACAAATATCAAAATCTTTGAGCGATTAGAAGGCTTCTACCCTACCAATTTTAGGAGTGAGGAGATGGATTTCTGGTTCTGTTTCCTGAATTTTCTTAATGGTTTCAAGAGGTTCCTGCCAAGAATGTTTTGCTAATTCAAATTTGGAATTATGCCCAGTGAAATAGAGCTTTGCACCGAGCTCTTTCATCACTTTTGGAAGTTCATAGGGCTGCGTATGGATGTGCTTCCAGTCTTCATCATACTGACCATTTTCCAAAATAGCAAAATCTATATTCGGAAACTATGCTCCGATACGAGAAAAATGCTTTCCGTAGCCACTATCTCCACCTACATAGACGGTTTTATCCTGAGCTTGCAACATAAATGAACCCCAGAGGGTTTTGGTAGGTAAAAGACCACGACCAGAGAAATGTCTGGTAGGCAAGCAAGTGATTTTCATATCGAGAAGGGAGGTTTCTTCATCCCAATCAAGCTCAGTGATCTGCTCTGGACTAAAACCCCAATACTCCAAATGGGAACCTACACCGAGCGGACAAAGTATTTTGGAGATACGGCCTTTAAGCTTCTTTATCGCTTTATAATCCAAGTGATCCCAGTGGTCGTGGGTGATAATCAAAAGGTCTATATTGGGAATATCATTAGTGGAATAGTTGTATTCGGCATCAAAAGGTTTTACCATAAAGAATAGGGGTGAGGCTTCATTAAACACAGGGTCTATGAGGAGGTTTTTATCATCTAACCGAATGAAATAGGAGGAGTGCCCGAACCAGACCATAGAATTATTGGGGATATTGCTGAGATTGGTCTTTTCGGCAGGTACTTTCGTGGTAGGTTTGAGCTTTTAGCCTTTTTAAAAAGATACTCGTATAGGGATTGAATGAAGGATTTATCCGATGTGAGCTGTGGGGTATGCTCCAAGTTTACGAACTTACCATTTTTATAGTTAGGTGAGGCTTCTATACGCTTTAATCGCTCACCAGAGGGGAGTTTCCCGAATTTTGGAGTGTTGAGAAAGAGGACAATCCCAACGATAAGGAGGGATAAAAGCACGGAGATGATGTATAGCATTTTTTTAAGATTTTAAGCATTATAAGGTTGTCTATATATAAAAGAAAAACTTCCCGAAACGGATGTCTCGAGAAGTTGGGGCTATTTTTCAGTGGTTTCTCCAGGAATCGAACCAGGGACACACGGATTTTCAGTCCGTTGCTCTACCAACTGAGCTAAGAAACCATCGCTTTTAGCGGTGCAAATATAGAATTTTCTTATTTCCCTCCAAAATTTATTTATTAAAAAGGTGATAAATATATTTTAACCCATTGGTTTTAATATTAAAAAAAACTTTATACTCGCCTATTCGTTGCGCTGGAGGAGTGCCATATAGAAGCCATCGTAGCCTGAGCTGGGGAAGAGGGTTTGGTTGGAGAGGAGGGAGAAATTGGGGTTGTTTTGGAGGAAAAGCTCGACTTGCTGGTTGTTTTCTGAGGGGAGAATGGAGCAAGTGGCATAGATCATCTGCCCCCCTACTTTGAGCATCTTTGAGTACTGGTGGAGGATTTGTTTTTGCTCGTTTTGTATTCTATTAATAAAGTCAAGGTCTATTTTCCATTTGGTATCGGGGTTTCTTTTGAGGACGCCGAGACCGGAGCAGGGAGCGTCTATAAGGAGTTTATCGGCAGTGTTGTGAAGTCGCTTGATGACTTTATTATCCGAAATAAGGCGGGTCTCTATATTATGGGCTCCTGCACGCTTTGCTCTTCGTTTGAGCTCGGCGAGTTTCCAATCGAAGATATCAAGGGCGATGATTTGTCCTTTATTCTTCATCAGAGCAGAGATATGGAGGGTTTTCCCACCTGCACCAGCACAGGCATCGATGATGCGCTCGCCTTCTTTTGGATTAAGGAGGTGAGCGATGGTTTGAGAACTGGCATCTTGAACCTCAAACAGTCCGTTTTTGAAAGCTGAGGTGAGGAAGACATTTTTTTTCTCTTCGAGCTGTACGGCATCGGGGTGATTTTTTAGGGTAAAAGCCTTGACGCCCTCATCTGCAAGGATGGAGACGAGGTTTTGAGGAGAGGTTTTGAGGGTATTGGTGCGGAGGACGGTGGGAGCTTGCTCGTTGAGGGCTTTTGCCTCGCGTTCCCAGCTATTGCCGAGCTGATTTTGGAGGGTTTCAGCGAGCCACTCGGGCAAGGAATACTCAATAGCCTTAGTTGGGACGGTGTTTTTCTCCAATTTTCGGAGGATATCGGAGATTTTAATGCCAGAAAACTCATCAAACTTCTTGTAGTGGGTTTTTGACCAAAGGAGGTAGGCTAAGATGAGTTTGTAGAGGTTTGAGGGCTTTACCCCCTCGCCCATATAGTACTCGAGGCGCTTTTTCCAGCGGATGATGTTATAAAAAATCTCGGAGACGACGGCTCTGTCTTGGCTGCCCCACTTTTTATTGGCTTTGAGGAGGCGCTCGATGACTTTGTCGGCATATTTATTTTTCTCGAAAAAGGTTTCTGAGAGCGCAGTGTGGATTCCTATAAGGAGATTGCGGTGTATGAGTTCCATATTTAAAGTCTTATACTATTTAATAAGGTGCAAAAATACAATTTTTGGGGTCAGAGACCCTTTCTTTGGGGCATAGCCCCTTTTATTATTAAAATAATGGGGTTGGGGGGGGGTATTTATGTCATTGATATTAAACAAATTGAGGATTTTGCAATTTTTATAGTTGATGATTAATTTTTTGTAGCGTATCTTTCATTTTTGCTAGTTGCAGCGCTAATCTTAGCGTTGATTTGTTGATTTAGATAGTCGTAGAGGCATTTTTACCCGTTGCATTAGCATTTTTGAGCGTTGCATTCGTATTTTTATACATTACACTGGTATTTTCACCTATTGCATTGATATTTTTTAGTCCGTTTTATTGAATTTTTCATAATGAAGATTAAATTTAGTCATTAGATATTAGGTTTTATATATATTTGTGGACTTTTAGAGATAAAAATATTTGAGTTATGATAAAGAAAATGGCTTTTATAGCGTTTGGATTAGCATTAACGATGCTGACAGGACAGAAAGTGGATTTTGATACTTATTTTGAGAATGGGAGCCTGAGGATTGACTTTTTGCTGCACGGAAGCTACCAGAAACAAAGCATATCAATAGCACGGATGAAGAGAGAACCGCTGTTTGGCGGAGGGACATCTAACCAGTTGCTATATCCTGATTATGGGAATTATAGGTTCCAAGTGAGGGATAAGAAATCTGGTGAACTGATTTTTTCGAAAGGTTTTAGCCCGATATTCCAAGAATGGCAAGCGATGGAGGAAGCGAAGCGCATTAACAAAACCTTTGAAAATACGATGCTCATCCCCTTCCCGAAAGGGGAAATCATAGTAGATATACAGTACAGAGACATCTACGGCAACTTCCAGAGTACATTCCAAAGGGAAATAGACCCGAAACATTATTCTGTAACCCAAGAGAAAATAACCCCATACCCAGTAACGAAAATATATGATAACGGTAGCCCAAAAGAGAAATTAGACCTCGCAATAATCGCTGAAGGATATACAGAAGCGGAAATGCCGAAATTCATTAGCGATGCAAAGAGGTTGGTGGATTATATGTTTACCATACCGCCATTTAACAAATACAAAGCTCAATTTAATGTGTATGCAGTGCAGAGCCCATCGTTAGAATCTGGAACCGATATCCCCGGTGAAGGCGTATATAAAAACACGATTCTGAACTCAAATTTCTACACTTTTGGAGAAGCGAGATATTTGACTTCTATGGACAACTTTAAACTCGCAGATATAGCGGCAAATGTACCTTATGACCAGCTGTATGTATTAGTAAATACACCGAGATACGGAGGAGGTGGCTTTTATAATGTCATCAACTTGGTATCGGTAGATAATGAGCTTTCGGATAAGGTGTTTGTGCACGAATTTGGGCACGGATTAGTAGGATTAGCAGATGAGTATTACAATGCTTCAATAGGCGGAAGTGAGTATTATAACCTGAATATTGAGCCTTGGGAAAAGAATATCACTACACTGATAGACTTTGATAAAAAATGGAAGAAAAAAGTAAAGAAAGGTACCCCCATCCCTACCCCAAGAACAAAAAAATATACAAAGACCATTGGTGCATTTGAAGGAGGCGGATATGTAGCAACAGGAGTGTACAGCCCTATGCAAGACTGCAGGATGAAATCTAACGAGCCTGAAGGCTTCTGCCCAGTATGCTCAGATGCAATAAATGAAATCATAGAGTTTTATACAAAATAAAACAGCATCAACAGAAATACGATAAGAAAGCTATCAAAGCACGAGGAACAAATACTCGTGCTTTATTGTTGATATTTGCTAGTACAATAAATAGAGTTATTTTTGCAACCCTTTTGACTAAAATTAATGATAAAATGAATTTATTTTTAATCACATTTGCGGCTTTATTTTCGGTTTTAAACCCCATTGGGAACCTTCCTGTATTCCTCGGGCTTACACACGGAGATACCACTGCAACGAAGAATAGAATAGCCCTCTGGGTAGCTATTAATGTTTTTGTAATTCTTATTATATCTTTCTTTATAGGTGAATATATCCTTACCTTCTTTGGGATTACGATTCCTGTTTTAAAGGTTACGGGTGGTTTTTTAATCTGCCTTGCAGGGTTTAGCCTGCTCTCCAAATCAGTACCCAAAAACAATGAAGAAGAGGAAATAGAAAAATCTAATTCCAATATCGCAATGACGCCTCTCGCTCTACCACTCATAGCAGGACCAGGCTCTATGTCTCTCCTCATAGCAAAATCAAACGAGCACCCAGAGCTTACAGACAAAGCGATTATTATAGCGGCAGTTTTTGCAGTTTCATTGATTATTTACATCTTTTTCAGAAGTGGTAATCTCATCCCGAAACTATTAGGCGTAGCTGGAATGACTACGGTATCTAAAATCATAGGCTTCCTCGTACTGGCAATAGGACTGCAATATATCACAGATTCCCTCCTTATTATCTTTAAAATTTAATCCCTTGTATAAGTTTAGAAATAAATTTTGCGGTTTATAAAAAAACATATATATTTGCAGCCTAAAATTCAAGGAATATTACATACACTTTATAAATTGAAGTAATGAAAAGAACATTTCAACCATCAGAAAGAAAGAAGAGAAACAAACACGGTTTCAGAGAGAGAATGTCTACTCCAAATGGTAGAAGAGTATTAGCAGCAAGAAGAGCTAAGGGAAGAAAGAGATTGACAGTAAGTGTGTCAAGAGCTAAAAGATAATTCCTCATCAAATTATCTTATATAAAATATGCTTGGAGATTTATTTTCAAGCATTTTTTATTGTTAAAAATTGTTATTTATTTTGTCTGAGAAATCTTTTTCTCTACTTTTGAACACCTTATTCAGAATAGATCTTTCATTAAAAACATATTAAGATGCCTCATAGAAACGAGACGGGAGAGTTGGTTATCAGACTTTCAAATGCTAAAATCGCTCAGAAGAATTTCACTGTATTAAATAATGTAGACTTAGAAGTAAAAAGAGGGAAGTTCTGCTATCTTATTGGCAAAACAGGCGCTGGAAAGAGCTCATTATTAAAGACCTTATACGGGCACATTCCTTTGGTAGGAGGGGTAGGCAGCGTAGTGGGCTTTGACCTTTCCACCCTCAAAACTTCAAACATCCCTAATCTCCGAAGGAAATTGGGCATTGTCTTTCAAGATTTTCAGCTATTGCCCGATAGAAGTGTAGAGAAAAACCTGAGATTCGTCTTAGAAGCAACGGGCTGGAAGGAAAAAACAAAAATCGAAGACCGTATAAACGAGGTGCTCTCCAGTGTGGGAATGAAAAACAAAAAGCACAAAATGCCTCACGAACTCTCTGGAGGCGAGCAGCAAAGGGTAGCCATAGCACGCGCACTGCTCAACCATCCAGAACTCATCCTTGCCGATGAGCCAACGGGGAATTTAGACCCAGAAACCTCCAACGAGATTATGAGCCTGCTGAAAAGAGTGGCACTGGAAAACAATGCCGCCGTAGTAATGGCAACGCACGACTACCATATGATACAAAACTTCCCTGGTGAGGCGATCCGCTGTGAGGACGGAAAGGTAAGCGTATTAGACACAGCCGAACTTTTCGAGTAAAAAAAGTAAAGATTATTCTATTTTAAATTTTATAATAAAGGGGGACATTGTCCCCTTTATTCTTGGATAACTAATCCCCTCCCCCACCCTTTTTTACAAAATAAAACCATTTCATCAGTATCAAAATATTAAAAAAGATAAATAAGCCTCTGAAGCCTTGAGTTTCATTAAATATTTGGTCTTTTTTCTCTATTTTTGCGGGCAATAAATGAAAAGGGAAATGACTTACCTCATCACAGGAGCGAGTGGTTTTATTGGTTCACACTTGGCAGAAAAATTATTAAAAAGCGGACATTCTGTCATTAATATTGATAATTTTGATGACTTCTACCCCTATTCCATCAAAGTTAGAAATACATTAGAATCGGTTGGTAAGGCTGGCTATTTTGAATTTTCAGCCAAAGAAAAGGATATAGAAAGGCTTATTTCTGAGACACAATCCGAAAGATATACGCTCTATTATCAAGACATTAGAGAGATTGATGGACTGAGGAAAATCTTTACCGAGAACAGAATTGATTGCGTGATACACTTGGCAGCACTGGCGGGAGTGCGACCATCAATAGACCGACCATTAGACTACGCAGATGTGAATATCAAAGGGACGATGAACCTCTGGGAAATTTGTAAAGACTTTGGGATAAAGAAGTTTATTTGTGCGTCATCTTCAAGCGTATACGGCAATAATGAGAAGATTCCGTTTGCTGAAACCGACAGCGTGGATAGACCGATATCTCCCTACGCAGCTACAAAAAAATGCACCGAAATACTGGGGCATACCTACCACCACCTGTACAATATTGATATGATACAGCTGAGGTTCTTCACCGTGTATGGTCCGCGCCAGAGACCCGACCTTGCTATCCATAAATTTACGAGACTTATCTCTGAAAACAAGGAGGTTCCATTCTACGGAGACGGCAGTACGGCGAGGGATTATACCTTTGTGGATGACATCATTAGCGGTATACAGCAAGCTATTCTCTACCTTGAAAATCATAGCAATGTCTATGAAATCATCAACCTTGGCGAGAGTGAAGTCATCAACCTGAATGAGATGCTCACAACTATTGAAACCGAGCTTCATAAAAAAGCCCACAGGAAAAATCTGCCAATGCAACCCGGTGATGTAAATAAAACCAATGCAGATATAACGAAAGCAAAAGAATTAATCAGCTATAAGCCAACGACAAAATTCTCCGATGGCATAAAAAAATTTGTGGAATGGTTTTTGAGAAACGCCGAAACTCAAAAATGAAAAATAAAAACTTTGATAAGTCATCATTTTTTTTAACTTTTGCAAAAAATTTAAATAAAAAATAAAAACATATGTACTGGACATTAGAATTAGCCTCATACCTGAGCGATGCACCTTGGCCTATGACCAAAGCAGAGCTGATAGACTACGCCATAAGAACAGGAGCCCCAATGGAAGTAGTAGAAAACCTGCAAGCAATTGAAGACGAAGGGGAAGTATATGAATCCATAGAAGAAGTATGGAGCGATTATCCTACCGATGAAGATTTCCTCTGGAACGAAGACGAATATTAAACAAAAGCAGTAAGCAGAGCACGGATAGCTTACTGCTTATTGTCTATATACCACATAAATTTAACCTATATTATGAGTTTTTTAAACAGTATTCTTAAAAGTTTTTTAGGTGATAAAAACGCTAATGACTTAAAAGAAGTAAGAAAAGTAGTTGCAAAAATTAAGGCTGTAGAACCACAAATTCAGCAGCTTTCCGATGAAGGATTAAGAGAAAAAACAGCAGAATTTAAAGAAAAAATAAAGGCTTCCTCCGCAAATGTTACCTCACAGATAGAAAAGATTAAAGAGGAAATAGCCAATACTTCCAATATAGATGAGAAAGAAGCGCTCTTCAACAAAATTGAAACTCTGAAAAAAGAGGCTTACGATTTAGAAGAAAAAGTCCTTACACAAATACTTCCTGAGGCATTTTCCCTCGTAAAAGAAACCGCAAGAAGATGGGCACAAAATGGGGAAATTCGCGTAAAAGCCACCGATAGAGATAGAGAACTTGCCGCAACAAAGGATTTCGTGTCCATAGAAGGAGATGAAGCCGTATGGCACAACCACTGGGATGCAGCAGGTACACAAGTAGAATGGGATATGGTACATTACGATGTTCAGTTCATCGGTGGGGTTGTTCTTCACTCGGGCAAGATTGCAGAGATGGCAACAGGTGAAGGTAAAACCTTGGTAGGAACACTTCCTATCTACCTCAATGCACTGCCAGGAAGAGGGGTACATGTGGTAACCGTAAACGACTATCTTGCGAAAAGGGACTCCGCTTGGATGGGACCGCTCTATCAGTTCCACGGACTTACGATTGACTGTATAGACAACCACCAACCGAACTCCGATGCTCGTAGAAAGGCATACAACTCAGATATTACCTACGGAACGAATAATGAATTCGGATTTGATTACCTCCGCGATAATATGGTAAACTCCCCAGAAGAGCTCGTTCAGAGAGACCTCAACTTTGCGATTGTAGATGAGGTGGATTCCGTTCTCATCGATGATGCCAGAACGCCACTTATTATCTCTGGACCCGTTCCACAAGGCGACAGGCAGGAGTTTGATGTACTAAAACCCTCTGTTGATAGAATCGTAGAGGTTCAGAAGAAAACCGTTTCAAGCATCTTTAATGAAGCAAAGAAACTCATCGCAGCAGGAAATACAAAAGACGGAGGCTTCAAACTGCTACAGGCGTATAGAGGACTTCCAAAGAACCGACAGCTCATTAAATTCCTTTCAGAAAGCGGTAACCGCGCATTGCTTCAAAAGGTAGAAGCACAGTATATGCAGGATAATAACCGCGATATGCCTATCGTGGATCAAGACCTCTACTTCGTTATTGATGAAAAAAACAATCAAGTAGACCTTACCGATAAGGGAATCGAGTATATGTCTCAGGGGAATTCAGATGCCAACTTCTTCGTGCTTCAAGACATAGGAACTGAAATCGCAGAACTCGAAGCTAAAAACCTTGATAAAGAGCAGGAGTTTGCAGAGAAAGAAAGACTCTTTGCAGATTTTGCAGAAAAATCCGAGAGAATTCATACGCTTAACCAACTGCTAAAAGCCTATACCCTATTTGAAAAAGATGATGAATATGTGGTAATTGACGGTGAAGTGAAGATTGTAGATGAGCAAACAGGGCGTATTATGGAAGGGCGCCGCTATTCCGATGGCTTACACCAAGCGATTGAAGCAAAAGAGAATGTAAAAATCGAAGCGGCTACACAGACTTTTGCTACCATTACCCTGCAAAACTACTTCCGTATGTATAACAAACTGGCAGGGATGACAGGTACTGCTGAAACAGAAGCTGGCGAATTCTGGCAAATCTATAAGCTCGATGTAGTGGTTATCCCTACCAATAGACCTATCCTCCGCCACGATAGACACGACCTCGTCTATAAGACCAACCGTGAGAAATACAATGCCGTAATTGAAGAAATCGAGAGACTCACCGCAGAAGGAAGACCCGTACTTGTAGGGACTACATCGGTGGAGATCTCCCAATTGCTTTCCCGTGCATTAAGCCTCAGGAAGATTCCTCACCAAGTTCTCAACGCTAAACTCCACAAGAAAGAGGCAGAGATTGTAGCCGAAGCAGGTAGAGCAGGCGTAGTAACTATTGCTACCAATATGGCAGGGCGTGGTACCGACATTAAACTCACCAAAGAAGTAAAAGAAGCAGGAGGGCTTGCCATCATCGGAACAGAGAGACACGATTCCCGAAGGGTCGACAGGCAGCTTAGAGGGCGTTCTGGCCGTCAGGGAGACCCGGGAAGTTCGCAGTTCTATGTATCGCTTGAAGACAACCTGATGCGCCTCTTTGGCTCAGAACGAATTGCCAAAATGATGGACAGGCTCGGGCATAAGGAGGGAGAAGTTATACAGCACTCTATGATTACCCGCTCCATAGAAAGGGCTCAGAAGAAAGTAGAGGAGAATAACTTCGGTATCCGTAAAAGGCTCCTTGAATACGATGATGTAATGAACAAACAGAGAGATGTCATCTACAAAAGAAGAAAGAATGCACTCTTTGGCGACCATCTGAAATACGATATTGCCAATATGATTTTTGATGTAGCCTACTCCATCGTGAATAGAGGAAAGGTAGATGGCGACTTCAAAGACTTTGAGTACGAAATCATCAAGTACTTCACAATGGGCTCCCCTGTAAGCGAGGAAGATTTCAAGAATAAATCCGTAAAAGAGCTCACCGATATTGTCTTTAATGCAGCTCAGGAGGATTACAACAATAAACTCAACCTGATGAAGGAAAAAGCCTTCCCAATCATTGAAAATGTATTCAAAAATCAAGGGAATATGTTTAAGATGATTCAAGTGCCATTTACCGATGGGCACAAGACAATGACCATCGTTACCAACCTTGAAAAGGCATACGAAAGCCATTGCGAAAGCCTCATCAGCGACTATGAGAAGAACATTACCCTCGCCATTATAGATGAAAACTGGAAACAGCACCTCCGCGAGATGGACGACCTAAGGCGCTCCTCACAAGGTGCCGTATATGAGCAGAAAGACCCGCTCATCATCTACAAGCAGGAGTCTTTCCACCTATTCAGCGAAATGATAGACAAAATGAATAAAGAAATCGTTTCCTTCCTATACAGAGGAGAAATCCCATCATAACACCATAGCCGGTGAAGCGCTTAGCCCTCAACAATTGAGGGCTTTTTTTTGTCCTCCCCACCTTACAGGTGACCCAGCCGTAGCACGGCAGGCACTTATTACAAACTAACCACGCTCCGCCTACTGCTTACTGCCTAAAGCCAATTGCTTACCGCTAATAGCTAGAAACCAAAAGCCAGTAGCCAGCTACTGCCTAAAGCCAGAAATAAGATTTGATTCTTTCATTTGATAAAAAATAATAAGCAGTCTATCACGAGAAGGATAGACACTCTATTACGGGAAGGATAGACACTCTATTACGGGAAGGATAGACACTCTATTACGAGAATGTGAGACACCCTCACACGGGAATGTGGCAATACCTCACATTCTCGTGTGAGGTATTGCCACATTAGATATTCGCTTAACTCATTATTTAAAAACATCTGTATGGAGGCTCTATTCCTCCCTTAGCACAAATTAAGCGTATATAGGGGTGAGGATGTGAGTCTGCCCATAATTGACAGTTAGCTAATAGCCAAAAGCCAGTAGCTAGAAGCTATTTAATTTCTTGACGTCACCAACAAAATTTCCTGACATTAGAATGGCTGAGATTCTAATAAAACAGCACTGGGCGCCCCGCAGGGGCGCCCAGTGCCTATATATCTATTGGCTATCAGCTAATAGCTAACAGCCAGAAGAGCTATTTGCCAGTTGCTATTCGCCTTTCATCAGTGCATCTATATCTTTTTCTTTGTGTCCGAAGAAGCGCTCTTCCAGCCCTACGAGAATCATATACACTACAGGTACAATGATAAGGGTGAGAAAGAGGGAGGAGAGCAGCCCCCCGATAATAACGATAGCCAAGCCATTGTTCATAGACGAAGCCTCACCATTTGCCATTGCAATAGGGAGCATACCTATGACCATTGCAATGGTCGTCATCAGGATAGGGCGGAGACGGGCGTGGTTTGCCTGTACAAGGGCATCAAAGGTAGTTTCTCCCTCAGCTTTCCTTTGGTTAGCAAAATCTACGAGGAGAATTGCGTTTTTAGCCACGAGACCGATGAGCATAATAATCCCCAGAATGGTAAAGATATTCAGGGATTGATTGGTGAGTGCCAAGCCCCAGATTGCCCCGATGAAGGAAAGCGGAATGGAAAACATCACGACAAACGGGCGAATGAAGTCATTGTAGAGAATCACCATCACCATATACACGAGCATTAATGCAGCGAGCATTGCTACCCCGAGCGTACCGAAGCCTTCGGACTGGTTTTCTTTGTTGCCCCCCCATTTCCACTCTACGCCAGCAGGTCGCTGGGTGTTATTGAGTAATCCTTCCCATTCGTCTGCCACTTCACCAGCGGTTCTACCTACTACCTGAGCATTTACGGTTACGGACGGTGAGCGGTCGTACCTCTCTAATGAAGAAAGCCCTGTGGAATTAGCCACCGTAGCAAACTGTGCAAGGCTAACGCTCTGCCCAAGAGAATTGATAAACGAAATATTACGAACATCATCTATACTCATTCTGAAAGACTCATCGAGGATAACATTAATGTCAAACTCACTGTTGCCCGTACGGAATTTGGAGTCTGTATTCCCGCTAAATGCAGTTCTCAGGGTTTGCCCTACGGTTGCTACATTCAGACCAAGTGCGGTCATCTTGTCTCGGTCTATATCTATTGCGATCTCGGGGTTTCCTTCTTTTACGCTTAGCTCTACTTCATTAGAACCTTTAATCCCTTTGAGGAGCTTCTCTGCTTCTTTGGCATACTTCATTACATCTGCCAGTGTATTCCCTGTAATATTGAGCTGTATAGCTGCCTGCTCAGCCCCCATCATACCGACAGGCACAGTAGTTACTTTTACTCCTACGAGTTCTTTCTCAAGCTGTCTTTTGAGCTTCGCAGCAAAGACTTTGGTAGATTTCTCTTCCATCTGGTCTCTATCGATGAGTTTTACGGTAATCTCAGACTTGTAGGAAGTAGCCTGCGCCGTTCCCATACCACTGCTGGCTTGCCCTACGGTAGTAATGGTAGATTGTATCTCTGGAATTTTATTGAGGAATTCTTCAGCTTTGAGCGTAGCGAGATTGGTCTGCTGCACAGAGGCATCCTTATTCAGCTCGAGCTGGATGAGAAACTTACTCCTCTCTGTAGAGGGGAAGAAGTCATTACCAATATACCCAAACTTACCTAATAGGATAATGGTAGAGAAGATTGCTACCGCTAAAACAGAGGTAATTGCCTTATGGTTTAAACTCCATTTTAAGAGGTTGCTAATCCAATGGGTGAATTTATCGAGCTGTCTCTCGAAGGCATAGATAATCTTACCAAAAATAGAGCTCTTACTGATATGCTCCAGCTTACCAAATCGAGAGAAAAGCCAAGGAACTACGGTGAAAGATACCAAGAGCGAGAGCAAGGTAGAAATAACCACCACTACGGCAAACTGGCGGATGATATCCGAAACCAGCCCCGAACTCATCGCAATCGGGAGGAATACCACTACTATCACCATCGTAATAGCCGCTACTGTAAAGCCAATCTCCGAAGCACCATCATACGCTGCTCTGTATTTGTTTTTCCCCATCTCCATATGCCTGTGGATATTCTCTATCACCACAATAGCATCATCTACCAAGATACCTACCACGAGGGAGAGAGCAAGCAAACTCATCAGGTTTAAACTATAGCCTAATATCATAATACCGATAAAGGTTGCAATAAGCGACGATGGGATGGATACCATTACGATAAGGGCATTCCTGAACGAGTGAAGGAAGAACAGCATCACAAAAGCTACGAGAAATACCGCGATAAACAAGTCGTGAGTTACAGAATCTGCCGCCTCGAGGGTAAATACACTGGTATCATCTGCGAGGTCAATCTTTATATTCTGCTGCTTATATTGCTTTTCTACTTCCTTTATTTTTGTCTGCACGAGCTCACTTACCTCTACTGCATTGGCATCAGATTGCTTCTGAACTTCGAGAAGAAGGGTGCTTTTACTGTTGATACGAGCGATTTTCTCTGCATCTTTCTGCGTGTCCTGTACATCTGCCACTTCGGAGAGGAGGATATTCCTTCCATTTTGGGAAGCTATTGTAAGATTTCTAAGCTGCTCCACAGAGGTAATATTCCCTGAAAGACGGATGAGGGTAGTATTATCCCTTGTCTTCAAATTCCCCGTAGGAAAGTCCATATTAGAGGCTTGTATAATCTGCTGAACGGCAGAAATGGTAAGCCTGTATGCTTTTACCTTCTCAGGGTCTAAGCTCACACGAATCTCTCTCTCTTGCCCTCCTACGATATTAACCTTCGCTACACCAGGGATTCGGGAGAATGCAGGCTGTATTTTCTCATCTACCAGCGTATAGAGCTCGGCAGAGCTGAGGTTTGCCGTAATCCCCATCTTCGCAACAGGAAGGTCGGAAAGGGAAAATTTACTGAGCGATGGCTCCTTAGCATCATCTGGTAATTCAGAGCGGATGGCATTAATCTTCCTCTGGGCATCATTCAGTGCATAATCTACATCCGCATTATTATTAAAGGTAATAATCACCACAGATGCGCCCTCATAGGATCTGGACTGTATCTTCTTTACATTCTCCAATGATGATACGGCATCTTCTATCTTTTTAGTAACCGTATTTTCTATCTCGGAAGGCCCTGCACCTGGGTATATGGTGGAGATGGTTACTACCTTTACCTCAAACTTTGGGATAAGCTCGTAGCTAAGGCTTTTGTAACTGAAAAGCCCCCCAATGATAAGAGCGGCAAGCAGTACGATAACCAAACTCGGCCTCTTGATAGATATTTCTGCTAATTTCATTTGATGTTGTTGTGTTGTTTTTAATATTTGAAAAGACTTAAGTAAGTTATAGTCTTAAATCTCATTGATGATTTCTTCGGCTTTTAATCTCGTTTTAGGGCTGATGTGAGGCTGATTTTTATCCTCCACACTTCTATAACCAATGGCTACAGCAAAGAGGGTTTTATATCCATCGATTGGGAGTAGCTCATCATACTTTTGGGTATCTATCCCCTCCATTGGAGTAGAATCTATCTCCAAAGCAGCACAAGCGCTAAGGAAATACCCAAGAGAAATATACACCTGCTTCTGTAACCAGTTTTTTACGGCTTCTTCACCTTTTGGTTTTACGATTTGCTGATAGTAGGCTATGGCACCTTCGGGAAGTATAGCAGTAATCTGCTCTTCAAAGAGGTTGAGGTTATCTACCACTCGGAAAACCACCAGATGACTTGCTTCTTTTATTTTCTGCTCATTAAAAAATGAGGCTTCAGCGAGCTGGCTTTTCACTTTCTCATCCGAAACAAAAGTAAATCTCCACGGCTGGCTGTTGATAGACGAAGGGCTAAGCCTCAATATCTCTTTCAGCTCTGAGATTTGCTCTGCTGAGATTTTCTGCTTGCGATAGGTTTTTGTTGTATATCTGTTTTTAGCTAAATCTAAAAAGTTCATTCTGTTATTTGTTTTAAAATTTATAATAGGCTTGTAATTGCAATAGGCATTCATCAAGCTACAATGCAGTAGCAAAAGTTACCAAACCAAATAATATCCCTGGCATATTCGCAAGAGCGATGGGCCAGTCTCGTTTGGGCTTTTTCATCAGCCCGTACATTACCCAGAGCGTACAGTTGATTGCTGCAACGAGTGGCTGCACAGGATTGCCGGGCTTCCCGTTTAAGTTATCTTGAATCTGAGGAACATAAGACACATACATTCCCACTGCGGTTACAGTAGCTATCCAACCTAATATGGTTATAAATTTATCGTTATTCATTTCTTTATTTTTTTATACTATTTATGTTAATATTAATTTAAAAATCAAGGAATATAATCCCAACACCAAGAGTGGTTTGCTTATGATTATATTCTATAAGTGAGTCTCCATAGCCGTGAGATGCCTGAAACAAGAGCTTAAGGTCTCCCTTGATTGGATAGATGTAAGAGAACTCTACAAAACCCCGAAAAGGATCTCCCAAATTACTCCTCATATAGAGAGAAAAAATATGCTTGTGTGAGTTATAAAACAAATGTGCATCAGTCTTGCCTATATATTCTGAAATCTTGGGATTGTCATCTTCTATAGGGTTTTCGGGTAATCTGTACCATACGCGGTGTAGCAGCCCCCAGTTTCCGTATTCGTAGGCAGACATAAAGATAATTCGGTTCCAGCTCCTTGAAAGCGATTGCTCTTTACCGTTGGATTGATGGTTTACGGAAAGTCCTGCCATTCTTACCTTAAAATCTCCAAGCGACAGGTCGATGGGATAAGTAAACATCAGCTCTGGCTCGTAGTTAATCTCCCGAAACGGTCGGGAAAGTCCCCCATTATACATTTGCCAGTAAGCAGATTGGGTAAAGCCCAGCCAGAGGTTTCCTTTCCCAAAGAGAACTCCTTCCATAATTTTCACCTTCATACTCAGCTGAAACTTTACTTCTACATTTTGGTAGTCTTTAAATTCTGGGATTGGTCGCTCTGGATTAAAGCTCTGAGGCTGTCGGTTAAATACATCCGTCCATCGGAAAGGCAGTACATAGGTTCTCCTGTATGCTGTTGGTTTGAAGAGCTTCGTTTTTGAATCTTCATCGAGCTCCCATATTCTGGTAATCGCATTACTGATACCTGTAATCATAAAATTGGTACTTAAGCTATCAGTTTTTGCTATTAATGAATCCGATGCTTTAGGGGTTATCTGCGAAAAACCAAAAATGGGAATTAATGATATGAAGAATATAAGCACTCTCACTTGGTAACTTTACTTTTGTATGGAGATTATTTAAGGATGCTCACTTTTGAGCCATTGCTAAGGTTGATTTGCCCGCTGGTAATGACTACATCTCCTTCTTTCAGCCCACCAAGAATCTGTACTTTATCGCCATAATTGGTTCCGCTTTGCACTTCTACCAGCTGAGCGGTATTATTCTTCACAATAAAAATCTGATTATCGCTCACACTACCTACAAAGGCGGTTCTCGGTACTATAAGTTCTCTGCTTTGGTGCCCGCCACCTCCGAAGATTGCGGTACCATACATCCCTGCTTTCAGTTTATTGAAGTTATTAGGAACGGTAACCTCCACAGGGAATTTTAAAGCACCTGACGCTGCTGGGGCTATGAAAGTAATCCTGCCTTCTACAGTTCCATCTTCTACCGATGGCTTCACTTTCACGCTTTCGCCAAGGCTGAGTTTATTGATATCGGCTTCATCTACATCTACTTTTAGTTTGAGTGAAGAAATATCCACTACTTCTACTATTGCAGTACCTGCACCTATCACCATTCCCAGCTCTACATTCTTTTTATTGACAATCCCCCTTACTTTGGAGCGAACTACGGTATCTCCCGAGCTTAGCTGTGCAGATTGCACCTGTGCTCTTGCGTTTTTCACTTGCAGTCTTGCCTGGTCGAGTTGCAATGCAGTAACCCCTCCTGTTTTATAAGCCGCTTCATACCTGTTGAGGGCGGAGATTGCTTGCTCCAGATTTGCCTGTGCATTATTTACATTTACATCATACTTATCGCCTTTGAGTTTAGCGATAACTTGACCTACGCCTACACTACTCCCTTCTTTTACATAGAGGGCTACGATTTGCCCACCCGTTTCCGCTGCGATGGTAGCCTGTGTATTGGCGAGGAAGTTTCCATCTACTGTAAATTCATCATTGATGTTTTCGTAAGCTACTTTGGCGGTTCTTACAACTACATCGGTATTTTTTTCGGCTACTACTGCCACTTGAGCGGCATTCTTCTCTTTATTTTTTTGGAGGATATAATAAGCTCCGCCCGCAGCCAATGTAAGAATTAAGACTGTTGTGATTATTTTTTTCATTAGTTGATATGATATTTAGTTAGATAATGTTTTGAGTTTTCCTTGAGATTTTAATAATTGAATCTCTGCAAGTTTATAATCGAGTTTGGATTTCGTGAGGTTGTTCTTAGCACTTGCTAAATCTTTCTCCGCATCCAAAATATCATTGAGAGATGCCAGACCAAACTTATAATTGTTTCTGATATTTGAGAGAACCTCTTCTGCAAGTTTTACATTTTCCTCTTGAGTACTGATGGCGATGGCTGAATTTTCCAATTGCGTCTTGGCATTCTTAAAGCTCATATCCAAAGCAAGCTGAGTATCTCTGAGGTCTGCCTGTGCTTTCTGAATTTCTATCTTGCTCTGCTCTACTTTAGACTTTATCGCAAAACCATTGAAAATAGGAACCGTAATATTTAGAGAAATAGAAGCGATATCTGACCAGTATACTCCATTTTTACTACCATTCCACCAAGGGAATTTAGAGCCCTGACCATACCAAGTATAATTCGCACTAAGGCTTGCCGTAGGGTAATACTGTGCCTCTGTAGCTCTCTTTTTCCAGTCTAAAAGCTCGAGCTGCTTGCCTAATACTTTCAGTTCTGTGCGTTCCGATAGCTGAGTTTCTTCCACCTCTATAAGCTGTGGGTCAAAAGCAGATGCAGGTAGCTTCACGCTTTCTTCCATTGGCATTCCGATAATAAATTTAAGGGCATTCTCACTGAGAGAAACCGTATTCACAAGCTGATTTCGTGTAGATTTCAGATTATTAAGCGCCACTTGAGTTCTATCATAGTCTATCTTTTTTGCAAGCCCAGCATCATACAATCCTTTAATGATGGTATTCGTCTGCTCAGTGATAGCGAGGTTATCATCCAAGTTGCTGAGCATCTGCTCGGCTTGATAGACCTGATAATAGGCATTGGCAACTTTTTCTATAATCTGCTCTTCTGTAAGTTGAGCATTGATAATATAAAACTCACGGGTAGATTTCGCAGCTTTAAGCCCTACGAATACTGCCTGATTAAACAATGCCTGCTGCAGAGCGAGGCTATTTGAAGAGGTCCATTTCTGCCCCATTGTGAGTTTTAGCGTTTGTGTAGGGTCTATAAAACTCGGGATCACCATCTCCTGTAAAATAGGGTTATAGGTCGTAGTACTGCTTGCATTGAGCTTTGGGAGTGCACCAGCCTTGGCTTCGGTAATTTGTGCATCGGCATTTTTAATATTAAGCTGGGCTTTCTCTGCATCGGCTTTATGCTGGAGTGCATAGCTTATCGCTTCCGAGAGGCTGAGCTCCCTACTGCTCTGTGCTGAAAGCGCTGTAGTCAGTAGCACTGCCGCAAGGCTCATTTGGATTATATTTCCTTTTATCATTAATATATTAGGTTTATAGATTAATTTCTTTTTTACTTTTCTGGAAGACCTCCCTTCCCTTTTCGGTCATAATGGCATCGAGGTAGAAGTTGATAATACTCTCTGAGTACTCACATCTGCGGAGGTTATGGTCTTCCTGCTCCTTTTCCAGAATTGGGGATTCATCATAAGAGAATGCGAGCAGGAGGAAGTATTTCGCATACTGTTCGGCATCAAAATCGGTTCTATACAGCCCTTCTGCCCTTCCTTTTTCTATATTGTTTATCAGAATCTCAGAGATTACTTCGGTTATTTTTATCACTTGCCTGTTATAGAGCTCGGGATAGTACTTTTTCAGCTGTTTGATAAAGGCATTTTTATTTGCCTCCGTCATTTCGTTGAGCTTTTCCTCTCGCATCAAGAATTTTTGGATGGGGTTGGTATCCGTATTTTTTATATGAAGGAGGAGTCCCTTAGACATTTGCTCCAGCTGGAAGTCCAGCACTGCTTCTAAGAGTTCGTCTTTGTTTTTGAACTGCTGATAGAGTGTTTTTTTAGACATAGAAAACTCCTTCGCTATGTCGTCCATAGTAAAGGTTTTTGCTCCATATTCAATGAAAAGATGAGAGACTTTTTCTATAAAATGATCTTTCTTTGCCATAATGAGGCTGCAAATGTAAACTAAAAAACTAAAATAAAAAAAAAGTTTCCTCGTTTTTCATGTTTTTTTTACTAAATTCCTGTAATTCTGCATAAGATTTTCACTTGTAAAAATGCTGCTACTCTTTAGCCAAAAAGTAAATTTGAAAAATTAAACTGATTTCAATTTTCAGAAAAAAAAATTAGAATTGTTATATTTCTATAAATTGAAACACAGAATTTTCACTACAGTTTATTTTGGTTTAACAAAAAAATATTTAGAATACTTTTTAAATTTTCAAAGAAAAGAAATTCCACCTCTCCTCACACCTAATTATATATTAAGATATATTATTGATTACAGGGCAGTAAATGCCCTTGATAACCTAAACAATGGCAGAATATGCTATATTTGCAACTTAGTTTTAAAGGTTATGGAGAAAAAAATTACCATTAAAGAGGTTAAAAATAGCAAAGATTTAATGGCATTTATTAAGTTTCCAATGGACTTATATAAGGGCAATCCGTACTTCGTACCCCCACTCATTAATGATGAGAAGAACATCTGGAACCCGAAGGAAAACCCCGCCTATGCCTACTCGGAGGCAAAGCAATTCCTCGCATTGAAAGGCGAGAAAGTAGTGGGGCGAGTTGCCGTTATCATCAACCATAAAGAAGCGGAGGAGCTGGGGATTCACAAGGTGAGATTCGGCTGGCTCGATTTCATTGATGATATTGAAGTATCCAAAGCGCTCTTTGAAACCGTAAAGAACTATGCAAGAGAAAAGGGCATCGCAAAGATTGAAGGTCCAATGGGCTTTACAAACCTCGATAAAGCGGGAATGCTGACCAAAGGGTTTGATCGATTGGCAACGATGATTGGTATTTATAACCACAGCTACTACCCCGAGCATCTGGAAAAGCTCGGACTGAGCAAAGAGAAAAAATGGGTGGAGTTTGAAATAGCCTTCCCCGATCAGCTGAATGAGAAAATCCTCAAATTTAATGACCTTGTCCTTGAGAAGCACAAGCTCCGCGTCCTTAAATTTAAAAACAAAAGAGAGATACTGCCTTTCGTAGAACCGATGTTTAAACTCCTCGATGAGACCTATAAAAACCTCTCTACCTATACCCCCATCACCGATGAGCAGATAAAAACCTATAAAGAAAAATACTTCAGTTTTATTGATAAGGACTTTATCATCTGCATAGAAAACGCCAAAGGCGAGCTGATTTCGTTTGCCATCACGATGCCGTCTTACTCAAAAGCCTTGCAAAAAGCGAATGGCAAGCTCTTCCCTTTCGGATGGTGGCATTTCCTGCAAGCAGGAAGGAAAAACGATAGGGCGAATTTCTACCTCATCGGGATACACCCCGACTATCAGCGGCAGGGCATTACCTCCATTATCTTTAAAGAAATCTACGATGTCTTCAAGAAAAGAGGTGTAAAATTCCTCGAAACCAACCCCGAACTCGAAGAGAATAAAAGCATACAGCTCTTGTGGAAAGACTACAATCCCGAAAACCACAAACGCAGGAGAACCTACTCCCTCACCCTTGATGAAATATAGATAAGACACAGAGCGATTTATTCTTTTTTCAATGATTTTTATTATATTCGCGCACTTATAATAGAACATTCTTATGGCAAAGTTTAGCGAATATAAAAGCCTTGACCTGATAGATGTTGCAGAAAATGTTGCAGCATACTGGAAAAATAACGATACCTTTAAAAAATCCGTAGAAATACGCGAAGGACACCCAGAATTCGTCTTCTACGAAGGTCCTCCTTCCGCAAATGGACTGCCGGGCATTCACCATGTAATGGCACGAACCATAAAAGATATTTTCTGCCGATTCCAAACACAGAATGGTAAGCAAGTTTTCCGTAAAGCAGGCTGGGACACTCACGGGCTACCCGTAGAACTCGGCGTGGAGAAAGAACTCGGCATCACAAAAGAAGATATCGGTAAAAAAATCTCTGTGGAAGATTACAACCAAGCCTGCCGAAATGCCGTGATGCGCTATACCGACATCTGGAACGACCTTACGGAGAAAATCGGCTACTGGGTAGATCTCGAGAACCCATACATTACCTACAAACCAAAATATATGGAGTCGGTTTGGTGGCTCCTCAAGCAACTCTATCATAAGAATTTACTTTATAAAGGATACACCATACAGCCGTATTCCCCAAAAGCGGGAACGGGGCTCTCTTCCCACGAGCTGAACCAGCCAGGTACTTATAGGGATGTAAGCGATACCACTGTGGTGGCGCAATTTAAAGTGAAGGAATTTTCAAAGGTTTTAGCCGAGAAGCTCTCTTCCATCACTAATGAGCCTGTGCATATCCTCGCTTGGACAACTACCCCTTGGACATTGCCGTCTAATACCGCCCTTACCATAGGTGAAAACATAGACTATGTACTTGTAAAAACCTTCAATCAATATACTTTTGAGCCTGTAAATGTTATTTTAGCTAAGACGCTACTTCCAAAACAGTTCGGGAAGAAATTTGCAGAAGCTAATGATGAAGACTTTGCCCATTATACCTCCGAATCTAAGGTCATTCCATACAAAATTTTAGCAGAATTTAAAGGCACTGATTTGGTGGAAACTACCTACGAACAGCTCGTGCCTTGGTTCCTCCCTGCGGAGAATCCAGAGAAGGCATTTCGTGTAATTGCAGGCGACTTTGTAACCACCGAAGACGGAACTGGGGTGGTGCATACCGCACCAACATTCGGGGCAGACGACGCTCGCGTAGCGAAAGAAGCAGGCGTACCACCGATGCTCGTAAAAGATGAAAACGACAATCTCGTACCTCTTGTGGATCTTCAAGGGCGATTCATCAAGGGAGAAAATGTACCCGAAGTCTTCGCTGGCAAATACATTAAGAATGAATATTATGACGATGGCTCTGCCCCAGAAAAATCTTGGGATGTAGAGCTTGCCATTCTCCTTAAAACCGAAAATAAAGCCTTCAAAGTAGAGAAATATACCCACTCCTACCCTCACTGCTGGCGAACCGATAAGCCCGTATTGTACTATCCGCTGGATTCTTGGTTCGTGAAGATGACTGCTGTGAAAGATAGATTGGTGGAACTGAATAAGGGCATCAACTGGAAGCCAAAAGCTACGGGGGAAGGGCGTTTCGCTAATTGGTTAGAGAATGTAAACGACTGGAACCTCTCCCGCTCAAGGTATTGGGGTATCCCACTCCCAATCTGGCGAAGCGAAGACTTGAAAGAGGAAAAAATCATCGGTTCTGTGGAAGAACTCATTAATGAAATCGAGAAATCCATCTCAGCTGGGCTAATGACAGAAAATCCTTTCAAAGGGTTTGAAATCGGAAATATGTCCGAAGAGAATTATGACCTGATCGACCTCCATAAAAATATCGTAGATAATATCATTTTGGTTTCCGAAACAGGAAAACCGATGAAACGAGAGAGCGACCTTATCGATGTGTGGTTTGATTCTGGTGCTATGCCTTATGCTCAGCTTCATTATCCTTTTGAAAACCGCGAACTCATCGACCAAAACAAAGCCTACCCTGCGGATTTCATCGCGGAGGGAGTGGATCAAACGCGCGGCTGGTTCTACACACTACACGCCATCGGCACTACAGTTTTTGATTCGGTAGCATATAAAAATGTGCTTTCCAATGGATTGGTTTTAGATAAAAACGGACAGAAAATGTCTAAGAGGTTGGGCAATGCCGTAGATCCTTTTGAGACGCTTGCGAAATACGGTCCAGATGCTACGCGCTGGTATATGATTTCCAATGCCAACCCTTGGGAAAACCTGAAATTTGACATCGATGGAATCGACGAGGTACGCCGTAAATTCTTCGGAACGCTGTATAACACTTACTCCTTCTTTGCCCTCTATGCCAATGTAGATGGCTTCAAGTACGAGGAGGCTGATATACCAAATGACAAGCGCCCTGAGATCGACCGCTGGATTTTATCAGAGCTGAATCTCCTCATTAAGGAAGTAAAATCCTTCTACGAAGACTACGAACCTACAAAAGTGGCAAGAGCCATCAATACTTTTGTGAATGACAACCTCTCCAACTGGTATGTAAGGCTTTGCCGCCGCCGTTTCTGGAAAGGAGATTATTCGGAAGACAAGATTTCGGCTTATCAGACCCTCTACACTTGTCTTGATGTAGTGGCAAAACTTTCTGCACCTATCGCTCCATTCTTTATGGACAGATTGTTCCAAGACCTCAATGCCGTAACGGGTAGAGACAAAGCCGAGAGCGTACATTTGTCTGATTTCCCAGTGGCAGACGAAACAAAAATAGACACCGACCTTGTAGAGAAAACGCATCTCGCACAGACCATTACTTCAATGGTATTCTCACTTCGTAAGAAGGAAAACATCAAGGTTCGCCAGCCACTCCAAAAAGTGATGCTCCCCGTCCTCGACAAAAAGACGGAAGAGCAAATCTTGGCAGTCGCAGATTTAATAAAACAAGAGGTAAATGTAAAAGAACTTCAGCTCATCAACGCTGATGAAGCCGCACACCTTATCGTGAAACAGATAAAACCAAACTTCAAAGCCCTCGGCGCAAGGCTCGGCAAGGATATGAAAGCCGTAGCTGGCGAGATACAAGGCTTCTCAAACGAACAAATCGCACAGCTGGAAAGCTCAGGTAAGGCGGTCGTTCAAGGTTATGAAATCACATTAGAAGATGTGGAGATTTCCGCGAAAGATATCCCAGGCTGGACTGTCGCAAGCGAAGGAAAGACCACTATTGCCCTTGACATCACCATCACCGACGAGCTAAAAGGCGAAGGCATTGCCAGAGAGTTTGTCAACCGAGTGCAGAACCTTAGAAAAGACAAAGGCTTCGAGCTTACGGATAGGATTTCCATCAGTTTGGAGATGAAAAATCCATTTATCAAAGAGATTCTGAACAATCAGGCTTATATTTCGGCAGAAGTTCTCGCGGATGAAATCAATGCTATTGAATATTTGACCAACGCTGATGAGATAGAGATTGATGATGTGAGATTCTTAGTAGAAATCGAGAAGAGGTAAAGGGAAAATGAATTATATGAATGATATAAGAGATATAAGAAGGACTATTAACCAAGAAATTGTAAAAAAGATTTTTGGTAATAAGAAAAATGCTATCATATTTCTGTCATATTTCAACTATGATGGAAATATGTGGTCTCGTAAATCATCAAGTGAGGTATATAATGAAATAGTTCGTATCTGGAACTATGATGAAGCAAAAGATAAATTAAGAGAAATATTTAAAAATACTCCTAAATATTTAAGAGGATTAGAAGGAGAAAATAATATTAATATCCTAATTTCTGAGTGGAGAAATCTTGGCTTAGGAAATATTAGTTGGCCTTTTTCACAAGGTCAATTTGATAATTTCGTTCAAAGTCTTAATTCTGAAAATTCTGATAGAAATACAAAAGACGAAAAAGTAAAAGAAGCTGCTGTAAAGTATAGAAGAATTAAAGAGATTAATACCGAAAGAAATGACTTCCTGGAAACATTAATTTTTCAGAAAAATGAAAATATTATCCCAACGATATCTCATAGTAGAGGTGTAGATTTTTTTATTGATGGTATCAGCTATGACCAAAAAGTAGCTAAAAGCCCTACTCAAGAATTTAAAAGAGATTTTAATAATTGGCGAGAAATAGCGATTAATTCTCCTGAAAAAGTTGCTGAATACTTATATAAATATCAAGATGAGGGTAGGTTTGGTGCATCTCCTCGCCTTTTTATAGTTTATTTAGATGAAAATATATCTCCCTTACGAGTTAGAGAACTTATAGACAGAAGTTCTTTGGATACTCCATTACAAATTACCTTTAATTATAACCATCAAAATGGAGGAATAAGAACATATAAAACACAGGCATTTATTATTTTACTATATAATAATTAAACTGAATGAACTACATCGGTTCAAAATATAAACTCTCTTCTTTTATCTATAAGTCTATAAAATCTGTTGTAGGCGAGGATTTATCAGCTAAAACATTTTGTGATTTATTTGCTGGAACAGGTATTATTGGGCGTATATTTAAGACCGAAGTCAAAAAAATCATCAGTAATGATATAGAGTATTATAGCTATGTACTCAACAGAAATTATATAGAAAATCATCTCTCCATTCAATACCAGCATTATATAGATGAACTTAATAATCTAAAAGGTATCGATGGTTTTATATTTAATGAATATTCTGAAGGAGGACACGCTGGAAGAAAATATTTTAAGATAGGTAATGGAAAAAAAATAGATGCTATACGCCAAAAAATAGAAATTTGGAAAGAAAATCAGAACCTTTATTATTTCCTTTTAGCATCCCTTATAGAAAGTGCCGATAAAGTTGCCAATACAGCCTCCGTATATGGCGCCTTTCTTAAACAAATAAAAAAATCTGCTCAAAAAGACCTTGTTTTAGAACCCGCCCTATTTACTCTAAATGATAATCAACACCAGGTTTTTAATGAAGATAGTAATATCCTTATAAAAAGAATACAAGGAGATATTATCTATCTCGACCCACCTTATAATACTAGAGAATACGGAGCTAATTATCATTTACTAAATACTATTGCTAAGTATGATAACTTTGTCCCAAAAGGGAAAACCGGACTTCGAGAATATAAAAAATCTCGATTCTGCAAAAAGAATGAAGTAGCTTTTGCTTTCGAAGAACTCATAAAAAACGCCCAGTTTAAGTATATTTTTTTAAGTTATAATAATGAAGGCTTAATGCCTTTGGCTATTATAAGAGATATAATGGAAAAATATGGGAAATATAATTTCCTCGAAACAGACTATCAAAGATTCAAAGCAGATAAAACAGAAAATAGAAATCATAAAGCCACCTCTACTAAAGAATACCTGCATATATTAGAAAAGAGTATTTAAATAAATTCAAACACCGATGAGATAGAGATTGATGATGTGAGATTCTTAGTAGAAATCGAGAAGAGATAAAGGAAAATAAATCCTTAACTAAGAGAATATAAAAAGAATAGCCCTGCAAATTCGCAGGGTTATCTTGCATAAAGCAAAAAAACATCTTTCCCCTAAACTTTCCTCCCTCATTTCTTTTTATATATAAACTTTATTAATTACATTTGCTCCGTATCAGATAGATACGGAGCAAATGTTTTTTGTTTTTTGGGAAAGTAAATTTACTTCAAGGTAGAAAACCACTCCGTAAGGGAAAAGCAATTTTACTTTATGGTAAAAAACCACTCCACAGATAAGAAGTAAAACTATTTCAGGGTGGAAAAGGGCTCCGCAAGGGTAAAGTAATTTTACTTTAGGGTAGGGAACCGCTCCACAGGATAGGATCAAAATTTTTTAATCAAACAAAAAGTATAAACATTATGAAAACACCAAAACTTCAAAAATTATTACTTACAAAACTACAAAATGCTGAGTTTGCACAGTTCATCACACGCCTGTTAGAAGATGTTTCTAAGGCGAATCTGGACTTAAACCAAGACCTTAATGCAAAAGGGCTTTTGGATACCATAAAATCCCAAAGCGAGACCTACGACAAGGCACTGATGCAAGTCTATGCCAACGACGAGTCCAAAAAAATAGCAGAGCTTGACAAGATAAGGGATGCCGACCTACAATCCTTAAAGGATAGCATTAAACCCTATCGCACCGCCAAAAAGGAAGCCGAGCAGAAGGCTTACCACTCACTGAAAATTTTATTTAACCAGTATAAAAACCTCGCAAAGGAATCCTACGAAGAGGAAACCAAAAAGCTATCCATCCTCATCTCGCAACTTAAATCCGATGATTATAAGAACAGCGTGAAAGAGCTGGGCATTGGTAAATTCGTTACTGAAGTAGAGACCTCTAATGAGGCTTTTGACAAGCTGTTTAGCAAGCGCTCGTCATCAACACTGAAAAAAGAAACCTATAATACGAAGAAGCAGCGCCAGGAGTTGGCAGAAACTTACAGGAAGCTCTCCAGCTACATCGCTGTATTAGCAGAAGTGAGAGACGAGCCGTATTACAAGAGCTTTTTAGCGGTAATTAATAACAGCCGCAAGTACTACGCTGACCTTCTTGCAAAAAAAGGAAAGCCCGGCACAGAGAAAAAAGAAAAAAAATAAGTTAATTTACAATGAAAAAAGTAGAATACATTATTGTAGGAGGTGGTTTTGCAGCATTATTTTTTGCACACAGGCTTATTCAGGAGGGTATTTCTTTTATACTCTTTGCAGAGGAAGGGAAGACGGCTTCCAACATCTCCGCAGGTATGGTAAACCCCGTAGTCTTAAAGAAATTTACCACTTTTGATAATGCCCTTAGCCAAATCTCCGAGTTGAGGAAAGTTTTAGGCGAGATGGAAGCCTACACGGGGCAAGATACGCTTATTGACCAGCCTATACACCGCATCTTCCACGATGAAAAAGAAAAAGAGACCTGGCTGAAGAAATCAGAAGATGAAAATCTATCGGTATTCCTCAACCGCAGTTTTGTAGCAGTGGAGGGTGTAAATAATCCTTTTGGTTGTGGTGTAGTGGAGCAATCCTTTAGGATAGATGTACCTCTTTTCTTCTCTTCGTTTTTTGATTATTTGGAAAGCAAAGGGCAGCTCATCAGAAAGAGGTTTGAGCACTCAAAAATCAATACAGAAACTAATCAGTATGGAGATATCAACTTCTCAAAGATTGTTTTTGCTGAGGGTATAGGCGTTAGGAACAATCCTTTCTTCCGAGAGATTCCTATTATTGTAAATAAAGGTCATCATCTCAGCATTAAAATCAATGGATTTAATCAGGAAAAGACTTTTAAAAAGAAGCACTTCCTCCTCCCGCTTAGCGATGGCGAATATTATTATGGCGGCACTTACGACAGAGAAAATGAAACTGAACAGATTGATGCCAATGCCGTAGAACAATTGGAAAGCGGACTGAAAGAAATCGTGGGGGATGATTATGAGATTGTAAGGGTGGAATATGCCTTCCGACCGACGACAAGAGACAGAAAACCAATACTCGGTCAGCATAAAGAACATAAAAACTTCTATGTATTTAATGGCTTAGGTGCTCGAGGATTGCTCAACGGAGTGCATTACTCGCAGGCACTCTTTAATCATATAGAAAAAGGAGAACCGATACCAGAAGAAGCGAAATCAGGCAGATAAAGCCTGATTTTTTTTATATAAACTTCAATCTTTCCTAATGCCAATCGCTATTCTCAGACTTCATACTTAAAGGAAATATTTCATATAGATTTTATGTATTAAGATTGCTTTTGACGATAGCCGTATTGAAGTACTTTTGCCCCGTAAAATTTAAAATCAACGAAAAACTATATCAATTATGTCATTAGTAGGAAGACAGTTCCCAAACATCACAGTAGATGCAATGTCTGAAATGGGAGACAATCTTAGAATTAATATCTTGGATGAGGCAGTAAAAAACCAACAAAAAGTACTTTTGTTCTGGTATCCTAAGGATTTCACTTTCGTATGTCCTACGGAATTACACGCTTTCCAGGAAGCATTAGCAGAGTTTGAAAAGAGAAATACCAAAGTAATCGGTGCTTCTTGCGACACCAATGAAGTACACTTCGCTTGGCTCAATACCCCAAAAGCTCAGGGCGGAATAGAAGGCGTAACCTATCCTATCCTTGCAGACACGCATAGGCAGCTTGCAAATGCTCTTGGGATTGTAGATCAGGACTTCGATTATGATGAAGAAGGCAACGAGCTCCTTTCCGGCTCTAATGTTACTTACCGCGCTACTTACCTCGTAGATGAAACAGGAAAAATCTTCCACGAAGCGGTAAATGATATGCCTCTCGGAAGAAATGTAAAAGAGTTTTTAAGACTTATAGATGCCTATACTCACACTCAGAAGCACGGCGAAGTATGCCCTGCAAACTGGGAAGAGGGTAAAGACGCTATGAGCGCTGATAGAAACGCTACCGCAGAATATTTAGCAACACACTAATCTCATTTAAATCTCATTATTTTATGTTCATTGAATTAACAGAAGACAATCTCCAGCAGATCGTAGCTCAAAACGATAAAGTAGTCGTACAATACGGTGCTTCCTGGTGTGGAAACTGCCGAATTATGAAGCCGAAGTTTAAAAAACTCGCTTCCGAAAATGAAGCTATTCCCTTTTATTATGTAGATGCCGAGCAGTTCGTAGAAAGTCGCAAACTGGCGAATGTAAATAACTTGCCCACATTTGCTACATTCGTGGGAGGTAAGCTCGTAGGAGAGCTCCAAACGAATAAAGCCGAAAACCTAACAGAATTAGTCAATGAAATTACCCGTAATTAAGCACCTCACTCAGTTTATTGAGGAGAATGACGAGGACTACATCATAGAAACCTTAGAGGTATTAGAAAACCTAACCGAAGCCCCAGCTCTAAAAGATGAAGAGCTTGATGTAATAGGCGAGCTTATATCTAATATGTACGGTGCTATGGAGGTTCATAAGATGACTAAGAAAGGAATGGACAAGAAAGAAGCCCTCAACTCTTTTATGAAGAGAGTAATGGGAAGTATCGATAAATAATTTAATTTTTTATAGTTTCATACGCTGGTGCTGCTACTTGATTTTTCAGGTAGCAGTGCTTTTTATGATTTCAAAGCTATAGGTGGTTTTAGCGGAATCAATTCATTTTTTTTTCGCAAATTTGCCCACATTTAGTACAAAAACCTGTGCAGATAACAAAAGACGATATACAGCATCTGGAAGAACTCCCCCTCGTGGAAGCACTGCGATACATCGCTGCTAAAACCACTGGAAAGGTCGTTTTCTCCACATCTCTCGGGCAGGAGGATCAGATCATCACAGATGCTATCTTCAAAAACGATATCCCTATAGAAGTTTTCACCCTTGATACAGGGAGACTCTTCAATGAGCATTACGAGCTTCTCGCGATGAACAATGCCAAATACAAAGGCAAAATAAAAGTCTTCTTCCCAGACCCTGAGGATGTAGAACGCTTCGTGAATGAAAAAGGCATTAATGCTTTCTATCATTCCGTAGAGAACAGGAAAGAATGCTGCTTTATCCGAAAGGTAAAGCCCCTCAACCGCGCCCTCAAAGGTGCCGAAGTCTGGGTTACAGGGCTCCGCGCAGAGCAAAGCGAGAACCGCGAAAATCTACCGATAATAGAGTGGGATGAGGAGAGAACCCTCTATAAATTCAATCCACTCATCCGTTGGACTTATCAAGAGGTCCTCAGCTATATCGCCGAACACAAAATACAAGACCTCCCCCTCCACCGTAAGGGTTACATCAGCGTAGGCTGCCAGCCCTGCACTCGCCCCATAATGGAAGGCGAAAACCCCAGAGCAGGCCGCTGGTGGTGGGAAGAGTCTAAGAAAGAATGCGGGCTTCATACCCATTAATCAAAAGAACAAAACAAGAGAACAAACGGCAGAATTTCACCACACCTGCCTATAGAATAAAATTATGGAAAAGCATCAATTCAACCATTTAAAACAGCTGGAAGCAGAGAGCATCTATATAATGCGCGAAGTCGCTGCGCAGTTCGAGCGCCCAGCCCTCCTCTTCAGCGGCGGGAAGGACTCTATCACCCTCGTACATCTCGCGATGAAAGCCTTCGCACCGATGAAGATTCCCTTCCCACTCGTCCATATCGATACGGGGCACAACTTCCCCGAAGCACTCAAATTCCGCGATGAATTAGCAAAAAACATCGGTGCCGAGCTCATCATCCGAAATGTGGAAGACACCATAAAAGCCAAAGGGCTCACCGAACCTAAAGGTAAATTTGCCTCGAGAAACTGGCTCCAAATCCACACCCTCCTTGATACCATCGAAGAATTCGGCTTTGATGCCTGCATCGGTGGTGCGAGGAGAGACGAAGAAAAAGCCCGAGCAAAAGAGCGATTCTTCTCGGTGAGAGATGAATTCGGTCAGTGGGACCCGAAACTCCAGCGCCCAGAGCTCTGGAATATCTACAATGGGAGAATCCACAAAGGCGAGAATGTCCGCGTATTTCCGATAAGTAATTGGACGGAGCTCGATGTATGGAGCTACATCAAAGCCGAGCGCATCTCGCTGCCTTCGATATACTTCGCCCACGAAAGGGAAGTAATCGAGCACGAAAACCGTCTCATAGCGGTTTCAGAACACATACAAATAGACGAGGGCGACCGCATCCTCCGCAAGCAGGTGCGCTACCGAACCGTTGGCGATATGACCTGCACCGCTGCCGTAGAAAGCTCCGCCAAAACCCTCGACGAAGTAGTGGCAGAAATCTCCGCATCGCGAATCTCCGAGCGGGGAGAAACGAGGATAGATGATAAAGTAACCGAAGCTGCAATGGAAGACCGTAAGAAAGGCGGATACTTCTAAACTCTCCTACAGAAAGAGATTTTAATGACAGACAGGATTAAAAATTTGAATCAATAAAGAAATGGATATACTTAGATTTATCACCGCAGGAAGCGTGGACGATGGGAAAAGTACCCTGATCGGTAGGCTTTTGTACGATAGCAAGAGCATCTTGGCAGACCAGCTCGAGGCACTCGAACAGCAGTCTAAAAACAAAAATGCAGAGGGAATAGACCTCGCGATCTTGACCGACGGGCTGCGCGCCGAGCGCGAGCAGGGGATTACGATAGACATCGCGTACCGATACTTCGCTACACCGAAACGAAAATTCATCATCGCCGATGCCCCTGGGCACATCCAATACACCCGAAATATGATTACGGGCGCATCAAACTCGGAGCTCATCATCATCCTCGTTGATGCCAGAAATGGCGTTACCGAGCAAACCCGCAGACATTCCATCATAGCCTCGCTTCTCAATATCAAAAATGTTGTGGTAGCAGTGAATAAAATGGATCTGGTGAATTACGATGAAGATATCTTTACAAAAATCAAAACCGATTATCAGGAAATCGCTCATCGTTTGGGACTTCAGCAAGTGAGCTTCTTCCCGATTTCGGCATTCGTGGGCGATAATATCGTGAATACCTCTGAGGCGATGCCTTGGTATAAGGGAGAATCCTTGCTGCACTACCTTGAAACGGTGGAAATCAGCCATAGGGAATACGAGCAGTCGAGGTTTCAAGTTCAATATGTGATTAGACCACAAACCGAAGAATTGCACGATTACAGAGGTTATGCGGGGCAAATCATTTCAGGGACTTATGCGAAGGGAGACGAGGTGATCATCTATCCGCAGGAGCAGAAGACGCGCATCAGCAAGATAGAATCTGCGGGCGAGGAGGTTGAGCAAGCCTTTGCTCATCAGCCTGTGGTGCTTCACATCGAGGATGATATTGATATCTCTCGCGGAGATTTCTTCATTAAAGCCGATGAAACCCAGCCTCTCATCAATAATGATGTAGAAGCATTGGTTTGTTGGCTCGATAAACGCGAGCTTTCGGAAGGCAGTAAGTGCCTCCTCCAGCACCGAAGCAGAATCCTGAAAACCATAGTGAAAGAAATAGAATACAAGATAGATGTAAATACCCTAGAGCAAGTACCTGCCGACGGAACCCTCAAGCTGAACGAGATTGCTAAAATAAGGCTCCGCACCGCCTCGCCCGTTATCTACGATGATTTTAAAGAAAATGAAACGATGGGCAGTGCCATCCTCATCGATGAAACCAGCAATGCAACCGTAGGTGCACTGATGATGATGAGGTAGAAACCAACAAAGAGAGGGCAAAAAGCCTTCTCTTTTTTTAGGCAAAAGCTCGGTGCGAAGAATGAAAAAGATTTTCTACATTTGCGCACCCAATACAGGGGAAGCTAAAACATCATAATGCCACATTCTCAGAGGAAACACATCCGTTTGTCATTAAAATCCGAATACCTTAGGGTGCTCATCATTGGGGAGCCAGAGCTTATTATGGACGAGCTACCCCTCCTCTACGATAAAGACTTGGAAGACCTGCAAATCTTTGCCCCAGAAGAGACGGAGAGCCTTAGGAACTTCGCAGAAGAAATGCCCAATACCACCCTGCACACCGGCATACCTAACGATAGCGACTTTGAGAAAGCGCACATTGCGTACATCCTAACGAAAGATGAGACTGAGAAAATCAACCTGATACACTTAGCAAAAAAGCATAAGATTATCATTATAGACGAACTTGCCCCTTCATCAAAACATAAGAACACAAAGGAAAAACTCATCCTTAATAAAGTACAAAGCACCATACCCGGCACCAGAAATTACCAGAACCCTTACGAGGTTTTGGAATATATGACCACCTATACCAAAATGGCGAAAATTCGTGCTACAATGTACCTTTCGCTTATCGGGATAATGGTTTTTGCAGGATTGTTCTTCCTCACCATCTACGAATTTGAGCTCTATCCAGAGGTGAAGGACTTTCTGGGCAGAGATCACAGCATATTCTATTGGATGCTTCTCGTGGGCTTCCTTGCGGAAATGGTCGCAGGTTCTATGGGAATGGGCTATGGGACTATTTGTACCGCGATATTGCTCTTCCTCGGGCAGAGCCCAGCGGTTGCCAGTGCCAGCATACACTCTGCACAGACCTTTACTACATTTGCAGGCGTAGCGAGCCATTACAAGCTGAGAAATATCAATATGAAATTGGTAAAAGCCCTTGCTCCTTACGCCATCTTAGGCGCTCTGATGGGCTCATTCTCCCTTTACTTTATCGATAAAGAATACGGAAAAATAATGAAACCTCTGCTGGCTGGCTACACGATGTTTATCGGGGTTAATATCTTCATCCGTACCCTTATGAACCAGCGAAAGAGGCAGAATATCAACCGCAAGAGGAGTAATTTGCCAGTGCTTGGGCTCGTAGGGGGATTTCTTGACTCATTTGCAGGCGGAGGCTGGGGGCCATTGGTTACAGGCTCGCTGATAAAAGATGGTAGAACCCCAAGATATGTAGTGGGGAGCTCCATATTCCTGAAATTCCTGCTCACGACCACCAGTGCCATTACCTTTATCTTTACACTGGGAACCCAGCATTGGAATATCATTCTCGGGCTATTGCTCGGTGGGGTTATTACGGCGCCTTTCTCAGCAATGCTTACCACTCGCCTCCCGATAAAAAAGATGACCCTCGCGATTAGTATCCTCGTTATTATAATGAGTGCAATTACTTTGTATAAAGCGCTATTTTAAATCTCCACCTATAAATCTGAATGCTTTAAAATGCCTATCTTTGGGGGCGTAAAGATTGATTATGCAGAAAACTTCTGAACAGTTTAAGAAAATCATAGCCGAGTGCCGTGATTTATTTTCAAAGAAAATGAAAGACTATGGAGTCGCCTGGCGCGTGCTGAGACCGAGCTCTATTACGGATCAGATTTACATAAAAGTGAACCGAATACGCACCCTGCAAATGTCTGCCAAAAGAATGATAGATGAGAGCGAAGAAGGAGAGTTTATCGCGATTGTTAATTACGCGATTATCGGGCTTATACAGATGGAAAAAGGGCTGACCGATAATCTGAATGAAAGCCCTGAGGAAATCCTAAACCTGTATGACAAATACGCAAGCGAAGCACAACTGCTGATGGAAAAGAAAAACCACGACTATGGAGAAGCGTGGCGGGAGATGCGGGTGTCTTCCATCACCGATTTAATCTACCAAAAAGTTCTTAGGACGAAACAAATTGAGGACAATAACGGGGCAACCCTCGTCTCCGAAGGTCTGGATGCCAACTATTTTGATATGCTGAACTACGCGGTATTCTGCCTTATAAAATCAAGCGAAGAATCTAAAAAATAAGATATGAAAGACGCATTAAGAATCATCGTTGGAGTGATTTTCATTATCTCGGGATTTGTGAAAACCATTGATGCGAGAGGGTTTTCATTCAAATTGGAGGAGTATTTCTCACCATCGGTCTTTAACCTCTCGTTGCTGGAAACCTATGCACTGCCTTTGGCAATATTCGTTGCCATCTTTGAGATTCTCTTAGGGCTGGCATTGGTGATAAAACTTTGTTTAAAGAAATCATTAGCACTGCTCATCGCACTCTGCGTATTCTTTGCTTTTCTCACTTTCTATTCAGCCTATTTTGATAAGGTAACCGACTGTGGATGCTTTGGTGATGCTATTAAATTCACCCCTTGGCAGAGCTTCTGGAAGGATATTATCCTGCTTGTCGGGCTGCTGATTTTATGGATTGGATACAGAAAAGAAAAGGAACAAAAGAACAAACTCGCACTTGCCTTCTTTTTTATTGGGCTTTTGGGGACTATCGTTATAACCTCAGCTGGGATTTATGGTGAGCCTTTAATTGATTTTAGAGATTATAAAATCGGTACCGACCTGAATGCTGAAAGAAAAAAAATAGAGAAAAACCCTGCCGAATACAAAACCTATTATACCCTGAAAAATACCAAAACAGGCGAGGAAAAAGAAGCAAACCAAGACGATTATGTGAATAAACAAGAATACTGGGAAGAAGGCACACCTTGGGAAATTATTGAAGATAAAACCATTTCCAAGCTCGTGAAAGAGGGATATAAATCTGAGATTTCTAAGTTTAAACTCAGCGATAAAGATGAGAATGATGCCACAGAGGAAATCCTAAACAAGGAAAAAGTGATCTTGATTTTTAGCTATAACCCTAAGGAAATAAAAGATTACTCTGCAAAAATCAGCGAACTGAAAAAGAAAAACTCAGAAATCTATGGTGTATCTCCAGAAGGGGATACTTTTAAAGGGCTTACGAATTTCAGTATGGACGGTACAGCTATCAAGACGATTGCCCGCTCCAATCCTTTTGTTCTTGTATTAGAAAAAGGAAAAATAGTAGATAAACAACCTCTGAAAAACTATTAATATAATGCTACAAAAATCTAATAAATCCATTGCTGGCTATCATCTGTTGATGATTCTATCCGCTGTAGATCACCACTTCTCACCAGAGGAAGGATTAAAAATTCGAGAATATCTGGAAGAAGAATTTCCATTCAGAATCAACCTTGACAATGAGCTGGACATTATTGCACGGCTACAACCCGAGGAGTGGAAAGACCATTTTGAGTTTCACTCACATTGCTTCTATGACGACTCTACCGAAGAGGAGAGGCTCAAGTTTGCTGACTTTGCTAAAACCCTCATCAAGGCAGATAATGAAGTAACCGACCGCGAGCATAAATTCTATAAACTAATGAAACACATCTGGAAGCTGGAGTAAAAAGTAGATTTCATTAGCTACATTACGATTAACGATAATATGAGGATAGAAAAAACAGCTTAGAATAGAGTAATTAACCTCGGGATTATTCTGGAAAATATTATAAAAGACTATCGGTAGCATCTTTGGTGCTACCGATAGTCTTTCTCAACCAAAACTAAAAGAGTGTTGAGTACCACTAACCAAAACTCTATACTTTATAGTTTAAAGTATCAAAGTCTCTCTACCAGTCCTTACTTTTGGTTACAGTAAAGAGGTTTTCTTTGTCTAAGCCTACGAGCTCGTGCTCTATATCAGCAGGGATGTGATAGGTATCATAGGTATTGAGGAGGATTTCCTCCCCTGCGATGATGAACTTCACCTTGCCTCTAAGCACTACCAAAAGGGCAGGCTCGGAGGTAGTATGATTGGGCAATACGGCATCTTTCCCGAGGGCTACGGCCACCTGCTTTGCGGTGCTCCCAGACTTTATTACAAATACCGAAGGCTTATCTTTTAGGAACTTTACCTTTTGTATAATGTTGCTCTTCTGTAGCATCTTTACATTATCTACGGTTTTGCCGTTATAGACATTCACGCCTTGCTTTTTCAGGATTTGATACGCCTTTTCTGCTCGCTTGCCAGAGCGGCAGAAAACTACGACTTTCTTCCCTTTAAGCTGGTAGACTTGCTTATCAATGGTATCGACAGGGATATTGATAGCGCCTTTTACACTGCCTTCATCAAACTCTTTTTCGGAGCGAACATCTACAAGGACGGCGTCTTTGGAATTAATAACCTCTGATAATGACTGCGCCCTTGCAACCGAAGTGAAGAAACTCAGCAGAAGGATGAGGGGAAATAAAAACTTCGTTGATTTCATTTGTTTATGGTTTTAAAATTAGACTTTATATCAAAGAGGGAAGTAAAGCCCATACAAGCGCTCCTCCCCTATACATTTATTTTAATAATACATACTGGAAAACAGGGTGACCTCTTTCTCCGCTCTCGCTACTTACAGCACGGAAAATGAGTTTATACTTATTTCCCTCACTATCTTTTACTACAAAGATTAAGTCTTCAGCTACGGCAGTCTCTCCAAGCCCTCCTTTCCTCCAAGCAGTAGCCATAAAGTTTTGATTAATCCTCTTAGGTGTTTCAAAATCTATTTTATTTGCTTTTTCTAAATTATAAGCTTGAAAAATCTTTTCTTTTTCATATCTGTCTACTTGCAGACCTGCTGCTCTTACACCTCCGTGAACATTGAGCTGAATAAGATCTGGGAAGAAATAAACAAACTGCTTATCAAACGGTGCATTTGCCACCAATGCTGTATATGTATAGTTTGTAGTAAAGCACAAATCCCAGTCTTTCTTCTTAGGCTGAACATCTACGGTATTATTAGCCTTTATACTGAAAAACTTAAAATTGTATTCCGAATCTTTTTCTATAAAGAACTCTTTATGCTGGGTATCTGCCAAGTCGGCATATTGAAGGAGGTATCCATTTGCCCTTTTCAGAACTCGGATTTTCTTCCAGCCTCTATGCTCACCTGTAAGGTCTATGCTGCCTGGCTGTGGGTTTTTATTGCTTATTTCATAACCCATACTTACAAGATAGACTTTATTTTCTGAATCGTTCGCAGAGATTTCTGCTATGGCTGTACCTGAACCCTTCTGCCCATTATCTTCTTTCAGCTTCCCTGATGGATTATCTACATAGCCCAAACTTGCTTTCGTAACCTCAGTTGTATTTGGACCTGGGGAAGAAATCAGGATACTGTTATCTATTGACTGTACCTCATCTATATTGGTAGAGTTAAGGGCTTTTGTAGACATTTTTACAGAGCCATTAAGTATTACTCTGAAATCTTCGCCACAGTAAAAACCAAAGTCCCAAGAGTCTCTTCTTACTACTTTCGTGGTATTGGTCCTCAAATCTACATAAACCTGATTGGGCTGATTATGCCCTCCTACTTCGGGTTTCAGAGTCAATAAAGAACCCGGGGGTATACTTGGCACTTCTGCTATACCATCTTGCCCATCTTCTGTGGAAGAGCAGGAAGTAAGCATTAAAGTAACTGCTGCTAATGTTGTGATGATTACATTTTTTCTCATAGCGATGAAATTTTTATTGTTTTATATTAAGATTATATGTTAGTTTCAAATAGAAAGATCTACCGTAGCCCAATGCCACAGACTGTACATTCCTGCTACTACCATCAGCGGAAGTGGTTGTTCGCTTTATATCGGTAGTGTTAAGTAAGTTTCTCGCACCGAATGCTACCTCTACATTCTTCTTAAAGAATTTCTTTTGTAGGGACATATCCAGCCAGCCATAAGGGTCTTGCTCGCTAATGACATAGCCTTTGGTACTCACCGTCCACTGCTGAGATTTCCCAATAAACTTATAGTAAGCGGAAATCCTTGTATCCCACTGAGGGATATTATATGAGAGGTTTAGATTCGCATTGATATTGAGCAGGAATCTGTCATCTGTATGATGTTTCTCACTCTCTACTTTTTGAGAAACCCAAGCGAAGGAAGCTCCTAAACCAAAATCCCAGTTATCCGACTTAAAATTATTGCTGGTAGAGATATGATAGCTTTTGTACTTACTGATATTAATATACTGGAACTTCGGGGCATTACCATCTAAATCGAGCAACGCATTATAGATTTTATCACTGATATTATTAGTACTGAACATTACTTGATTGTGCAGTCTGGATTTTCCGTTATTCAGTTCGGTGGTCTTTTTAATACTCGCTTCTGTGGAGAAACCATTTTCGGGGATTAAGTTTTCATTCCCAAGGAAAGAATGCCCTTCGAATACATTATAGGTATAGAGCTCATCAAAACTTGGAGTACGATAAGATTTCCCTCCTGAAGCCCTAAACTCATAGTCATTTAACAAATACCTCAGCCCAAGTGAATAGGAATATTGGTTATTAAAGAGCGTCTGGAAAGAATACCTGAAACCTGGGCGAATGGAAAAGTTCTTGGTAAAACCGATTTCGGATAGAGCAAAGACATCATAATTATCTATTTTCTTGTTGATTTGTTTTATGGTATGCCCTGCATCATCTACTTCGGAGAAGCCTTTGTTATTCACCAACTCATATCCGAGCTGAATATTATACCTCTTATCCGCAAAGCTCTTGCTGAGAGTACCTGTGGAGTAGATCACATCCATAGATTGATCTTTTTTACGCTCTCTATTAATGGACTGTCGTGTATTAATAATATATCGGAAGCGCTCAATTTCCCTTTCCTGATACTGATAGGAGGCAGAGATGTTATAAGCAAAATCATTAAACCTGCCATTAGCATTTAAGTGATGAGCATTTCTTGAATAATAGTACTTTTTATCTGTTCCGTATCTATACGCTCCTATTTCATCATTATATCCAGATTTAGAATTCCTATCGAAGAAATTAAAGTTTGTTTCCATATACTCAAACTTGTAAAAAGATTTAAAACTCCCTTTACGATAGCTGATTAAAGCATTTTCCTGAGTATAATCTCTCGGGAGAAATTTATATCCCCTTCTGCCATCGGGCAACAGATAATTTTTCCCTTTATAGTTTCCAAAATATCCATTAGACTGGTTTCTATTAAAGCCTGTGGAGAACATCCAATTATCATTAATATTATAATTGACTTTAAGGCTTTGTATGTGCCGCCCTTTATCTTTCAGGTTATATTCATTTCCCATACTCTCTTCCTGCACACTGGCACTTATCTCATATCTGCTCTGTGCTTTTTTCTTGGTAATAATGTTGAGAATACCGCTCACGGCATTGGCTCCGTGGGTAACGCCCATAGAGCCTTCTATAATCTCCACCCGCTCTATATCATTGATATTGATTTGAGAAAGGTCGGTATTATTCCCCACTCCCCCTTCGCTTACAAAAGGAATATTATCTATAAATATCTTGAAATAAGAGCTGTCGAGCCCAAAAAGAGAAACAGTGGAGCGGCCACTATTTACATCTGGGAGTACGGTAATATTAATATATTGATTTAATGCGTCATCTAAATTTACAGCACCCATATTTTTTATATCCTGTGCTGTAATTACCCGTACATTTTTTATTGATTCTTTTACTGATTGAGGGGAAATCTGCCCCGTAATTACGACTTCTTTTATATTTCTCTCTCGGATTTTTTCTTTATTCTGTGCTATTGCAGAAATGCTGATAAGCAGAATACTCCCAAGAAACAACTTCCCATCAAGCCTCATTATTTAGTTATTTTATTTTATCACTTGCAAAGTTAAAGCATCTATTTTCCATAAACAACCAGATATTTACTTAGTCTCATTCTAAGGAAATGACAGGATGTAGGCTTTTACTATTATTATATTTCTAATTATTTTTCTATATATTTTTTATTTAATCTTATTACTGTGTGTTATGGTAAAAATAAATTAAAAACAAGTCTTATGATATATATCATATTTCTATTTTTTTAATTCTACTTATTCTTTATTTAAGACTTAGAACTATTTATTTTGTGCTCATACCACTAATAAAACTAATTAATAATAATTTATATATGTCGTATTCTATTATTTTAAATCGAGCTGTTGCTACAGCAGCAGTTTTCGCACTTACAGGAGTAGCTACTGCTCAATCTACACAAGCCAATGGAGATATCTTTGAAGATGCAAGTTTTAAATACGGCATCTTAGATGAGGTTCAAAAAACAGTTGCTATTATTGACTCTAAACTTGCTACAAAGCAAGAGGAAACAAAAGTTACAATCCCTGAAACTGTAACACACGAAGGCAATACTTATACGGTTACCGAAATCCGTGCGATGGCCCTTAATGGTCATCAGTTCGTAAAAGAATTCGTACTTCCAGAAACTATCACCTATATTGGTGAGAGAGCATTTCTCAATTGTCTGGCTCTTGAAAAAATTAATATGCCCAATAGCTTGATTGAAATAGACAATGCTGCTTTCAGCTTTTGCCGTTCTTTAGCTTCTGTTAAATTCGGAACTTCTCTTAAAAAAATCGGAGAGAAAGCTTTCCAGTTCTGCCACGCGCTTACTTCTGTGGAGTTCCAGGAGGGGCTTGAAGAGATAGGAAACAATGCTTTCTGGTATTGTGCTTTAGAGACGGTTAATCTCCCTAAGAGCTTAAATAATTTGGGGGCTGGTGTCTTTGCCATTAACGAATCAAAAACTGATGTTAGAACCCTAAAAAACATCAATGTAGATCCAGATAATCAGCACTACGCAAGTATAGATGGAGTTCTTTTCAATAAAGATATTACGAAGCTATTACAATACCCTATTGGTAAAGAGGATACCGAGTATTCTGCTCCTGCTACAGTTACCATTATAGGAGCACATGCTTTTGAGCAGGCAACTCTTCATACCATTACATTAGATGAGTCTGTTACTCATATTGAAGACTATGCGGTAACTTCCTGCCCAAATCTTACGATATTCAACTTCCCAGATTCTCTTGTTCATATAGGGGAGCACGCTTTCAGTTTTAATGAGAAAATTGAGTCCGTTCGTATCTCTCCTAATGTTCTTACTATTGGTCCAAGCGCGTTCAGCACTTGTAAGGCATTAAATGATGTTCATCTCCCTGAAAGATTAGAGAAGATTCAGAACAGCACATTTGCCAACTGTGAGTCTTTAGAGAATATAGAAATCCCTGATAGCGTTACTGAGATTGAAGACTCTGCGTTCAATGGCTGCAATAATCTTAAAGCCATAAAAATCCCTGATAGCGTTACTAAAATCGGTGCTCAGGTATTCCAAGATAATGAAGCTTTAGAAGATGTAGAGCTCTCTAAAAACTTAACTGAAATAGGTAAATACAGTTTTGATGCTTGTAATGCAATTCGTGAAGTAAGAATACACGCTTCTACCCCTCCTAAATTGGGCGAAGGTGTATTCCGTGGTGTATTTGAACCTGACTATAATGACGATGAAGAAAGAAAAGTGCCTTTAAAAGTTCCTACTGGTGCTGCTGCTAAGTATAGAAATGCTCCTCAGTGGGATCAGTTCCAGATTTCCGTAGACCCATCTCTTGAAACCAATGAAGAAGCCTTGAGCAAAGCATCTACCGTAAGCGTATATCCTAACCCTGCTACAGGTACATTCTTCATCAAGACAGATAAAGCAGAGACAGCTACACTCCTTAATATAGAAGGTAAACTCATCAGAACGCTGAGCTTGAAAGCAGATACCAATACTATTAATATCACAGGACTACCTGCGGGAGTTTATTTCGTAGTGGTAGGTGGTAAGTCTCATAAGCTTATCGTTAAATAAACCTTTAATCTTGTAAATATTATTTTTCATAAAGTTATATTTTGTTTTTAGGTTATCTTCATCAGGGCTGGTCTTGTACCAGCCCTGATTTTTTTACATTAATGAATAGCAATCTTATTTGTATTTTTGTGCAAAATCAGTAGAATGCAAACCGATAAAGTAATACACCATATTGTAGGCTGGCTAAAAAACTACGCCGAAACCGCAAACGCAAAAGGATATATTATAGGTGTATCTGGCGGGGTAGATTCTGGGGTGGTCTCTACCCTCTGTGCTATGACGGGGCTGGATACTTTGGTGCTTGAAATGCCCATTCGCCAAAAAGCCGACCAGATAGATAGAGCACAGGAGCATATCGCTTTCCTCGAAAGGAAATTCAAAAATGTAAAAGGCTTGAGGGTAGATTTAAGCCCCACTTTTGAGGAAATCTTTACGACCTTTAAAGAAATCGGAGAAGCATCCGAGCAGGAAAATCTCGCTTTTGCCAATACCCGCTCGCGTCTCAGGATGCTTACCCTCTATCATTTCGCACAGATTAATGGACTTTTGGTCTGCGGAACGGGGAATAAAATTGAGGACTTTGGGATTGGCTTTTTTACCAAATATGGAGATGGTGGAGTGGATATTTCTCCGATAGCCGACCTCTATAAAACCGAAGTTTATGAGCTGGCAAAGGCACTCGACCTTCCAGAAAGCATTAAAAACGCCATCCCTACCGATGGGCTTTGGGATACCGACCGCACCGATGAACAGCAGATAGGTGCTACCTACCCCGAACTGGAAAAAATACAGAAAGAATACAGCACAAAAACAGAACAGGACTATACAGGCAGAGCGCTTGAAGTCTATAAAATATTCCGTAGAATGCACAGCGCCGCAAAGCACAAAATAGAGCCTATACCCGTATGCTACATCCCTGAAGAACTAAAAAAATAAACCATAAAATGAATTTATATATCGATTTCGTAGATATAGGAGACAGCGAAGACTTCTATACCCAGCTAAAAGAAAAACTCAACCTTCCAGAATCTTTTAACCATAGCCCAGAGGCTTTATTAGACTACATCAGCACGGAGGTAGAGCACCCGCTTCATATAGAATTTATCAATATGAGCGTAGAGCAGCTGGACACCTTTGAGGATTTACTCACCGCCTTAGAAGATACAGAGGAGGAGGTAGAAGGCTTCAGCTTTTCCTATTATTTGGAGCAGTATGAAGATTAGTCTGCCAAAATTTCCATCCATTAACATTAAAACTCTGCCAAAATTTCCATTAAAAACCTACGGCATATTCTTAGTGAAAAGGCAGAGCATCCAATCAAGAACATAAAATAAATAGAAACTATGAAAAATATTATCATTATTTGTGCATTGCTTTTGAGTGGGATTTCTATTGCTCAGACGAAAACCTATAAAGGTGCTTGGTTTGAAATAAAATATCCCGCTTCTTTCAAGGCGAAGGGCTCAATAAAGTCTGCAACCTCAGGCAGTGGGTTTGACAGCGCTGTATTCGACTCTCCCGATGGGAAAGTACAGTTCTACATTTTCTCTCCACAATGGAGCGGTACCGCCCACGATATCGAGATAAAATCCTCCGAAAAGCTCGTAAGCTCCGAAACAAAAGAGAGCGGAGATAAAGAACTATTGTGGTGGACAATCTCTGCAAAAAATAATAGCTACACAAGAAGCTACCAAGAAACAAAAGAACACAGTACAAACTGGATATTCGGAATAAAATACAAGGATGATGCTTCCCTTAAAAAATACAAAAAGCAGTATCTGAACTTTAAAAAATCTTTGGTACAGTTTGCAGACTAATCAAAGAAATCTACCAAGAAGAATCAATAATTTCAACAATAAAATAACATTATTATGTCAGTAAATTTTAGACCATTAGCAGACAGAGTGCTCGTAGAGCCTGCTCCTGCCGAAACAAAAACCGCTTCTGGACTTATTATCCCAGACACAGCGAAAGAAAAACCACAAGAAGGAACCGTAGTAGCCGTAGGTGATGGCAAAAAAGACGAGCCCCTTACCGTAAAAGTAGGAGACAAAGTCCTCTACGGAAAATACGCTGGACAAGAACTGAAATTGGATGGTAAAGATTACCTTATCGTAAGAGAAAGTGATTTATTAGGAATTATTGGATAATTAAAAGCAAAAAAATATTATGGCAAAAGAAATTAAATTTGATATCGAATCAAGAGACGCATTAAAAAGAGGTGTAGATGCATTGGCGAATGCAGTAAAAGTTACATTAGGTCCTAAGGGGAGAAATGTGGTTATCGAGAAATCTTTCGGTGCCCCTCATGTAACCAAAGACGGAGTTTCCGTAGCTAAGGAAATAGAATTAGAAGACAAAGTAGAAAACCTCGGTGCACAGATGGTGAAAGAAGTAGCTTCCAAAACCAATGACATCGCAGGGGATGGTACTACTACTGCTACCGTACTCGCTCAAGCAATCGTAAGAGAAGGGCTTAAAAATGTAGCCGCAGGAGCTAATCCTATGGACTTAAAAAGAGGTATCGACAAAGCGGTGGCTACCGTTGTGGAAAACCTTAAATCCCAATCTCAGCAAGTGGGCGATAATAACGACAAGATAAAACAAGTCGCTTCCGTATCCGCAAATAATGACGATACCATCGGCGGACTCATCGCTGAAGCATTTGCAAAAGTGGGCAAAGAGGGCGTTATCACCGTAGAAGAAGCAAAAGGTATAGACACTACCGTAGATGTGGTAGAAGGTATGCAGTTTGACAGAGGCTACCAGTCCCCTTACTTCGTAACCAATCCAGATAAAATGGTTGCCGAGCTCGATAATCCTTACATCCTTTTGGTTGAGAAAAAAATCTCCTCTATGAAAGAATTACTACCTGTTCTCGAGCCCGTTGCTCAGCAAGGAAAAGCCCTCCTCATCATCTCCGAAGAGGTAGAAGGCGAGGCACTCGCTACGCTAGTGGTTAATAAACTTCGAGGCTCCCTCAAAATCGCTGCTGTAAAAGCACCAGGCTTTGGCGACAGAAGAAAAGCAATGCTCGAAGATATCGCTATCCTTACAGGCGGTCAGGTTATCTCCGAAGAAAGAGGCTTCACTATGGAGAACGCATCCATCGAGCTCCTCGGTAGAGCAGAAAAAGTAGTCATCGATAAAGACAATACCACTATCGTAAATGGTGCAGGAGACGATACTCAAATCAAAGCACGAGTAAATCAAATCAAAGCACAAATCGAGACTACAACTTCCGACTACGATAAAGAAAAACTACAAGAAAGGCTCGCTAAATTGGCTGGCGGTGTAGCCGTTCTCTATGTAGGTGCTGCTTCCGAAGTGGAGATGAAAGAGAAAAAAGACAGAGTAGATGACGCCCTCCACGCTACCCGCGCTGCCGTAGAAGAAGGCATCGTAGCAGGAGGAGGCGTAGCCCTCGTAAGAGCTGTAGCTTCTCTCGACAATGTCTCTGGAAGTAATCAGGACGAAAGCACAGGTATCAAAATCGTAAAACGAGCAATCGAAGAGCCTCTAAGACAAATCGTAGCCAACGCAGGTGGCGAAGGCTCCGTAATCGTAGCAAAAGTAGCAGAAGGTAAAGGCGATTTCGGATACAATGCAAAAACCGACGAGTTCGTTAATATGCTCGAAGCAGGAATCATAGACCCTACGAAGGTAACCCGCGTAGCCCTAGAAAACGCAGCTTCCGTAGCAGGTATGCTCCTCACCACCGAGTGTGTGATTACTGAAATTCCAAAAGCAGAACCCGCTATGCCACCAATGGGAGGCGGTATGCCAGGAATGATGTAATAATATATATTTATTTATAAACATAAAAAGGCTAATAATATTAGCCTTTTTTACTTATCATGACTATAGGATATGCTGATGAATTTGGAAATAATTCATTTGACTTTGATAAACAAGGAACTCATTTCATTGTAGCATCAATATTAATAGATGAAAAAAATATTTCAACTATTGAACAAAAATTGAAAAATATAAGACAAAAATACTTTCAAACAGGAGAAATAAAATCAAGTAAAGTTGCTAACAACCACAAACGAAGAATAAAAATTTTAACGGATTTACAACAACTAGACTTTACCATTTTTGCTGTTATAGTAGATAAAAAAAGTCTTTATTCTAAAGGTTTTCACTATAAAAAAAGTTTTTATAAATATATTAATCATCTTCTATATAAAGAACTCTTCAACACATTTGATAGTCTATCATTATATGTAGATGAATTTGGTTCCAACAAATTTATGCAAGAATTTAAGAAATATGTAAATAAAAAACATCCTCTAACATTATTTTCAAACATTGAATTTGCTCATCAAAATAGTAAAAATTCTATTTTTATACAATTATCTGATTTCATCGCTGGTTCATTAGGATATATTTATGACGAAACAAAGAAAAATAATAAAAGTATAGATATAAAAAAATTACTATATAATAAAATTGCTTATATTAGACAATTTCCTAATCCTCTTCCTATTATTAAAAGTATTTCTCAGGATGATAACTTTGATGAAGATATATCAAAGTTATCTCTTCTAAGAATTGAAAGTTTCATAGAGAAGAATGAATCTAATCAAGATCCTCAAATAAAAGAGCAAATACATTTTTTAAATATATTACTTTTTTTACAGCAAGTTAAGCCTTGGGTCTCAACCAAGGAAATTCTAAATCATTTAAACATTAAGAGAAAAGAACCTATGAATAAAGAATATTTCAGAAGTAAGATTATAGGGAACTTAAGAGATAAGGGAATTATTATAGCCTCAAGCCAAAAAGGATATAAAATACCTATATCACTAAAAGATATAGGACACTTTATTAAGCATGGAAATAGAGTTATCCTACCAATGCTAAATAGAATTAAAGAAGTTAATAATGCCATAAAATTAATATCAAAAAATAAAATTAATATTCTATATAATTATAATGAACTAAATAAAATAATTAATTCCATAGAAGAAATTTCCTAATCTTGTCTAAAAACAACCACTCTCACAAGTGGTTGTTTATTGGGCATTTTAATTTCTCCACATAAATAAAGACTTTTATTCTAAACTTGCCAATACCCTAAAAAAGCCTGAGGATATCAAAATAGAGAGCTATAGCGTAATCTACTACGCAGGAGGACATAGCGTAGTATAGAATTTCCCAGAAAATGAAAAAGTGCTCAAAATTCTCTACTAAACAAGCTGACATATCAACACTAAAAATCCACCTCTTTTTCTGTACAGATAAAGAATAAATCCATATTTTACTAAACAGTTGGAGCGCCAGCCGAAATTTCGGCTGGCGCTCTCATATTATCTATGAATAAAAACAACTTTTCTAATTTCAGCCCCTCTCAAAAACGAGAGTAATGATTACTGTATCTCATTTTGCTCATTGCGAAGCTGCTCACTAAGCTCCTCCAAAACGGGCTTTATAGTGCTCTCTGGCAGCTCACTGATTCGGATGTACATCAGGCCATCTATCGCATCATTAAAGCTCGGGTCTACATTGAAGGAGACGACCTTTGCGTTTTGCTTAATGTACTTCTTGATGAGGACAGGGAGGCGGAGCTCGGGCTCAAGGTCATCGATAATCTTATCGAGTTTGTTGAGGTCGGCATTCATCTCATCGAGGAAGAGGCTCTTGTCTCGGTCTTTGAGCTTTACTTTGTACTCATTTTTTGGGTGTATGTACTGCGCCACCGCAGAGTCGTAGTAATTGGAGCGCATAAATTCTATCATTAATGATTTTGAGAAATCGGAGAACTTACTGCTGATGCTCACGCCCCCCATCAGGAATTTATGGTCTGGATTCCTGAGGCAGACATGAACGATGCCCCTCCACAAAAGGAAGAGTGGCAGTGGCTTTTGCTGATATTCAAGGGTGATGAACGCCCGCCCCATTTCTATCACTTTTCGGAAGAAGGGCTGCAGCTCTTGGTCAAACTCAAAGAGAGATGCGGTATAGAAGCCATCGATACCGTGTTTTTTCATTATTTCCTTACCGAGCCCCATACGATACGCCCCTGCGATTTTCTTCTTGTCATTATCCCAAAGGAAAAGATGGTGGTAGTGCTTGTCGTAGTTATCAAGGTCAAGAGGAAGATTACTGCCCTCGCCTACCGCGCGGAAAGTGAGCTCGCGGAGGCGCCCGATTTCCCTCATCACGGAAGGGATGTCGTTATACTCAGCGAAGAAAACCTCATAATTTCCATTGGCGAAGAATTGTTTATCCTTCTCCCTAAGGTTTTGAATTTCTTTGAGGATATCTTCCTCTGGGGTTTCATCTATAATGTTCTGAACGATATTAACGGTCTTAGTCGTAGGAAAGTTGAGCTTCAGATTGGGGAGTTTGAGGTTCTCCATCTGAGATTTGCTCTTGTCATAATAAGACTTTAAGAGGTAAATTTTCTTCTGTAAGTGCTCGCTGAGTTCGTCTGTACTCTCCTGCTCATCAATCACCTTTGCGGAGATAGGCCTACCGATTCGTACGCGTATAGGGCAGTCCCTATCTCTCATCATTTCTGAGGGGAGCATTAGTGTTTGGAGGTCTGGGTGAATTTTGGCTACGCTGTAGAAGAAATTGCTGTTCTTAGCATTGAAATACATCGGTACTACGGGTACTTTTGCAGATTTTATGAGCTTGAGGGCAGGTTTTTCCCACTCCTTGTCTCTCACCTCGTTGTACGAATTATTTTTATTTGAGACCTCACCTGCGGGGAACATACCTACACATCCGCCTGCTTCAAGGTGTTTGAGGGTTTCTCGCATCCCTGTGGCACTGCTTCGGATGCTTTTTCGCTCGCCTCCAAACGGGTTTACGGGGATTACAAACTCCTTCATCGGTTCTATTTTCTCGAGGAGGAAGTTGCCCATTATCTTAAAATCTGGGCGAATATCGGAGATGATTTTGCACATCAGAATGCCATCTATCGCTCCGAGGGGATGGTTTGAAACAATGATAAATGCACCTGTCTTTGGGATTTTGGCAAGGTCTTCTTCAAAGACGATATACTTCAGCCCCCTCTCACGGATAAAAGCATCGAAAAACGCTTTGCCTTTGTACATTTTTATCCTGTCATACAAGGCATTTACTTTGGTAAGCTGTGTGGTGCTCATCAAAATTTTAGCAATAGGATTTTTGAGAATACCGAACTTGGTAAGCCCCGTAGCTTTTATCAGTTCTTGGGTTGAAATCAGGCTCATTACTTCTTCTTTATCGAGTGTTTTATTGAATTACCATTTGAATCGTTCGCTTGGAAATTTGCTCCAAAAGTACGGTTTTATTTTCGTAAAACTTGAGTGTATTATTGGTGTCTGCATTCCTTACCGTGAAGAGGGAAACCTTTGGGATAATTTCGGTTTTAAACTCCTTGCCCAAATCTCGATTAAATTCATCGATGTGGGCATACTTATCTTCAAGGCAAAGTGCGAGGGAAATGGCGGAGTTCTGCATCAGCGAGATTTTGATTTTATACTTTGCCAAGAGGGAGAAGATAAAGCTGAGATGCTCTTCGGCAATGAATGAAAAATTCTTTGTGGAAATCCTCACCAGTATCTGATTTTCCTTTAATATATAGGACTCTCGGTATTCGTTATCACTCCCAGAGCCTACTTTTGTCCCCGCTTTTTCTGGTTCTAAAAACGACTTTACGAAGAACGGAATATTTTTCTGCTTTAAGGGTTGGAGGGTTTTCGGGTGGATGACACTGGCTCCGTAATATGCCATTTCTATCGCTTCCTCATAGGAAATATTGGAGAGCAAGGTCGCTTCCTTGAACTTGCGAGGGTCTCCCGTCATCACTCCAGGTACATCTTTCCAGATGGTTAGAGTTTCTGCATTGAGACAAAAGGCGAATATCGCTGCGGAATAATCTGAACCCTCGCGCCCTAAGGTTACTGAGAAATTATGTGCATCAGAACCGATGAAGCCTTGCGTTACATAGGATTGCGATAAACCGAGCGTGGAGATAAGGGCTTCGGTAGCTTCCCAATCTACCTGCCCTTCGCGGGAGGTATTATCGGTTTTTATATAGTCCCTCGCATCGAGCCACTGATTAGCAAAACCTTTCTGATTGAGGTATTCGCTTAGGATTTTGGAGGAAATCAGCTCACCACAGCTCACCACTTGGTCATAAACAAAATTATAGTTCGGGGATTTATTTCTCCTCAGAAAAGCGTCTATATCATCAAAGAAAAGAGCGATTTCTGCAAATACTTTATGATGCTCTGGAAACAGTCCGCTGGCAATCTTTATATGAAAATCTTTTATTTCTTCTACCCCTATCTTGTAATCCACATTCTGGAAATAATCTTCTACTACGCGTTCCAGTGCATTGGTCGTTTTCCCCATCGCCGATACTACGAGGAGGCATTTATCAAATGTCTGGCTTTCTAAGACTTTTGCTACATTGCTCACACTATCTGCATCTTTTACAGAAGCTCCTCCGAACTTAAATACTTTCATCGCTTTTTGTTTTGTTTCAGCCTTAGCTGTAATGTTTTCCCTAAAAAAGGATATCAAAAATAAAAAATTCAGATAAAATAAACAGAGCAGAAAGACTCTTTTATGAAAAATTTTATCATAAAATGCTACCCTTATTCCTAAAAATCATTGCTTATCAACTTGAATAGTTTGAGTTTAATTGCTTACATTTGTTGCCACTGAGCCTACCTCTTATTTGAGGCATCAAAGAGATAAAAAAGGAGGAAGCTCTTTACTTATAATAAAAGGAGAAAGAGAGAAAAGAAAATTAAAACCACAAAAACAAAAGATTATGGAAAAGAAAAAAACAAAAAAAGAAGACAACAAAAAAGTGAGATGGGTTATAGACCCTGAAACAGGGAAAAAGATATCTAAAACAGGATATGCTATGAGGCTGTCTTGGAAGCAAGGAGGAATGATTAAAATTTTAGATATGAAAGCGGTGTTGAAATAAAGGATATGCGATATTTATTGGATACAAATACGCTTATTTTTGCCATCTCTGATAGAGAACAATTATCTAATGATATTTTAAATTTATTAGATGACTATTCTAATATTTTATATACAAGTTCTATTTGTATTGTGGAGTTATTACAACTATATCGTATAGAAAAAATATCTACTCAGTATAAAACTGCTGGAGAAATGATACAGGCTATTGAAGATGATTTTTATATAGAGATTCTCCCTTTTACAAAGCAACATACAAAGCTTCTCTCAAAATTAGAAATAGCTGATGGACACAATGACCCTTTTGACCACGCAATTATCTCCCAAGCAATTGCTGAGAAATTAAATGTAATAAGCTCCGATAGAAAATTTGAAAAATATACTCCTCAGAAACTCCTATTCACTTATAATAAAAGATAAGAGGATAAACGAGAAAGAAAATTAAATACACAAAATCAAAAGCTATGGAAAAGAAATACCTAAATACAAAATTTGAATTATATGAATAACGAGAATCACCTCTACCGACCCCTAATCTCTAATATCTAAAAAAGATGAATAATTTAAAAGAATTACTCGAGTTCAGAAGAGCAGTGCGCTACTATTCCAATCAACCAATCGACCCAGAAGTGGTAAAGGAATGCTTGGAAACCGCAAGGCTCGCACCAACTGCCTATAATATGCAACTTTTCGAGATGTATCACATCACTGATAAAGAAATGCTCAAAAAATTTGTGCCTGCGTGCCTTGATCAGGATAGTGTAGCTACCGCACAGCAACTCGTAGTATTCGTAACTCGACAAGATCTCCACCGAAAACGCGCCAAGGCGATGCTCGCACACGAAATTGAAAATGTAAAACGTAACAGTCCGCCCGAAAAAGTAGAAAAACGCATCAAAAAATGGGAAGCCGACTATAACAAACTAATGCCACTCCTCTATGCAAGAACTTGGGGCTTGCTCGGAGCCTTCCGTAAAACCCTATCCCTTACCGTGGGGCTCTTCCGACCAATGTATCGCCAAACATCCGAAAACGATATGCGTATAGATGTCCACCGTAGCTGTGCTTTAGCAGCTCAAACCTTTATGCTGGCAATGGCAGAAAAAGGATACGACACTTGTCCAATGGTAGGCATTGATAGCCTCCGTATCAAAAAACTCCTGCACCTGCCTTATGGTGCTGAAATCAATATGGTGCTAAGCTGTGGCATCCGAGAAGAACGAGGTATCTGGGGAGATAGATACCGTCTGCCGATGGAAGAACTCTATAAACGCATCTAAAAAATCATTAAAAATTATAATTATTTAACTCATATTAAACCAATAAATTTTTACTTATGTCAGAACAAGGATTACAGACTTTAGGAGAGTTTATCATTGAAAAACAAGATGACTTCCAGTATTCTACAGGGGAGCTTTCAAGACTCCTGAGTGCAATTAGACTTGCCTCTAAAATCGTAAATAGAGAGGTAAATAAAGCCGGGATAGCAGATATTATCGGGCGCGCTGGTAATACCAATGTACAAGGCGAGGAACAGCAAAAACTCGATGTGCTTGCCAATGAAATCTTCATCGCAGCACTCTCCCAAAGAGAGGTTGTTTGTGGGATTGCCTCCGAAGAAAACGACGATATTATAGAGATAAAAGCGGGCGAAAACGGACATCTCTCCAAATATGTAGTCCTGATTGACCCGCTTGACGGCTCTTCTAACATAGATGTAAATGTATCCGTAGGGACTATCTTCTCTATTTACAGACGGGTAACCGAGCCCGGCTCTCCCGTAGAGATGAAGGACTTCCTGCAAAAGGGTACAGAACAGGTAGCGGCGGGTTATATCGTCTATGGTTCTTCTACAATGATTGTCTATACCACAGGCAATGGCGTTAATGGCTTTACACTAGACCCAAGCCTTGGTACCTACTACCTCTCCCACCCCAATATGCAATTCCCCAAAAAAGGAAAAATCTATTCTATTAACGAGGGCAACTATATCAAATTCCCACAAGGAGTAAAAGACTATATCAAATACTGCCAGATGGAAGAGGAGGACAGACCTTATACCTCACGATACATTGGCTCATTGGTTTCAGATTTTCATAGAAATATGATTAAAGGTGGTATTTATATCTACCCTTCTACCTCACAATCTCCAAAAGGGAAACTTCGCCTCCTCTATGAATGCAATCCAATGGCTTTCATCGCTGAGCAAGCTGGTGGAAAAGCGTCAGACGGAAAAACGAGAATCCTCGAACTAGAACCTACCGAGCTTCACCAACGAGTACCTTTCTTCTGCGGAAGCATAGATATGGTAAGAAAAGCCGAAGAATTTATGGAAAATGCTGAGAAGCATTAAAAAACCAATATTATTTTAATCAACCCTGGGTATTGCAAGACTTCAAAATGAATGCTCTTGCAATGCTTTTTTAACTAAAATTTCAAACGATGAAAGCCCGTTTCTCTAAATATATCCTCAATTTCAAACGCCCAGCAGGCACCTCAAGAGGTATCCTCACACAAAAAGAAACCTATATCTTAGAAATATCCGATGGCGATAAAAAAGGCATAGGCGAATGTGCCCTGTTCCGAGGGTTAAGCTATGATGATACTCCTGACTATGAGGAAAAACTGAATTGGCTCTGCCAGAACATCAACCAAGATAGAGAAAGCCTGAAACACGAGCTCCTCCACTACCCATCTCTCTGGTTTGGCTATGAACAAGCGATGAATAACCTATCGCTCGGTGCCGACCGCTATTTTGAAAACGACTTTACCAAAGGGGTTGATTCCATAAAGATTAATGGGCTTATCTGGATGGGCAGTGTAGATTTTATGAAAGAGCAGATACAGGAAAAGCTCAGCCAGAACTTTGACTGCATAAAACTCAAAATAGGCGTTGATTGGGAGCAGGAAAAAGCTGTACTCTCTGAGCTAAGAAAAGCCTATCCTAAAGAAGTTCTGGAGCTCCGTGTAGATGCCAATGGTGCCTTCACCCCACAGCAAGCTACCGAAGTTCTAAATGCCCTACACAGCTTAGGAATACACTCCATAGAACAGCCCATAAAAGCAGGAAACTGGGAACAAATGCGCCAGCTATGCCAGCAAACTCCCACTTCCATTGCCCTCGATGAAGAGCTTATTGGGATAATAGACCTCGACAAAAAAATTCAGCTTCTCGATACTATATCCCCTCAATACATCATTCTAAAACCCTCACTCGTAGGTGGATTTTCAGGAACGGACGAATGGATCTCCCTCGCAGAAGAAAGGAATATCGGCTGGTGGATTACCTCCGCCCTTGAAAGCAATATCGGACTCAATGCCATAGCTCAATACACCTACTCCAAGTACCCAAAAATCCCACAAGGGCTTGGCACGGGCTCACTTTTTACCAATAACTTCCCAACACCATTGATTTTAAAAGGGGATAAACTTAGGTTTAAACGCTAAGCTTTGTGCTATTGGCTAATTGGCTACTAGCTTTTGGCTAAGCCTCACCGGCTACGGTGTGTCTGTCATGCTGTGGCTGCCCCACTGGCTACGGTGCAGTAGGCAGTGGATGGTAAAAAAAGAGGATGATATCCTCAAAAACAAGCCTCAAAAAGTATAAAATTTTACCTTTGTAAGTTATTGATTTCCAAAACTCACAGAGGAGGTAAAAAAACTGACTGAGTTTTTCAAAAAACTGACTGCCTTTTTTTAAAAACTGACTGAGTTTTTTCAGAAACTGACTGTTGGCTTTTAGTAATGAGTATAAACTTCAAATTCTCGGCTTAGTACTAAAAAATTATGAATACTCTATCTTGAGAAGAATAAAATTTTATCAAACAGAAAAAGAGCTACCGACTTTGTCAGCAGCTCTTTTTATATACAAAGCAAAATTTATTTAGTAATCCATTCTTCCCCATCCGAGATAATACATTTGCTTTCTCCTGCTTCTATTGTGCTTTTACCAAGTGCACCCGTAGAGATAGTAGCGTTTTTAGAGAAGAAACAAAGTTCTCTACCTTTATCATCTTTAGCCGAAGGCAGCTTGCCCAGTGTAGCCGAAGCAGAGCCTGTATACTTAATCATATAATCTCCTTCTTCTATTATAATATGGCTATCACTTGTAGTTCTTACACTTTTATATACTGCGCCATTTTCAGCTTGTTTATTCGAAGATTTCCCTGCTACACCACTTACTTTTAAAACTCCATCACTATCTACAACTACAAAACGAATTCCGCTGTTTGTAGCTAAGCCTGTAATCTTAACATTACCATCTACCGTTAATTTATGGCTTGGGGCAGTCTTACCATATCTATTGCCTATACCTACATTTCCATTATCAGAAATAATCATCTGACTTCCCTGATTTTTTCCTCCTCCTTGATAAGCCCAAAAATGTAAGCCTGGTAAATATTTTTGATATTCGTCGGTTACTCCTGGCTTAGTATTGGTCATATTATAAAGTGCCCAAGTCTTAATAGCATTGCCATCCTTAATCGTATTGGTAAGGTATAAAGCTCCCCCTTCATTAGTTTTGTCTTCGGACATAAAGTAACCTTTTTTTAGAAGCATATGACCATCTTCTACTGTTATTGATTCTTTTGGAGTATCCGTTCCAATCCCAACTTTTCCATCCGATTTTACAATTAAAAGTTTGTTGGAATCTTTATCATTTACCTCCAATACTTTACTCGTATTACCTTTTGCTTTTACATTAAGTGTAGCGGATGGTGTTTCAGTATTTATCCCTACTCTACCCTCATACTGCTGTTGTGCTACTAATGTTACCCCAAAGCCAATAAAGGCTAATACTCCTGATTTCTGAAAAAAATTTCTTACTATCATAATAAAATATTTGTCCCCCGACCTCTAAAAAGGGACTTGTTGTTATTAGTTTTTATTAGTATTCATCTCAAAATAGAGGTCAGCTTTTGAGACTTTCTTCTTTTATCTCTCCATAATATTAATGCCAAATACAAATAATGAAAAACGACTAATTGTATTTATGGTATTCCTTCTTTTTTACAGTTTTAAGGAAGCAAAAGTAAAGAATATTTTATGCTCAACAAAACACTGGCTAACCTGTTGAAGGTACAATATTGAATTTTAGCAGAGCTATAAATAAGGGTGAAAGGCATCTACCTGATAAAGAATAATACCCCTTAATTTACTATATTTGTACTCTTATTTTTAGAATATGGACGAAGAAAAAAAATCCCTCAATTTCATTGAGCAAATCATAGAAGAAGATGTAGCAAACGGGCTTAGCCCTGATAAAATCCGTTTTCGTTTCCCACCAGAACCTAATGGCTATCTGCATATCGGGCATACGAAGGCTATTTGTATCAACTTTGGTTTGGGTGAAAAATACAACGCTCCCGTAAACCTCCGCTTCGATGATACCAACCCAGAAAAAGAAGAGCAGGAGTTTGTAGATTCCATAAAGAAAGATGTAGAATGGCTCGGCTTTAAGTGGGATAAGGAGCTCTACGCTTCGGATTACTTCCAGCAGCTTTATGACTGGGCAGTAAGGCTCATAAAAGAAGGGAAAGCCTATGTAGATGAACAACCCTCTGAACTCATTACCGAACAAAGGAAAAACCCTACAGAACCTGGTATAGAATCTCCGTACAGAAACCGCCCTATCGAGGAGTCTCTCGACCTTTTTGAGCGAATGAAGAAGGGAGAGTTTGAAGAAGGGGCAATGTCTCTCCGTGCAAAAATAGATATGACCTCTCCCAATATGAATATGAGAGACCCTGTGATGTATCGTATCTTGAAGAGGCCTCACCACAGGACAGGTACAAGCTGGAAAATCTATCCTATGTACGACTGGGCACACGGCGAGAGCGATTATATAGAACAAATCTCCCACTCGCTTTGCTCTTTGGAGTTTGAAAACCACAGACCGCTTTACGACTGGTATCTTGACCAAGTCTATACGGAAGGAACTATCAGAAACAAACAGCGAGAGTTTGCCCGAATGAATGTAACCTACATGATTACTTCTAAAAGAAAGCTCCAAAGACTGGTGGCAGAAGGAGTGGTTACAGGCTGGGACGACCCGCGAATGCCTACCGTCTCTGGACTTAGACGCAAGGGCTATACACCGGCTTCCATCCGAAACTTTATCGAGCGGGTAGGTGTAGCAAAAAGAGAAAACCTGATAGACATCCAACTATTGGAGTTCTGCGTAAGGGAAGACCTCAACAAAGTGGCAAAAAGAATGATGGTCGTAATGAACCCCATTAAGCTCATCATAGAAAACTACCCAGAAGGAAAAACCGAATGGGTAGAAACAGAAAACAACCCCGAAGACGAGAACGCTGGAACAAGGCAAGTACCTTTCTCCCGAGAGATTTATATAGAAAGAGAGGACTTTAAAGAAGAAGCCGATAAGAAATTCTTCCGATTAAAACTCGGTGGCGAGGTAAGGCTTAAATCTGCCTACATCATCAAAGCAGAAAGGGTAGAGAAAGATGAGCAAGGCAATATAACGACCATCTACGCTACCTATGACGAGAAATCCAAGTCTGGAAGTGGCACAGAAGAAAGCCTCCGAAAGGTAAAAGGTACGCTGCATTGGGTTTCTGCTGATAATGCCCTTCCTGTGGAGGTTCGCGTGTATGACAGGCTCTTCACCACCGAGCAGCCCGATGCAGAGAAAGACACCGACTTCCTGGAATTTGTAAATCCAGACTCCCTAAAAGTAGTAACGGCCTATGCAGAACCAGCACTTAAAGAAGTGAAAGTAGGCGAGCCGCTCCAATTCCAGCGAATAGGCTACTTTACCAAAGATGAGGACAGCACGGAAGAAAAATTGGTGTTTAACCGAACCGTTACCCTGAAAGATTCTTACAAACCCGCGAATTAATAATTAGCTCAAAAATACCCAAAAGTGCTGAGGAGGCTTTTCTCAGCGCTTCTTAATTTTACCAGAATAAAATAGAAAACTATGAAGAATATTATCTTTGATTTCGGAGGAGTGCTCGTAGACTGGAACCCTCGATATATGTACAGAAAACACTTCCAGACGGAGGAAGAAATGGAGTTTTTCCTTAAAAATATCTGTAATGATGAGTGGAATGCCGAGCAAGATAGAGGCCGCCCCTTTGCAGAAGCCATAGCCCTCCTCCAAAAGCAGTACCCTAGCTATGCCGATAAAATTGCCCTATACTGGGACAAATGGGAAGAAATGCTAAAAGATGAAATACACGGCACAGTACAGATTCTCCACGAATTAAAGGCTCACTACACCCTCTACGGACTTACAAATTGGTCAGCTGAGACCATAGATTTTGCCTTCCAGCGGTTTGATTTCTTCAAAGAATTTCGTGGAATTTTAGTTTCTGGCAGAGAAAAACTCATCAAACCTGACCCAAAAATCTTTCAGCTCCTCTTTCAGCGGTTTAATATATCACCCTCCGAAAGCCTTTTCATAGATGATAATGAAGCAAATATAAAAACAGCAAAATCACTTGGCTTACAAGGAATTCTCTTTAAAACCCCCACACAGCTAAGACAGGATTTAGAGGCGATGAAGCTACTTTCGTAAATTTTTATTGTACTGTTTTGTTTAAGCCTACTATTCAGTTGGCTTTATTCATCATATTCTAATGATAATTTCAATAGCTTTAAAATTGGATTTCCTTTCACCATCTATTACGAATTTCATATTGATAAAAATAAATAATTCAGCTACTTACCTATAAACTTACTGAAAAATATCATCATCTTTCTTATCGGCAGTATTATTCTGGTCAGGCTTTTCATCAAAAAAACTCATAAGAAAAAGTAAAAGCAGAGAAGCAATACCCTCATTATAACATCAAAAAAGATTTTTCTTACTTTTGGAGGGTTAATTTTTCGCTATGCTCAATATCAATTTACCCGATAAACTCTACTACTCCATAGGCGAGGTGGCCAGAGCCTTTGATGTAAATCCATCGCTTATACGCTATTGGGAGAAGCAGTTCCCCATTCTCCAGCCCAAAAGAAATAGGAAAGGAAACCGATACTTCACTCCAGAGGACATTAAGAATCTGAAGATGATCTACTACCTCGTAAAGGAGAAAGAATATACACTCGACGGCGCGAGGATAGCCCTCACCACCAATGCAAAACTCTCCGAAACCGTCTCTATGATTGATAGGCTCAATTTTGTAAGGGCAGAGCTCATCAAACTGAAAGAATCTTTAGTTGATAAACCCCAGTAAACCTACGACTAATGAAAGTCCCACTATCACTTTCTATCAGGCTCAAACAGTTAGTTTGGCTGATAAGCCTTGCTACCGTTATAGGATTACTACAAATTAGTTTTTGGGCTTTTCAAAACTCATCAAAGACTGAGATACCTGCACTGAAATTCATTAACCCTGAGACTGAAAATATTCCCCAAAACCTTTCCGAATTTAATCCCAATGAATTGGATAAAGAAGATTGGATAAAGCTCGGTTTTACGGAGAAACAAACCCAAACCATTCTTAAATATAAGGAAATAGTGGGCGGTGAGTTTCGCTCCAAAGAGCAGCTCAAAAAATGCTATGCCCTCTCCGAAGAGAAATACAACGCACTGAAGGACTACATCCTCCTGCCGGAAAAAACGCAATACAACAATAATACCTACAAAAAAAGGTCAAGAGAGCTGAGTATCAAAGGGAGGTTCAACCCTGACCACTACAGCCAAAAAGATTGGGAAGCAATGGGCTTCTCCGAAAAGCAATCAATGGCAATTTTAAAATATAAGGACTACTTGGGAGGCAGTTTTGTGAGCAAAGAGAAGTTTAAAGAATGTTTCATCATCAGTGATGAAAACTATCAAAAGCTCTCGCCTTACCTCATCTTACCCGAAAAAACTCCCGATGACTTCAGAAAATTTAAAAGCGAGAAACCAAAGATTGCCCTTCAAAACTTTGACCCAAATGACTTAAACCAAGAAGACTGGCAAAAGATGGGCTTCTCTGAAAAGCAGTCCGCTGTTATCATTAATTATAAAAACAAAAAACTCGGCGGTACTTTCAAAACACTGGAAGACATTAGAAACTGTTTCGTTATCTCCGAGCAGAAGTTTGAAGAATTAAAGCCTTTCATCCAGCTAAAACCACAGAAAAATACAACTGAAAGCATAGCTCCAGCTCAGATTTCAGAAACCGATTTCACAAAAGTGGATTTAAATAAGATTAGCTTTGACCAGCTTATAGAGTTCGGGTTTGATAAAAGAGCGGCAAGCTCTTACTTAGGCTTTAGAAGGAAACTCGGTGGCTTTGCCGATAAAAAACAAATCTTAGACACCTATAATATAGATAAGGTATTGGCTGAAAAGCTGATTTCTACCTGCTACCTTGATGATTCTTCGGTAAAGAAATATTCGCTGCTCAATGCACCAGAAGATTGGCTAAAAGATCACCCATACTTTAAATACTCCGCGGATAAAATCATCTACTACCGTATCTCTACAAATGACGAAAAAAAGATATGGAAACTCCTTAAACTAAAACCAGAATACGAGCAGAGAATGAAGCTCTACATCATTCCCAATTAGGTAAAGCCCTACTCTGCTTCGGAGAAAAGGAAATCATTGGTTAGATAATCTGATGACGCTTCCTCTACTGAATACGCTCCAATTTTGGTGCGCCTAAGAGCAGTAAGATATGCCCCCACCCCGAGCTCCTGACCGATATCGTGAGCCAAACTGCGGATATAAGTACCCTTAGAACAACCAACAGTAAAAGACACCAGCGGAAGGCTAATCTCCACATCCTTTATATAATGTATAGTGGTTTTCCTTGCCTTCATCTCTACAGATTGCCCTGCTCTTGCGAGGTCATACGCCCGCTCGCCATCTATTTTAAGCGCAGAGAATACTGGTGGCCGCTGATCTATCTCCCCAATAAACTTACCTAATGCAGCAGATATATTCTCCTCCGTAATATGAGTATAATCTCGGTGAAGGATTTCAGGTTTTTCAGTATCATAAGACTCGGTTTGTACTCCGATTTTTATCTCCGCACGATATTCCTTCTCCGCATCTTGGATGAGGGGAATCTGCTTAGTAGCTTTACCCGTACAGACGATAAGCAAGCCCGTAGCCTTAGGGTCTAGCGTACCTGCGTGCCCTACTTTTATCTTTCTCAGCTTGAACTCCCTTTTCAGCTTGAACTTTATCTTATTCACTGCCTGAAAGCTCGTCCAATCCAATGGTTTATCTACCAACAGCACCTTGCCCGCCTGTATATCTTCTATCTGCATTTTGATTTTTTAAGCATTAAACCTGTTGTTTCAGGTAGAAATAAATGTATAAAGCGATGCCAACAAAGATTCTGTACCAGCCCCAAGGTTTAAAACCATATTTATTGAGCAGGCTGATAAAAGTTTTAATCGCAATAAGCGCTACTACAAACGCCACTACATTCCCAAGGATAAAGACCATAATATTTTCAGAAGAAGAGAGAATCATCTCATAGCCTTTCATAGGAGTTGGGGTTTCTTTTCCCCAAGTTTTTACAAAAACCGAATAAACGGTAACAGCAAGCATTGTAGGAACTGCCAAAAAGAAAGAGAACTCTGCAGCCGCCTTTCGGGTAACGCCCTGCACCATCCCCCCAATAATAGATGCTGCGGAGCGGCTGGTACCAGGCATCATTGCGAGACATTGCCAGAAACCTATCGCCACAGCGGTTTTAATGGGCATTTGCTTTTCATCTTCTATCTTCGGATTTTTAAACCAAGAGTCGGCAAAAAGCAATACCACTCCCCCAAAAACCAAAGCCGATGAAATGGCAATCTGATTCCCTAAAACAGCTTCTATTTTATCATCAAAGAGGTAGCCGAGAATTAAAGCGGGGATAACCGCAAAGGTGAGTTTTACATAAAGCTGAAAATTGTTTAAATCAAAAAACTTCTTCCAATAAGCCACTACCACAGAGAGAATAGCCCCAAACTGAATAGAGACCTGAAACATCTTGAGAAATTCTGTTTCCTCCATTCCCATCATATTTGCAACAAAGCCCATATGCGCGGTGGAAGAAATCGGAAGATATTCGGTAAGCCCCTCTACAATAGCAATGAGAATTGATTTGAGTAAATCCATTATCAGTTTTTGTTTTTACGATAAATTATTTCTTTTTGAGGATAGCATAGACCTCCACGATGAATCCTGAAATAACGAGCAGAGGCGCAATCCTAATCCGCCTGATAGAGAAAATATCCTCATTCCAATAGTTGGGATTAAGCGTACCATCGGGTTGTGTATTGGCATCATTGCCCAGCATTAATAAAAACCCAAGAGCAATCAGCCCCAGCCCTATCAGCATCCATTTATAATTCTCCCTCCCGAAATAGAAGCCCTGATTTTGGCTCTCCTTAGCCTCTTTGGGAATAGCTTTATCATTTTTCATTACCAAGATATTAATAGAAAAAGAGACATAAGACCCGTTCCTATGCCTCATTAAAATCGTTTTTAGTTATAGTAGAGCTCATCTACGCTCGTTCTAAGGAACCTCCAAGTAGCAATTACAGTGCTGAGTACCGTAATGAAAACACCAATGCAGAAGATAAGGAGGATGAGGTAAGAATACTGAGTAATGTCCTGCTCAGAATACCTCTCGCCAATCTGCAATGTGAAGTAATACCACACACCAAAGAGTGCTGCCGTGCCGATAATAGCTCCGATAAGCCCCAAAACCACCGCTTCCTTTACAAATGGTTTTAAGATAAATCTTCGCTTTGCTCCTACGAGCTGCATCGTCTTGATGATAAACCTCTTTGAAAATATTTTAAGGCGAATAGAATTATTAATTAACACAATGGCAAGGACTAAAAACAGAAGAGAGAAACCAAAAATCCACTTCAAAATGCGGTCTAAATTATTATAAACCTCCATCATAAGGGTACTGTCGTTCTTAACCTCCACTATACCTTTCACAGCAGAAATCTGCTTAATAGCAGCATTAATCTTAACAGGGTCTATATACTCTGGCTTTAGGGTAACCTCCACAGATGACGGATAAATGAGCTTCTCAAACAGCGCATCCGAATCTACTCCCAAGCCTGCTTTCGCTTCCTGAACCGCCATCTCTCGGCTAATATATTTCGCCCTTTTCACAGGCTGAAGCTGCTGAATCTTCTCCAAAGCCTCCTGCTCCATTTGATTGATTTTAAGAGAATCCTTTTCATCATAATCATTATCAAAATATGCACTCACCACAAGCTGCTCCTTGATATAATCCGAATACTTCTGAGCCTTGATGAGAATCAAACCCATCAACCCCAAAAGAAAAAGCACCAATGCAATGGAAATAACCACCGTAATGTTGCTCGAACGAAGCCTCTTTCTATTAAAATCATCTGCTGTCTTAGCCATCTATGTAAAAAATTTTGGCTAAAATACAAAAAAATAATAAAAACCCACTCGCATTGGAAGCACTTAGCCCTTAGCAGGGCACGCAATTATCCTGTCGGGGCACCCCGAGTTCTTAGCAGGGCAGGCACCCACTCGCGTGGGGAGCAATTACACCGTAGCCAGTGAGACTCTTAATTCGTTTGCCGTTTTTAGCTAATAGCCAAAAGCCAGACGCCAGACGCCTCTTACTGACCAAAAAGATTTACTTTTGCAGAAATAAATAATCGGCGAGAATGGTAAAAGCAAAGAAGCACCTCGGTCAGCACTTTCTGACGGATGAAAATATTGCAGAGAAGATTGTAAAAGCCCTATCGGGAAAGGGATTTACCTATGTTTTGGAAGTAGGTCCAGGGATGGGCGTACTCACAAAATACCTTTTGGAAAAACCAGAGCGATTGCTCCTTGCAGAGATTGATGAGGAGTCTATCTCCTACCTTAAAGACACTTATTCCACACTTTCGGATGCACATTTTAAAGGCGATTTCCTGAAAATGGATTTTAGCTTTTTAGAAGAGCAAGTAGCGGTTATCGGGAATTTCCCTTATAATATTTCGTCTCAGATTCTTTTTCAGATTATAGAGCATTACCGCCAAATCCCCGAAATGGTAGGGATGTTTCAGAAGGAAGTTGCCGAGCGAGTGGCAGCACAGCCGAGAACGAAAGACTACGGAATAGTCTCAGTGATGGTACAGGCATACTACGATGTGAAGTACCTCTTCACGGTTCACGAGAATGTCTTTAACCCTCCTCCAAAAGTAAAATCTGGTGTGATAAGGCTCGAGAGAAACCCCAAAGAAGGCTTAGAAGGAAATGAGGTGCTGTTTAAAAGTATTGTAAAAACGGGCTTCAACCAAAGGAGGAAGAAACTCTCCAATGCGCTGAAACCACTCGGCATACCCGAGCATTTAAAAAGCCATCCTTTCCTCGAAAAACGAGCGGAAGAGCTATCAGTAGAGGATTTTATTTCTTTCACCAATGAATGGAAAGCATAAAAGCGCTGCTAAACCTTTGCCGAAGAAGGCTCAAAAATTCGCTTGGCATTTTGGGTGGTTATCCTATCCACTTCCTCATAGCTGATGCCGTAGATATCAACCAATTTTCCTGCGATAAAGCTGAGATAAGCACTTTCGTTTCTTTTCCCTCTATTGGGCACAGGAGCGAGGTAAGGGGCATCGGTTTCCAAGACGATATTCTCAATAGGAATCTGGCTAAGGTACTGGTCTATCTTCCCATTTTTAAAGGTAACAACGCCGCCAATCCCCAGCATAAAACCGAGCTCAACAGTCCTTTTTGCCTGCTCGAGGCTCCCACCAAAACAGTGGAATATCCCTCTGAGCTTAGTATGTTTTTTCCTATCCAAGACCTCAAAGACCTCATCAAAACTATCGCGCCCGTGAATGACGATAGGAATATCGTAATCTATCGCCCAATCGATTTGCTTTTCAAATGCCTTTACCTGAATATCCAGCGTAGATTTATCCCAATAGAGGTCAATCCCAATCTCACCAATCGCAGGAAACGCTCTCTGTTTTAAATATTCCTCAACGATTTGGAGCTCCTGCTCCCAAGTTTCTGGCTTTACTTCACAGGGGTGGATGCCTATCATTGCTTTCACCTGTGGGTATTCTGCCTCTAAGCTGAGCATTTTTTGATGAGTAGTAGAATTGATGGCAGGGAGGTAAAACTCGGTAACGCCAGCATCTAAGGCTCTCTGGATCACCTCTGCCCTATCGGCATCAAAGTCCTCTGAATAGAGGTGAGTATGGGTATCTATCATAAGATTTAGGGTTTAATACTGAGTGAATATTCTGTGCTTTACTTTCTTCTGCTGCTCGGCAATTTTCTGGCGAAGCCTTTCTCTAAACTCAATATATTGGGGGCTTTTCTCATCATTCGGGCGATGGTTAAGAGATTGAAGAATCTTAAAATTATCAGCGATAAAAGCCTTTACTTCATCAGAGAAATACGCATTTCCAAACTTTTCAAAGATATAATGTACCGCCTGCTGCGTGGGGTGTATCATATCTTCTTTATAGAAGCGATAGTCTCGGAGCTCATCCATCATCAGCTCATAAATGGGGAGATAATGGCAATTAACCTCATCATCTATCGCCTCGTGGAGAGCATTAAGCAGCCTCGCTTTGCTCCATTGGTTCTCAGGAAAGCCATCTTTGGTATGACGAACGGGCGAGAGGGAAAAGAGTATCTGAACCTCTGCTTTGCAAATATCCTTTATCAATGCAATACTCTCTTTTATCGAGGAAATAATTTCCTGAGTGGTGAGCAACCTCTTTGTAAAGAACTTTTGAGGGATTTTATGGCAATTCGCCACCAGCTTGCCCTGCGGAAGAAACTCGTAGATAAAAGAAGTGCCGTAGGTGATAACAACCCATTGCGTTTTTTGTAGGAAAAAGTTTGCCTCTTCCAGCTTTTCATTGATTTTCGCAAGGGTTTTATGGGCATAAGGCGTATTAAAACCCGAATAATGGTCTAATGAGATAAAAGCCCCTCCGTAATTTATCAGATCTGCTTCCGTATAAGGCTCGCCCGAGTGGAGGCGCTTGAGCGCATAGTTGATAGAATACGGATTAAAAATCGTCCCAAAAGGATTACAAAGGGTCTTCATCTGCCCACTTGCCATAAGGTTGGCCATCTCTGTAGCAAAACAGGAACCGATGAAAAACGAGGAATCTCCAAGAGTGATTTTCTTATCAGAGAGGGGAATTTCTACCTCTGTTCTAAACTGCATTGGGTGGTTGATATTTTTTTTAAGATTCTCTTTTCAATAAATAATTTGCAAGCTCGATAAACGGCTTTTTCTTCTCATCAGAAACATTGATTTTATCAAGATAGCCCTGTGCAATTTCATTATGCTTTTGGATAAGGGCAAGTACTTTCTGGTCAATTTTCGTTCGCCTGAAAATCTTTTCTACACCATAAATCTTGTCTATATTATTGGTCTTTTTGGCATACCAAAATTCAAGTTCGTTTTTCTCTTCAGCGGTAGCATATTCCCTTGCCAGCAGGTAGAGGATGGTCTTTTTATTCTCAAAGATATCGCCTGCGTGCTTCTTACCAAACTGCTCCATATTACCAAAGACATCAAGGTAATCATCTTTAATCTGAAAAGCAATACCGATATGCTTCCCAAAGTTGAAAATAGCCTTTGCCTCTTCGGTATTTGCTCCTGCGATAATGGCTCCGATTTCAAATGCCGCCGCAGCGAGAATACCCGTCTTATAGGTAATCATTCGGATATAATCCTCATAGGTTACATCTTTCTGGGTTTCAAAATTCACATCATACTGCTGCCCCTCGCAGAGGAGGATACCCGTATGGGTAAAAATCCGAACACACGCCTTGAAGAGCTTAGGTTCCAAGTCCTCAAAGAAGCTGTACGCTTTCAGCAGAAGCCCATCTCCTGAGAGGATTGCCGTATTAATCCCGTGCAAAGTATGGATTGTAGGTACATTTCTCCTAAGGGGAGCATCATCCATTATATCATCGTGGATGAGGGTAAAATTATGGAAATACTCAATGGCAAGCGCTGGTTTTATCGCCTTGCTCATCTCTCCGCCAAAGAGCTCATTTGCCATAAGAACCATTATCGGTCTTAGCCTTTTCCCTCTATGGGAGATAATGTAATTCATCGGTTCATAAAGCTCCGAAGGTTGGTTTCTAAACATATACTTCTGCACTGCTTGTGCTATAACTTCCTCGTAACGGTCTATAAATTCCATAAGTTTTTTTTACGCCAGCAAAGATAACTATTTAGAAGGGAGCAAGCAATTACACCGTAGCCGGTGGGGCACTTAGCATCAATCAAAAAAACCTCTGAGAAAGATTTTCCTCAGAGGTTAAAATAAAGCTATGACTATTTAATAATAAAGATATGTCTACTGAATTAAGCCGTGATTATTTCTTAATTAGCTTAATGCTCTTAGAGAGAGCTCCTGCCTTTACTACCACAAAATATACTCCTGCTTTTAGGTCGCGAACATCGTATCTACCCTCAGAATCGGTAGTAGTTTGTTTCACTACACGACCTGCTCTATCATATATGAAGAGGTTTGCAGACTGATGATCCAAACCTTGAAGACTGAAATAATCTACCACAGGATTCGGGTACAGCTGAACGGAAAGCGAAGGCTTAGCAACAAAGTCTGCCGTAGCGAGGAAAGAAGCATTCGGAGACTGCTCCCAATAGAAAGTCTTGAGGTAATCAGAATTATCATTTACCTTTTTACTGATGGCAACATTCTTAGACTGATAAACCTCCTCGAGGCCGCCATAAAATGTCCAATCCTTAAAGGTATAAACCTCGTCGTGGAGTTTATTGGTATCATACACGTATTCGTACTTGAAGTTGAGCGTCCAGGCACCTCTTTTTATTATGGAATTCACTTGGGTTTTAACATTATCATTCCCATCATAAGTATATTCTACTTTTCGGAAGTCTTCCCAGTCGGTTCCATTAAATTTCTCATCTATATAGTGGGTACATTTGCCGGTGGTAGGGTTATCTCCCTGGTAATAATAAGTTCTCTTGTTCTTTATTTTGTCATCTAAATTATTACCATCTCTCTTTACGGTGAGTACTTTCTCAATCTTCTCCACATAAGTATAAGTATCTGTGTAGAGGTACTGCACATCTCCGCCTTGGGCCACTCTGATGTAATAATTGATTTTAGTAGGCTTAGAAAAACCTTCCGAATATTCTAATTCATACTTATTGTGTGGGAGGTATTCGCCTTTCCCTGAGCCGTCATCATCAGGTTTCCAGTTCTCTATATAAAGGCTGATAAGCTGGTTGGTAGCCTCATTATAAGTATAAGTAATTCTGGATTCTGGTACGAAAGGAATAGCCTCCGAGCCTGGGTCTTCTTCAGATTCCGGGTCTCGCTGATAGGCGATTTTAGCTTTAATTCTCCCCTTAGCATCGTATTCTAATTCGGCATATTCCAAAATGTATTTCTTGCCTCCATTTTGAGTATAATACTCTATTTTAAGGAGCCTCGTATTCTCATCATTATAGATATAGCCTGTATAATACTTACTTCCATCTACATTTTCTTCCCACTCCTTTTGGAGGAGATACTTGTGGTCTTGCGGAGAAATTCCCGCATTGGAATAAGGGTCATAATCCTGTGAAAACGCTACGCTTGCCACCGATACCGTGAGCAAAGACGATAATAAAAATTGCTTCATTATTTATTTTATTTAAAAATTTCGTGCAAAAATATCCCAATTTGTATTTAAACCAAATTATTCCCCATATGATTTTTATCACCCACTGCGTGGGGAGCACTCATTTTTAAGAGCCTCACCGGCTACGGTGTATTTTTTTTTGCGCAAGACCTCCGGAGGACTTCCGAGATGCATTTCTTTTTGCGCAAGACTTCCGGAGGACTTCCGAGATGCATTTCCGAACGGTGCGAGACCTGCAGAAGTTTTTTTCTGACTGAAAAATGGCTTAAAGTATCCCTCGAGCTTTAATTTCCAAATATTTGTTGATGGCATCTATGCTGAGGTTCTCTGGAAGGGTATAAACGGAATAGATGCCGTACTTCCTCAGCTCTTGGATGATGAGCTTTTTTTCAAACTCAAACTTCTCGGCGATAATCTCATCATAGACCGATTGTATGGTCTCGGGCTGGGAATGAATGAGGTTCTGGAGCTCCGAATTCTTAAAAAAGATAACGACGAGGAGGTGGTTCTTGGCGATGCCTCTCAGGTATTTCATTTGCCTTTGTACAGCATCGAGGGTTTCAAAATTGGTAAAAAGGAGCACGAGGCTGCGCTGGGTGATGGTGGTCTTCAAATCCTGGTAGAGGCGGCTAAAATCGCTCTCGAAGAAGTTGGTCTGTATATTATAGAGGGCTTCTGAGATTTTCTTGAGCTGTCCGGACTTGCTATCGGCAGAGACACGGTTTTCGGTTTTCTTGGAGAAGGTCATCATCCCTGCACGGTCGCCCTTTTTCAGGATAATGTGGGAGAGCGCCATCGTAGCATTGATGGAGTAATCGAGCAAACTAAGCCCATTGAAAGGCATCTGCATCGTGCGACCTTTATCTATGAGCATATAGATTCGCTGGGATTTCTCGTCCTGATACTGATTTACCATCAGTTTATTCTGCTTGCTGGTCGCCTTCCAGTTGATGGTTCGGATATCATCACCCTGTACATATTCTTTTATCTGCTCGAATTCCATTGTATGCCCTAGCCTTCGGATTTTCTTGATACCTCCGAGGAGGAATTCATTCTGAACCGCCATCAGCTCGTACTTTCTGAGGTGGATGAAGGAAGGGTAGCTGGGGAGCTTTTCATCTTTTTGGAAAGAAAACCTTCGGGCAACAAGCCCCAGAATGGAGCTCGCATAGATATTGAGCGCCCCGAAGCTGTATTCTCCCCTCTCCTTTGGGGTGAGTTTGTATTCAAACATTCGGCTACCTCCTGCGGGGAGGCGCTTGTGAATCATAAAATCCCTCACTTGGAATTGGAAAGGGATTTCATCAATCACCTGTACGCTGAGCGGGAAGAAATAATTGTTTTTAAGGTCTATTCGTATGGCGTTCTCATCTCCATTGGAGAGCTTTTCGGGCAATATTCGCTGTGCTTCTACGCCTTTTTTCTGATTAAAAAGGAGCATAGCATCTACGGTAAAGATGAGGAGTAAAAGCGCGAGAAAGCTATGGGCAAAAGGCATAAGCCCGCCGAAGAAAAACGAAAGGATGTATAAAACCCCGATGATGAAAAGGATGAAGAACAATCGGGAGTTTAGATAAAGATGCTTGAGCATAAGCTATTTTTAAAACTACCTTGGAATCTCTATTCCCTCTAAAATCTGTTGGATGATTTCATCTGCTGTAAGCCCTTCCATTTCGCGCTCGGGGGAAACAACTACCCTGTGCCTGAGAACCGCAAGACTGGCTTCTTTGATGTCTTCTGGCGTTACGAAATCTCTGCCCCGAAGCGCTGCAAAAGCCTTGGAAGCGCTGAGGAGTGCCAAACTTGCCCTCGGCGATGCGCCCAGATAGAGGAACTGATTTTCGCGAGTGGCGATGATGACTTTCGCAATATACTCTATTAAATGAGGCTCTACGAGCACCTCTTTTACAAGGGTCTGGAACCTGACGAGCTGCTCGCCCGTAATCACTGTACGGATGCTCTCGGTTTTATTTTCGGATTTGCTTTCGTGCTGTTTTCTGATGATTTCTATCTCCTGCTGTAGGTTAGGATACTTCACTTCTATCTTAAAGAGGAACCTGTCGAGCTGTGCCTCTGGCAATCTGTAAGTACCCTCCTGCTCGATAGGGTTCTGAGTAGCAACGACGAGGAAAGGCGAAGACATCTCGTAGCGAGTGCCGTCCATCGTAACCTGCCGCTCCTCCATTACCTCGAAGAGTGCTGCCTGGGTTTTAGCTGGCGAGCGGTTGATTTCATCTATCAGAATAAAATTGGAGAATATTGGCCCTTTTTTAAACTCAAACTCGGAGGTTTTGATATTAAAGACCGATGTGCCGAGTATATCGGAGGGCATCAGATCGGGAGTGAATTGTATCCTGCTAAAACCGACATCAATGGTCTTTGCGAGGAGTTTTGCGGTAATGGTCTTCGCTACGCCTGGTACGCCCTCTATAATGATATGACCATTGGAGAGGAGTGCCGCGAGGAGATGCTCTACCATAGACTCCTGCCCTACGATGACTTTGGAGATTTCGGATTTTATTCTGTCCAAGGCGTCTCTCAGCTCGGTCATATCAATCCTCGACTGGAAAGAGGAAACGGGATTTGTGTTTTCTGTATATTCCATTATATTCAAATTTTATACTTGTATTTTATGATTAATTATCTTAGGATTTCGTCTAAGATTTCATTCATTTTTACTAAATCTTCTTTGGTTAGATAGGCATATTCGTCCTGCGCTTTCTTTATAAGGGCTATTGCCTCCGTAATTTTTTGTAGAGGTTTTCCTGTTTTCAGATGCAGCCTCTTCGCAAAATGCTCATCTAAATGATGGGTGTCTATTAGCAATTCGGTACGAACTCTATTAAGGAAGTACTGTGCCTTTTTGCTCATCATATCCTGAAAATCGCCTTCGTTTAAGTATAAATTGCCAATGCTTTTTACAAACTCTACCGATTTATTCTTTTTCGGTTCTATAATAGGGATAATTCTTTGCTTCCGCTTGGCATTAAAGAAAAGGAAGAGAAATACCCCACCGAGAAATAGCCACCAAGCATACCTGAGCGGCGGATTGGCAAGGATGAAACGAAGAGGAGAAGTGGATTCATTAAAGAGCTTTCTCTCCATAAACCAAACGGTTTTCCTCTCTGGGAGGTAGGAGAAGACTTTCTCTACATATTGTCTGTTTGCCTCTCCTTTTAAGAGGGAATAATTGGTAAGAACTAGCGGCTCGGTATGGAGGTAGATATTCCCCTTGCCAAAAGGAACTTTAATGAAATTGACGCCCGTTTCTTTGCCTTCAAATGTAGCATAGCCTAAAATCTGCTGCTCCTTTGTGATGTAACTAATTCTCTCTCTTGAAGGGAGCTTGTCTATGATGGCTTTATCTTTTAATTTCTTATCGGTAAAGTGCAACGAAGCGCCATCAAAGTCATACCACGAAGTACCGATGTGGAGGGTATCGGCTAAAAAGTAATCCATCTCATCTGAAAAGATAAGGGCATCTGAACCCTTTTCTACCTGTTTCAGTATTTTTTTACAGGATTCCTTATCCATATTCTGCTGGATGAGGATAATATTATGAGGCTCTTTTTCTTTATTATAATAGATATAAGGAGCGGTACTTTCCTTTTCTAAACTGCTGCCAAAGAGAGCGTCTATCTCCTGAGAGAAAATATAAAGTCCGAAAGGGTTTTTATCGCTTATTCCATAAGTTTTTTTCCAGCTTACGACCTCTGTTTTATTCACTTCTAATAGCGCAAGGAGTACTAAAACAACGGCAAGGATAATTCCATATATCTTAAATGTCTTATTCATACGATTAATTAAATTTATCCTTATAAGTTTTATACTCGGTTTCGTTTATGCTAAACTCTCCGTACCAAACATAATCAAATATTCGGGAGGCATCTTTGAACTGCTCTTTGAGCTCGGAAGCACTTATCTCGGAGATATAATCTCGGTTGGTTTTCTCAGGATTCCAGTCTATGAGATTTTTATCTGTAAGGGTTTTTAGCATCCGTAAGAAATGATAGCGAATTGCCAAGCGATAATCCTGCTGATTCTCGGCTTTGGAAATCATCTCTCGGAAGTTGATTTCGTGAATATTCTCTACGATATCATTACTTGGGATATTAATCTTTTGATTTTTCTTTCCGAAGAACCAGTTGCCGTCTTTCCTCATCAGATATTTAATAACGAAATAGAGCAGAATCCCCAAGACGATAATCCCTATAAGGCGAATAATATTATGCTCGTATTTGGAGATTTTATTAAAGTCGGTATCACTAAAAAGACGATCTAATAAACGCCTTAATTTCTTCTTTAATTTTTCTAAGAAAGAGGTTTTGGGTTTATTGGCAGAGTAATCAAAATCTTCTCCTTTATATTTATCTTTTATATCGGTGGAGAGATTTCTTTCTTTAAGAGGGGTATCTGTTATTACTCCCTTTTGAAGGAGAGAATCCGCAGAATAGACAGGCACTCCGCCAATAGAATCATTTTTTGGAAGAACTTCTGTATAGCCATCAAAAGGGATTTCATTATCTTCCTCCTCCTGCTGTGCAAATACGGGAGATGAGAGAAATATCAAAAAGAATATAAGGAGCTTAATCTTCATTTTTTCCTATGCTTTCTATTTCGGAAAGGTCTATTTTCTTGTGCAGATCCGTCCTGCTATCGTAATAAATAAAACCTGTAGCAATATATATAATATTATTAATGATAAAAGATATGATTAAAGCAATTGAATATAGGATTAACACCATTAATCCAAACATTGATTCTTCACCTTCTATGGAATCATAAGTAGGAAAAATGATTTTATATCCAAAAATAAATATCATAGGAATGGTAGTGAATATTGAGGCAACAATCTGCACTATTATATAGATAACCAAAGTAGAACCGATATACTTCCAGAAAGGAGAGCCATCACGATGATGCTGGTACGAGAACTGAGAGCGCAAGCCATAGCTCAAACTACTAAAAAAGCCCTTTTGGGTATTGAGATAATCAAAGAGCGTAAGGTTGATAACATTCATAATAAACGGCATTACAATCATCATAAGAAATAGCCCTATCAGAATAAGTATCAGTATATAACTAATTGCCATTACAAGAAACGCAAAGGGCAAGACAATAAAGGTGATACCTAAAAAGTAGATAAAAATACGCCCCGTATTCTTCTTAATATCCGATAAAATATCCTGAAGCTGTACCGGTCCTCCTGTTTCAGAAAGCCGCTTAATATAGAGTACGGGATAAGAGTAATTAATAACCATCGCTACCATAAAAATGAGAAACATAAGTACTACGACGGCTACTATAAGCACTGGATTTTGTGTGATATACTCCTCAATATAATTTCCTTCTGGCCCTTCTCCAAACATAAAACTGCCGATAATATCCCTTAAACCTACAACGAAGAGAATCATCATCAGAATAAGGAGTAATCCATTAATGACCAAATAGTTTTTAAAGAAATTCTTGCCATAGATTTTCAGGAAGTTGAAGGTATCGGAGACAATCTCGCCTAATGTTCTTTTCTTATAGAATTGTATCATCTTTTTTTAGTGTTTTATAGACAAAATGTGGGTATATGCAATAATAAAAAATCACAATAGCCAAAGAGCCGAATATAATCAGCATATCTAACCATAATGGCATTACAAGAGCGTGCCTTGTAACAAAACTCTCAAATATTCCTGCTACAATAGTGAATGGCACAGTACTCAGAAAGATTTTTATAGCATCTTTAGCCCCGAGTTTAAAGGCATTAAAACGAGAATAAGTCTTTGGGAAGAGCACCGAAGCCCCGAGGATAAGCCCTGCTGCAGCTTCTATAATCATTGCAAAGATTTCAAAGACGCCGTGTATCCAAATTCCTTTTGCACTATTCGCCAAAGTACTTAGATCACCATACTGGAAGAATAAATACTGAAATGCACCGAGCATTATCGCATTATGCATTAGAACTACAGCCGTTCCCAAGCCGATAAATACTCCTGATACAAAGTGATAAGCACCCACTTTTAAATTGTTTATGATAATCATAAAAGTCATTATGAGTGCATTTTCATCTTGATAAACGCCGACTTCATTTCCCTTTTTTATATTCTCAATCGTCATATACACATATTCATCACCGAGGATAAGATTGGTAAATTCTTCGTCATAATGAGCTGAAAAAGCACCGATAATCGTAAATAAAAGGAAGAGAGAAAAAGAATACACGAGATAGTTTCTGTATCGGTACATCAGCAAAGGGGTTTCAGTCTTAAAGAAAGAGATGATTCTGCTTTTTTCCGTCCTTCGCGTCTTATAAATCATCTGGAAGACTTCCGATGCTAAGAAATTAAGGTAAGCCGTAGTTTTGCTCTTTGGATAATAAGTCTGGGAGAAGGATAAATCATTGATTAGATTGATGTAGATAGAGGACAAGTCATCCGGGTTTTTCTTCACTCGTTTATAGACTACATTTTCTACCTCTTTCCATTTATTGAGATTTTGTTTTATAAAGGCTACCTCTCTCATCGGTTTATTCTTGCCGGCTAAATTAATGCTTTTTCGGAAATATTCTTTATTTCATCTATTTTTTTTAATATTTCATCAAATAAATACTTTAATGCATTATATTTGTGCTCTATTATAAGCAGATAATTGAGTATTCTATGAATGAGATAGAAATAAATACCTCACAGAATGTTAATATTAAGTTTAAGACAGCAAGCATCGGTGAGCGGATACTCGCTTTCATCATAGATATACTGATTAAAGGGCTCTACGCCACCGTATTCCTCTATTTCTTTGGCGAAATGATGTATGAATTTTCAAGAATCGTAGAAGAATGGGTCTATATCACAGTTATTTTGCTTCTGTTTAGCCCCATTTGGTTCTACTCTCTCATTTGCGAAATGATGTTTGAGGGGCGAACATTCGGGAAGATGCTGCTCGGATTAAAAGTTGTGAAGATAGATGGCTATCAGGCGAGTTTTGGGGACTATCTCACGCGTTGGATTTTCTGTATCATTGATATTTATACTAATGCGGGGATTGTGGGGGTCTTGTCTATCATCATTTCCAAGAATAACCAACGATTGGGAGGGATGATCAGCGGTACGGCGGTTATCTCCACAAAAAATAATATCAATATCTCTCATACAATCTTTCAAAATATCAGCACAGACTATACTCCAGCCTTTCCACAGGTTATTACACTCTCAGATAATGATATTCGCATCATCAAAGAGAACTTCCAGAAAGCAATCAAGGTCTATGACCCTGCCGTTATCCGCAAACTCTCCGAAAAGATTGAAAGCGTAACCTCCATCAAGCGAAACACACAGGAATATACCGAGCAGCAGTTTATCAGAAAAGTACTTCAAGACTATAATTACTTTACTGGTAAAGAGAATTGAGAATTTATTCCCTCCGAATTTAGATATAAAAAATCCCCTGCAATGTGTAGGGGATTTTTAAGTATTGCTTGTTATTTATTACTTTTTAATGACTTCTAAGAACTCGTCGTGAGAAATCTTAGTTTCCTTTTTAGTAGCTTTTTCTAAGATGATGTCTTTAAGTTTAGTCATCGCCACTTCGGAAGAAACCTGTCTTACTTGCTCTTGATCTTTTAGCATTTCTACAGCATACTTCTGAATTTCTTCATCGGAAAGGTGGTGTATGCCATAAATCGCAAGCTGATTTCTTACCAACTGCTCTGCTTGAGCCAATACCTCTGCATAATCAATCTTAATATCATTATCGCTCATCAATTTACCTTCGATGATTTGATACTTGATTTGCTTTTTCTCAGCTTCTAAGATTTCTTTTGCCTGCTCTTCGGAGGTGATATTTTGATTAGAGAATACCAACCACTTCACTAAGAAAGTTTCTGGAAGCTGCACTTCTTCTTTCTCGTTAATCTGCTCTAATACTTTATTTACGAAGTATACATCAGCATTTTGTTGGAAGTATTCGTCTAATTCAGATTTCACTTTTTCTTTAAGTTCTTCTTCTGATTTAATTTTCCCTTCTCCATAAACCTTGTCAAACAATTCTTGATTAAGCTCGTGAAGATTGAGTTTGTAAATATCCGTTACTTTTACTTCAAGCTCATTATGATGAAGATGCTCTACCTCTTCTTTTGAGAAACCGAGCTGTTTTGCAAGCTCTTCATTTTCTACTAACTGCTCTTTAGTAATTTTTAGGCTTTCATCTTTCTTTAATTTCTTTACTAAATCATAAGCCGCTTTCTGGTCTTTGGATACTGTAGCAAATTTCGGATGATGATGGTGCTCTCCCTCTGCATCTTCTTCTACGATTTGAGTAATGGATAAACCGGCAAAAGTATCTTTTCCTAATTTTTCCTGTTCTTCTCTTGTGGAGAATCTCTTTTGCATATTTTCTATGCTTTGACCGATTTCTTTTTCAGATGCTTCTACTTTATAGAGAGGAGCTTCGTATTTAGAAAGATCTACAGTAAAGGCAGGCTCATAACCCACTTCAAAAGCTACGGTGATTTGCTCTGCATTATGGTCAAAATTATCTACTGGCTGTGGTACGGGCTGCCCTACCAATCGCAGTTTATTTTCGTTTACATAATTATTCAAAGCCTCTGATACAAGTTTGTTAATCTCTTCAAAAGCAACAGGCGCTTCATACTGCCTTCTCACCATACTCAAAGGAACTTTTCCTTTTCTAAAGCCTGGTACTTGTGCCGTCTTTGCATAGTTGTGAAGTTGTTTTTCTACTTTGTCTTTATAGTCAGACTTGTTTAGTGTTACTGTAAGTAATGCACTTACTTCGTCGTGGTTTTGAGCCGTAATGTTCATTAATCGAAATTTTAGGTGTGCAAAAATAACAAAATTTATCAATTATACTAATTTAATACGCTATAAAAGTAAATCCTCCATCTTTTATATGGAGTTAAAATATTTTATCAGCATTTAGTATGAAAAAGAAAGGGCAAATAAAAACCTCCAATCCTGTTTTAGAATCGGAGGCTTTATTCTGTTTAGGAGATTATTTTCTTAATCCTAATTTAGCAATAATTGCTCTGTATCTTTCGATATCTTTATTTTTAAGATAATCTAATAATCTTTTTCTCTTACCTACTAACTTCACCAAAGATCTTTCAGTATTGAAATCTTTGTGATTGTTTTTCAAGTGCCCTGAAAGGTGGTTAATTCTGTAAGTAAACAGTGCGATTTGTCCTTCAGCACTTCCTGTGTCCTGTGCAGATTTCCCGTATTCTGCGAAAATTTCTGCTTTTTTCTCTGATGTTAAGTACATTCGAATATTTTTTAAATGATTTTTATGTAACGGCGGCAAATGTACGCCTATTTTTCATATCTGGCAAATCACTTCTATTCTAATGATGAAGGATTTTCTTGATATAAGTCTGAAACCGACCAGTACCTCTCCCCAGTATCATAATTAAAGGTCAATATCCTTGCTCCTTTGGGTAGCTCTTCTAATTTCTGAGCAATTGCTGCCAAAGAAGCACCAGTGGAGATGCCTGCGAGTATCCCCTCTTCTCTTGCTAATCGTCTTGCATATTCAAATGCTTGCTCCTTAGTTACCGCAATCGTCCCATCAAGAATGGAAGTATTCAGCACATTCGGAACAAAGCCCGCTCCTATCCCTTGCAAAGGATGTGGTCCTGGCGGATTTCCTGCAATAACTTGCGACTCCACTGGCTCTACTGCATACGATTTCAAATGAGGGAAAGACTGTTTTAGAACTTCTGTAACGGCAGTAATATGCCCACCAGTGCCTACGCCTGTAATCAGATAATCCAAACCCTCTGGGAAATCAGAGAGAATTTCCTGTGCAGTCGTAAGCCTGTGTATCTCTGGGTTTGCTTCGTTATCAAACTGGTGAGCTACCCACGAGTTTGGTGTTTTTTCTGCGAGCTCCAATGCTTTCTTCACCGCTCCAGAAGTCCCTAATTCTCTTGGTGTGAGGACAAATTCCGCTCCGTATGCAGACATCAGCTTCCTACGCTCCACACTCATACTCTCTGGAAGTACAAGAACCAATCTATACCCCTTAACAGCACAAACCATCGCTAAGCCCACACCCGTATTCCCCGATGTAGGCTCAAAAATCACAGTATCTTTATTAATTTTTCCTTCTTTCTCTGCTCTTTCAATCATCGCAAGTGCTATTCGGTCTTTAAGGCTCCCGCCAGGGTTTTGTTTTTCAAGTTTTATATAAACCTCTGCCTCACTACCGAAGATTTTATTAATCTTCACCACTGGAGTATTTCCAATAGCTTCTAATACATTATTCAATCTCATAATATTCCTTTGTTTTTTGTTCTAACTTAATAATTTCTTTACTATTTCTGCTTCGTTTTTTCTTGATTAAATCACGAAAATAATCGGTTCATCACCTGATTTTTTATTTTTAATGGTAACCTGACCTTTGTGGAAGACGATAGAATCGCGAGCGATGGATTGAGTAATCCACACATTTCCTCCAATAATACTCCCCTCACCTATAACCGTTTCACCACCCAAGATAGTAGCATTAGCATAAATCACTACTCCATTTTCTATGGTTGGATGCCTTTTAACATTGGCAATCTCTTTTGATACGGACAATGCTCCAAGTGTAACGCCTTGATAAATCTTTACATTATCACCGATGACAGCCGTCTCACCGATTACGATTCCCGTACCGTGGTCTATAAAAAAATGCTCACCGATCTCTGCTCCTGGGTGTATGTCTATCCCCGTTTTGCTGTGGGCAAGCTCCGTCCAGATTCGGGGGATAAGCGGAACATTTTCCTTATACAATTCGTGCGCAAATCTATAAATCGCAATAGCATAGAAACCAGGATAGGAATAGCTCACTTCCTCTCTGTTTTTTGCGGCAGGGTCATTGGCATAAATCGCTTCCAAATCCTTTGTAAGCAAGTGATAAATCTTTGAAAAATGCTCAAAAAAGTAGGCGCTTTTCTCTCGGCAGAGCATTTTATCTCCCAGCACTGAAAAGAGAATGCTCGCAAATTCTTTTCTAAACCCCTCCAGTCGTTTATTTATTTCAGATTTTGAAGTACATCTCTGGCTTTCCAAAAAGAAAACAAAATGGAAGAATTTATCGATAAACTCCTCTATTTTCTTTTTATCGAGGTCGTATGTTCTATTGCAATAGCCTGAGTACAGCTCTTCTAAAAATTGATTTTCCATAAAATATGTGCAAATATAAAGATTTGCGCGCCCAAGAGATTGTGCATCACTATTGATTTAATCAATTACGCTTTTTAGCCTATTGACACCATCATTTTTTCATCATTTCCCAAGAAAAAATATACCACTCTAATGGTATTTAATCGCTTTTATTGGTGAGATTTTACTAATCAGATAGCTTGGGAGGATGAGCACCACTGCCGAAATTGCCAGCATACCGAAAGAAATCATAAAGATGTAAAGCGGATTGAGCTCCACAGGTACTTGGCTTACATAGTAGTTCTCGGGGTTAAGTTCTATCACGCCTGTAAATTTCTGCACCAGCAAAAGACCAAGCCCAATAAGATTACCGATAAGCAAGCCAGGAATCATAATATAAAGGGTGTAATTGATGAATATCATCCGAATCTGTACATTATTCGCACCCATTGTTTTTAGAATTCCGATTGAGTTCGTGCGCTCGATAATCAGAATGAGAAGAACCATTATAATATTAATAATGACAACAATGAGCATTATACTAATGATAAGCGCAACATTGATGTTAAAGATATTAATCCAATCTACGATGACGGGGAATTGTTCGGTGATGGGGAGGAGGAAATTCTTGTACCCAATAAAATTCTGAATCTCATTCGTAGCAGTATCTACGGCATCAAAATCGTGTAGAAACACCTCCAAACCTCCTATTTCGTCTTTACCGATGCCTTGTACCTTCCTCGCATTACTTATACTCCCGATGATGTAGAGCTCATCCAGCATCTTAATATCAGTTTTGTAGATGCCTGCAATCCTAAACTTGCGGTAGAGCGGTTTCTGGTCTTCCTTAGAGAACACCGCCACGATGCTGTCGTTTAGCTTTTTATTGAGGCCATCTGCTATCTCTTTCGAGAGAATGACATCCATACTCAGCTGATGATTATCATAATGAGGAATGCTGCCTTCCACCAAAAATTTACTGAATCGCTTTGCATTAAAATCTTCTCCTACCCCTTTAAATACGATTCCTGCAAAGCTGTTTTCGGTTCGCAGGATACCATTTATGGTTACGAATTGCTGCACATCGGCTACGGAAGGCAGGGCTTTTATCCGCTCCAAATCTAATCCCTCACGGCTGAGAACTGAGGAGTTATACGACGCATTAGATCGGGTAGATTTAATGCTCACCTCCCCCCCAAAGTCTCCAAGGCTTTGCTTAATCGCTTTTTTAGAACCGAGCCCTGTAGAAATAGTGATGAGCGAAACGATAATCCCAAGCGCTACCGACAGCCTTCCGATGAAGATAATCACTCGCGAGAGATTATTTTTATTATCTTTGGAATTCGCAATTTTTCTCGAAAAATAAAATGGAAATTTCAAACCTTATGAATTTAGCTGCCAAAATTAAAAATTTAGTCTCTTTGAGCCTAATTTTTTGTTTCTCCACCTGCCTTTTTGCTCAGTCTAATGAATTTAAAACCGGAGCCGACCAGCCAGAAATCTACCTCCCCCTCCTCAAAGGAAAAGCAGTGGGAGTTGTTACAAACCAAACGGGTCTCGTCTTGGTCAAAACGAAATACAATGCCGCTCCTCGCGGGCGTGGTTGCAGTTTAGCGATGCGAACAGACTCCCTCAGCATCGTAGATTTTCTGCTGAGAAATGCCATTAATGTAAAGAAAGTCTTTGCCCCAGAGCACGGTTTCCGAGGTGATGCAGACGCAGGAGAATCCGTCCGAAACGGAATCGATACACAAACGCAGCTCCCCATTATCTCCCTCTACGGAAAGAATAAAAAACCTACCGCCGACCAGCTGAAAGACCTCGATATTATCCTGTTTGATATACAAGATGTGGGCATCCGCTTCTACACCTATATATCTACGCTTGCCCTCGTAATGGAAGCAGCTGCCGAGAACCAAAAGGAGGTCATTATCCTTGACCGACCCAACCCGCACGATGGATACATCGACGGGCCGGTACTAAAACCTCAGTGGGCGAGCTTCGTCGGGATGCACCCCATACCCGTAGTCTATGGGCTTACCATCGGCGAGTATGGATTGATGGCCAACGGCGAGGGCTGGCTCAAAAACAAAGCGAAAGCAAAATACACCGTCATAAAACTAAAAAATTACCACAAAAAACAGAGGTACTCCCTCCCGAAACCTCCCTCTCCCAACCTCCCGAATGCTCTTGCCATCAGCCTCTATCCATCGCTCTGCTTCTTCGAGGGCACGGCAATCTCCGTCGGAAGAGGCACGCCCACACCTTTTCAGATTTATGGCAGCCCGCACCTGAAACCGTCCGCATTTAGTTTCACTCCACAGCCCAGCTATGGTGCCAAAAGCCCATTCCTGAACGGCGAACACTGCTACGGAGAAAATCTGCAAAACGAAGCACTCCACCCTACCCGATTAGAACTAAAATGGCTCATCAGCGCTTATAAAAACTTTGATGACAAACGAAAAGCGGACTTCTTCCTGAGCAATCTCTTTTTCGACAAACTCGCGGGGAGCGATGAGCTGCGAAAACAGATACAAAACCATACCCCAGAGGAAGAAATCCGACAGTCTTGGGCTACCGACCTGCAAAAATTCCAAAAAATTCGTCAGAAATACCTCCTCTACCCCGATTAATCAGTAGGCTTCATGCCACTAGAATCTGGCTATTAGCTATTCACCAAAGACTATAAGCTATGAGCAGTGCTAAGGAGGGTTTTTAGTTGGTTCCGGTCTACTTTTCCATTGGGTGTGCGTGGGATGGCTTGTACGAAGCGTATTTCCTTTGGTTTGTGGAAAGATTTTGTGTATTCTACCCTTGCAAGGCTGCTGATGAGGCGCTCGCTACGCTCGCCCTCTATGATAAGAACCAGTTTCTGCCCCAAGACTTCATCTTCCAAGCCTAAGAAAACCGCTTCGTTATCGATTTGTTTCTTTACGAGGCGCTCTAATTCTTCTGGGAATATTTTTGCTCCGCCCGAATTAATAATATGATCTGCGCGACCGAGAAATCTGAATTTTTTATCGGTTTTGAGCGCTACTAAATCATTGGTTTGTAAGATTTCGCTATTGAGCAAAGGGGCATTAATCCTAAGGCAACCCCTCGTATCTTGGGAGATTTGGATGGAGCCGAGCACAGAGAAATACGCCTCTTCTTGGGGATAAATCTCCTTCAAAGCGATATGTGAAAGGGTTTCGGACATTCCATAGGTCTCGAAAACTCTGCTCTCCGCTTTTGTGAGGGATAGCTGCTCTCGTAATCTCTTTTTAAGGTTTTCGGAGACGGCTGCACCGCCTATGATGAGGTTTCTTATGAGATGTATTTTGTGGAGTGAATGCTCTACTTGTAGGGGCGTCATTGCGCAGAAATCGATGGTTTCTTCAAGCCTTTCGAGGGGTTTTGTGGAGGGTTCGGTGGCCATTAGTTTCATTTCTTTTATAAGGGCTCGGACGAACATCATCTTCCCAGAAATATACTCAATCGGGAGGCAAAGGAGTGCGGTATCATTCTTTTTTAATCGTAAGAAATCGGTAGTCATCACCGCTGAATTGATCATTTTTTGCTTTTCTACATCAAATATTTTAGGCGCCCCAGTTGACCCCGAAGTCTGCACCTTTACCGTATCCTGCAAAGAAAACCAATCATCTATAAAAGAAAAGAGTTTTTTTTCGAATTCTTTACTAACGCCTAAAAAACTAATTTTTAGATTACTGACTCTATTTATAAGCATAACCCCTGATTTATTTTGCGTAAAAATATAACTTTTTTCATCATCGGGGCTTGTATATTCCGAAAAAGCTATTATATTTGCACCACGAAAAACGAAACAGACTCATGGTGTAACGGTAGCACAAGTGATTTTGGTTCATTTAGTTGGGGTTCGAATCCCTGTGAGTCTACCAATAATAAAAGTCTCTGCAATGTATTTACATTTTGCAGAGATTTTTTTATGGAGTTTCCGCAATTTATTAGCAAAGAGATGAAAGGTAAAAAATTTCATTCGCTATTCATGTATTACATTCTATATGATATATATCATTATTTATCATTTATTTCTTTAAAATGAATAGTTTTGCGGACAATGATAAGGTTTTAGCTCCAAAATAATTATTTTCAATGATAAAATTCTACTCTTTCATAGCTTTTATATCATCTGCACTCTGCTTTTCTCAATATAATGATAACTTGTCGTATGGCCTAAAAGTAGCGGCTTTGCATTCTACAACCACCAATATCCCAGAAATGCTCATCGGGAGAGAGCATAACCTTACAAACTTCCAAATGAAGACAAAGGGAGTCTATAGCGTAGAGGGAGGATTTTTTGTCAATTATAAATTTTCTAATACCAGAACAGCAATACAGCCCGAACTAATCTACCGAAAAGGCGGAGAGAAACTCCATTACCATAATAGCCAGTCGGGTCAGGAATATGATATTGATTTTAAATACTCCTACCTCATTTTAGGAAGCATTTACAAAATATACCCCTATGAAGGACTAAACTTTGGTATAGGAGTGCATTATGCTAAAAACTTAACTCCTCATAATATAGAATATTCTTCTAATGAATTTGATGGACGACACGATACCAACTACCGACAGTTCTACCGAGATGGAATTATAGGAAAAGATGACTTTAATTTGAGCTTTAATGTTGGATATGAACTTGAAAATGATTTTCATTTTGATTTAAGATATTATTTAGGAATAGGCGATGCGATAGGAACACGGAGTACTTCCTTTCAATTTACAGAGAATACCAATCGTAATTCTTTCCTCGCACTATCCTTAGGATATAGCTTTCATAACTGGTAATACTTATGCGTAAATATTTTTTATTCACCTCTATTTTGAGTACCTGCCTTATCAATGCTCAGTTGGTAAGAGAAATCACCTACGGAGTCTCGGCTGGAGCTATTTATTCTCAAATGAATAATCTGGAACCTATGATTATTCCTCAAGGGGTTTATCAGAACTATTCTACCTCAGAAAATGCAAAATTTGGTGCTGCAGGAGGTGTATTCCTCAACTGGAAATACCCTACTGAAAAAATCAGTGTACAACCTGAGCTCTACTACAGCAGACAGTCGACAGACTTTAAATACAATGATAAAAACGGGCTCAACTACAATATAAAGTTCCCATTTCATAATCTCAATTTAGGCTTCTTGTTGAAATACTATTTTACAGATGGCTTTTACATCGGTGCAGGGCCTTTCTTCACATTTAGCTTAGATAAAGATGCGCTAACCTATACTTCGAATGCAGAAGAGCTATCGAGGCAATCGGGAGTTTATTTTGAACCCGATGCCGTAGTCCAAAAAACACTCAAAGAATCTTTTGAAGGTAAGGACTACTTCCATTCTGCATTTGCGATAGGTTATGAATTTTATAATGGACTTAATATTGGCTTTAGATATCATCTAGGGCTTAGCGATGCATTGGAAACTCAGGAAAATGGTCATCGATTTAAGAATACCAATAATAAAGTCAGTGCCTTCTCTTTGCAAATAGGATACAGCTTCTCCTTTGATGGGCATAATAACTTCTAATACTACTGAAACTTATGAAAAAGCCAAAACAATTTCACAAATCTATATTTCTCTTCTTCTTATGGCATAGTGGAATTGCTATGGCACAAGAAATTTATCCCGCAGGAGTATCCGAGCCCTATCTCTGGATTAAAGCAGAAACCAAGTATAATCAAACTCAGATTACGGAGGTTAGAAAAAACAAAAACTTAGAGCATTTATTTTCGCCTGCTCATTTGATTAATGAGAATCCTTCCTTTAAACTTTCATTATCTAACGATAAAAGTAATAATGGGCTCAATGAAAATCTAAGTCTTTCCCAAGCGGAAAACTACTCGCTATTTATCGTTTATAAAGACAATACTCAGCATCAACACTCATCAAATCCAGTAGAAGAAAACCTTTGGACGCTATCTGATGCTCAGTCTTCCTCCCCTATCATTAGCGCTACAACCCATCGTTTAGCGAATCTTGCCGAGCATCAGTATCGCTCTTTTTCTGAATATTTCAGAAATCAGAAAGTTAAAATCCATTATTATCAGCATTCTAAATCTCTTTCCAAAAGAGCCATAGAAAAACAAAAATCTCAAGGTGAAAATCCCACCCCAAAAGATTCTTATACCTTTAATATTGGTGGGAAAACAGCTGAGCTTCCCCCTCATCTTTTTAGTGGAAACTTTGCAGAAATTCTTATCTATGACAGGGTGCTCTCCCCTCTGGAAATGCAGCGAATAGCCTCTTATCTTGCAATAAAATACGGTATATCCTTAGAACAAACAGAATTTAAAAATTATTATAACAGTAAAGGACAAAAAATTTGGGATTTTGAGGAAAACAAAGCCTTTAATCAGAATATCACAGCTATTGGAAAAGATAGCGAAGGAAGCCTCCTCCAAATCAAAAGTCAAAACTCAAACGATGAAGGAATCCTTTCCTTAGGTTTAAAAAAAACTGAGAATCTACAAGACCAAACTTTTATTTTTTGGAGTGATAACGGTCAAAGCCTAGAAATAAAAAAACAAAAAGAAGGACAGCCTAATGGTGTTTCCAGACAATGGAAACTCCAATATGCTCCTATAAATTCTTCATCTACTCATAGCTCTGCTTCTCCTGAGGTATTCTCTATCTTTGACACGCATAAAATCATTCATCAAAAAAATAAACAAAAAGAAAACTCTCAATTCTATTGGCTCGCTATTGATGATTCTGGAACTGGGGATTTCTCCGCTGAGGAAACACGGTATATCAAGTTAGGAGATGCCAGCGCTACCCCATCAAGCCAGCCTGTATCTTTTGAAGATTGGAATCTGAAAAGTAACAAGCCATTAATATTTAGCATTTGGCAAGCTCCTAAAATGTTTGCTCACCTCTCCTTAGAGCCTTCAAAATGCATATCATCAGACTTGGGAAAAATGAAATTCAATTTTATAGGAGGCAAAGCACCTTATCATATTCATCTTATCAATACTGAAAATCCTTCATTCCAAAAACAATGGACTGAACTGAAAAATAAAGGAGAAAAAGAAACTCTCCTCGCATCAGGAAAGTACCAGTATACCATTACTGATGCTGAAAAGAACAGCTACTCAAACGAGGTCTATCTCACCGATGAAGATGCTCCTAACCCTCAACTAAATACAGAATATCTCATAAAAAAACCACTGCTCCTAAGCCCGCAGAAAGATCTCCCAAAAGGAAATTACTTCTATGAATGGTATCATAACGGGAATCTCATCTCTCAGAATCCAGAGTTTCTACTCTCTCAGGCGGGGGATTATGAACTCAGATTAACCAATGAATTCGGATGCCATTCAGTAAATTATTTTACTGCTTATACACATTCTGATACTACTGATAGCCCAATATTACTCTACCCTAACCCAAGTACAGATGGGCATTTTACTCTGCTTGCTCAGTTCCCCAAAAGAACCAGTGGCTCTGTAAGTATCTATACGATGTCTGGGCAGATAGTCTATAGCAAAGACTTCTATAACGAGTCTCAATACCAATATTCTGGCTATCTGCCTACCGCAGGAGTATATATCATAAAACTAAAAACCACTTACCAAGAAATCAGTAAAAAACTAATCATAAACTAAAAGATGAAAAAAAACGCCTTTCTATATATTATCATCCTTCTCCTCTTTACCAGCGGACTGGTCGCAACCCCTTGGGCAAAGTCTGTGCTTTCCAATATTGATAAAAACCCTACTCTCCTCTCCCTTATCAAAGGCGAGAAAACTCCAAATAATAAACAAAAATACACTGGAGATATTAATGATATTGAGCACCCATCTGCTACTCATTTTCAGCAAAAAATATTTAGAAAGTCTGCTAATACTATTAACTACAAAGGACTATCCATCAACATACCCGAATATGCTATCAAGAGAGACCTTAGACTTTCTATTATCAACCTAATGGAAAGTAATCTGCATCTCCCTCCTAATATTGTTAATCTAACAAAAGAGGCTGCTGGCTATCGGATTCTTCCTCAAAATATCAAACTCCAAAAAGAGATTCAAGTCGCTATCTCTTATGATAAAACCAAAATCCCCGATGGATATACCGAAAAAGATATTGATATTTTCATCTTTGATAAAGAAACTAAAAACTGGAAAAAACTTCAAAGGGATAAAATAGAAGCAGGTTCAGACAGAGTAAGTGCAAAAACTAATGGTTTCTCTGACTTTATTGCTGGGATTATTAAACAACCTGAGTCTCCCGATACCTCAGGCTTCACACCAACAAGCATTAGCGGACTAAAAGCCTCTGAACCTTTCGTGGGTATAGAAACTATTGCTCCACCTACAGCAAACTCAGAAGGAAGTGCAAGCACCTCATTTAATATACTCCTTCCTAAAGGGAGAGCAGGAATGCAACCCTCACTCACCCTCTCTTATGGGCACGAAAATGGACATTCCTGGCTCGGTACAGGCTGGAATCTTTCTTTACCTTCCATTAATATAGATACACGGTGGGGAGTGCCGAGATATGATACTCAAAAAGAAACAGAATCTTATACCCTCTCTGGTGAAGAACTCCTACCTAATGCTCATAGACAGGACTGGGAAGACAGAACCTCCGACAAACAATTTTTCCCAAGGCACGAAGGAGGATTTAATAAAATCATACGAAAAGGAAACTCTCCCCAAAACTATCTTTGGCTGATTAACTCAAAATCTGGAGCTACAACTACCTATGGTGGAAATGGGGCACAACTCAAAGATGCCTCTGGAAATATCGGCTACTGGGCTATAGCCAAACAGGAAGATCTTAAAGGAAATACCATCTCCTATGAATATATTGAGGAAAACGGTGCCCTCTACCCTAAAACCATCTACTACACAGGAAAAACTGGTGATAAAGGTGCATACTCCATTCATTTTATTACCGAAGGAGGAAGAGAAGATGTACAAATCTCTGGAAGGCTTGGCTTTAAGCAGGAATTTAATAAACTCCTGAAAAGAATTGAAATTAAATACCAAGATCAGCTCATCAGGGCTTATGAATTCGTATACAAAGAAGGGCAATTCCATAAAACACTCCTCACAGAAATTAAATCCCTTGATGCTAAAAATAACCTCTTCTACTCCCATAAACTCGACTACTACGATGATGTAAAAGAAAAAGGTCTCTTCTCAGATATCCAAAAATGGGAAACACCAAAGGATGACCTTAAGTATACTTTCTTGGGTATTGATGGCTTTTCGGGCAAGCCTACCTTGGCAGGAACATCAAGATCTGAAAGTGGGGGTGTAAACTTTAGACTGGGAATAGGAATACCAGGTATTGGAAAATTTAATGAAAATACCATAGGAGGACACGGAGGAAGTGCCTGGGGAAAGACTGATGCCAAAGTAATACTCCAAGACATAGATGGAGACAATCTGCCAGATAAAATCTTTATAAAAGATGATAAAGTCTATTATCATAAAAATTTATCCGCATCTGGGAAAAATGGATTCTCTACCGAAAGCATACAAATAAATCTCCCTCACTTGGGGAAAACCAAGTCTAACACCTATAATTTTGGAGCCAGCCTTCAACTTAACGGAAAAATAGCGGTAAATGTAGGGTATGACAGGCAAATATCCAGAAGCAGAACTGAAAGCTACTTTATGGATTTTAATGGAGATGGTCTCGTAGATTTCGCGAATAATGGCATCGTTTATTATAATAGACTCATCAATGGTGTTCCTCACTTTGAAAACAGCAGTACTAGAACTCCTTTCCCTATTAATGCAAGCAGTGCTCCTCTATCATCTGGTGGGCACACTTCGATAAATAAAGACAGCTTGAAACTTATCAATCCTCTACACGATGTTGTAAGAACTTGGACAGCTCCCCATTCTGGATTTATTAAAATTAAACATCAATATAAACTCTTAGAAAACCATTCTCAAGAAAGACAAAAATATAAGAAAAATGATGGCTCCCCAAAAGCTGATGGAGTAAGATTATTTGTACAGCACAAAGACTCCCTTCTTTGGAAAGAAGATATCTCAGCAGATGACTACACCCTAAAAACCAGAAAAGATTCTCTCCAAATAGAAAAAGGAGAAACTCTATTTTTCAGACTATCCTCAAAATATGATGGCAATTATGACCTCACTTCTTGGACGCAGCAAATATCCTACTCACTAATCAACGACCAAAAAGACTATAATGGTCTCGACTTAAAAAACTACTCATCCGTTAGCGATAGCCTTTCTTCGGCCGTTAAAGTTTATACATTTACAGAAGCTTCTCAACCTGAGCTCAAAGGAATATTCAAGAAAAAAAGAACTACCGATAAAGTCATTTTAAGGATTAATAAATACGATATTACCTTTGAACAAAAAACAACCCTCTTTGAAAGAGTATTTTCAGATGATGAAGGCTCTCTGGATATAAGCTCCCTTAATATAGGCTCTTTCGAGGCTGGAGAGTCTATAGAAATCAGAGTTGACAGCCCTACTGAAATCAATTGGCAAGACATTAATTTCACTCCAGAAATCTCTTTTTCCTCTTCATCTAATCAAAATCAAAAAACATCAGTAAAACTTAATGTTAACTTCGGTATATTTAATAAAGTTGATGAGCACTATTTCCCTGTTCTTGTAACGCCTCAGCAAAAAGGAAAACTTAGGCTTTCCTTAGATATTCCTGATACAGCGCTACTCTCTAGCCTTGAGGGAGAAGTACTCCTCTCCGCTAAGCAAAACGGGAAGGTAATGTCTCGCCGTAAATATTCTATTAATAACGGTAACATTTCCAATATTACACCTCCGCAGGAAATTATCAGAGACTCTATCGTAGCAAATAAAGATTTGTTTTTAGAAGTAAGTATTTGGAACAAAAACAAAGATAAAAGCATTGCCAGAATACTTAAAAACAATGAAATAGCTATTAATCTCCAAATTAAAGACTCTATTAAAATCCCGAGTAACGACCCTCGTTATCCAAATGAGAAATATGAAATCATTACTACAGAGCAAAAACACAAAAAATATGCTATCTATGAGCCTTTTGAAGAACCATACACCCAAACTCTCTTTGGAAAAGAATTCCGAAACTGGGGCTCTTTCATACTCAATGGTACCTTGGCTAATGAGATTATCGATAGAACAAGGCTCACCGACCACAAAGGAAACTATGACGATACAGATGATGGAAAACCTAATATAGACGAAAATAATCCTAATATAGATTCCAACTCTGGAATGGAAACCTCCAAAGCCTACTTTATAAGAACTACGGCTAACTATCCTCTAAAAAAACACTTTGGACTTGAAGATGACATCTTTGTAGCACCAGAGCTAATGTCACCATCCAGATTAGGAGAAAATGACCTTGAACAGTACCTTGACTTCTCCCTCCCCAATATCCAAGGAGGAATGGGGCTTGCTCTCGCAATGATTAATGAAAGCAAAAGTCATTCTTTCTCAAGTGATAATTTAAACGCATCTCATTCATTAGGCGATGCTTTCGTTACCCAAACAATGGCTGACCTCAATGGCGATAGATTTCCCGATTTTATCCGCGGAAATAATGTACAGTTTACCGCTCCAAAAGGAAATCTCTCCTCACAAACAACCAATATTGGCAACTTTGCTTCATCTAAGACCACTACTACTGGTAAATCTTTTAATGGCGGTTTCCAGCACGGAGAACCTAAATCCTCTCTCATCACTGTAAATTATAAATCTTCGGGTAGCCAGGATGCCAATAAGGTAAAAAACTCAGTCTCTATATCCGGAGGGCTATCTGGAGGGAATGACCATTCGGAATACACCCACACCGATATTAATGGCGATGGACTTACAGACCGTATCTCTCAAAATAATGTGAGCTATAACTTGGGGTATTCCTTCTCTCAAAATAAAGAAATTAATCTTCAAAAAATTAATGCTGGATATACATCTAATTTTTCTGCTGGATTAGGATACTCCGCCTATGCCGGTTCCTTTAAAGGTGGGCTCAACTATACCCGATCTAATAACCAAATGCAAAACCAGCTCTTAGACCTTACAGGCGATGGACTTGTAGATAAGGTTATCTACAAGGAAAGCACAATCCTCATCTATCCGAATCTTGGAAATAAATGGAGTGAAAACCCCATTACCATCCCTATAGAAAAATCAACTGAAAGCGTATCTGTAAGTTATGGTGGTAGTGCTGATTTCTCTATTCCTTTTAGTCTGTGGTTTATTAGATTCAGCATTACATCAGGAGGGTCATACGGTACAAATACCAACCGCTCCGAAGCTACTTTTATGGACATCAATGGAGATGGGCATTTAGACTATATCATCTCTGAAAATGAAGATGACCTGCGTGTGGCGCTATCCAATATCGGGCGTACCAACTTCCTCAAGTCCATTTCCAATGCTACAGGAAGTACTTTTGAAATCGATTACTCTTGGACGCCCCCTACCTATCAAAACCCAAACTCTCACTGGAAACTTGCAAAAGTATCTTCATTCGATGGGCATACTGGAGATGGAGAAGACTACTCTATTACTCAATATACTTATCAAAACCCTTACTACGACCGTTGGGAAAGAGCTTTCTATGGATATGAAACCGTAAAACAAGAAGTCTTAGACCCTAAAACATCCAAAGTCCTAAGGTCTTCATTACAGGAGTATTTCAATAAAGACTTCTACCGCAAAGGGCTACTCAAAAAAACATCTACCTTTGATAAAAACAATAAACTCATATCCGAGGCTCACAATGAGTACATCATCCTCCCGGTGAATACCTCCACAGGCAAAGTAGAGACTTCAAATCCGCTCTCTGCTGCGAATCTTGATTCTTCAGCCTGGCTGATGGCTAATACTCCATCGCTCTTTATAGCCCCTGTAAAAGAATATTCTAAAGTCTATGAAGGTCCAGATTTCCTCGAAACAAGCATTGAAAAATCATACGACAGCCACGGGAACATCATCTCCTATACCGATAATGGTAATGGCACCAATACCTCCAAAATCACCGCAGAAATTGAGTACCACGAAAGTGCTTCTCCTTACTTTGGCGGTATCCCTAAGTCTTTAGAAGTAAAAGACATCTACGGCACTGTAAGAAAACGAACCGCAGAAATCAACCCTCAAACTGCAGAAGTTACCCGTATCACACAGTTCTCAGATGCAAGTACCACTTCTTCTACCGAACTCTCGTATGACAGTTATGGAAACCTCTCAAAAATCATTGGAGCTCAAAACTATAAAGGCGAGCAATCTACCCTCTCTTATGAGTATGATGAGCCTACCCATAGCCATATTACTAAAATTACTGACCACTTCGGTTATACCTCCTCTATGGAGTATGATTATCGTTTTAATACTCCTGTTAAAACTACCGACAGGAATGGCGAGAGCATCCTCTATACACTTGATGATAAAGGGCGTACCGCTTCTATTCTCGCACCTAAGGAAGCCAAAGCTGAGAAACCTTACACCGTAGCCTATGAGTATTATCCTCTCGAAAAAGTACCTTATGCTAAAACCTTAAACTACGACTCTCAGCATAATGCCAATATAGAAACTTATACCTACTCCGATGGATTAGGTAGAGTAATTCAAGTAAAGAAAACTGCTTCTATATTTAAAGCTAAAGACACTCCTGATGACATCAAGCACATCATCTCTGGAAAGCAAATCTATGATGCTCTTGGAAGGGTTACAGAATCCTACTACCCTACTACTGCACCTATATCCGAAAACTTTGAGGATAGAATCTCTCCCCAGCCTCCAACAAAAAATATCTATGATGAAAAAGACCGCGTTATAGAGCAGATTCTCCCTGACCAGTCTTCCATCAAAACCCAATATCAAATCGCTACCATAGAACATTTAGGGGCAAATGAAAAAGTGCTTAAAACCACTATTACCGATGCTCTCGGCAGGGCTTCTGCTTCCTTTACCGATGTACAGGGAAGAACCCTAAAACAAGTTCAGCCTACGGGTATCGAAACCCTCTATAAATACTCTGCTATCGGAGAACTACGCTCTGTAACCGATGCCCACGGAAATATTACCGAAAGTTTCTATGACCTGCTCGGTAGGAGAACCAAACTCATCCATCCAGATGCAGGGACTACCACTCTACAATACGACCCTGCGGGAAACCTCATCAAAAGGCAAACTTCCCAAATACGGGAGCAAATGCCAGATGCAGCCATTACCTATCACTATGATTTTAATAGACTTAAAGAAATAAAATACCCTAAGCACCCAGAAAACAATGTGCGATACCACTACGGAAAAGCCTCCGAATCTCCAAGCCGAAGAGGTAGGCTATGGCTCGTAGAAGATGCCTCTGGAGGTGTGGAATATTTCTATGGAAGCCTCGGAGAAATCACCAAAGAAATCCGAACCATAAGAATTACGCCTACTGATATTCAGACCTACATCACTCAGTACGAATACGACTCCTGGAATCGTATTCAGAAAATGGTATATCCTGATGGCGAGGTACTCCACTACCACTATAACCGCGCGGGGAACCTCCAGTCTCTCATTGGGTTTAAAGACCCGGGAAATAAACCTGCAGGCATAAATCCACCAGCAGGAAGTAGCCAGCCACAAGATACCGACAAAGAATACATCTACATTAAACAGCAGGGGTATGACGAGTTTGAGCAAAAGATATATCGACTCTTTGGTAATAATACCGAAACCCATTATACCTATGACCCTATAATGCGCAGGCTATCCGCTCTCAAGTCTATAAGCATACAAAAGGGGCAAAACCCTATACTCTTCCAAAACAATACCTACTCCTACGACCTTGTGGGCAATATCCTCAAAGTTGATAATCAAGCTCCTGCTCTTCACAACCTGCTCGGGGGTGCCAGCTCATATTCCTATCAGTACGACGAGCTCAACAGGCTTATTAATGCAAAAGGTTCTTTCTCAGGAGAAATCCAGCAGGCAGACTACAGCCTACAAATGACTTATAACAAGCTCGGTGGCATTACACAAAAGGCGCTAAACCATAATCTCAATGGCACACCAAAAGGATATACGCTCAGCTATCTCTATAACGATAAAAACCACCCGAATGCACCGTCTTCTATCCAAGAACTCGGTAAGCCAAAACCCCGCTCCTACTCCTACGATGGAAACGGTAACCCTACTTACTACGACGAGTTTAAGTCCTTCCGATCTATGAATTGGGATGAGGAAAACAGACTACTCGGGATTAATGATAATGGGCGACTGCATTTCTACACCTACGACCACAAAGGAGAGCGGGCACTCAAAAGCAGCGGAGAGTCCAGCAAAGTCGTTATCAATGGGCAGACCTCCGCTATCATCAATCATACCGATAACTACACCGCATACATCAGCCCTTACTTTGTGGTGAATAAAGGGCGGTTTACCAAACATTATTTCGAGGGAACCAGCAGAATTGTCTCAAAACTCGGTGAGGGCACCTTTACCCAACCTGCACAAATCAATGCTGGGGGTATCAACTTCATACGCCAGTCGGCTCTTATGCAGCAGGCGCGAGATAAATACATCCAAAGCCTTGGCGTACCCCCTGGTCCGCCTACCCAGCACGGTATCTACGCCACCCCCGAATATACTGGGCAGCCCTACCCTTCCATCGATTGGAAAGATATCTCCCAAAACCAAGAACCGCCAGAAGGATGGCCTCGACCACCTAAATTCAACCCTCCTGGCGATGTACCCGGTCCTCCTGTACAATTCGGCGAACCTATCTCCCCAGATACCGCACAAGGTGGCTTTGGCTTCATCCCTAATGGCATCCGTGAAAAAAACATCTTCTTCTACCACCCTGACCACCTCGGTAGCTCATCGTATATCACTGGACAAGACGGCAAAGTCTCCCAGCACACAGAATACATAGCCTTCGGAGAGATATTATTTGATGAGCATAATACAGAGCACACTATGCCATACCTTTTCAACGGTAAAGAACTAGACAGCGAAACTGGATTATACTACTACGGAGCAAGATACTATGACCCGAGAGTAAGCATTTTCTTGAATGTAGACCCATTGGCAGAAAAAACAATGACACCGTACGCATATACCAATAATAACCCGATAATGTTAGTAGACCCTGATGGAAGAAGTGGAGAAGACCCACCAATAAGTTTTGGTTTTAGAATAGGTGTTAGTATAGGAATAGGTAGCAATGGTATCAACTTTAATGCCGGAATATCTGCTGGTGTTCAGTATAGAACACCTAACTTCCAAGCTGTAGCATTTGCAAGTGCAAATGTATATGGAGGACAACAGTTAGGAACATCTTATATGACGAAAGGGGTACAATACGACTTAACAGCGGGAGCCTATGCAAGTATAGGAAATGGTACGGGAACACCTCATAATTTCTATACATTAAACTATAATACTCCTTCTCCTTTTAATAACACCTTTGATAGTTCACTTTCCTATGGACAAATGCTTACTTATAATTCTGCTATAAATGCATTAGGAGATGGTCCTGGTATACAATCACAAGGGTTTGCAGGAGGAAGGTTTGGCAATAATTTCTCTTTTTCTACAAATAATGATGCTAGTGCATATGGTTCTGATTTATTATATAATAAAAAGACAGACGCAGGATGGACTGGAGGAATAGCTATAAATGTAGGAGGGATAGAATTTGGCTACCAGAATTTTAGCGGATACTGGCCTGAATTTGGATCTAAGGGACCTGATGGAAAGCCTTTATATCCATATGGACATGTATTCTCAGCTGAAAATAGAAGGGGTACAGGACAAAATGGGAAATATCACCAAGGATTAAATCGAGCGTTTAATTTCGTGAGAAAAGGAAGTGTTACAGGAGGGGTCTTCTCAGAAGCATGGTTTCAGAATTGGATTCATAAGAAAGTTTCAAATGATGGGACATACATCTATAATAATCAAGGAAATGTAAATATATCATCAGGAAAATGAAAAAGTTAGTATTATTATTTAGTTTATTATCGCTGTGTAATTCATGTTTTTTAATACACAAAGGAAGATGGGGAGATGGGATGTGCAGACCTAAGCATCCTAATTTTAAACTGCTCAAAACGCCATTTAAAGAGACCAATCTGCTTGTATTTGATAAGACTTATTTGGGAAAGTCGATTACTTCTTTTGCTCTTAAGTTTTACTCGGATGGGAGACTAATCTTCTTTACATCTCAAGATGGTTTTACTATAAAACCAATTGATACCTTTAATAAAAGATGGGAAAATGCTCCTAATATAGGTTATTGGAGAGTAGAAGACAATAAAATCAAGGTAGAATATTTTTTATGTGGTGATAGTGGTTTCTATGAAAGAAAACAAGGAGAAATAAAAGGAGACACTATTGTTTTTTATGAAAATTTTTATCATCCCTTTTATAAAGAAGTTCGAGAAGAGCGATATGTATTATCAGACATGTCATTTGAATAGCTAAGCTTCTCTACGAAGCAAAATTTCTATCGGGATGGAAAAATTTTTCCATCGAGACGGAAAGTTTGCTGGAACGGGACGAAAAAATGATTATCTTTAGATTGAATTATAAGAAATTTTCAAATGATGGGACATACATCTATAACAATCAAGGAAATGTAAATATATCATCAGGAAAATGAAAAAGTTAGTATTATTATTTAGTTTATTATCGCTGTGTAATTCATGTTTTTTAATACAGCAAGGACATATTATAAATGGAATGTGTAGACCCAAACACCCTAAATTCAAATTACTAAAAATTCCCTTTAAAGAAACGGATAAATTAACTTATAATAGAGTTTATATTAACCAATATTTGGTGGGGTTTGGGATTGGTTTTTATCCTGATGGGAGATTAATGTATTTTTATTCTAGAGATGGATATGCATTGAAAGAGTCTGATATCAAAAATAAAAAATGGGAGAACGCAAGGAATATTGGATATTGGAGGGTAGAAGGAAATAAGATAAAAATAGAATATTTTGTCTGTTCTCAACAAGGAACATATTTTAGAGAAAAAGGAGAAATAAAAGGCGATACTCTTGTTTTTTATCAGACTTTATTTTCTCCTATTAAAGGGAAAGTTATTCGTGAGACCCAATATGTATTATCAGACATGTCATTTGAATAGCTAAGCTTCTCTACGGAGCAAAATTTCTATCGGGATGGAAAAATTTTTCCATCGAGACGGAAAGTTTGCTGGGACGGGACGAAAAAATGATTATCTTTGGATTGAATTATAAGAAATTTTCAAATGATGGGACATACATCTATAATAATCAAGGGAATGTAAATACAACTATCGGACAATGAAAAGTATATTATTAACAACAATACTAAGACCCCACAATACCCCTGCCAATATGTCACAAAAACAAGAAATTTTATAAAACAAGAGGTAAGAGGGAGGTAAGAGCGATGTAAGACCTACCTCGAAGAAACTCCCTAAAAAATCCATCTGCCATTATGACAGAAAATAGAGTTGCAAAGCAATCACCCCACAACTATAGTTGTGGGGTTCTCTTCCAAAACAATACCTACTCCTACGACCTTGTGGGCAATATCCTCAAAGTTGATAATCAAGCTCCTGCTCTTCACAACCTGCTCGGGGGTGCCAGCTCATATTCCTATCAGTACGACGAGCTCAACAGGCTTATCAATGCAAAAGGGGCTTTCTCAGGAGAAATCCAGCAGGCAGACTACAGCCTACAAATGACTTATAACAAGCTCGGTGGCATTACACAAAAGGCGCTAAACCATAATCTCAATGGCACACCAAAAGGATATACGCTCAGCTATCTCTATAACGATAAAAACCACCCCAATGCGCCGTCTTCTATCCAAGAACTCGGCAAGCCAAAGCCTCGCTCCTACTCCTACGATGGAAATGGTAACCCTACTTACTACGAAGAGTTTAAGTCCTTCCGATCTATGAATTGGGATGAGGAAAACAGACTACTCGGGATTAATGATAATGGGCGACTGCATTTCTACACCTACGACCACAAAGGAGAGCGGGCACTCAAAAGCAGCGGCGAGTCCAGCAAAGTCGTTATTAATGGGCAAACCTCAGCTATCATCAATCATACCGATAACTACACTGCATACATCAGCCCCTACTTTGTGGTGAATAAAGGGCGGTTTACCAAACATTATTTTGAGGGAACCAGCAGAATTGTCTCAAAACTCGGCGAGGGTACCTTTACCCAACCTGCACAAATCAATGCTGGGGGTATCAACTTCATTCGCCAGTCCGCCCTTATGCAGCAGGCACGCGATAAATACATCCAAAGCCTTGGCATACCCCCTGGTCCGCCGACACAGCACGGGATCTATGCCACCCCCGAATATACTGGGCAGCCCTACCCTTCCATCGATTGGAAAGATATCTCCCAAAACCAAGAACCACCAGAAGGATGGCCTCGACCTCCTAAATTCAACCCTCCTGGCGATGTACCCGGCCCTCCTGTACAATTCGGCGAACCTATCTCCCCAGATACCGCACAAGGTGGCTTTGGCTTTATTCCTAATGGAATTAGAGAAAAAAACATCTTCTTCTACCACCCCGACCACCTCGGTAGCTCCTCCTACATCACTGGGCAAGACGGAAAGGTTAGTCAGCATACAGAATACATTGCTTTCGGAGAAATCCTCTTTGATGAGCATTCTAGTGAACATACTATGCCGTACCTCTTTAATGGTAAAGAGCTAGACAGTGAAACCGGATTATACTACTACGGAGCAAGATACTATGACCCGAGAGTAAGCATTTTCTTGAATGTAGACCCATTGGCAGAAAAAACAATGACACCGTATGCGTATACGAATAACAATCCTATAATGTTGGTGGATCCTGATGGAAGAGAAGCTACAGACGATTATCGACTTGATAAAAACGGTACTATTTCTTTAATCAAAAAAACAAATGATAATTTTGATAGACTTATTTCTCAAGATGGAAAAAATAGTATCATTATCAATAAAAAAAGTACTAATGATGGTAGTATTATTAGTGAGCTAGTAAGTCCTAAACAGGATAAACCTACTTATTTGGATACTCTTAAAACAGCAAAACCAGGTAATATTTCTGTGGGCCAAACTAATAATGTCAATGATGCTGTAAACTTATATAATTTTTTAAATATAAATACAGAAGAAAATATTGAATATGGTTTATTTAAATATAATAAAGGAAATAATGTTAATTATTTAATAGCTACTCAAAGAGAATATGATACAATGTCAAAAGCTTTTATATATGCAATGAATAATTATGTGGGAGAATATAGTAATTTAATAGCTTTTATACATAATCATGATGGATATGCAGGAAGTCATCCAGAAGAAATAGGTAACCAATGGTCTTCTGATCAAGGAACAAGGATTAGGATTTATAATGGTTTAACTCGATCAGGAATTCGTCAATATCCTAGATTCATGACAGTGCATGAAGGATTGAATAATACACTTATTGAACTTAATAGAGATGGACATGAAAAAACTAATCTACAATTAACACCAAACATAATTAAAAATTTAGACAAAATTAAAAGATAATGTTGAGATATATTTTTTTACTCTCTTTTTTATGTTTTTTTAATCATCAATGTAAAAAAGAAAATAGTATTGTTAAGAAGCAAATACCTCAAAAAATAGATTCTTTATGTAGATATAAAGAATTTGACTCAAAAGAACTATTTATTATACAACATGAAAAAAAAGATAATAAACATTTTATTAAAATAACAACTTCTGAGTATTTCGATGCAGATTCTGTTTCACTAGTATTAAACTATAAAAATAAAGTTATTGCTTATTATTCTCCTTTTTTTAATTATCCAGAGAAAAAGGTTACAAAAAAACAAATCACAACACAATATGCTAGTTTGATATATAAAGAAGGTATGATATCTATTTTTCACCCAAAGTATGCTATATTTGAATTAACAAATAATGGTAAAATGAAAGATGTAAAAAAAGATAAATGGAGTAATTTATTTCAATATGATTATATCAGAATTCCAGAAGAAATAAAGTAAGGAATATATGTTCCAGAAGTGTTGTTTTTATTATTAAAAATTCACAATAAAACCATAAAATAATTAGAAAACCGTAAACGAGAGGACACCGAACCTTCACCGAAGGATCTCCGAAGGAACACCGAAGGAAGAAAGCATATGGTAAATTATCAAATCCTTAAAAAGAGTAGTAGTTCTTTAAGAAAATCATAAAAAGCGGGGTATGGCTTCGTTCCGAATGGAATAAGAGAAAAGAATTTGTATTTTTACTACCCAGACCATTTGGGAAGTTCCTCTTACATCACCGATAGGGAAGGAAGAATAACCCAGCATACGGAGTATATAGCGTTTGGAGAAGTGTTATTTGAAGAGCATTCTACAAGCAAGACCATGCCGTATTTGTTTAATGGGAAGGAGTTAGATACAGAGACTGGATTATATTACTACGGAGCGAGATACTATGACCCGAGGGTAAGTCTGTGGCTGAATGTAGACCCGCTGGCGGAGAAATATCCACATGTCTCGCCGTATACCTATACACTGAATAACCCAATTAAATTTATAGATCCTGATGGAAGAGATATAGTTTTACCTAAAGGGACTTCGGTAAAAAATACTTATATTATCTTAGGAAATCTTCAGAAGTTAACAGATGATAAATTAGTATATTCTACACAAAAAGATGGAACAATTAGAATTAAAATTGCAAGTTTAGGAAAAGGTAATAAGACAGCAGGAACTAGATTAATAAGAAGGTTAAATAGTTCTGATAAAGTGACAACCATAGAAATAGGTAATAAAGGGAATTCAGCAAGAGCTAATAGTAAAACTGCTTCAGGAAAAACAGATTGGACAAAAGCAATGAACGGAACAGGAGATGATGCAACAGTTAGTTTTAACCCATCTTCGGATCCTTTGATCAAAACAGTTGAACCTAAGACAGGAAATATTTCAGGAAAGAAAAGACCAAATCAAATTGGTTTAGCACATGAATTAATACATGCTGATCATATCAATAATGGTAGTGTTGACTTTACAAAAACAGAACATACATACCAAACTGTTGGTGGAAATATGACCCAAACGCATCCAATAGAAGAATTTAGAACAGTAGGTCTAAAGGGAACAAAAAAAGGCGATATTACTGAAAATCAGATTAGAAAAGAACAAAGTCAAAACCAAAGAGGAGCTTACTAATGAAAAATATAAAAATATTAATCTTATTATTATTGATATTTTCTTGTAACTCACAAGAGAATAATAGAAGACATAAAGAAGATACGATTCTAAAAATAGAATATAATTTTTATCCTTCAAGTGGTGGAGATCCAATTTATAGAGTTAGCTATTTTAATGAAGAAGTTATTGTTGAAAATTTGGAATATTCTTATATATACAAAGGAAAAATAGCTAAAGATAAAATAGAAGAAATAGAAAATATCATATCAAAATTAAAACCAAATAATGATATAGAACCAGATATTATTTTAGATTCTTGGAGAATAGAATTAATAATTAATGACATAACATATTATAACAAAACAGAAGTTACAAAGGAGACCTTGCCAAAAGATATTAAATATCTTTTGTATATATTAATTAAGAACTCAAATGTGGATATAGATCTATATAATTTTTCTTAGGTAAATGATCTAGATTCTTGGGAAGTTCTTCGTATATTACAGACCGAGAGGGAAGGATAACCCAGCATACAGAGTATATTGCTTTCGGGGAGGTATTGTTTGAAGAACACAGCACAAGCAAGACCATGCCGTATCTGTTTAATGGAAAGGAGCTGGACAGTGAGACCAATCTGACTTATTTCGGTGCTCGTTATCTAGATATGAAGACCAGCCTTTGGCTGAATACTGACCCGCTCAGTGGTTATAATCCTATACAAGAAACTGAACACTATATAGACGGTCAGCATAATAATGGGGTGTTTAATCCAATGAACCATAATACCTATGGATATACTTACAATAATCCTATAATATACATAGACCCAAATGGGAAGCAAACATTATCTCCAGATGTATATAATGTTGCTTTTATATATTATGTTTCAGGAGGTACAGGTCATACCACTGTAGGATATTATGGTAAATATGATAAAAATAAAGGTGTCTTATATGTTCCTTTATCAGGGAATGAGACAAAACCACAAAGAAGAAGGGGGTCAGATGGTGTATGGTATGAAGGTAATGACGAAGCAAAAATTATAAAGGCTTATTTAGATAGTGGAGATAAAGTTAAACGATATCATTATAAACTTAAGGATAAAATTTTAAAAAATTTAGCTGAAACCCTTGAAGCAGAAGCTAGAAACCCAGGAAGTGTATGTGAGGGGGTATATTGTACTCTTCAAGCTAAAGATGCAATAAGACAAGCTGTTGAAGGTGTAGAAGGAGTTAATGTTAAAAAAGCAGTAGATAAAATTATTCCTTATTCAATACCTAGTGATTTATCAAATGATGAAATATTAGAAACAGGCAGTATAAAATATGATGTATTTGAAAAAGATAAAAGCAATGGAAAATATTATAAAACTACACATACATGGGATCCTAGGGATGTGGGAAAAAATAAATTAGAGAGGTGGTTAGGAAAAGATGGTTGGTCATCAAAAAAAGTAGAAATAAAATTTGAAGATAAATGATAAAAATGATGGAAACACTAAAAATGATACTAAAACTAGCATTGAAAATAATAAAAGTTTTCTTGTTGCTAATATTTATTTTGATAGGAGGAATAATGATTTATTTCCAGATAAAAGTGGAAACCTATAAAAACCAATTAATAGAACTTTATGATTTTGATTATTTGAAAAGAGAGAGAAAAAGATATCATCCTTTTGTGGTATTTTATTTATACAGCAAGTTATATGGTAAAAATAAAGAATATTTTAGGAGTACTCGTTATCCATATGAGCTGTATGATATAAAACATAACATTACATCAGATAGGGATTATATACTATCTAATATAGAATATAATGCGTATCTGATGTATTGCTATGATTTTAAAAAACCTAAGTAATAGGAGTAGTGTGGTAATGTTCCAGATGTGTTGTTTTAATTATAAATAATATATAACTATCTGATAAACAAAGTTAACATGTAGAGAAGAAGATCTTTAAAGCCGTATCTATTCAATGGAAAGGAGCTGGATACAGAGACGGGATTATACTACTACAGTGCTCGTTATTACGACCCCAAAGAAGGATATTAAAGAATTAAAATCTTTAATTAATATTTTATCAAAAAATGATAGAAGATTAGGATTCAAAAACTTAAAAAAACTTGAGAATACAGTAGAGAAATATGGCGGTAAAGTACGGTATGATATGCTTCCAATAAAAGGGAAAAGAGGTCCTCATGTTCAAATTGAAGGATTTGGAACATCTGTTAAATCTAAACATATTCAGCTAAGTAAAGAAGCTATAAATAAAATAAACAACTAATATTATGTTTCAAAAAAATATCACCCTCATTAAAACTATTTTACAATTTTACTCTGTTAGTCAAATAACTGACATAAAAGTAATTGATAATAAAATATTTGGAAGAGCTATTTGGGAAGATATACCAAATAACTTTGATTATCAAGATTTCGTACTGCAAAATCTTCTTTCTGATAAAGAAGCAAGCGATATTATAGAAATGCTAGATTTTATTTATAATAATAATATGTTTGATCATGATAAAATTCTTGCTGAGGATAAAATTATTAGTAAATATTTTCAAACAAAATGGGATACTAATAGAATAAGGAATACTATTGAAAACTTATATAATATAGAAATTGATATGATTGATGAAAATGGCGATTTAAATGATGCTTTTTATCTTCATCAATAGAGTATTAAAAATGATATAAGTACCTTTAAAATCAATCCATACTAATGGTAGACACTATCCAAAACCAAGAACCACCAGAAGGATGGCCTCGACCTCCTAAATTCAACCCTCCTGGCGATGTACTTGGACCGCCTATACAATTCGGCGAACCTATAAAACCTGAAACTGCACAAGGCGGCTTTGGCTTCATCCCTAATGGTATCCGTGAAAAAAACATCTTCTTCTACCACCCCGACCACCTCGGTAGCTCCTCCTACATCACTGGGCAAGACGGAAAGGTTAGTCAGCACACAGAATACATAGCTTTTGGTGAGATACTGTTTGACGAGCATAATACAGAGCACACTATGCCGTACCTTTTCAACGGCAAAGAACTAGACAGCGAAACAGGATTATACTACTATGGAGCGAGATACTACGACCCTAAGACAAGTATATTCTTGAATGTAGACCCGCTGGCAGAGAAAACCATGACACCATATGCATATACGAATAATAACCCGATAAATCTGATAGACCCTACAGGGATGAAGCCAGAAGACGATTACATTGATGCAACAACTGGAAAATTGTTAGGAAGTGATGGTGCAAAAACAAATAATATAAGAGTAATATATAGAAGTGACTGGAACGACATAAAAGAACAATATAAGGGAACAACCTCTGAACAAGCAACAAGTGAATTACAAAGTAGAAGTTCCATAGTAACTATTAATTCCACACAAATTAATTCCGATATTAATAATGCAAATAATGAAACTATTGCCGACCAAACAAAAGAAAGACAAGTTTTTATTGGCTTAAGTGTGACTAGAAATGATATACCTCTTGGAGAAATAACATCAGTAAGAGGACCTGATGGAATAGATGGGATAACAAATGTTGGTATTGTAACAAGAGGAAACCGAATGGTTTTTGAGGGAACAAGTATAATACCTGCTGCACAAGTTCATACCCATAATTTAAGTCAAGATACAAGAAAAATAAATATACCAGGTACATCTTTAAAGGATAAAAAAACCTCGAACAGTTTTAATATCCCTATTTTTGCTGTGGACTCCTACACAGGAAATACTCCTAATGGTAATGCTATACATAGAGTTTTACCTGATGGTACCCAAACAAATAATATAGGAACAACAAATAAACATAATATAGGACAAGAAGCTTTAAAACATTTTATTAATAAACAAAAATAAGTATATGAGAATAAAACATTTTATAGTACTAATATGCTTAGTATTTTTATATAATTGTAATACCCAAAAATATAGTAGTGATATTATTTATTTTTTACCTACTTCTGTTAGTGAAATAATAGAGAGAGAATTACAAAACCCCAATTATAAAAACCCTTATATGGTTTTATATAAAGAGAGTGACGATTATATTATATATGTATGTAGGGGAAAACACCCTATCTTCGTACAATATAGTAATCGCTCTGTATTTATCAATAATGATTTAATCCCATTATATTTCGCTTCAGATGAGTATTTTGCCTATGCTCAAAAAGGGAAAGATGTATTAAAAAATATGAAAAACGGAAAAGAACTTATAAAAAGGATTTATATAAAAGAAAATACTTTTTCAATAAAATTTGACCTTTCTGGAAAAATAAAAAATTAGTAATTAAAGTAATACCTAAATATACCCCCCCCTCCTAAAAATTTTTAGGAGGAGGTTTTTAAATTTACTAAAAAAGTAATACATTCGTAGAGATAACAAATAAAAAAATCAAAATTATGGCAAAATCAGTAAATAACATTATCACGCATGGCTTAACGGGTAAAATTGGCGATTTATTAGTATTCAGGCAGGTAGATGGCAAAACGGTAGTCTCCAAAGTGCCAAGAAAAACTACCACAGTAACAGAAAAGCAAAAACAACAAAGAGCAAAATTTCAAGAAGCCGTAATTTATTCTAAAGCCGTAATGCAAGACCCTCTTCAAAAAGAAGAATACGCAAAAGAAGCCAAAGAAAAAGGCATTCAGACTAACGCCGTAGCGATAGCAGATTTTCTGAAAGCCCCAAGAATAGAGGAAATCAACCTATCCGAATACACAGGAAAAAAGAACGATATCATCAAAATAAAAGCCTTTGACGATTTCAAAGTAAAAGCTGTAACGGTAAAAATAGAAAATGCCGACGGCACACTTGTAGAAGAAGGAAACGCCGTAGAGAGTGGACTTTACTGGATATACACCGCCAAACAAAACAATGCAGATTTAAGCGGAGATAAAATCACCGTAAGAGCTACCGATATTCCTGACAATTTGACAGAAAAAGAGGAAACTTTATAAAAGCTAAAATCGGAAGTTTACCGAACCTTCACCGAAGGATCACCGAAGGGACACCGAAGGAAGAAAGTGGAATGTAAATTATCAAATCCTTAAAAAGAGTAGCGGTTCTTTAAGAAAATCATAAAAAGCAGGGTATGGCTTCGTTCCGAATGGAATAAGAGAAAAGAATTTGTATTTTTACCACCCAGACCATCTGGGGTCAAGCAGTTACATTACCGACCGAGAGGGAAGAATAACCCAGCATACGGAGTATATAGCGTTTGGAGAGGTGCTCTTTGAGGAACACAGCACAAGCAAGACCATGCCGTATCTGTTTAATGGGAAGGAGTTAGACCAAGAAACCAATCTGACTTATTTTGGTGCGAGATATCTGGATATGAAAACCAGCCTTTGGCTGAATACTGACCCACTCAGTGGTTATAATCCTATACAAGAAACTGAACACTACATAGACGGTCAGCATAATAATGGGGTATTTAATCCAATGAACCATAATACCTATGGATATACTTACAATAATCCTATAATATACATAGACCCTAATGGAAAGCAAACATTATCTCCAGATGTATATAATGTTGCTTTTATATATTATGTTTCAGGAGGTACAGGTCATACCACTGTAGGATATTATGGTAAATATGATAAAAATAAAGGTGTCTTATATGTTCCTTTATCAGGGAATGAGACAGTGCCACAAATAAGAAGAGGGTCAGATGGTGTACAGTATAAAGGTAATAACGAAGCAAAAATTATAAAGGCTTATTTAGATAGTGGAGATAAAGTTAAACGATATCATTATAAACTTAAGGATAAAATTCTAAAAAATTTAGCTGAAACCCTTGAAGCAGAAGCTAGAAACCCAGGAAGTGTATGTGAGGGGCTATATTGTACTCTTCAAGCTAAAGACGCAATAAGACAAGCTGTTGAAGGTGTAGAAGGAGTTAATGTTAAAAAAGCAGTAGATAAAATTATTCCTTATTCAATACCTAGTGACTTATCAAATGATGAAATATTAGAAACAGGCAGTATAAAATATGATGTATTTGAAAAAGATAAAAGCAATGGAAAATATTATAAAACTACACATACATGGGATCCTAGGGATGTGGGAAAAAATAAATTAGAGAGGTGGTTCGGAAAAGATGGTTGGTCATCAAAAAAAGTAGAAATAAAATTTGAAGATAAATAATAAAAATGTTAAAAAAGATGAAAACACTAAAAACGATACTAAAAATAGCATTGAAAATAATAAAAGTTTTCTTGTTGCTAATATTTATTTTGATAGGAGGAATAATGATTTATTTCCAGATAAAAGTGGAAACCTATAAAAACCAATTAATAGAACTTTATGACTTTGATTATTTGAAAAGAGAGAGAAAAAGATATCATCCTTTTGTAGTATTTTATTTATACAGCAAGTTATATGGTAAAAATAAAGAATATTTTAGGAGTAACCATTATCCATATGACTTGTATGATATAAAACATAATATTATTAGAAAGGATAATGAATCATATTATGTATTGTCTAATATAGAATATAATGCATATCTGATGTATTGTTATGATTTTAAAAGACCTGAATAAAAGGAGTAGTGTGGTAATGTTCCAGATGTGTTGTTTTAATTATAAATAATATATAACTATCTGATAAACAAAGTTAACATGTAGAGAAGAAGATCTTTAAAGCCGTATCTATTCAATGGAAAGGAGCTGGATACAGAGACGGGGCTTTACTACTATGGAGCAAGATACTATGACCCTAAAGTAAGTATATTTGTAAATGTAGACCCGCTGGCAGAGAAGTATCCGCATACATCGCCTTATACATATGTAAACAACAATCCAATAATGTTAGTAGACCCTGATGGAAGAGATATAATAGGTGTTACAAGAAAAGATGCTCAAAACTTTCAACAAGATATTTATAGAGTATTAAAGGATAAGAAGTTTGAAGGAGTAAGAGCTTTAATAAGTATTAAAGGAAGTAAATTTAATAAAATAGATGTCTCAGCACTTACCAAAGCATTAGAAAATATATCCGTTAATACAGATGAAAAAGCTTATATTGATATGGTGGCTAACACAATAAATTCAAAAGAAATACATAAAGTGGAATATTTAAGTGGAGATTTTACATCAGCTGAAGGAGCTACTGCTTTTAGAGATCATATGAATAAAGCTCAAGAAGGGATAGGAGATATGTTACTAACTCCTGATGGTAATTTTAGTTCAACATTTATTGATAGCCAAGGAGGTGGATTAAATGTGCCTACAAAAGATGGTTCTCATTCATTCATTAGTGCTATTCATAAAGATGATGATAGAGCTATTACATCGGGACACGAATTATTTGGACACGGAATACCATCTGCAAAGAAAATGAATGATAAAACAAATAATTCTAATGCTATTAGAACAGATAATTTAATTAGAAGATTATTAGGAAAGCCTGAGCGAGATGGCAGTGATCACGCGGGATATAATCAAGGACATATTACAGAACCAAACGAATTACCTATGACCAAATGAGAACAAAAGTATATATATGTATAATACTATTTTACTCTTTTATAGAGCATAATGCCCAAACAATTTGGGAGAAAAAGATAGACTCATTAGCCTTAATAAGTAGAGATAAAGCAGATAAAGTATTAAAACAATTTGATGAATTTAATACTTCTAAAATTTTATATTCATTAGAAGACAAGTACTACTATTTGATAATACAAGACATACCCTATAATAAGGAATATTATATTGAGTTAGATGATATGGGGAATATAAAAAAAGTTCACCCTATGATATTAATTAATATTAAAAATAGAAAACAGCAGAAACAATATTCTAAATTACTATCAGAAGCAGGAAATATATTTGACTCAAATAAATATCATAAAGGTTTTATAACAAAAATATCTGATGCAAAACTGATATTAGGAATACCCTCATATTTTGTATTTAAAGATAGGGATGATAAAAGATATGGAGAGTATCGATTACCATCTATTACATTACCATTGCCAATAAATTCAAGTCTTTGGGCATATCTAATTAGGAGATTATCAGATGAAATCAAACAATAAGGGAATTCACAATAAAACTAAAAAATAATTAGAAAACCGTAAACGAGAGGATGCCGAACCTTCACCGAAGGATCTCCGAAGGAACACCGAAGGAAGAATATCTGTCAAAAAGACAGAAACAGAATAAAAATCACTAAAAAATGCTAAACAGCACCACCCAAAAACAAGAACGCAGTGCATTGCGTGAGAGATGGCAGCGGATACCCCACAGCCGTAGTTGTGGGGTTTTAGCATGGCTCACGGCGAGGAGTAATAGTGTACAGCCCGACCCGATGAAGCAGGAACAGCCTTGGCGAGGGGCACGCCCAAATAAAAGAAGCTACAACAACCCTTCCCACCCTCACGCCCCAAGTGAAATCATGGAGATGGGCAAACCTAAACCCCGCTCCTACTCCTACGATGGAAATGGTAACCCTACTTACTACGACGAGTTTAAGTCCTTCCGATCTATGACTTGGGATGAGGAAAACAGACTACTCGGGATTAATGATAATGGGCGACTGCACTTCTACACCTACGACCACAAAGGAGAACGAGCTCTGAAAAGCAGCGGCGAGTCCAGCAAAGTCGTTATCAATGGGCAAACCTCAGCTATCATCAATCATACCGATAACTACACCGCATACATCAGCCCCTACTTTGTGGTGAATAAAGGGCGGTTTACCAAACATTATTTCGAGGGAACCAGCAGAATTGTCTCAAAACTTGGTGAAGGCACCTTTACCCAACCTGCACAAATCAATGCTGGGGGTATCAACTTCATTCGCCAGTCGGCTCTTATGCAGCAGGCACGCGATAAATACATCCAAAGCCTTGGCATACCCCCTGGTCCGCCTACCCAGCACGGAATCTACGCCACTCCCGAATATACTGGACAGCCCTACCCTTCCATCGATTGGAAAGAGATCTCCCAAAACCAAGAACCACCAGAAGGATGGCCAAGACCTCCTAAATTCAACCCTCCTGGCGATGTACCCGGCCCTCCTGTACAGTTCGGCGAACCTATCTCCCCAGATGCCGCACAAGGTGGCTTTGGCTTCATCCCTAATGGCATCCGTGAAAAAAACATCTTCTTCTACCACCCCGACCACTTAGGAAGTAGCTCTTACATTACTGGTAATGATGGAAAAGTCTCCCAACACACAGAATACATAGCCTTTGGAGAAATCCTCTTTGATGAACATTCTAGCGAGCACACTATGCCATACCTCTTTAATGGCAAAGAACTAGACAGCGAAACTGGACTATACTACTACGGCGCAAGGTACTATGACCCTAAAGTAAGTATATTTGTAAATGTGGATCCATTAGTAGAAAAAACTATGCAACCTTATGCCTATGCCAATAACAACCCTGTGAGGTTTATTGACCCTACAGGGATGGAGGGAAAGGAACCTCCTATTAAGGGAATTGATTTTTTTAGTGATAATACAGGGAATTATTTTTGGAATCTATCAAAAAATCAGTATGAACACTATCAAAAAGGGAAAGATGGACGAACATATTTTAAAGGTTTCTATACGCCAACAGAAAAGAAAGGACCTGTTGGAAATTATTCTATAATACATAATAAAAAAGAATTAGCCATTAGAGATTATGTAGAAGAAACATTCTACACTGATACTTTTAAAGAAGAAATTTCCCATCCTATAACTTTAGAATATAGTAGTAGAGATATCAAAAAATCCGAAGTCTTTGTAAGAGACAAAAATACTAAAGATAAAATCACACTTATAGAATCCATAAATCAACCAAGAACAATGACAGATCATATATCTGGTATATCAATCAAAGTTAATAAATATGTAGAAACTCGTGGATATAATACTCTTCCAAGACAGAAAGCTATGCCCTCTCCGACTAGTAATGCAATGGAAAATATAGCCGTAGATATTCTTTCTACATTCATAGAAAAAACAATAAAGAAGAAATAGATCATGAAACAATATATAACTTACATATTACTACTAATTATGATAATTTCTTGTAATAAGAAAATTACAAACCAAAACTACAATGAATCTCTTTTATATTTTCAAAATAAAAATAAAAAACTCGTATCCCATTTCCCCATAAAGAAAAATTTATTAAGTAAATATTCAGTATCTGTAGATACCAGTGCATATTTTAACACTGAAAGTTTAAATATAACCATTACTAATGCCAAAGAGGAAATAGAGCGTATAAAAAAAGAAAATAAGTATAATTTATATAAAATTACAGACCCTTGTATAGTAGCTGTTAATGATTTTATAAAAGAAGATAATTTTCCTTTTATAGATGATGACCCACAAAATAATAATTATCACACTACATATTCCGAAAATTGTAGGAATAAAAACTACAAAATAATTCCTAATTTCTGGGGTGCTATCTATGGTAAAGATAGTAAAATAAAAAACAACCTTAGTTCTAATTTTAAATATATTATTCTTGATTCTAATACAGAAACTATTTACTCTGATAAAATAAGACAAGATATATCCTACATGCCTGCATTTATAAATCACGGCTATTCAAAAGGAGTAGCTTTTAATGAAGATGAAAATATTATTATCTATTGGGTGGTTTTATGGTAATAAATTGGCAAGAGATAAACCAAAATCAAACCCCTCCGGAAGGTTGGCCTCGACCTCCTAAGTTCAACCCTCCTGGAGATGTCCCTGGCCCTCCTATACAGTTCGGCGAACCTATCTCCCCAGATACCGCACAAGGTGGCTTTGGCTTTATTCCCAACGGCATCCGTGAAAAAAACATCTTCTTCTATCATCCTGACCATTTAGGAAGTAGTAGCTATATTACAGGACAGGACGGAAAGGTTAGCCAACACACAGAATACATTGCCTTCGGAGAAATCCTCTTTGACGAGCACAACACTGAACACACTATGCCGTACCTTTTCAACGGCAAAGAACTAGACCAAGAAACCAACCTAACCTATTTTGGGGCAAGGTATCTGGATATGAAAACTAGCCTGTGGCTAAATACTGACCCGCTCAGTGGCTATAATCCTACCTTTGAACACGAACACTATATAGACGGTCAGCATAATGGAGGTATCTACAACCCAATGAATATGGCAACATATTCCTACACTTACCAAAATCCGATAAAATATATAGACCCAAATGGAAAGCAACTTGAAGCACCTAATATAATAGGAATACAAGCTCATGAAACATTTGCTAACTATATGAGAGGTATCAGTGGTAATTCGGGTAATTGGGTTGCGGAAAGTTATATGTTTGATAATTTTAGACCAGATTTATTATATTATGGTGGAAAAAATAATATATCAGGAATGGGAGCAGTATGGGAGTTAAAACCTTTTTCACAACAATTACCATTAGCAACTTCAATGAATAGTATTTTACAAGTAAACCATTATGTTGGAGAGTTAAACGCAAGAAGAGAGGGAGGATTAATATGGGCTGCAGGAACCACAGCAGAGGGAACCCCAAAACCTTTTGAAGGAAATTTGGCACTATCAAATGGAAAATATAATTTTAAATATTATATTCCTGATCCAAAGACAAGAATTATATATTATAATCAATCGTTAAATAAAGAACCACAAAAAACACCTATAAATATACCAGTTCCTATGCCAAATGGAATTAGAATGCCTAATATAAATAGTAATGTAGTAAAAGCTGGTGCAGCAGTTGGAGTTGGTGCTATTCTATTAAAAGGGTTAGAAATATTTATTAATAGGCTATCTCCTCCTATATTTACAATTACTCCCTTTATGATGCCACAAACAGCCGAACAACAAACAATAGAAACTTTATGAGATGATTAAAAAATATTATGAAAAAGATAAACAATAAAGGCTTCATATTTATCAGCAATGATAAGGAAGCTGACACGACAATTAAAGTAAATTATAAAGGTTTTGTGTTTTTTGATGTCTATGGATTGGAGAATGACAAGATCTATAAAATAGTAGATGATTTAGTATATCAGTTTGATCTAAGAGCAGGGAAAGAACATTTTTTTGAAGAAGAATCCTTTGTAGTGTTAATAGAAGGAGGAAAAGAAATCATACAACAAGAATTTGAAGGTAGAATGTTCTATTTTTTAGAATGTAGCCTACTGTTTCCTCCACAAGCATTAACATATGATTGTTATTTTTGTTGGGAAAAATTAGATAGTGGCGAATTACAAGCCTATTGGACATCAGACTTTCCTGAAGAAGAACTAAAACAATATGTAGAAAAATCAACAAAAAGAAAAAAAAGGTAATATCCCAGATATGTTATTTTAATTATAAATTAAGATACAGAGAAAAAGTTCTTTAAAAAAAGAAGAATAACCCAGCACACGGAATACATAGCGTTTGGAGAGGTGTTGTTTGAGGAACACAGCACGAGCAAGACCATGCCGTATTTGTTTAATGGGAAGGAGCTGGACAGTGAGACCAATCTTACCTATTTCGGAGCTCGCTACTTAGATATGAAAACAAGCCTCTGGCTAAACACTGACCCACTCAGTGGTTATAATCCTATACAAGAGACTGAGCACTATATAGACGGACAGCATAATAATGGGGTGTTTAATCCAATGAACCATAATACCTATGGATATACTTACAATAATCCTATAATATACATAGATCCTAATGGGAAGCAAAATTATTTTGCAATCAAACAAAAAGCAGAAAAACTAATCACTCATTCTTCTGCTGCTGGATTAGGAGCTTCTCATGCCGTTGCATCTGCATTTTCTCTGGGACTAGGAGATCTATTTAATTTAACTGAACCACCCAAAGGGATGACCAAAGAATATTTAATTTCATATTATGCTGGTAGAGCAATTGCAGATATAGCAATGATTTTAAAAGGTGGAGAAATAGCCTCTACAGGTGGTAGTGTAGCGCTGGCAACAGGAGCAGAAACAGCAGGTGTAGGTGTTATTGTCGGTGGTGGAACTGCAGCATATGGAGGGGGTGTAGCACTTACAGGATCTGTAGATTTAGCTCAATCAATAGTTGAGCTGGGCAATTTAGGAATAGATTTATATGAAGCTAACTCCCAAAAAGGAGGAGGTATTGGTTCTAAGAAATCAAAATCAGGTGATAAAATGGGGACTAACACACAAGCTAATAAACAAATAGATGATGTTGCTAGAAAATATAAAATAAATAGAAAAGAATTTGGTAAATATATAGAAAAATTAAAAAAGAATGAAGGAAGAGGAGGCGCAGATAATTATAGTTGGAGAGAATTAGAAGATATAGCGAAGAAATATAGCGAAAAATAATTTTACTATGGATATACAAAGAGAAAATGGTATTGATGAGATAAATTGTGTTTTTAGAATGTTAAATATCGATTTCGACCAGTTTATTGAGATACAACATTTTATTGTGAGTTTAGACTTAGACTTTGAGATTAATGAAGAGTATAGAAACATTATTATAGATATTAATCGGAAAGAAGATGTTTACACAATTATTAAATTATGTAAAAAATTTAATATTAAAAAAGGAAATATATATTGTTCTATTATATCATCTTATGATCATGGAGGTTTTAGACTGCCTTCATATATTATATATTTAATAAAAGAAATGAAAGAAATAGAATTAGACTTTTCGTTTGTAGTATGTTAAGGTAATATGGTAATGTCCCAGATGAGTTATTTTAATTATTGAAAATTCACAATAAAACCATAAAATAATTAAAAAGCCATAAACGAGAGGACACCGAACCTTCACCGAAGGATCTCCGAAGGAACACCGAAGGGAGAGAGTAGAATGTAAATTATCAAATCCATAAAAAGAGAAGCAGATCTTTAAGAAAAATATAAACCCAGCATACGGAGTATATAGCGTTTGGAGAGGTGCTCTTTGAGGAACACAGCACGAGCAAGACCATGCCATACCTTTTCAATGGCAAAGAACTAGACCAAGAAACCAACCTCACCTATTTTGGGGCAAGGTATCTGGATATGAAAACCAGCCTTTGGCTCAATACTGACCCGCTCAGCGGTTATAACCCAATCCAGGAAACAGAGCATTATATTGATGGACAACATAATGGAGGTATCTACAACCCAATGAATATGGCAACATATTCCTATACTTACCAGAATCCGATAAAATATATAGACCCAAATGGGAAGCAGGTAGAATGGAAAAAGGCATGGGAAAGTGTTAAACAAGGAGTAAAAAATTTTGTATCAAATCCCCTAGTTCTGGATGCATTAACAGATGGGGGATATAGTAGAGGATTAAGAGAAATAGAATATGCAAAAACCAATCCTTCTACAATGGAATGGGCGGCATTCCAAGCAGGAGAAAATGCAAGAGAAATAAAATCTGAATTCCTAGGTGGTTATGGTGTTGGGGGAATAATGAAAAATAATAATGCAGAAAGAGTTAAGTTATATAGAGGTGTTAATAATACAAGTCCTGCATATACTGCTGCTAAAAAAGGGAATGTTTCTCCAAGAGGAGGCAATGCTTCTGCATTGGAACATAATTTAGGAAATACAGAAAGTATATTTACTTCTTGGACAACAGATATAGAAGTTGCTACAAACTTTGCATTAAGACCAAGTGGAAAAGGAGTTATTTTAACGGCAGATATTTTAAAAAGTAAATTAGTTAAAAGTCCTAATAAGAAAAAAACTAATTTAATGCAATCACCAGGAAAAGTAATAAGTGAAGCAGAAATTTTAGTGAAAGGAAACATAACTAATGCTAATGTTAAAGAAATAAAAATAGATAAATAAAATGAACTTTCCTAAAATAAAAGAATCAGAGTATGCAATTTTAATAGCAGATAGTAATACAGGTATCATATTAGATGTTGATTTTAATATATACATAGATGATAATCAAGCAATTTATAGAATTTTTTCAAGTATTGATGAAGTAAAAGAATTTATAGAAGAAATTCTTAAAGAAAAAGAAAATATAGAAATTATTGTGTATGATAATAATAAGAATGTAGTAATGTTTCAAAAGTAAAAGGAATGTAATGTTCCAGAAGTGTTGTTTTTATTATGAATAAGATACAGAGAAAAAAATATAAAAATGAGGCAGTCATCACCCACATGGACGACTATACCGCCTATGTGAATCCTTATTTCGTGGTGCAGAAAGGAGAAGCAAAGATAAAAACTATTGAATGGAAAGTAAGTAAAGAAAAAGAATAAAAAATGAAAAAGATACTCCTATTATTAATATGTATGTCTTGTTTTGAATCAAATCAATTTGAAAGTAATATTTACACAAATATAAGACAATTACAAAAATATATAGATTTACCTGTTCCTATCCAAAATGCTAAATATGAAATATCTATTAAGAAGCTCCGAGATGGAGCACAAGATTGTAATGAAATTACTGAGATATATGCAATATTAGAGTTTTCAGAACAGGATTATATAAAAATAATTGAATTAGCTAATGAAAAATATAATTTTCCTTTAGTTGTGAATAAAGATTACTGTAGAGATTGGTATCCTAATTATATTAAAGAATATTTTATAGAAGACAGTAAAGAGTTATATAAAATAGCTTCTTCTTATGAAGGACATAAATTTTTAAAAGAAAATATTATAGGAAATGTAATATATTTTCCTACCCAAAACAATACTATTTGTTATATTATTTCTATTTGTAGTAACCAGTAACAAAGAATCCCCATTCTCTCAAAAAAATTGCTGGGATGGAAAAAATCATTACCTAAAAAGTAAGAATAGAAGTGGTAATGATCCAGAAGTGCTGTTTTTATTATGAATAAGATATAACTATCTGATAAACATAATAAATATAAAACAGAGAAAAAGATCTTTAAAGCCGTACCTTTTCAATGGCAAAGAATTAGATCAAGAAACAGGGCTTTACTACTACGGCGCAAGGTATTTGGATAGTAAAACCTCCTTATGGCTCAATGTAGATCCATTAGCAGAAAAATATCCTAATATCTCTCCTTATGCCTATGTAGCTAATAATCCTATAAAATACATAGACCCTGATGGGAGAAGAATTATTGTCCCTCAACAAGCAGATAGAACTAAAGTAATATCATATTTAAATAGAATTTACGGAAAGGATAATTTCTCATTTAATGAAAAAGGGATACTTGAATTTGTAGGTAATACAAAAGATATGAATAGAAAGCAAATTAAATCATTAAAACTTATGAAAAAGGCTATTGATATAGATTATGATATAAATATAAAACTAAGTAATTTTACAAATGATGAAAATCAATTAATTGAAAAAAAATCAAATGCTGTTGCAACAGAGGGAGGCGCCATTTCACTAATATATACGAATGAAAATCATAAGATAGTAAAAGCCTCTATTCTAATGGATCCTCAAAATCTTACAGATATTCCTCTATATAATGAAACATATATATATCAAGATACAAATGGAAACCTTGTAACTGGTGCCCAAAGTTGCCCAGATGGCACTAAGTGTGGTAAAGCTCACGAAGTGATATTTCAAAATAAGAAAGTTATGACTGCACCTAAAAGTGCTGAAGCAACACTGATTCATGAAATTGCTCATACTATTTATGAGGGAAGAAATCAAAAAAATGTTATTAAAGAAGAAAATACTGTAAGAGAGATTCTCAATATTCCTCAAAGATCATCTTCAGACCCTGAACATAATTAAACCTAATATTTATGACTAAACAAATTATTGCTTCTATAATTCTATTATACTCTTTTTTTTGTTATGCACAAACAGATTATAGATATTTATATATCAACCAAATAAACAATATCATCCCTCAGGATAACAATATTCAAGTCTTTTGTTGTACTGAAGAAAGTGAGCAAGTTGAACCTAACTTATTCAAAGTAGATAATAGATGCCTAAACATCAATATAAAAATCCAAAATGAAAAGCTTAAAATCAACTTGGAACAGATTATCTCTGATGAAAAATTCATCAATATATCTATATTTTTTAGACCTAAAGCTAAGCCTAATAATAAAATAATTTTTACTAAAAGAGGAGATTTTATAAATATTCAAAAAAAATGTAGAGATAAGAATTTATGCCACTTGATAACCATTGAATTCCCTAAAATTGTCATTGTGGATAAAAAATATGAAACAACTATAAATCCTATTTTCTCAAAATATATATTCGATTGATTTTATAAAAAAAATCAAAAACAACAACCTCTCTATAAACATACAGCACTAGAATTTAAAGAGCATTAAGATATTATAAATCAAATAAAAACTAACTATGTACAAAATATTATTTACAGCTGTAGTTTTATCAATATTAAGCTGTACAAGCCATAAAAAAGAAATATTAATAGATAGACAAGAAATATTATATGACTCTACAAAAATCAGTGATAAGACATTCAAAATAACCGTAATCACTACTCTGAAATACAAAAATAATATTAATTTAACTTCCAAAGATTTAGATGGTTTCTATATGTTGGTAGATAATGATACATTAGATTTAAAAATGGAGAGTATTCAACAATTTAAAGATAGTTCTTTAATAAAAGCAGAATATATAACCTTATTAAAACATAGAGAAAAAGAATATAATAATATACCTTTCGTTAATCGTGTTGAGAATTGGCAAATAAAAAATAGAAATACTAACATAATTCTAAGAAAATCTTCTAATTATAAAATCATTTCTTTGATAGCATTATGGGAAAATAATAATCCTAATGAAATACAATAATAAATATTTTCTAACTTCTTTCCCAAGACCAGCATTCTTTAAAATACTAAGAATCTACAATACCCCCTGCCATTATGTCACAAAAACAAGAAATTTTATAAAGCAAGAGGTAAGAGGAAGGTAAGAGCGATGTAAGACCTACATAGGAGAAACTCCCTAAAAGAATCAACTGCCATTATGACAGAAACCACTATAAAGAAATACATACCGTTCGGCGAACCTATAAAACCTGAAACCGCACAAGGTGGCTTTGGCTTCATCCCTAATGGAATTAGAGAAAAAAACATCTTCTTCTACCACCCTGACCACCTCGGTAGTAGTAGTTATATCACAGGGCAAGACGGCAAAGTCTCCCAACATACAGAATACATAGCCTTCGGAGAAATCCTCTTTGATGAGCACAACACCGAGCACACTATGCCATACCTCTTTAATGGCAAAGAACTAGACAGCGAAACAGAATTGTATTACTATGGAGCGAGATACTACGATCCGAGAGTGAGCATTTTCTTGAATGTGGATCCGCTGGCAGAGAAGACTATGACACCGTACGCATATACGAATAATAACCCGATAATGTTGGTGGACCCTGATGGAAGAAGTGGAGAAGACCCACCTAATTTAAGTGGAGTTACAAATGTAAAAAATGTACTACAAGGTAAAAAATGGATACCTTATATGTCAAAAACCATTGAAGAAAGATCTTGGAGTTTTTCTTGGAGCCAAGGACCATATAGACAAACTACATGTAGAACAGGAGAATGTGCTGATTATAGCAGATTACAGGTAAAGCAAGGTGGTGATTATACAGCAGTAGGAGCAAAAAATAGAATAGATATGTATATTAAAAAAGGAGGAGATAAATCAAAACTTGATTTACAAAAAGGAATTAATACTATTATCAATAATCTGAAAAAAGGAAGAGCTGTGATGGCAGGAGTAATGTATAATCCTGATAAAGAAACAGGTAATCCTAATAGTGCTACTAATCACTATGTTACCATTGTAGGAATGGGTAAAGATGATAAGGGAACTTACTTTTCATATTATGATAATTATACTGGTGAAGGACATACAGAACAAACTAAACAAAGTGTAGGCACGGATATAAAATTAAATAGATTTAGGTTGCATAAAACAAAAACTGGCACATATTATTTTTCTGATGGTGCAGATGGAAATATTCCTTATAATCAAAATAAGAATGTACAATTAGGAAATGACAAAGGTTTACCTGCAAGATATGTTTTAACAGAAGTAAGAGATAATAAATAGAACATGAAAAATTATGTGTTACTAATGGTGATTATTTCCCTGATAATTGGATGTAATAAGAAGCACAAAGAAGATATTGTTGGTTTATATGAAGTTGATAAAGTACCATGGGAGTTATCAAATAAGGAAATATATTATTACTTAGAATTACGAGAGGATGATGTTTATAAACTCAAAAAATTAAATGGAGATTCATTAAAAGGACATTGGTATATTCATTCTGAAGAAAAAGACTCAATAATTATTAAATTTGAGTTTGATAATAATTATATAGTAGGAAAATTAAAGGGTTCTACACTATTATTTAAAGAACCTGATGTTTTTGACCGTAACTTTTCAAATTGGTTATACATAAAAACAAATAAATAATATTCCAGATGTGTTGTTTTGATTATTGAAAATTCACAATAAAACCATAAAATAATTAAAAAGCCATAAACGAGAGGACACCGAACCTTCACCGAAGGATTACCGAAGGATTACCGAAGGGACACCGAAGGAAGAAAGCAGATGGCAAATTATCAAATCCTCAAAAGAATAGCAGTTCTTTAAGAAAAATGTAAACCCAGCATACGGAGTATATAGCGTTTGGAGAGGTGCTCTTTGAGGAACACAGCACGAGCAAGACCATGCCATACCTTTTCAATGGCAAAGAGTTAGACAGCGAAACAGGACTATACTACTACGGTGCAAGGTACTATGATCCAAAAGTAAGTATATTTGTAAATGTAGATCCATTAGTAGAGAAAACTATGCAACCTTATGCCTATGCCAATAACAATCCCGTAATGCTTATTGACCCTACGGGAATGGAGGGAGAGGAACCTCCCAAGTGGAATTATTATAATATTTTACAAGGAGGAAAACTAAGATTCATAAAAAAAACATCTCCTGATTCTTGGAATTTAAATACCTTTTTTGGAACAGTAAGTTTACCTAATCCTACTGCTATAAATTTTTATATCCTTTCTGTAGGGTTTGATGAAATGGTATTTACATCTCATAAACAAATGGCAATATATGCAAATGCTATTAATTGGAATTATTTCAATGAAACTCATCACTTACAATTTAATGAAACTTCCTATTATAACGGAAAAACTTATAAAATAGGAAAAACTCCTCCTACTTTAAATGAAATAAGAAATAATATAGCTGCTCTACAAGAATTAAGTTGTAATTGTGGTGCTGTTTTAGCTGGATTTACTAGTGCATCTATTGCGAGTAGATCATCAAATTTACCAATTTCTAATAGACTTAGAATACAAAAACAATTATCAGAACATACTTTAGGAGGCTCAAGAATTGGAAATAATAGTTATTTAAATTCACTAGATGATGCTACAGTAGTATTAAATGCAGCTAATAAGGGAAAAGCTAAAATATTATCAACTAATTTCTCTCAAAACAGAGTATATATTGAGTATAAAGGTGTTACTGGATATTACAATAATAATGGAGTGGATATTCCCACTAATAAATTTATGATTAAAAGAGGAGGTAACAATGGTTCTACAGTTGTACTAATTCATCCAAAATCAACCAAATTTAAATAGAAAAATGGAGAAAAGTAATAAAGAAAAAAAGTATGAGGTGTATTTAAATGCAATTTGTTTTGTTGCTGGTTATATAACAAAAAACCTGAGCAGACTATACTTAGATATAAATTTAGATAAAAAAACTGCGCAAATTACAGCTTTCTACAATACATTACCAACAGACCTCGATTTAGAATTATTAGATGATATAGAGACAAATAGTATATCTAGATCTCCTGATATTATTTTTGATCAAAGCAAATGGTTCTTGGTTAAGGATCTTAAAAAAGATGAGTATAAATACCATGATTTTCTTTTATTTTCATTTTATGAAGAAGAATAAAGATGTTTCAAAAAATAGGCTAATTCTGTATCATGCAGGGAATAACGGCTCTAATACAGAAGGTTGCAATATGCCAGGCACTACTAAAGGAAATGGAGTTATAGGAGGTAGCAAACCCAAAATGCAAGAATTAAGAACTTTCATTAAAAGCAAAGGAGCAAGTAATATTAAGACAATCATTAACAACAAAATACCTGAAAAAAAATGAGAAAGATATTTTTATTTTTGGCAATTTCCTGTTTATTTTTTTCTTGTAATGTAAATAAAAAAAAGGAAGAAAATAATAATGTTACACAAAAAAATAATATTGCTGATACAAGGATGGAGAAACTTAAGCGAGCCTTTGAGCAGAATGACTATACAACATTTTTTAAACTATTTCCCGATACATACAGCGAACTTGTAGATTTTTACGGTTTTGATGATGATACAGGAAAAAAACCTTTATATGATTTTTATGAAGTTCACATCAATTATTTGTTTGAATATGAAGAAAAATTAAGCTCTGAATTCTTTGCAGAAAAAGTCTATAAAATTGTAAACGGTGGTGTTTGGAGAGCTGATGGAATTGGGCTTTTTCAATCAAATTTATCTGAGTTGATAATCCACAAACCAAATATTTTTTTAGAAATTCTGACAACTAAACCCGATAAGGAGGTAGCAAGTTTTTGGTATTTTGTTTTTGATGGTTCGGGAAAATATGATTTACAGAATAAAGAAAAGTTTAAAACGATTTACAAGAAAATCAATTCTCTTGATAAAAAACAAGGTAGACTATTAAAAAACGAATTTGAAAGAATGTATAAATAATCAAAATTCTACAAAATTATAGCTTTTTTCTATCCTATTTTTATTTTGGTCAACGAAACTAAAAAGAGTGGTTTTTTGATTCTTATATTTTAATCTTCTTCTACCTCTTTCCCAACCAAGACCAGCACTCTTTAAAATACTAAGAACCTACGATATCCCTGCCATTATGTCACAAAAACAAGAAGTTTTATAAAGCAAGAGGTAGGAGGAAGGTAGGAGCGATGTAGGAGCTACATAGGAGAAACCCACTAAAAAAATTCAACTGCCATTATGACAGAAACCACTATAAAGAAACACATACCGTTCGGCGAACCTATCTCCCCAGATACCGCACAAGGTGGCTTTGGCTTTATTCCTAATGGTATCCGTGAAAAAAATATCTTCTTTTACCACCCAGACCACCTCGGTAGTAGTAGTTATATCACAGGGCAAGACGGAAAGGTTAGTCAGCATACAGAGTACATAGCCTTCGGAGAAATCCTCTTTGATGAACACAATACCGAGCACTCTATGCCGTATCTTTTCAACGGCAAAGAGCTAGACCAAGAAACCAACCTCACCTATTTCGGTGCTCGCTACTTAGATATGAAAACAAGTCTCTGGCTAAACACTGACCCACTCAGTGGTTATAATCCTACCTTTGAGCACGAGCACTATATAGACGGGCAGCACAACAGTGGTGTATTCAACCCTATGAACCTCAATACTTATGGTTATACTTATCAAAACCCAATATTGTATATAGACCCTAATGGGAAGCAGGTTGAATGGAGTAAGTACTGGGAGGATATAAAAGAGTTTGTAAACAACCCTATATTCTTAGATGCTATTACAAATGGAGGATATAGTAGAGGGAAAAGAGAAATAGAATTTGCAAAAACAAACCCATCTACAATGGAATGGGCAATGTTCCAAATAGGTGAAAATGCAATTGAGATAAAATCTGATTATTATGGAGGATATAATAGTAATCATTTAGGGAAAAAGATATAGCAAAAGAAAAAAAAGTAATAGGTAAAGTTAGATTAGTTCCACAGAATGGAAAAGGGAATGTAAAAGGCAACAGAACAGATACTGACCAACTTATTAGCAATAATGATGGAACATATACAATAATAGAAACAAAACGCTCTGCGAGTACCCGATTATCAAGAGGGCAAAATGCAGCTAAAAAACATGTTGAAAAAGGTAATGGTATATTTGAGGTAAGAACTAATGACTCAAAAACAGGAATAAATAGAGGTCAGCAAATAAAGGTAAAAGAATATAAAAGAGTAAATAAATATGACTAAGACATTAATTACAAAAATTATTGAAGGATTACAACAAGATCCCTATTTCGAGGAGTTTAAGTTTAGGAAGAGAGATTACACTTTCATTAAAAAAGATAGATTAGGATTTAAAGCAATAGAGTTACAGCATCATGATTCCTATGACCTGAAACGAGATTGTATAGCAAAAGCCATTTATCCAATGTATCTTCGTAGATTTAACATTTTACACCAATGGTTTGAGAAGCATAGCTTTAGAACTTTAACTGATCAAAGAGATACTTATAGTGTTTGTGATTCAGAGCCACTGCATACAGATTTAAATAAATCTTATTATTATTTCAAATATGATGGAGAAAATTTTGAGAAAGATTTAGAAAAATTAGCCAATGATATAAAAGTACGCTCTCAAAATTTCTTCAATAAATACCAAACATTACAGGATATGTATCAGTATGAAATAGTTCCTATTTTAGAGAACACAAAAAAATTAGAGGGAGTAGGTGCTGACTGGGTATTCGAATACTTAAAACTTTGTAAAAACGGTAGCACCAGAAAAATACCCCATACTAAAAGAAATCTTATTGAAACAAATAGAATTTATGTATGGTAGAGAAGAACCAAATGTTGTTATTTATTACCCAAAACTAAAAGATATTTTATTTGATATAGAAAACCCTTAGGAAGTAGCTCTTACATTACTGGACAAGATGGTAAAGTCTCCCAACACACAGAATACATAGCCTTTGGAGAAATCCTCTTTGATGAGCACAACATCATACACACTATGCTACATCTTTTCAATAGCAAACAGCTAGATACTATTTCCCAAAAGCAAGTATATCCACATTATTTCTCTCTCTTCCATATTCCAGTAAAAACACCTATTTTTACGCACCAGAAAAAATAAAGAAATAAATCTAATTATTTTATGAATACAACAGAATTTGTAAACCGTCACATCTCTTTGAATGAACAGGACAAAAGAGAGATGCTCAACAAAATCGGTGTAAAGGATACCGAAGAACTCCTTTCTCAAACCATCCCCTCAGCTATTCGCTTACAGAAAGATTTGGAGCTTAGTACTCCGCTTTCAGAGTATGAAATGCTCCTCCACTCCAAAGATTTAGCCTCTAAAAACCAAAGCTATGATACTTATATCGGCTATGGGTATTACGGTGCTATATTGCCATCGGCTATACAGAGGAATATCCTTGAAAACCCTGGCTGGTACACGGCTTATACCCCTTATCAGGCAGAGATAGCACAAGGGAGATTAGAGGCATTGCTCAATTTCCAAACTGCGGTAGCCGACCTTACGGGCTTCCCGCTGGCAAATGCTTCTTTATTAGACGAAGGTACAGCTGCTGCCGAAGCTATGCACATGTTCCTCGGTAGTAGAACCCGAGAGCAAAAGAAGAACAATGCTAATAAATTCTTTGTTTCCGAATGGGTATATCCTCAGACACTTGCCGTGCTCAAAACCAAAGCCGAGGGCTTGGGAGTAGAGATTATTACAGGAGACCACCATACGCACACATTTGATGAAAGCTACTTCGGTGCACTGTTCCAAAATCCAGGCAAGAATGGAGTGGTTGCTGATTATTCAGAGATTATTTCCAAGCTCAAAACCCTCGATTTGCAGGTGGCAATGGCTTGTGATATCCTCTCCCTTGTAAAACTCAAATCCCCTGCTTCTATGGGGGCAGACTGTGCGGTGGGTACCACCCAAAGATTCGGGATTCCTATGGGATATGGAGGTCCGCACGCTGCTTACTTCGCTTGCAAGGAAGATTATAAAAGAGAAATTCCTGGAAGAATCATCGGAATATCTCAAGATGCTTACGGTGGCAGGGCTCTTCGGATGGCACTACAAACTCGTGAGCAGCACATCAAGAGAGAGAAAGCTACTTCCAACATCTGTACAGCGCAGGTACTCCTCGCCGTAATGGCAGGTATGTATGTGGTTTATCACGGTGCTGATGGATTAAGATTCATCGCTGACCAAATTCATTATAAAACCAGAACGCTTGCCGATGCTCTAAAAACCATAGGCTATAATGTGGTAGATGAGCCAACTTTTGATACCGTAAAAATCAAAATAGCCGAAGAGGATAAATTCAGCCTGCAACAAACATTAAAAGACCAGAAAATCAACCTCAACTTCTTCTCCGAAGGGGTGGTGAGCATTGCATTAGATGAAACCTCCACTTTGGATAAGATGCAAAAACTGCTCAATGTACTGGCCAGCCACCTCAACAAACAGGCGTTTAAATTAGCACTAAAAGAAAATGAGAGCAACATCCCATCCGATCTATTAAGGAATGATGAAATCCTCACTCAGGAGGTGTTCAACAAGTACCATACAGAAACCGAGCTGATGAGATACATCAAAAAATTAGAGCGGAAAGACATCTCGCTTGTACATTCTATGATTTCCCTCGGCTCGTGCACAATGAAGCTCAATGCCGCTACCGAAATGCTCCCTCTTTCGTGGTCCGAATGGGGAAACATCCACCCATTTGTCCCTACCGATCAGGCAGGAGGCTATCAACAGCTCATTAAAGAGTTGGAAAAAGACCTCGCCGAAATTACAGGCTTCGCTGGTGCTTCTCTCCAGCCTAATTCTGGGGCACAAGGCGAGTATGCCGGTCTAATGGTCATCAGAGAATACCATAAATCGCAAGGAAATGAGCACAGAAATATCGTTCTCATCCCACAATCGGCGCACGGAACCAATCCTGCTTCCGCCATAATGGCAGGAATGAAAGTCGTCGTAGTAAAAAATAATGAAAGAGGAGAAATTGACTTTGAAGACCTCAAAGCAAAGGCAGAAGAGCACAAAGACCACCTCTCTGCGGTGATGATTACCTACCCTTCCACCTACGGTTTCTTCGATTCTAATGTAAAGGATATTATCAACCTCATACATTCGCTCGGTGGACAGGTCTATATGGACGGTGCCAATATGAATGCACAGGTGGGCTACACAAGTCCTGGATATATCGGGGCAGATGTCTGTCACCTCAACCTTCACAAGACCTTCGCAATACCTCACGGTGGTGGCGGACCAGGCGTGGGGCCTATCTGCGTAGCAAAACACCTCGTCCCATTCCTCCCATCAAACCCTAATCTTAAAGTGGGCGGCACAAATGCCATCAGTGCCATTTCTTCAGCACCGTATGGCTCCGCTCTCGTGCTCAATATCACCTACGCTTACATCAAAATGATGGGCACAGCAGGGCTGAAAAAGGCTACCGAACACGCAATACTCAATGCCAACTACCTGAAAGAAGTTCTCGCCGAGCACTTCCCTATCCTCTATGCCAATGAGCAAGGCAGAGTAGCACACGAGTGTATTGTGGATTTCCGACCGTTCAAATCTTATGGAATAGAGGTGGGCGATGTAGCAAAACGGCTAATGGACTACGGTTTCCACGCCCCTACGGTGAGTTTCCCAGTGGCAGGAACCCTAATGATAGAGCCTACCGAATCCGAAAGCAAAGCCGAAATCGACCGATTTGCAGAAGCACTTATCAACATCAAGAAAGAGATTGATGAAATAGCCAACGGCACCGCCGATAAGGAGAATAATGTCCTCAAAAATGCTCCTCATACCGAGCAGATCGTCATCTCCGACCGCTGGGACAAGCCTTACAGCAGAGAAAAGGCAGCCTACCCTCTCGAATGGGTGAGGGAGAACAAAGTCTTCGCTTCCGTATCTCGTGTGGATGATGCCTATGGCGACAGAAATCTCATCTGCACCTGTAACCCGATAGAAGCATATCTATAAAAATATCTTTATCTAAACCCTCGAGCCGAAGCAAATGCTTCGGCTCGTTTTTTTTATCTCAAAAGAGTAGAAGAATTATATTAACTAAACTCTCCCTAACTTGGTAGGGGCGATTTTAGACCCATCGTAGTTTCTTTTAACCTACTTATATAAAACGAATGACTCGGTGAAAATCAATACAATCAATACCGAGCCAATAAAATAAACAAAATAATAAGACTAAGGAATGTGAGGTATCGCCACACGAGAGTGTGAGAGACCCTCACACGAGTATGTGAGAGTCTCTCACACGGGAATGTGGGATACTCCCACACGAGAATGTAGATTACCTCCTCATCCCTACTTGATAAGTTCTGCTAAAACTTAAACCTAAACCCGAGCATACCACGGATACCTTGATTGGGGGCATAGATATAGTCAGGGCTAAACTCTAAACCATATGGGTTAGGTACGCCTCGGTTATCAAACGGGTCTTCTGCGCGGGAGATAAGGAACGGAAGGTTCTTAGCAGGCGTCCAATCCAGCAAGTTTTTTACCCCTGCGTAGATCTCCCAGTTCTTAATGCCCTCGTAAGTAAACATTATGTTCTGAAGACTAAACCAAGGAGAGTATTGCGGGCGTGGGTCATCATCACCAGCAAGGGCGAGCTTCATCGGGCTGTATACATTACCCGTGTAAGCGATATTGAGGTGGATGGGCTTTATCTCGTAAGAGACCGTCCAAGTTCCAGAGAACTTCTCCGAGAATTCTATTCGGGTGGTTACATCGTCTTCGGTTTTGGTATTCTCCATTTGAGTAACGCCAAGATTCATACGAAGCCCATTAGCAAGCGCAAGATCTACATTAAAGGACAGCCCTTTGCTGAGGGAGGTAGTATTCTCATTATCATAGATGAGAAGGTTGTTTGAAGCATCAAACTTAGGAACGATACTGTTGTTGATAAAGGTATAAAATGCCGTAGCATCGAGCCCAAGGATAGAACCAGAATCAAAATAAATCTTTTTATTATAGTTAAGGTTTGCGCTGTAAGATTTCTCTGGTTTTATATCATTTTTGAAGACTACTCTTCTACCGCCCGTCATCGCGGCGTGCTCTTCAGTAAAGATACTCGCCACGCGATAGCCCGTACCAGCATTTAAACGGAGGAGGTTGGTCTCCCCAAACTTCCATTTGTAGGCGAGCCTTGGGGTGAGGATATTCCCGTGCACATTATTGTGGTCATACCGCAGCCCAAGTAGGAGTTTATGCTTGTCATTAAAGCTGATTTCATCCTGAACGAAGACGCCCGGAAGCCATATTTTCTGATGATCATTCACGATAATGGGATCACCCGTATGTACATCCGTAGCCTGCACAGTAGCATCATAATAAGTATATCTAAGCGCAGCACCAAAGAGTAAATCGTGAGCACCAAGCTTCTTATCCCAAGTGAGCTGCCCAAATCCGATCTTCTGATCAGCCATATAAGGTCTGTCGCCATAGAAACTGTTTTGCTCGTGGTTACTAAAAGAGAACATCAGGAACATTTTCTCTTCCAAAGGGAGCTGGTAGTTACCGAGAATCTCCGCTCTATTGGTATAAATGCTTTCGGCATAGACCTCATCCCCACCGCGGTGCTCTTTCTTCCAGTTCATCTCTCCCCCCACTCTGTCTTCATAAAGATACCTTCCCGCAATGCTAAACAGGCGGTTATCTTTCCTATGGATATTCCACTTTTGGAATACGGAGATTCGGTCTTGGAGGGTTACATCCATAAAATTATCGTTATTCTTATCTACCCTGTTCTGGAAATTGAAATAATTAATCCCCGTAAGTACATCTACCTTTTTGCCTATATTGAATTTAACGCCAAGATCGGCAGTATTCTCAAGCCAAGTCGTCGTACTGAAATCCGCAGATACAGTAGGCGCATTCTTAGGACTTTTAGTGATGATGTTAATAAGCCCGCCCATAGCCTCACTCCCGTAAAGAGATGATGCAGGACCTTTTACGATTTCTACCCTGTCGATAAGCGCACTCGGTATCCCCGAAAAGCCATACACCGCCCCCAATGAGCTTACGATAGGCATCCCATCGATAAGTACCATCGTATTAGGACCATCAAGACCATTGATTCTGATATCCCCCGTGTTACATACCGCACAGTTGAGTTTCGGATGTACGCCATTCACATTCTGGAGGGCATCAAACAAGCTGGGGGTGGGGTTCTTTCTGAGATATCCTGCTGGATAAACCTCTACGGGAACAGGGCTATCCAACCTTTTTACAGACTTCATCGTACCTGTTATTACGACCTCATCTATAAATTTTGATTTACTTAAGCTATCAGTCTTTGTCTCTTGACTGTAAAACACCGCAGGTGTCAATAAGCAGGAAAGAAGTATTTTTTTCATTGTTATAAATTTAAAAAGTTAGGCAAAACTAATAAATTTAATGCTAATATGAAAGAAACTGCCAATAGCAGTGGTATAAATAACCCTGTAATCCCTTGTATAAGTGATGAATATTAACACAAAAAAAAGTTAATTTTTCTTTTTAAGGATTGACTTTGGCTAATGGAGTTATAGTTTTCATCTCACCAAAAAATTTGAAAGGATTTCCCTTCCCCGCGGAGTTAAAATGCTTTCAGGATGATACTGTACCCCGTGCAGATCATAAACTTTATGCCTTAAAGACATCAAAATTCCCTTATCATCTACCGATGTAACTTCCAATTCTCCTGGAAAGCCCTCTGGATTTACTGCCCAAGAATGATACCTGCCCACTTCCAAGACCTTTGGAAGCCCATCAAAAATATAATCCTCCTCTATCTGATAAGTCTGGGTAGCTACGCCGTGATAAATCTCCGAAAGATGAATAAGACTCCCTCCAAATGCCTCAGCAATGGCTTGCTGACCAAGGCAAACGCCCAAAATAGACTTAATAGGTGCGTAAGTTTTAATCACCTCCAGTAAAATTCCTGCCTCATTCGGAACACCAGGACCAGGCGATAAAACAATCTTATCATACCTGCCGATATCTTCTATTGAGATTTCATCATTCTTAAAGACATCAACCCCATTTCCTGTAATCTGCTCCATTATCTGAACCAGATTATAGGTAAAGCTATCATAATTATCAAAAACAAGAATTTTCATTATCTACGCTTATATAAAACCACCCGCAAAGGCAATTGTAGCAGAGTAGGCACACTGTAGCCAGTGGGGCATTTGCCACAAACTCACTTCCTAAAGCCTGCGGCTTATGCCTATCGCCACCGCAGAAAGCACAAGAAAGAGGATAAAGGAGATTAGGGAGAGGGTTTTCCCTGTTTCTATTACTTTGGGTGCGAAGGTCATTTTCAGGCTGTGCTCGCCAGCGGGTACATAGACCGCACGGAGGAGGTAGTTCGCTTTTATGTAGGGCACTTCCTTCCCGTCGAGGAGCATTGTCCAGCCGTGAGGGTAATACACTTCGGAGAAGACTGCCAGCTGTGGGGTTTGGGATTGGGTTTTTAGCTCCATAGCATTCGGCTGATAGCTGATGAGCTCGATGCTTGCGGTGCTATCGGCTTTCAGCGGCTTCCCTTTGAAGTAGCTTTTATCTTCTTCGGAGATGATTGCCTGGCGCTTGGTAATCGTCTTCCCAATCAGGTCAATCTCCTCATTAGGCGTCTTTGCAAACTTAAGATCGGAGACAAACCACGCATTACCGTTGGAGAGCGGGTTAATCTGCACTTGTGGCTCGGCAAGGCTACCTCCGACTATATATTTTACATTGAGCATATTGAGGATTTCGGGGATTTGCTGCTGCCTAAGGCTATCCGCAGAGTAGAAATATTCATTGATAAGGTCATCATAGCGGCGGAGCTTTACAGCGTGGTAGCCCCCAATGGAGGACTTGAAGTAAGAGGTATTGGTCTCGCTAAATGCACCGAGCGTTTGGTTAAAAATCCTGTAATGCCCCTTATCCTTCTCGGCAATCGTCTCCAAAGTCTTGTTGAGATTCGCCGCACGGAGCATAGACTGGAGGTTAGGGTTTTCCCCTGCTTTCTCTATGAGCAGGTCGGTAACTTCGGTTTGGAAGGGGTTCTGCGCAAAGACTTTATCTACGAAATTATCACTGTTGAGGTATCGCCTATTGACCGTCCATAGGTCAAACACACTCACCACTCCGATGATGAGCAGGGCTACATCCGTACTGATTTTCTTCTTTAATGCAAAGTAAATCGCCCCAGCGGTGAGGAGTACGAAGATTATCGCCTTTATGGCATCTTCCCTGAACATTTTGTATCGGGCATCTACCAAGAAATCTACTATATAGGGTGGGAGATAGGCGTTTTCATTCGCTGTACTGAACCCGAGAATAGATTTCCCCAAGAGGAGGAGAATGAGGGTAGCCCCCACCACAGAAGCCGTGATGTAGAGTAGCTTTTTTATAGCTGATGAATGGCTTTCGGCTGAGGTTTCATCCTTTCTATTGAGGATTTGATACAGGCCGATTATCCCTATCAGTGGGAAGAGGAGCTCTACCACCACGAGGATGGATGATGGCGCCCTGAACTTGTTATAAAACGGCACGAAATCTATAAAGAAATCGGAGAGAAAGAGGAAGTTTGCCCCCCACGCCAGCATTATGCTCAGTGCAGATGCTCCGAGTACCCAGTACCTGTATTTCTTTGGTGCGAAGAAGAACCCGAGTATCGCGAGAAAGACAACCACCCCCCCTTGATAGGCAGGCCCAGAAGTCATCGGCTGATCCCCCCAATAGGTAATGCTCCCCAGACCTTTGGAGATTTGCTTCATCGTTCGGTTATAGTCCTCTTCATCGGTAATATTTTGCTCTAATAGCCCTTTCAGCCCTTCGGTAATCTCCTCTGCGCCTTGTTCATTGCTCGCCCCTCCCATTAGTCTTGGGATAAAGAGGTTTAAAGTCTCCGCCTTTCCATAGGACCACGCGAGGATGCTCTCTTTATCCATCCCCGATTTCTCGGCGGTATGCTTTTCATTATTTAATAGCTGCTTCCCCCTTACGGTTTCCTTTATGTATTCGGAATTTGCCATTATCCTTTGGGAATTCATCCCCACCCCTAAAACACAAGCTAAACCAACCAATCCTGTGGAGATAAGGAAGTGCTTAAGGTGGGTTCTCTTCATCACTACTCTAATAAGCTCGGAGATGAAAAGGAAGGCGAGCGCCAGGAAGAGGTAATAAGTCATCTGCGGGTGGTTGGCAGCAATCTGCAAGCCCATAAACAAGGAGGTAATGATAAAGCCCAGCGCATATTTCTGCCGAATATAAATCAGGAGAATGCCCGCTACAAGCGGTGCGAAGTAGGCAATGGTATGTACCTTACCATTATGCCCCGCCCCGATGATGATATAGAAATAGGTAGAAAACCCAAAGAACAAAGCACCCAGCAGAGCGTATTTCCAGTTGTTCTTCAAGCATACCATACCGAGCAGAAAGAAGCCTGAAAAGAGGAGGAATAAGTAATTAACAGGCTTTGGGAAGATATTGAACAAGCCATCTATCTTCTTAATAATATCTCCTCTGAACTGTGCCCCCATCTGGTAGGTAGGCATACCGCCAAACATAGCATCTGACCAGTAAGTCTCTTCATCTTGGCTGGCTCTATAATCGAGGAGCTCTTTTGCTCCGCCTTTGTACTGCACAATGTCTGGCTGATACAGCTCCTTGCCCGTAAGCACAGGATGAGCATAAACAAAAGCAATGATGATAAATACCACAAGACTGGCAATGATGTATATGAGGTTTTTGTACTTCCCAAGCATAATTAATTCTTTTTAAATGATAATATTAAGTCCTATAACAAAAAGAGGAAATCACTTTTCCTCTTTTATCTCTTCGTAATCTACGGTCTCGGCATCCCAGTTAAGGTTCTCACTTTTTGGATTGTTCTTTTTCTGGGTTTGCGGAGCTTCATTCCACTTCTTCTGGTGCGGATACTTATTATAAAAGCTATTAAAGAATAACCTTTTGAGGATGTTCCACACAAAGAATATAATAATCGTGGAGAGGATGAGTTTTAAAAGCCACATTGTATCTTCAAATTATTTTGTTGGTTGAGCCGTATCCCTATTAAACTAAGGATTAACGGAGATGGTAGAGTTGGTTACTGAGGACATAGACTCGGTTTGCTTACCATCGGTCATAGACTCGGTTTGAGTAGATTTCACACTGATGGTTTGGTTCTTTATCCAGCCTGTTTTCTGGTCAAATGATATCGTTCCCGACTGCTGCAGCTCCGAGCTTAGAGAATGCGTAAGCCCATTCTGAGATTGCTTATCGGTTTGCTTTGGTATTCCTCCACTTATGCTGATGGTTACAACTCCATTTTCTACACTTTTTAAAGTATAAGCAGTGGTGATTTTCACTTTTCCATCAGGGGAGATGTTCTCAGACTTCGTCCATTTAGCTCCTACTTTTGCTCCTGTTTCGGGGAGAACTAAAATATTCTTAGAGAACTGGTCTTTGAGGATTTTCTCATTAAACCCTGCTTTCGTTTGCTCAAGGAGCTGCTTCTTTACCTCTGCATCTTTGGTTAATGTACCAATAGTTGTGGATATTTTAGTATAGATAGGCTCAAAGCCAGAGATTGAAAGGATTTTCCCAGAGGTTTCCATCTTCATTTTGAGCTGATTTCCTGTGAGGGCTTTATCTACCGTCCATTTATTCTTAAGCCCTTCTTCTTTCGGTGCAGAGGCTTTGGTATCTACGATTACGGATTTTCCTTTATTGGACTGTGAAGACCTTTTGCTCACAAAATTAATGGTAATTTCATAGACATTGTCCTTAATATCATCTACGGTAAAGGCTACTTCATCGGAGCTTTCGCTCGTAATGCTTTCCGATTGCCCATTCGGAGCCGTGATTTTCATTATATCTTTCTGCAAAGTAGTGAATGGGTAAGTATGCCCTTTCTCCAAAAGGAAAGACTGCTTGTATGCCCCTGCGGAATCTATATCTATCGCAAGGATTTCCTTTACGGGTGCTGCCTCTTCTCTTTCTTGTTCTGCGGACTCTGTGGCTGTAGTTTCTGTTTTATTTTCTGTGGCTTTCTCTGTTTTTGCATCTTTATCTTTATTACAGGAAACCATCGTTAATACAGCGATTGCTACAATACTTATTTTTTTCATCTTTTTATTTCAATTAAAGAGGCTTAGCCTCAGTTTTATCATTTATTCTGTTATTTTTTTAATTGATTATTCTCTGTCTTAAAACCTCATAGAGTACAGCTCCACAAGCTACAGATACATTGAGGGACTGTGTCTTGCCTTCTATTGGGAGCTTTATTTTCTCATCAGAATGGTGCAGAACTTCTTTGGAAATGCCCGTCTCTTCATTCCCCATAACGATTGCACAAGGCTCTCGAAAGTCGGTTTCATAGACCGTCTTCTGTGCTTTCTCAGTGGAAGCAAAGACCAAAATACCCGACTGCTGCAGGAAGTCCACCGTATGAGCGAGGTTCTTCTCTTTACAGATTTTCACATTATAAATTGCCCCTGCGGAGGTCTTTATCGCATCTGAGTTAATAGGTGCCGCCCCCTTATCTGGGATAATAATAGCATCTACACCTACGCACTCCGCTGTTCGGCATATCGCTCCAAAATTTCTCACATCGGTAAGCCTATCTAAAACAAGGAGGAAAGGTGTCTTCCCCTCTTCAAATAGCTGAGGAACGAGGTCTTCTATCTTATAAAAAGCAATATCGGTAGTAAAAGCCACTACGCCTTGGTGATTCTTTCGAGTGATACGGTTGAGCTTTTCTACTGGAACATAATTCGGACGAATACCCGCCTTAGAAAGTTGCTTCTTAAGCTCAGCTACAATATCTCCCTGTAATCCATTCTGTATAAATATTTTGTCTATGGTTTTTCCTGCTTCTATCGCCTCTATCACGGGGCGAAGCCCAAATATAAAATCGTCTTTCATTCTATCAAGCCCTGATTAATATTTCTCTCCTAAAATTGCTCTTTTCTGTGCCATCACATAGCCATAATGCAGGCTCTCGTGCATATTATTAAAAATAATGGCATCTTGAATTTTCTTTAAATCTAAACCAAAACTCGTGCTGTAAGGTCTATAGTCTGAGAATATCCCCTCATCATAGTTCTTTACCAAAACCTTTGAAGTTTCAATGAGAATAAAGTCCAGATTCTGCACATCTTCCTGCGATATATCCAAGTTAGGAAGCGTTCCTTTTTTATAGTTTTCTATCCAAACGGTATCAATGACGAATTCATTTCCACTGAGGTAATAATGTAAAAGCTGCTGAGTAGCTACACAATGAGCAATATTCCAAAATATGTTGTTATTAAAGCCATCAGGTATCATTGTAAGCTCTTCAAGAGAAGTTTTGCGGAGGATTTCCTGCAAATTTTCCCTCACCTGCCGATGGGCTAGAAAATGATAATTCATCACAGATTTGTTTAAACGCCCAAAAGTAGTTCATTTAGTTGGCTCAAACCAAAAAACAAAGCTGAAGAATATAATGATAGCTAAAATTTTAACTTATATTATCATTTGCCTGCGGATATCTTAAAATAATTTATTGATTTAGATAGAAATAAAATTCCTATTACAGGGAAATTTTTACATAAAAAAGAGAAGAGTCACAGCATAAAATCCAAAGAAGAGTAAAAAAACAAAAGCCTTCCAAAAAATATAAGATTCCAATGATAAAAAATTAAAATCCTTTTCCACGCCATCAAGAGTGATTAATTATATTTCATTTAAAATAAACACTTTACACTACATTGTTTAATTAAAAACAGAAGAAAAATAAGAATTATAGCTCTTTTTGTATTTGTCTATCGTAGTTTCCTAATCCTGTGGAAAACTTTTATACACACAAGGGTTTTACGAGGCGATTTATTTATACTTTTGTGGTTCAAATGCTGCAATTAAACCATTGCAAACTATCATTACAAACTTCAATTATTGAAGGATTTTTTATTAATACATTATATTTTTCATTTAATTAAAAAAATTATAACAAAAGATGCATCAAGCAGAGGAAATAAAAATTTTAACAGAGAAGATTCAGGCTCAAAGCTACCATTTCACGCTACTAAAGCAAGAAATCAACAAGGTCATTATAGGGCAGGAATATATGGTGGAGAGGCTTCTGATAGGGCTTTTAGGAAATGGACACATCCTCCTCGAAGGCGTACCCGGTTTGGCAAAAACATTAGCAATAAAAACTTTATCCGAAGCGGTAAATGGCGTTTTTTCAAGGATACAGTTCACTCCCGACTTGCTCCCAGCCGATGTTATAGGCACAATGGTCTATAATGTAAAGGAAAACGACTTCCTGATAAAGCGAGGCCCCGTGTTTGCAAACTTTGTCTTAGCAGATGAGATTAACCGAGCTCCATCAAAAGTGCAATCCGCCCTCTTAGAGGCAATGCAAGAAAAGCAGGTAACAATAGGTGATGAAACAATGCCTCTCCCTAAACCTTTCCTCGTGCTCGCTACACAAAACCCAATAGATCAAGAGGGTACTTATCTGCTGCCAGAAGCACAGAGCGACCGTTTTATGCTAAAATGCACCATAGACTACCCCGATTTTGAAGATGAAAGAAAAGTAATGCGAATGGTCTCAACCGCTCATCAGCCCCAAATACAGCAGGTAATATCTTTGGAACACATACAGGAAGCAAAGGAGCTTATCAATCAAATTTACCTTGATGAAAAAATAGAAAAATACATCCTTGATATGGTCTTTGCTACCCGATACCCAGAAAAATACGGACTGGTAGAGCTGAAAGATTTTATCGATTTCGGTGCTTCGCCAAGAGCATCCATTAATCTGGCAATTGCATCCCGCGCCTGTGCATTCCTGAAAAATAGAGCTTTTGTAATTCCAGAAGATGTGAAAAGTATAGCAAAAGATGTTCTCCGTCACAGAATAGGGCTCTCCTTTGAAGCAGAGGCAGAAAACATCACCGCAGAAGAGATAATAGACAAAATTTTAAACAAGATACAAGCACCTTAATCGTGTAAAAAGTAATAATAAAATGCTCCGATACCATAACATACAGGTTGTTTTGCAAGAGGTTCCCGGTCAGATTACGCTCTGTTTCAGTATCACAGGCTGTCCTCTGCGCTGTAAAGGTTGCCACTCGCCTTTTCTGTGGAAAAATGGTAGCGGAAATCTGCTAACCGATGAATTATTCATCAGCCTTATAGACAAATATCAAAGTATGATTTCCTGTATCCTCTTTATGGGAGGAGAATGGGAGGAAGAAGATTTAATAGAGAAACTAAAAATAGCGATAGATAGAGGATTAAACACCTGCCTTTATACAGGTTTGGATGATGTATCAGATGAAATAAAAAAATATTTAACATGGCTTAAAGTAGGACCTTGGATAGAAGAATTAGGTGGATTAGACAGTCCGAAAACCAATCAAAAATTTATTAATGTAGAAACCAACGAGATTTTAAATTACTATTTTAACAATAAAAATTCAACACTATGATTCGTTTAACACCTAACCAGATCAATCAAAAGATTGATTTTATCGACAAGTACATCAAAGCAGGAAATGCTGCATCTGCTTCATCCGTAGATGCTAATGCCAATGTAACTTCCAAAAATATTGCGACAATGGAAGCGGAAATCAACAAGGATATCAATATCCAGATTAACCGCGAACTGGTACGCAGAAAGATTGCAACCCTCTTTGATGAAGAAACTGCAAGCGAGTACATTCGTCAGATTGAAAATCACGAAATCTATGTTCACGACGAAACCTCACTCAAGCCTTATTGCGTTTCTATCAGTATGTATCCTTTCCTACTCGATGGTCTCCTGAAAATCGGTGGAGAAAGTAAAGCTCCTAAGCACTTGGAGAGCTTCTGCGGAGAGTTCGTAAACTTGGTTTTTGCCGTTAGTTCGCAGTTCGCTGGGGCTTTGGCTACGGTAGAATTCCTCTTATACTTTGATCATTTTGCTGCAAAAGACTATGGTGAAGATTACTTAGAAACCCATACTAAAGCCGTTGAAAATCACCTACAGCATGTGGTTTATGCCATCAACCAACCAGCTGCAGCGCGTGGATATCAGTCCGTATTCTGGAATATTTCGCTTTATGATAAGCCTTACTTTGACAGTATGTTTGGTGAGTTCGTCTTCCCTGATATGTCTCGCCCTGTCTGGGAGCGCTTCTCTCGCTTCCAAAGGTTCTTTATGAAGTGGTTTAATAAAGAACGAACTAAAGCCGTTCTTACTTTCCCTGTCGTTACCGCGGCTATGCTTACCGATGGCACCAAGCCTGTGGATAGCACTTTTGCCGAAATGTGTGCAGAAGAGCTCAGCGAAGGCAATTCATTCTTCGTCTATCAGTCCGAAAGTGCCGACAGCCTCGCTTCCTGCTGCCGACTCCGCAATGAAATCAGTGATAATACCTTCAGCTATTCTTTGGGAGCAGGTGGGGTAGCTACGGGCTCTATCAATGTCATCACATTAAATATAAACCGACTGATTCAGCAGAAAAAAGACCTTCAAAAAGAAGTTCAGAAAATACATAAGTACCAAGTTGCTTTCAGAAAATTAGTAGAAGAATACAAAGAAGCGGGCTTACTTCCAGTCTATGATGCAGGCTTTATCTCTCTAGATAAGCAGTTCCTCACCATAGGAATTAATGGAATGGTAGAAGCTGCCGAATATCTCGGTATAGAAGCAAGCAATAACGATGACTATAAAAACTTCGTAAGCCATCATCTTAAAATAATTTATGATGAGAACAAGAAAGCAAAACAGCTCTATGGTTATATGTTCAACACAGAATTTGTCCCAGCCGAAAACCTTGGGGTAAAAAATGCTTCTTGGGATCAGAAAGACGGCCTATTCTCTCCTCGTGATTGCTACAATTCTTACTTCTACCCTGTGGAAGACGAAAGAATCAATGTCTTAGATAAAATCATCCTTCACGGAAAAGAGATTATCCAATATTTAGATGGCGGTTCTGCTCTCCACCTGAACTTAGAAGAAACACCGAGCAAAGATGGCTTTATCAAACTTCTAAACGCCACTGCTCTCTCGGGTTGTAATTATTTCTGCTTCAATATTCGTATCACGATTTGCAATGAATGCAACCATATCGACAAGCGAACCCTCTACGAATGCAGCAAATGCCACTCAAGCAATATAGACCACGCCACCCGAGTTATCGGTTACCTAAAACGCGTATCTTGCTTCAGTAATGCAAGGCAAAAAGAGCATCAGTTGAGACATTATCACTATTCATAATGATAAAAGACATTATAAAAAAAGTAAAACAGATCGAAATCCGATCAAAAAGGAAGACCAATACTTCCCTCATAGGTCTACATTCCTCTGCCTTCAAAGGGCAGGGGATGACCTTTTCTGAGGTACGCCCTTATCAGTTCGGCGATGAAATCCGAAGAATCGACTGGAATAAAACCGCTCGCTTCCAAGAGCCCTTCGTAAAGGTGATGGAAGAAGAACGAGAGCTCACCATAATTTTCTTAGTAGACATTTCAGCGTCTATGGACTACGGCACCCACATCTCCCTTAAAAAGGAGTTCGTAGCCGAAATATGTGCAAGCATCGGGCTTTCCGCTGTTGGTAATAATGACAAAGTAGGCCTCATCCTCTTTGCCGACAAAGTCTATAAAGTCATCCCTCCAAAGAAAAGCAAAAAGCACCTCTTAGCCGTAATTTCCAGCATTCTCTCGGCAAGCTATATCCCCGCCGAAACCAGCATAGACAATGCCCTAGAATATGTAATGAATGCCTTTAAAAAGAGAGCTTTGCTCTTCATCTTGTCCGATTTTGAAGCAAGATACTCCACCAAATCATTAAAAATCGCAGCCAAAAAAAATTCCCTACTCGGGATAAGAATTTCCGATGAAAAAGACAATCAAATCCCAGACATCGGAATCGCCCTCCTCACCGATTCCGAAACGGGCGAGCAAATCTGGGCAAATACCTCCAGCCCCCGCTGGCGATACAACTTCCGAGAGGCAAGGATGAAAAAACTCCACCACCTCAAGACCGACTTTGAAAGCGCATCAGCAGCCCTCATCAATCTAAACACAGGCGACGACTATGTAAAGAGCCTAAGAACTTATTTCAAAAGGTAATTACGAATGAAAATCCTTCATATACTCCTTATTTTTTCGGGCATCTCTATCCATTCTCAGACCCTCAGCACTCAGCTCGATAAGCGCAAGCTCTCCCTCGGCGAGCCCGCCACTTACACTTTAAGAATCGAGGGGCTAAACTCCCAAAATATCTCCATTCCACAGAAGAATAAGCTCCTGCCTTTCCACTTTGAGGTCATTCGCGACAGCATCAGCCAGTCGTCCGATATCTACGAAAGGATTATAGAATTCAGCATCTTAGAGGAGGGCAACTTCAAAATCCCCTCCTACGACATCAAGGTGGGAGAAAAAAACCTCAAAACCATTTCCTACGATATCGAGGTCTTCAATTCCTCCCAAAAAGGCGAACAAATCCACGATATAATGAAAAATAAAGGAATAAAGCTCTCCCTCACCGATTATTGGCTCCTCTACAAGAACTTTATCCTCGCCGGCATCCTCATTATCGCTGCCACCCTCGCCATCCTCTATTTTATAAGATACAGCAAAGCAAAACACTCCTCTCCTGCTCAAATTACCAATACCACACTCAAAAGATTAGACACTTTGCGCAAGAAAAAATACATACAAAACAATGATTTCCGCTCCTTCTATGTCGAGCTCATAGAAATCACCCGTGATTTCCTCACAAAGCAATACAGAATACCCGCAAATATCCTCCTCACCGACGATCTTATCTTCCTGATGAAGAAAATTAACGCCATCCCCACCGAAACAGAGCAGTTGTTAGAGCAAATCTTCTTTCGGGGTGATGCTGCAAAGTTTGCAAAAGCCTATCCCGAGCAAGAGCAAATGCTTATTGACCTCAATGACTTAACGCATATCGTAAAAAAATCAATAAGTGACATAGAGTTTGAGAACCTAAGGAAAGAGGTTTAGATCAGAATATTAAAAATAAAAGAGACTCATAAAAGACAATGATAGCTAATTTTCAGTTTCATTCACCTGTATTTTTATTCCTCTTCATCCTGTTTATACCTTTGATTATTCGGGATGTAGTGCGCAGGAGATCATCAGGAGTGAAAATTCCCTCTTTGGCGGGTAGCTCTCCCAGCCGAAGCATCAGAATCATTATTCCACTGCTCAAGTTCAGCAAATATCTTATTCTTTCCGCTCTTATTCTTGCAATGGCAAGACCTCGTACTTTCACTGTCTCCCAAAATAGAGATGATACTAAGGGCATAGACATCATACTCACCGTAGATGTCTCTCTTTCTATGCTTGCGAAGGATTTAGAACCCGACAGATTAGAAGCCTTGAAAAAAATTGCTATTGATTTCGTCTCCCAAAGGCCCAGTGACCGTATTGGGCTGGTCACCTATTGTCTGGAGAAGCACTTACAAAAGTCCCTGTAACCTTTGATCATAAAGTTCTAAAAGAAGAACTCGCAGCCCTCAACCCTACTGAACTCGAGCCAGGCACCTCCATTGGTGATGGGCTTGCAGTTGCTGTTTCTCATTTAAAAGATAGCAAGGCAAAAAGCAAAGTTATCATTCTGATGACCGATGGCGTTAATACTATTTTTAACGGTGTTCCTCCAATGACAGCTGCTGAGCTCGCTCGCAATAATAATATAAAAGTCTATACCATCGGTATCGGTACCAATGGCTATGCCCTGATGCCCACTTCTGTAGATATCTTCGGTGAACTTATCTTTAGTGAGACCGAGGTTACTATAGACGAACCTGTTCTCAGAGAAATTGCCCAAAATACAGGTGGTAAATACTTCCGCGCTACATCCAACGAGAGCCTCGCAAAGGTCTATGAGTCCATTAACACCCTTGAAAAGTCTGAGCTTAAAATCCAAACCCTCTATCAGTACGAAGAATACTTTCAGTACTTCTTATGGATAGCTCTCTTACTGCTGTTCACCGATGCACTCCTCCGTTGGGTACTTTTTAAAATGATTAATTAAATTTGGCATTATAAAAAACCAAAAATATTTATTTCACCTTATTTAAAGCCATATTCAGAATGATATTAGGAAACTCCACCTATCTTTTACTCCTTCTCCTTTTTCCACTAATGGGGCTCATCATTATCCGCTACATCAGGTGGAAAAAAAGCCGAAAACACATCTTTGCTGAAAGCTCTTTTCATAAAAATATATTTGGTGGAGAGCATAGGTTCAGTAGGATTATACCCTATTTCTACCTTCTTAGTCTGCTTTTTCTGATTTTCTCCATCATAGACCTGGTCGCAGGTGAGGAAAAGGTGGAAAGCAAACAGAAAGTGAGCAATATTATCTTCGTTTTAGATGTTTCCAACTCTATGAATACTGAAGATGTCCCCCCAAGCAGGTTAGAAATGGCAAAAGACATCATCAGTAGTACCCTTCCAAGTCTCTCTGGTAGTAGAATAGGCTTAGTTGTCTTTGCAGGTGAGGCTGCCTCCATTATGCCCCTTACTTCCGACCTCAGTGCCACCGAAAACTATATTAACGGCATCCAATCCTCTATAATAAAAGTACAGGGAACCGATTTTCTAAAGGCAATCGAGACCGCAGCAGCTAAATTCCACGATATTCCCAAAGGTTCAAGGCATATTATCCTCCTCAGCGATGGCGAGGACAACGAGGGTAATGAAGATTCTGCCATCTCACTTGCACAGAAGGAGGGAATTTCGGTTACGACTGTAGGAATTGGTACTCCCGAAGGTGCTCCAATCCCAGAATACTTCTACGGGCAGCTAATGGGCTACAAAAGCGACCTCTATGGCGAGACCGTCATCAGTAAAAGACAGGAAAAAGCCCTAAAAAATATCGCCAAGAAGACCAATGCCTCCTATATAGATGGAAATAATAGGGCTACTGCCAGCTCAGAAATCATCAGTAATATAAAAAACAGAGCAGGCAATTCGTCCATCATCATAGAATCCCAAAACACCGAGCATTACTATCAGTATTTTCTGGCTGTTTCTATTTTCTTCCTCTTCATCATCTACCTTTTCAATCCAAAACGAGACTTGAATTTGTAATTCTTCTCTTTTATGAATAAATACGAATGTTATAAATTAGCCCTAAAATCACTTCTTATGATAAAGAACCTCACAACTTTCATCCTGTTTTTATTCACTTTCTCAATCTCCGCCCAGCAAAAATACTACGAATTCGGCTGGAATAATCACTACGGAATTGTAGATGAACAAGGAAACGAGATCATCCCTCCCACATACGAATGGAAATCCTATACATTAGGGCAAGAGTCTCATTTTATCTCGCTTAATAGCGATTATAACGGTGCTTTAATCATCAATACCCAAACAGGGAAAACAGAAAAATTTGACTATCTCAAAGACACTTATTTAGTTGATTTAGATAATAAAGAATATCTCTATGCCTACAATGAAGAAGGAGGTTTTCTTCTAAATAATATCGACTTGGATGAGCGAATTAGCCTTCCAAAAAAATACAAAACAGTACGAAAAGATGGCGAATACCTAACGGCTTTTTTGGATAATCATAATCTTGAATTCATCTCTATCAAGGATTTTGAAATAAAAAAATCGGTAAAAACCCAAGATATTATACAAAATTTCAAAACCAAAAAAGGCAATAGAATTTATGTGGTTCATCAAAGAAACTCCACCCTCTTTTTAGACGACCATTTGGATAAAATAACCTCCATAAATAAAACCCTTAAAGGCTTCAAAAACATTCA
>NZ_CP029149.1:1122500-1220000 GCF_009914665.1 Bergeyella cardium | reverse complement strand
CAATTCCTTTGAGTTTCAACCTTGCGGTCGTACTCCCCAGGTGGCTGACTTATCACTTTCGCTTAGTCTCTGATCCCTAAAAACCAAAAACGAGTCAGCATCGTTTACAGCGTGGACTACCAGGGTATCTAATCCTGTTCGCTCCCCACGCTTTCGTCCATCAGCGTCAGTCTTATCTTAGCAACCTGCCTTCGCAATTGGTGTTCTAAGTAATATCTATGCATTTCACCGCTACACTACTTATTCCAGCTACTTCAAATATACTCAAGACTAACAGTATCAATGGCAGTGCTACAGTTAAGCTGCAGGATTTCACCACTGACTTATTAGCCCGCCTACGGACCCTTTAAACCCAATAAATCCGGATAACGCTTGCACCCTCCGTATTACCGCGGCTGCTGGCACGGAGTTAGCCGGTGCTTATTCATATAGTACCTTCAGCTACCCTCACGAGAGTAGGTTTATCCCTATATAAAAGAAGTTTACAATCCATAGAACCGTCGTCCTTCACGCGGGATGGCTGGATCAGGCTTCCACCCATTGTCCAATATTCCTCACTGCTGCCTCCCGTAGGAGTCTGGGCCGTGTCTCAGTCCCAGTGTGGGGGATCACCCTCTCAGGCCCCCTAAAGATCATCGCCTTGGTAAGCCGTTACCTTACCAACTAGCTAATCTTGCGCGTGCCCATCTCTATCCGCCAAAGCTTTCAATATCCCCAGATGCCCAGAAATATATTATGCGGTATTAATCTCCCTTTCGGAAGGCTATCCCCCAGATAAAGGCAGGTTGCACACGTGTTACGCACCCGTACGCCGCTCTCATTATTCATTAGCAAGCTAATAAACAACTCCCGCTCGGCTTGCATGTGTTAGGCCTCCCGCTAGCGTTCATCCTGAGCCAGGATCAAACTCTCCATTGTAAAGTTTTTTAACCTGGACTCACTCAAAGTTCTCATACTTTCGTATGTACGCTCTAGTTTTTCCTTACTTGGTTGTATCTGTTTTCTATCAATGATCTCTATTCCTTACAAATCCCAAAAACTATATCCCGTTCCAGATTTGCGAGTGCAAAAATAATACTTTTTTATTTACTAGCAAATTTTTTCAAAACTTTTTTAAAACTTTTTTCCAAAGCCCTAAAAATCGCCCTCCAAATACCACCTATGTAGTATATAAAACCTGCCTTATATCAAATATCACTCCTGCTCCCCCCTCAATGGGACCGCAAAAATAAACATATTTAATACTAATCAACAAATATTTTCCCACATCCCCATATAAACAACTGATTATAACTATGAAAAATTTTAAAAGAAAGGAAATTAATTCTCCTTACAATGATTATTTTTTAAGTTTTAATAAAAAAAACTCCTTAATATATAATAAGAAAAACACCTTCCTGAAAGCAATAAAAAGTTTTCGCAGGTTTATTTTGTATTTTTGCTTTCCTCAAAATTGAAGAACTGTGAAACTATGCATAGCCGAAAAGCCCAGTGTAGCAAGAGATATAGCAAAGGTTCTAGGTGCTACAACTTCCAAAAATGGTTTTATGGAAGGGAATGGGTATTGGGTAACTTGGACTTTCGGGCATCTGTGTACGCTTAAAGAACCACACGATTATTCTCCTGACCTGAAAGCTTGGAACCTTTTCAGTCTGCCGATTATTCCCAAGAGCTTTGGAATTAAACTCATTGACAATAAGGGTGTGGAAAATCAGTTCAAAATTATTGAAAAGCTGGTGCAGGACTGCGAAGAAGTTATCAACTGTGGTGATGCAGGGCAGGAAGGAGAGCTCATCCAGCGATGGGTACTCCAAAAGGCAAAATGTAGCAAGCCTGTAAAGCGGCTTTGGATTTCATCATTGACGGAAGACGCCATAAAGGAGGGGTTTGAAAACCTTAAGCCCGAGAAAGATTATCAGAATCTCTATCTGGCAGGCAATGCAAGAGCAATTGGAGACTGGCTTCTCGGTATCAATGCAACGAGACTATACACAAAGAAATTCGGCGGGAATAAAGCTGTACTCTCTATTGGGCGAGTGCAAACGCCAACACTCGCAATGATTGTACAGCGGCAAAAGGAAATCAACAGCTTTAAAACAGAGGAATACTGGGAGCTCAAAACCAAGTATAGAGAGGTTATCTTCAATGCTGATATCGACCGACTGAAAACAGAGGAAAGAGCAGAGAAAGGTCTTGATTACCTAAAACTCCACCCTTTTGAAATCATCAATTTTGAGATAAAGGAAGGGAAAGAAAAGAACCCACGCCTCTTTGACCTCACCGCTCTACAAGTAGAAGCAAATAAGAAATATGGCTTTTCTGCCGAGCAAACGCTGAATTACATCCAATCTTTATACGAGAAAAAGCACACCACCTACCCAAGGGTAGACACCACCTATCTCTCCGAGAGCCTGCACCCTAAAATTGAGGGAATCCTCAGGAGTATGCACTTCTATTCAGAGCTTACTGCCCCCCTACTCATCCAACCTATCCCAAAAACAAAGGCGGTCTTCGACGATACAAAGGTTACCGACCACCACGCCATTATCCCAACCGAAATAGCGCCCAGCTCGTCATTACCAAAAGAAGAAAAGATGATTTATGACCTTGTAGCAAGGAGATTCATCGCGGTATTTTATCCCGAGTGTAAGATTTCCAATACTCTGGTAGAGGGTAAGGTGGGCTCTATTCCCTTTAAAACAAATGGAAAGCAGACCCTCGAGCCTGGATGGAAAGAAGTCTATGCCCACGAAAAGAAAGAGAAGTCCAAAAAAGATGAAGAGCAGGAGATTCCTGAATTTACGATTGGGGAAAAGGGCGAGCATCAGCCATACATCCATAAAGGAAAGACTACGCCGCCTAAATTCTATACCGAAGCCAGCCTTTTAAGAGCGATGGAAACCGCAGGAAAGCAAGTAGAAGATGAAGAACTTCGTGAAATGCTTAAAAATAACGGAATCGGTCGGCCATCGACAAGAGCAAATATTATAGAAACACTTTTTAAGAGAAAATATATAGAGAAGCGAAAGAAAAACCTCATCGCAACCGCTACGGGGATTGATTTAATAGATACCATTGATGATGAACTCCTCAAAAGCCCCGAACTGACAGGCGAATGGGAATTTAAACTAAGAAAAATAGAACGAGGAGACTACCCCGCAAGTGCATTTAAAGACGAACTGATAGAGATGGTTACTGCCCTCACTCAAAAAGTGATTTACAGCAAAGGGAAAGCAGTCTCTTTCCAAGAAAAGAGTGATGAAAAGACTAAAAAAGAACCTAAAAAGACTAAAAATATAGATGAAATCCTCTGCCCAAAATGCGAAACCCATAAAATTATAAAAGGGAAAACTGCCTACGGATGCTCCGATTTTAAGAACTGTGGATTTAAAATCCCCTTCATTATCTTTGGCAAGAAACTTACCGATAAACAACTCCTCACCCTCATAGAAAAAGGAAAAACTACAAAGCTAAAAGGCTTTACAGAAGCCCCAGAAAACAAAACCGAAGGTAAAATTATACTCAGCAATACATTCTCCCTAAACATTGAAACCCACTAGCGTGGGGAGCACTTTACAGGTGGCACACTTACTATAAACTAACCGCTATAAGCTATTTAATTCCTCCCTTATAAGTTATTGATATTCAAAGCCCATAGAGAAAGTAAAAAAACTGACTGCGTTTTTCAAAAGACTGACTGCGTTTTTCAAAAAACTGACTGCGTTTTTTTAGAGGCTGACTGTCTTCCTAAAAAAACAGAGCTTAATTTTCTAAAAAGTTAGGTGCGTTTTTCTCACTCTTACCTAAATAAAGCTCCATTCTACTGCCTACACTATTGGTGCCAGAGTATAAGAAACGTTAAATTTTATAAATACTTGCAGATAGATTAGTAGATTTTGATACTTTTACAGTGCGAAGACTGAGAAAGCCTCCAAACTGAAAACAACAACTGATGACAAAAAAAGAATTAAAGGTAAAAAAGCCTGAAAAAACAGGTCTGGTACTCTCGGGAGGAGGAACGAAAGGCGTAGCACACGCGGGAGTACTTCAATTCTTAAAAGAAAAAGAAATAACACCCGAAATACTCGCTTGTTGCAGTGCAGGGTCTATCGTGGGAAGTCTTTATGCCATTGGGAAAAGCCCTGATGAGATTGTAGAATTTTTTAAATCCATTTACTTTTTCAATTGGAAGCATTTTGCTTTTAATCAACCTGGCTTGATTTCCTCAAAAATATTCAGAACTTATCTGAAACCTATTTTTGGAGATATGAAAATTGGCGAACTGCAAAAGGAAGTGCGAATAGTAGCAACGGAGCTCGTAAGTGGAAAGCAGATTATTTTTAATGATGATTTCCAAGTGGTAGATGCGATTATCGCCTCTTGCTCGGTACCTGGAGTCTCTACTCCGTATGTGGTGGGGCAGGAAATGTATAGCGATGGAGGGATTCTGAATAACTTCCCCGCAGATATTATCAAGGGAGATTGTGATAAGATGATTGGAGTATTCGTCTCACCATTACAAGATGTAGAACTCAACGATCTGAAAACAATAAAATCAGTAGTCTCCCGCTCGTATGACCTGCTCTCTTATCGAGTAGAGCGGTATAAATTCAAGCATTGCGACTGGTTTATCACCTCAAAAGAGCTCTCTAAATACGGTATGTTTGAACGAAAACCCGAAACGCTAAACGAAATCTATGATATAGGCTACAGAGCAGCAGAGCAGTCCTATAATAGGGATTTCTAAAACAAAAAGCACCTTATTTCTAAGGTGCCTACATAAAAAACAAATCTAAATTAGTTCTTAGCAACACTAAACTTTTTAGTTCCTACTGTTATAGTTTCTAAGCTCTTAGAGAAATCCAAAAGGAACTTAATGGTTTGCTTTTTTGCTTTCAGATTTCCTTTCTTAAAAATATAAATTTTACCCATCGGCTTATGATTTTTTAGTCAATAATAAAAACGCCGATGATTTTAAAATATTATCTAGTGAGTATAATATTTTTTTCGTCCATTATCTTACGAAGATTAATAAGAGCATAGCGCACCCTGCCAAGTGTGGTATTGATACTGGTCTCGGTATGTTCAGCGATTTCTTTAAAGCTAAGCCCATCAAAAAATCGGAGTTTTACGACCTCCTGCTGATTGGCAGGAAGGAGGTGGAGCATCTTATGAAGATCCTGAAAAATCTGTGCAGTAACGAGCTGGTCTTCTATATTATCAGAAGGCTCACGGATAATATCAAAGATGGAGAATTCTTCATTCTCAAAAGTAGTCTCGGAGATTTTTTTGTTTTTAGACTTTAACCTGTAATGGTCTATAATGAGATTATGAGCAATCCTTTTCGCCCAAACGATAAACTTGCCCTCGTCATTATAACGACCTTCTTTTAGGGTAATGATAATCTTAACGAAAGTATCCTGAAAGATATCATTAGCAAGTTCTTCATCCATTAGCTTATAATAGATAAAAGAGAAAAGCTCAGATTCATACTTTTTGATAAGAGAAGCGAGAGCTGCTTCATTGCCATTTTGATACTCAGTAATCAATAGCTTATCACATTTTACACTCATACTTTTCGCATTAAATCTTGATAAAGACCTATGGATCTTTATCTGTATAGACATTAAATTTAAATAATACTGAGTAGAGATTTATTCCTATAAGCTTTGATTTTAATCTTAATTAGGCGACAAAGTTAATAATATTTTATAAACAATTAATACTTTTTAAGAAAATAAAATTCTTAAATAAGACAAATATATCTATCACTGTCTAGAAGGACAAGAAAAAAAAGGATAAAGAGGAATATTTAATGAAAAATTAAGATTAAAACCTTGTAATTCCTTGCCATTAACCCCATCCTTATCAATAGAAAAAGCATAACCTGCGGTAAGATCTATAATTCCTATAAGGCTAATACCAAATTTCGGAGCGATGTATTTAGGAGTAAATTCAGCAGAGCCAATGAAATAATAAGGATGATTAATATATACATCTTTTTCAAAATTGAATAAAATATCTGCATTTACCTTCGGAATAGCACGGAAAGAAGAATTGACAGAACCCAAAAGAGCCGAAGCACCAATGCGGTAAAGCAGATCATCATTACCGTGAAAAAAAACCAACTTACCTCCCACCTCTACAAAAGATTGATTCTGGTACTGATAGCCAAGACTGGCAAACTCATACCGACTCAGCTGAGCAAAAGAAACCTGAAGACCCAAAACGAGGGCAATAATTGCAAATATCTTTTTCATAAGTGTGTTTGTAATTCTAAAATTAGGGAATGATGAAGCACCACTCCCTAATGTATTTCATTTTATAAACCGAATTCTCGCTTGATATCTTCTACCCTGTCGAGTTTTTCCCAAGTGAAAAATTCAAGGTTATCTATCGTAACTTTCTCGCCATTATTCTTGTGGAAAGTCTTACTGCCTACATAATAATCCTTACCCATATGACCATAGGAAGCGGTCTCTTGGTAGATCGGATTTCTCAATTTAAGATTTTGCTCGATGGCGTAAGGTCTTAAATCAAACAAAGCCTTTACTTTTTCTGCAATCTGTCCATCGGTTAAATCTACTTTGGAAGTACCATAAGTATTAATATATAAACCGCAAGGCTCTGCTACACCAATAGCATAAGAAACCTGAACCAAAACCTCATCTGCTACCCCAGCAGCTACTAAATTTTTAGCAATATGGCGAGTAGCATAAGCACCGCTTCTATCTACTTTTGAAGGGTCTTTCCCTGAGAAAGCACCACCACCGTGAGCCCCCTTACCACCATAGGTATCTACGATAATCTTCCTACCTGTAAGCCCTGTATCTCCGTGAGGACCACCGATAACAAACTTACCAGTAGGGTTTATATGATACTTAATCTGCTCATTAAAGAGGTCTCGAATCTCTGGTTTTTGCTTTTCTTTTACTCTTGGAATGAGAATTTCCAGAATATCTTTTCGGATTTTTGCGAGCATCGCTTCATCGCTGGCAAAATCATCGTGCTGAGTAGAGACAACGATGGAATCTATCCGCACAGGCTTATGGTCATCGGAATACTCAATCGTAACCTGAGACTTAGCATCTGGGCGTAGGTATGGAATAGTGCCCGACTTCCTAAGCTCAGATAATTCCTTCAATATAGAATGGGCTAAATCTAATGCCAAAGGCATATAGTTTTCGGTTTCATTGGTTGCATAACCGAACATCATCCCTTGGTCGCCCGCTCCCTGTGCATTGGCTCTTTCCTCGAAAGAATCTCCTGTAAGCCTGTCCACCCCTTGGTTTATATCAGGGGACTGCTCGTGGATAGCAGAGATTACCCCACAGGAATCACCATTAAACATATACTCACCTTTGGTATAACCAATCTGGTTGATGACCTCTCTTGCAATGGTCTGTACATCGAGGTAAGCCTGAGACTTTACCTCGCCTGCAAGCACTACCTGACCTGTGGTAACAAGGGTTTCGCAAGCGACCCTAGACTTCTTATCAAAAGCCAAGAAATGGTCTATCAACGCATCTGAAATCTGATCTGCAATTTTATCAGGATGCCCTTCTGAAACGGACTCTGATGTAAATAAATACGACATTTTTTTATTTTTAAACAAGAAGAAAAAAGGAGAAATACACTATAAAAAAATGCTAAAAGAGAAAATCTGTTTTAGCATTTTTTATTGAGGTTACAATCAGCCAAATTTTTCCTCCAAGAAATTTCTGGCAAATTTAAACACTATATTCTTAATAGCAAAAACTATCTTTTAATATATTTTACTATTGTGGTTCTATATTCACATAATCCTGTGGCATCTTATTATAATTGAGCTTATTGCCTACAGATTCTCTAATAAACTTCACAAACTCATCAATAATCTTCTGCTTATAAGTGGGTTTATAATAAATAATACTCATCTCTCGATAAGGGAATGGCTTTCGGAAACGGCTTACTTTTTTCCTTTGCTTATCCGATAGCTGCTCTACAGCAAGCTCTGGAAGAATGGAAATACCCCCAACCTTATCCACCATCTGAACTACTGTACCAATATTAGAAGGAGAAAGTTCCAAATTTTTTGGTTTCAGAGCGTTTTCTTTCAGGTGACAAATATTTTCAAACTGTACACGCAGGCAATTGCCCTCCTCCAGTAGCCATACTTTATCGGCTTCTACTTCCTCAGGAGCTACAAACCTGTCGCTTACCAAATCATTGGAGGAATAGAGCATCAGCTCTTCATTAAAGAGAACATCTCCGTAGAATTCCCGAGCGGCTTCGTATGGAGTAGCAATAATCCCAGCATCCAGTTCCCCACTTTTAAGAGACTTGATGATATTCTCAGTAGTCATTTCCTTAATATTAAAGGTAATCCGTTCATTATTTCTGAGGAAATCAAAAACTTCATTCGGGACAATAAAGGATGATACGGTAGGGATTACCCCAAGATTCAGATTCCCTGCTAAAACATTATTGAGCTGAATGGCTTTATTTTTCAGCTCATTTACTGAATCTATTACCTGCTTTGCCTGATTGATAATTTGCTCACCCATATCCGTAGTTCTGATAGGATGAGAAGTGCGGTCAAAGATTTTTACATCAAGCTCTTCCTCGAATTTCTGAATCATCGCACTAAGGGTAGGTTGAGTAATGAAACACGCTTGTGCAGCCTTTCCAAAGTGTTTGTACTTATCTACTGCTATAAGGTATTCTAACTGTTGGATGTTCATATTATTTAGTTTTGTAGCTCACAAATATATAGAAGATTTTGTATTCAATCCCTTTTTTTACATTAAATTTGTGGGAATTAAAGTCTAAAAAATGAAAAGAGATAAAACAATTGACTCTTTTGAAAGTATGTATAATAAAAGTACCTCTTCTGAACCTCTAAACGCTCATTCTATTGAGGATTTTGCTCTTAATGAGAAGATGGCGCACTTTGTAAGAGAGATTATCCCCGAGAGAATCATCTACGCAAAAGGTTCAGGAGCCTATGGTACTTTTACCGTTACTCAAGATATTCGCCCGTATACCAAAGCTCAGATTTTCTCAAAGGTGGGGAATCGTTGTAAAGTATTCACCCGATTTTCTCCTACGATTGGGGAGGCGGGCAGTAGCGATATAGAAAGGGATATAAGGGGATTTTCAATAAAGTTTTACACTGAGCAGGGCAATTGGGATTTGGTCGGCAGTAGCTCACCAGTGTTTTATATAAAGGATGCTAAAAAATTCCCTGCACTGATTCGCTCGCAGAAAAAAAATCCTAAAACCCATCTGAAATCCTCTGCTTTGGCGTGGGATTTCTGGTCTCAAAATCCAGAGTCTCTGCACCAAGTTCTCATCCTGATGTCCAGCCGAGGAATCCCTTATGGCTACAGATATATGAATGGCTATGGGGGGCATACTTTTTCTATGATTAACCAGCATAATGAGAGGGTTTGGGTAAAATTTCACCTGAAAACTCAGCAGGGAATAAAGAACTTCAGTAATGCTGAAGCAGAAGAAATAAAAGCTCAAAACCCGGACTTCTCACAAGAAGACCTCATCCGTGCTATTGAGAGCAAAAACTTTCCTAAATGGACGCTCTACATACAGGTAATGACCGATGAACAGGCAATGGACTTCCGATGGAACCCATTTGATGTTACCAAAGTATGGCCTCAGGAGGAGTTCCCACTAATAGAAGCGGGAGTATTGGAGCTCAACCAAATACCTGAAGATTATTTTACCAGCGTGGAGCAGTCGGCATTCTCACCGAGCAATGTAGTTGAAGGCATCAGCTTCTCGCCAGACAGGGTACTGCAAGGGCGTATCACTACCTATTTTGATGCTCAAAGGTACCGACTGGGCAACAGCGCCTACCAGATCGAAGTGAATAAAAACCCTTTTACACAAGAGCCTTCTTACGGAGACAGCAATGGCATTAATCCCTTCCATTTTGAGAGGAATGAAACCGATAACGACCACTATACCCAAGCGGGGACTTTTTACTCCAAAGTTCTGAGTACAGATGAAAAGGAAATCCTCATTCAAAACATCGTAAGCAGTATGAAGAGCATTAGTGGAGAGAGAAGAGAGGAAATCATTAACCGACAACTCTGCCACTTCTTCCGTGCAAATATAGAACTGGGGATGAAGGTAGCCCTCGGTCTCGGAATAGATATAGACGCCAGTATAATGAGCTCTGCAAACGGAAGCCACCCTAAAACCCACTAGCATTGGGGGCGATTACTATTTAGTAGCGCGCCGTTGCCGGCGAGGCACTTATTATAGATTATAGTTGTGAATTGGCTGCCGAAATAAAAAAATGAGCAATTAATAGTTGTGAATTGGTCGCCGAAATAAAAAAGCGGGCAATTAATAGTTGTGAATTGGTTGCCGAAATAAAAAAATGAGCAATTAATAGTTGTGAATTGGTCGCCAAAATAAAAAAATGAGCAATTAATAGTTGTGAATTGGTCGCCGAAATAAAAAAGCAGGTTTCGGTTATTTAACCGACAGAAATAAAAAAATAAGTAGCAGTTAATTAACCGACGGTAGAAAAAAAATAAAAATGAAGCATAATAAATTTGATTTAGCCTATCTGAAAATGGCTTTAGAATGGGCAAAACTCTCCTACTGCGAAAGGAGGCAAGTGGGTGCCCTTATCGTAAAAGACAGAACCATTATTTCCGATGGGTTTAATGGTACGCCTTCTGGCTTTGAAAACTGCTGCGAAGACAGCGAAGGGAACACCCAATGGTATGTACTCCACGCAGAGGCAAACGCTATTCTAAAACTCGCAAGCTCCACCCAATCCGCAAAAGAGGCTACGCTCTACATCACCCTTTCGCCGTGCAAGGAGTGCAGCAAACTCATCTTGCAATCGGGCATCACGCGGGTAGTCTATATAGAGGATTACAAGGATATGGAGGGCATCAATCTGCTAAAAAGAGGAGGAATAGAGGTAATGAGAATTTCAAAACAAGAACTTTACCCCGATGAAAAAAATACTATTGCTTAGCCTTATCCTCCTCACCGCTTTCTGCTTCGGGCAGGAAAAGGAGATTCTAAAAGTCCTAAATGCCCAAAAGGAATCCTGGAACAGTGCCGACATAGAGGGCTATATGCAAGGCTACCACAAGAGCGATTCGCTAATGTTCATCGGGGCAGGAAAGGTGAGCTACGGCTGGCAAAACACACTCACCAGCTACCAAAAAGGCTATCCGACAAAAGAAGCAATGGGCATCCTCAGTTTTTCTAACATTAAAGTAAAACCCCTCGGCAGGAAATACGCCTTCGTAACAGGAAAATGGGAAATACAAAGAGCCGAGACAGAGCTAAAAGGGATATTCTCCCTCGTCTTTCAGAAATTTAATCACGGCTGGAAAATCATTTCAGACCACACCGAATAATGACTTGGCAGGAAAGCATAACAGATTTTGCCCACTACTTAAAGTTTGAAAGAAATTTAAGCCAAAACACCCTGCTCGCCTACGAGAGAGACCTTAAAAAACTGCAAGCCTACGCCGAGCACTACCTCCCAGACTCTACCCCCGAGACGCTCACCTATCATCAGCTGCAGGAATGCCTCTACCATTTCTCTAAGCAGGACTGGTCAGAACGCTCACAAGCCCGCTGGGTATCCTCCATAAAAGCCTACTTTAAGTACCTGATAGAAGATGAAATCCGCGAAGACAACCCCTCTGCCCTGCTCGACTCCCCCAAACAAGGGATTTACCTGCCCGACAGCCTCTCACAAGAGGAAATAGACCAGCTGCTCAGCGCCATAGACACCTCCACAAACCTCGGCAAGCGAAACTACTGCATCATAGAGGTCTTGTACGGGTGCGGGCTAAGGGTTTCGGAGATGATAAGCCTCAAAATCTCCGATATCAATTTCAAAGAAAACTTTATAAAAGTAAATGGCAAAGGCAATAAGGTGCGCCTCGTACCCATAGCCGACTATACCCTGCAACTGATAAAAGACTACATCAACGGCATACGAGCAAGCATAAAAATAGCACCCCACTGCTCCGACTACCTCTTCCTGAGCGAAAGAACGGGCAAACCCCTCACCCGAGTGATGATTTTCACCTTTATAAAACAATATGCCCTGCTTGCCAACATCCAAAAGAAAATCTCCCCTCACACCTTTCGGCATTCCTTTGCTACCCACCTTTTGCAAAACGGTGCCGACCTCCGTTTTATCCAAGAAATGCTAGGGCATTCTAGCATTACCACAACCGAAATCTATACCCACCTCCAAACCGAAGAGCTCCACGCAACCATCCTCAACTTCCACCCAAGAAGCCGGCCGTAGCACGGCACTCGTTAGCACGAGGGGCACTTACCACAAACTAACCGCACACCGCCAATTGCCAAAAGCCAGCTACCAGAAGCCAATTGCTATCTGCTATTTTTATAACCCTAATTCTATAAAAAATGAAGAAAAACAGTCCCACCACACCAATGATTGGAAATTTTACTCCTACTGTATGGAAATCTGTATATAAAAAAACAAACTTCAATTTTCTCCCTCCTACCTTTATAGAAAAGCTCCCCAATTGGGGAGCTAAACATAACAAAATACTAACAACTATAAAAACACACTGTACATAAGTACGAGGGGTTCTATATTCTTTTTGATACCTTACACCTCTATTAATCGTGGGTGAGGCGGTAGGTATATTGATAATTCTTAGTAAAAGAATAATAATCATAAAAATCCTTCCATCTCCCACATTGAATTGCCGGAGGCGCAGGACCAAAAACAGGACCATTATGGTAACAAGAAGAAGTAACAGTACATTCTCTACTCTCTCCATAGCTTTCGGTAAGACTATAACTTGATATATATTGGTCGTCTTTTATATCTACTCCATTTTGAGTAGAAATAATACCCAATTTAAATTTATTTCCCAAATTTCTCGTATCAACGGAATACTTTAAATAGTGCTGAGGTTCACTTTGACCATTTCTAGAACATGTTACATAATCTGCATATCTATAATAATCTGTCGTTTCCGTCGTAGAAGAACTATTTGATATATGAGTTCCTAATAGATTTATTTTGTGATCTATACTATATTCTGTAAGATTGAAAAAGCTCTGACGATAATATTCTATTCTTCCATTTATAGGAAACCATACCATAGAACCTGTTTTATCATACAGATAAAAAGCATTACCATAACCATATTTTTGTTTAGAAAATACTTCTGAATCTAAGAGTACAGTATTAGAACTATTAATTGCCCAATTATTATACTTAGTATCTGCTGCTGGTATACGAGTAGGACTGTCATATGTATAGAGAAACGGCCTGTTCGGGATAAACCCTGCTATTTTTAGATCTTTCAGATCTTCCTCATCGGGAACTTTCCAGCCACTGCCTACACCTGCTTCCGTATATCCTGTAACCAAAGTATGATTATTTAGTAGCCCTTCCGTCCAAGTTCCTTGCTGTTCTTTATAATAAGATGAAGGAATTGTACTCTTATAGTAATCTGGTCGTTGATATACATAAGAGACATCCTTTGCATCTTCGGTAGCCCCTATATATTTTTTACTCCATCTTCTTCTTGCCTTGTGCTGCAGGTGAGATTGGGTTACGGCTGTATTATTAGAGTTCTTTAAGCCTACATCTTCCCAAGGCTCCCAGTCCCCATTTGCTTTTTGAAAAGAAATCTCTAAATCAATTTTTCGATCTGCATTGGTAAGGTTTTCTTTTAGCTGATATTCGTAGGCTATTATATCCCCTTTCCCATCATATTCATAATCATAATCTCCAAGTACAGGGTCAGGATGGGTATAGCTTCCTATAGGTCCTCCATTATACTTAATCCTCATTCTAAATTTGGTAGGTGAAGTTACCCAAGCAAAAAAACGCTCTGGACCAGGATTTACCTTACCTTTATATTCCTCTGGTACAGTTCCACTCTGCTCCTTACCATAGACATCTAATATATTTGAGTATAAATATTTTGGTTTATAGTTCTGTACTACCTTTACAGTTCTTGTTAAATTTAAATTTTCTCTTTTAAAATAGATGGTTCTATTTGAAATTCTATCTGTATTATTTTCAGGATAATTATAAGTAACGGGTGTATGACCATTTACACTTGATGAACTTGGAGTTAATGATTCTCCCGCTATACTCAATCCGCTACTTGTCCAAGATCCATTTGAATAAACATTAATAGTAGTACTTCCTGCGTTATAATCTAATGTAAGAACTTCGGGATACACCTCAAATATGATTGCATTATCCAATAAATGCCATTTATTTCCTTCTACTCCTTCCCAATAGTGATTTAAGTAATAGATAATCTTCCCTACCTTATGAGAATGGGGATTATTTGGAAAACCTAGAGGAGTAAAATTTCTATTCCTAAGAGGTCTATTTTGATTTTCCAAACGAATTACACTTCCATGGGTAGGAGTATATTTTATTTTTCCATTCTCAGTAGGAGCTTCGGCTACATTCTGCGCATGTTCATCTAAAGCTACATATTGCCCATTTGTACTGCTAGGATCCAATTGATTAGGAATACAGCCAAAAAGGTATGTTCCTCCCCAAGTCGCTACCTTTAATTGACCTGCTTTTAAAGTGATTTGTGGAGAACCGAACTTACAAGTTATAGATTGCTGTGGTGTAGACTGGGCAAAGGTTAAATACTGTAGCCCACTGACCAATAAGCCCAGTAGTATATATAATCTCTTCTTCATATCTTACTACTTTTTGCTTTTGTTTGCCTTTGAGCCTTTCCCTTCCAGTTTCTCTAATCTCCCTTCTAAGTCCTTTAGTTTTGCTTGTGATTCTTGCAACTCTTTTACAAGTAATGGTATTACCTGTATGTAGTTTACAGATTTATAACCATCGGAGCTTGTATTTACTAAGTGTGGATATACCTGCTCTATTTCCTGTGCAATAAAGCCGTACTGCAAATCTTTATTTCCTCCTCTTTTCTCACCCTCTACATTCCAGTAATAAGACACGGGACGAAGCGCAGATAAACTATTCGGTTGGGTGATGGGTTGTATCTCCCTCTTTAATCTTCTGTCCGAATTCATATCAATAGATGTTACTTTCAGCATTCCCTGAACATCTACTGCTTCATTATTATTCCCCGCTTCTCGTTTAAATACAAGACTTCCTGAGTTTTTCACTGTTACCGTTCTGGCTGCTGAGATTTCACCATCATCTGTATAAAGAGTTTTTACAGATGATGCTCCTGCTCCTATTACGGCTGTCCATTCCGTACCATTATAAAAATAGAAACCTTTGCTTTTTACATTTTTCACTGTGGTTTCACTTCCTGCATAGCTTGCATCATTTACATAAACCAGTGTAGATTCTTGCAGATTGGTTGAAGCTACTTTTGCCAATCTTTCCTTGCTCAGTCTTGGGATAAGTAAGCCTTCATTACTCGCATCGGGTTTTACCGCAGCATTCTCTTTAGAAGGATTTAAATCCAAAGTAGCCTTTGGTTCCGCTGTGTTTATTCCTACTTTCCCTTGATAATCTGTTTGTGCACTTGCTAATACTCCTGTTAGCAACATTGCAAAAAATAATTTTTGCTTCATACGATTTTATTTTAATGTTAATATTTAGTATTTTTTTGTTTTAATAGTATATTCAGCTTCTCGGTTAAAACCAGCTCTATCATATATTCAATACAAAATGCCCATTAGTCAGGTGCCTATGACACTCAACTAATGGGCATAAAACGCTAATAGCGTTATTTTCTTTGTGTTTAAAAGGAGATGTGTGTTTATAAATATTTTTCATCTATGCAAATTTTTGAGTGTTTTTTTACTTTATTTTATTTCCACAGTCGTGAATGACAAAGGTAGAAACTTTTTTATAACTACCAAATTTTCAATGAAAAAATACCCTCTTTTGGGTAGAAAACGCATCACAATAATCTTATGATAAACCAAGAGAGAGGGCATCCTCTCTCTCTTTTCAAACTTATTTAGTAAAATTTTGAATTAGAAGCCCGTCGCTCCCGCTCCTGCCCCACCAAAAGTAAGCGTAGCAGAGATACCTGTCCTAATAGTAGAGAGTGGGAATGCCGTAGAGATTTTATACTTGGTAAGCATCTGGTCGTAGAAGAAGCGGAGATTAAGGTTTTGAGACATATTATAGTCCGCAGAAATCTTAATACTGAGTAGCGTCTGCCCACCCGTAATCTGAGAATCATTAAGGAGAATATTCCTGATAAGGGTCTTAGAATTTCTTAGGGAAAGGTCGCCCCTTAGGTTTAAATCACTCTTAATGGTGGTAGATTTTCCTTTAAAGTTCAGCTTCATCTTCAAATCTTTAATGATATAGCCAAAGCCTACGATGTATTCATTGGAATGGTCTTCGGTAAGGGTATTATTTACCAGACCGAGCAGGTAGGTTCTGTCTTTATTGAGCTGAGCCCTGAACTGCATATTATTTCTCATCGTTACATCTGCACCAATGAGCGGAGCAAAGCTCTCTACATAGCCCACTTGGCTGAATGAATACGGATTGTACCTGTTGCCATTAAGGTCTCGTGCAGAGGCATCAAACCTGTTGTTGAAATACTCGGTGCTGGACTGTATGCCTCCCCCCGTATAAGTTGCGGTATAGCCGTGCAGGATATCAAACTTGCTAAACTGATGGTTGATAAACGGTATATTCCTTAAACCTGAGTAGGTGAGTTTCCAGTTAGGAAGTGGGATTTGGAGCTTCTTAGGGCTCTTCATTGTCTTTACAGAACCTCCCTCTACCGCTGCTTGGAAGGCAGGGATTAGGATATAGGCATTGGTGATGCTATAGCCCTCTGTAAATCCTGCGGCATTGGTAGTAGATGGGTCCCCAAGCTGCTGGGAAAGTATCCTGGCATTTACCTGAAGCCTGTGATAAACCTCATCAGGGTCTTTAAATGCAGTAGAAATCATCCACGCGGAGCGAGATTGGGTAATGGTCTCCGTAGCAAAGGCATCTCTATACCCTACATAATTCGTAGCGGTATTCACATAGTTGAAGCCCGACTGAGTATAGTTTCTGTTGTACTTATTATTAGCCGTGATATCTATTCTCAAATCATTGATAGGAGCTACCTGCAAGTTCATATCAAGAGACTTGGTATTGGATTGCAAGTAAGGGTCTATCATTAAGTCTGAGCCAGAAATCCAGCCATTTTGTACGGCAATCCTTCTCACATCTGCCTGCGAACCGAAGAGGAAACCTACGGTAGGGCCACCAATCGTTTGCCCATAACCGTACCAATTCGGTGCAGAGAGCAAGCCTGGGAGTGTGGAGCCATTGGTCTCATTATAATTGATATCAAGCTGTTTGAAGGAAGTAAGCGCATAGGCTATACTCTGCAATGAGGTGAGCTTATTCTTAAACTTATAAGCCTTGAAGCCTGCTTTCTTCCCTTTCTTTTGTAGCGCTTGTTCATAGACATTATTCAGTGAGTCTATCTCCTGCCGTCTCTTGGTCATTACATCATTAATCTTCGCAAAGTATTTAAACTTACTGAAGAGCTTCGGAATATCTACGGAAGAAGTAGCCGTAATATTATTTGAATTCTGCGCAATATTACCAAGGTTACCATTCGGTGAGTTTCTTATGGCAGATGAGCGGGAGTTCCAGTTGTACTGAACACCATAGCCAAACTCTGCCCTCATAAAATCAAGATACGGAAGGTACTCAAACGGGAATTTGTAATTGAGCTGTACCCTGTGGTTATACAATACGGGGCGCCCAGCTCGGAAGGGATGATTGAATATAGAACTTGTATTCATCACATTCACATTTGCGTGGTCGTTTAAGGTTCTGGTAGCGGAATTGATTTCCATCTTCAAGGACTTCGTAAAGTTGAAGCCTAAATTATACTGCCAGCCGAAGTAAAAGTTTCTGTTTCGGATAACATCAAAGTCTGAACCCGGATTGCCACTGAGGATAGCTTCTATATTTCGGTATTGGAGCTCGTTGTAATTCCTGTCTATCTCTGTTCTGAAAGAGATTCTGGTAGGCACAGGATTGAAGTTAAACTCTTTTGCCCATCTCAGATACTTATACGCCTTAGCCGTATCGCTCACGATGTTTTTGAAAGGCTTTACCACCCAAGGTTTAAAGGTGAAGTTATAATCTATACTTCCTCTTAAGTACTGAGCATAGTTTCTACTTGTGTAAATGTCTCGTGAATAATCATCATTATACACAGCGGTTACAGAGAGGTTTTCTACATCGTAGAACTTAGGTTTCTTCTTAGAATCTACCCTTTCCTTTCTCATATTCACCACACCGATACTTCTCTGCTGAGTATAAGTTCGCGCTATTTGTTTAAGCTCTGCTCTATTCGGTGCATTTTTAAACTCTACATCATTATCAAGCGGGTTGTATTTAGGGTCTTCTATCGTTTGAGAATAAGAGTAATTAACAGGAATCTTCATTCCCGTCTTCTCTGGGAGGAATTTATCAGCATTTATTGTTGTATTAATTCCAAATGCGAGCTTCTCGGTTTGGGCTCTCTCTGCGGGCTTTTGGTCTATACTTCCAAAACCTACGGTAGAGATAGAAGCATTGGCATTGAGCATAGCAAAGTCTCCAAGGTTAAAGTCAATGCTTGCATTTGCTGCATAGCCTCCTTTATTCTCAATACCTGAAAGCCTTACTTCATCTACCCAAACGACCATATCTTTATCGGTAGTAGCAGAAGTATTTCTCACCCCAATCATAATAGTCGTGATGCTTCCCAAACTTGGGCGACCTTTTACGAATACCTTTTTATCGGCATCTCCAAAGTCTGCATAGTGATAGCGGGTCTGCATTATATTAGGCTGGTTGAGCGCATCTCTCTTCATCTTCGCATTTACGAAATTCTGAACCTCAAGATTGATGGTATTCTGCGAAGGCCATATCTCCATAGGAGAGCGAGCATTCTGCGGGGTATATTTAAGGGAAGTCTCGTATTCATAATAGTTGTCTGTAACATCACTACCGAAACGGATGAAGAACTTCGCCTCAGGGTCTAATGCTGCATTGGTTAGATTTCTCAAATCTTCTGCGTGTACGAAGAGCTCTAAGTTTCTATATCTCCTCATATCGAGGTTAGTATTCTTCACTACACCTCTTGCTTCTCTCTTCGGCAGTGTGCTGAGTTTAAGATAGAGTGAAGATTCATTTTGTCTTTGTACCCCGGCATTGCCACTAAGCACTTGCCTTTCTATACCTGGAGGGAGTACATAAGGCGGGTTTCCATTGGCATTTTCTTCGAGATTTACACTTCCTACGAAGAAGTTTTCATTGCTCGGGTTGCCTACTCCTTCTACATCATTAGCTGCTACTGCGAGGGTTTTGTTATACTTTCTCCAATCGCTTCGCACCAAATCAAAAGTACCAAAACGAAGAGTGGAAGTCTCCTCAAAACCATCGAGGAGTATCCTCGCATACCTTACATTATTAAGTATAGCTTCTGATGAGCCATCTACATTATTATCAAATTGAGAAACAGGAACTCGGAAAAGATACCATTTATTTTTACTTGTTTGCCCGTTTTCAAACCTTACGCTTACTTCCTTTTCATCTACGATGAAGTTTTGGTTTAAGGAAAGGCTCGCTCGGTCAAGGTCGATGGTATACTGATTATAAAGCTCCGTCTGATCGAGGTTATAATCTCGGTTGATATCTTCTGCATCAGGGAGCTGAGTAGCCACTTCCAAACTGTTTGCCTGTGAGTTGCCTTCTGGGTTTCTGAAATATCGGTATCTGTCTATAACGGAATTAGCAAACGGAGGCGGGAAAGCCGTTGAAAGATAAAATACAAAGTCATCAGACGCAGGGTCTAAATTCCCTGTAACAGGATTGATGAAGTTCGTTCCAAACTTCTGAGCTTCCTGCTCGTTATTGAGACCATCATAACCTACATCCTGCTGGCTACGCTCGTCTTCGGTAGAGAAGGCATAGAGCACAGGGAACTGATTCGGCTGTGAGCCCCAATTGGTCATAGAAGTAGAATTAGGCTGGTTAGAAGTAGGCAAACCATTTTCGTACTGTAGCTTTCCGTCTTTTAGAACATCTTCGGATACATTCCCGAGCTGTAATCTCAGTTTAGGACTCGCTCCGAGAGATTTGCCATCGGCATAAGGATCCATCATCCAAAACTCTACATATTCTATATTCGCACTTACGAAGTTACTTACAGAGATAGACCGCATAAGCCCTGCCCATCGGCTGGAAGGAGCTTCTGGATTGGTATTAAGGTTATAAGGGCCTCTCTCGGTAGGATAATAGGTAATATCAAAAGTATTGGTAAAGGTTTGCTCTCCCGCTACATAATCTCTGTTATTGAAGAGCTCGGACATTTTCACCCTTCTGGAAGCGTGGTTAGATACAGATTCTGGATTGATACCCGCAGGAGCTTTCCCTCCTATACCATAGAATCTCGGGTCTATATTATACCAAGAGAGCAGCCCTCTGCCATATCCATTTTTAATATCGTCATTAAGACCAGAATTGATATTATAAGGAGGCAGTTTATTATTCTCCGGCTTAGATGCAAGGCTCCAAAAGGCTGGGTCTTTCAGTGAGATTTTAGAGGAGGTTTGCTCAAAGTCATCTATATATGCTTGCCCATCTATACCGCTGTTTTGACCAGGTATAAGGTATGCCGCTTCTGCTTTAAAGTTGAGATTAGACGGTGCATCGGTTTTTACCATTGGGAGTTTATTGGTAATTCGGGTAAGGAATGGCAGCTCATTATTGTACATCATATTAAAGCCCGTCATCGTATTATTTACGGCTTCTTGCCCGAAGTTGACTTTCTGGGTAAGTGGTCTTTCGGAATAATTAACCACAGTAGCACCTATCATTAAGTTTTCATTGAACTTCCTTTCAAGGTTGAGCCCTAAGAACCTTCGTCTTTGGGTATTAAATATCAATTGATTTTCAAGGGAGATGTTGAGCGCCTGTCCTGAGTTTTTCACTTGCTCATTAATGATATACACTTGCCCAAGCATATAATCTACTGTATAGTCTTGCCCCTCTGTAAGCTGAACTCCATTTGCCGTAACTTTTACTGAACCTGGTGGGATGTTGATTGCCCCAAGTGAGATACCATTGCCTTGGCTTCCTTTGTATCGACCTTCAATGGTATATCGTTGTGCAAGGTTGGAGTTGTTTTCTACCACAGTTTTCAGTTGGGTATAGAGTTCAGAGAATACATACTGCGGGTCATTAGAACCGAGTATATTTTGGAGATACTTACCAAAAGGCTGAGCTTTAGTAAAGATAAGTTTCCCGTTATCTGGGCTGATGGTAATCCCTTGTACAAAGTCAAAGAGCCCATCTCCCAAGCCTCCACTGCCGTCATTTTGGGTATCATTATTCTGGTTAAGCCTATCCCAGTTAAATAATTTCAAGAGGGTTTGGTCTTGCATCCCATTTACTGGAAGATAATTAATCTTACCTCCCGTTTTAGGATTTCGGTAGTAGATATTGAGCATAAAGTTTTCTGAAGAAATCTGGTTTGCATTGAGAGCATAGATGTTCTTCATCATCAAATCCCACATAGGAGAAGTGGTTTTCACCACATTATTCGGTTTTAAGAGCTTGGTAATCACTACTGGACTCTCTTCGGAAAATTCACCTACCTTATATACTTGTGTATCTCCTGCAAGGGTGTAGGAGTAGGATACCGCGAGGAGCTGATTATCGCTCAACCTTTGGTTTAATGAAATATATCCGAGCTGAGGCTGTAGGGTGTATTCATTAGAATTAAGCCTTCTTGCTCTTCGGTTGAAGACAAACTGCTCACCATCCTGATAGGTTTCATTCGTACCATTAGCATTGGGGAAAGACTGACCTTTTATGGTATTATACGCTGTAGAAACATCTCTGATAGAGGCTCCAAGCGCATTTACACTGTTGTAAAGATTATTCTGGTCATTCTGAGGGTAGCCGGCACCTTCTCCCAAGTCTCGGATACCGAGTATGCTTTTCTGCTCAGAAAGGTTACCAGAGCCCTGCTCCAATACCCAAACTTCTAATCGGGTAATATTAATTTTAGAATTAATGAGCGGATACTGTGCAAGGGCATTATCATATTGATTAAGGAAGTAATGCCCGAGGAAGTAGTGCTGATTATCCTCATAATCGTAGGCATTGAGTTTAAAGGTTTGAAGCGCTCCACCCCCTTGTACCACTACATTTCGGGCTTCTCCCTGCTGTTGGGAGAGAACTACCGTACCTCGAGTTTTACCGAGCTGAAACTCCGTTTTCAAACCAAAAAGAGATTCTGAACCACGGATAAGGCTGGTAGAAAGGGGCATATTCACATTACCAAATTCTACTTTTTTAATGATTCTATCCTCACCGCCATCTACGGGAGCTTCTACGGTTTTGGAGTTGAGGAGCTCCTTACCTTGCTGTACTTTTTTTTGGAGCTTTTGCTGGAGGTCTTGCCAAGTACCTTTTGATTGCCAAGTAAGGTTCATTTTATTTTCAAAGGCAAAACCGCTTTGGGTATCATAATTCGCTTTCAATTGGAGGTTTTCACCTACTTTTGCTAGCAAACTCAGCTGTATTCTCTGCTGAATATCAAAACTGAAATTCTTCCTATTCTGAGGAAGAATAAGCGGATTATCTATCTTCTGATAAAGCGCACCCACATCAAATGAAGCAAAACCTTGAGGTATGAGCTCTATTTTATTTCCACCGAAAATACTTTCAAATACTTTATTCTTTATGGTGAGAGAGGGGAGTAGCAATCCTTTCTTCTGTGCATCGGTTTTATCTTTTCTATGGACAAGGTTTGCCGCATTAGACTTCTCCCGATAATACGCCTGAAGCTGATTGGTGGTAATGTATCTGCCGTACTCCTTAGGAGACATCGCCACAGGAGCTCCCACGACTACATTTCCTATCTTCGGATAGAGGAGATAGACGCCCAGAGAGACATCATAATACGCCTCATAAATCGTAGGGTCTGGCAAGGAATACTCTTTTCTTATATCTAAACTGTCGGAGGGTTTTACTTGAGCATTTAAAGTACTAAATGCAAAAAAGAAACATAATACGAGATAATAAAATCTATATTTCATCAAAAAAAATGAGTTTAAAATTGTTCTTGCGCGAAGATTTTTATCAGAAAAAGTTAAAGGCTTTTTAAAATTTGCTTCACCAAATCTTCTACTGAGAGCTCTGGGGTTTGTTTTAAAAACTTATCGGCAATCTTCTCGCTGCTGCGTTTCGGTATGCCCAAAACTTCTAATGCAGATAACGCCTCTTCTTTGGTTTTATTATACGAATGAGGAGAAATATTTTCGCCCGAAATAGCGTATTTCTGCATCTTATCTCTAAGGTCTACAATAATGCGCTCTGCGGTTTTTGCACCTATACCTTTCACCTTTTGGAGGAGGGCGGCATTGCCCGAGAGTATTGCATTCGGAATCTCTTCCAGCGAGAGCGACGAGAGGAGGATTAGTGCCGAAACCGCTCCCACACCATTCACACTTATTAAGAGATTAAAGATTTCTTTTTCTAAAAGACTGCTAAAACCATAGAGCAGCTGGGCATCTTCTCTAAAAATTTGCTGAGTGTAGAGCAGCGTTTCCTCGCCCAAAACGAGCCTCTGTGAGGTTTGAAGACTAATCCCTACATAATAACCCACACCTGCCACTTCTACTACGGTATAAGTAGGTGCCAGTTCCTGAACTCTACCCCTGAGTAAATAAATCATTGTATTCTGAATTTTAAGCCCCCAAAGATACTAAATCCCTACCTTAGTATCAGCTGAAGGATTTACTTATTAATATAAATAGCTGCCTATTTATTATAGTGGATTTCACGATTTGCTGAAAAAATCCTCTACTTTTTTATAGAGGGCACTTAATAAAATTCCCCTCCAAAATATTGGAAGGGAACTTTTTATGATTAATCTTAATTTATCATACTTTGATTTCTACATCAACTCCGCTTGGAAGTTCAAGTTTCATCAACGCATCTACCGTTTTAGAAGATGAAGAGTAGATATCCATCAATCTCTTGTGTGCAGATAGCTGGAATTGCTCTCTTGACTTCTTATTTACGTGTGGAGACCTCAACACAGTGAAGATTCTCTTATGCGTAGGCAATGGGATAGGTCCGTTTACAACCGCACCAGTAGCCTTTACTGTTTTTACGATTCTTTCAGCAGATTTATCCACCAGATTGTAATCGTAAGATTTAAGTTTTATTCTGATTCTTTGTGACATTTTAATCTAATTTTAAAATTAACCTCTTGCTTTTGCGATTACTTCTTCAGCGATATTCTGCGGAGCCGGCTCGTATTTCTCGAACTCCATAGAAGATGTAGCTCTACCAGAAGACAGGGTTCTGAGTGAAGTTACATAACCAAACATTTCGGATAGAGGGACGAATGCTTTGATAACTTTTGCATTATTTCTGTCATCCATACCATTTACAGTACCTCTTCTTCTGTTAAGGTCTCCTACGATGTCTCCCATATACTCCTCAGGAGTAACTACTTCCAGTTTCATAATAGGCTCCATTATCACAGCCTTAGCAGCTCTACCCGCTTCTTTGAAACCGAGTTTCGCAGCCAATTCGAAGGATAATTGGTCAGAGTCTACCGCGTGGAAGGAACCATCTTTAAGGGTAATCTTCATTGCATCAACTTCAAATCCAGCCAAAGGACCATTTTTCATTGCCTCTTTGAAACCTTTTTCTACAGAAGGGATAAATTCTTTTGGAATGTTACCACCTTTAATTTCGTTGATGAATTCAAGACCTGTTTTACCTTCATCAGCAGGACCGATTTCAAAGATAATGTCCGCAAACTTACCTCTACCACCCGATTGTTTTTTATACACCTCTCTGTGGCTTGTAGTGTGGGTAAGAGCTTCTTTGTATTCTACCTGTGGCTGACCTTGGTTTACTTCTACCTTAAACTCTCTCTTCAATCGGTCTACGATGATATCAAGGTGAAGCTCTCCCATACCGGAGATGATGGTTTGACCAGAAGCCTCATCTGTTTTCACTTGGAAAGTAGGGTCTTCCTCTGCAAGTTTTGCCAAAGCATTACCGAGCTTATCTTGGTCAGCTTTTGTTTTTGGCTCAACTGCGATACCGATTACTGGGTCTGGGAAAATCATAGATTCTAAAACGATAGGGTTTTTCTCATCAGAGAGAGTATCCCCTGTTTTGATATCTTTAAAACCTACTGCTGCACCGATATCTCCTGCCTCAATGTACTCAACAGGATTTTGCTTATTCGCGTGCATTTGATAGATTCTTGAGATTCTCTCTTTGTTTCCAGAACGGGTGTTTAGAACATAAGAACCAGCATCTAACCTACCAGAGTAAGCTCTAAAGAATGCCAAACGACCTACGAATGGGTCAGTAGCAATCTTAAATGCCAACGCTGCGAAAGGATCTTTTACATCTGGTTTTCTTGTAATTTCAGCATCTGTATTAGGGTCAGTTCCTTTGATATCATCTTTATCCATAGGAGAAGGCAGATAACGGCAAACCGCATCTAGCATAAACTGAACCCCTTTATTTTTGAATGAAGAACCACAAGTCATTGGGATGATAGACATATCTATCGTAGCTTTTCTCAATGCCTCGTTAATCTCTTCTTCTGTGATAGAATCTGGATCTTCGAAGAATTTCTCCATTAGAGACTCGTCATATTCCGCAACATTTTCTACGAGATTTTGACGGAATTGAAGAACCTCATCTTTCATATCATCTGGAATCGGAACGATATCAAATGTAGAACCTTGAGTTTCTTCGTGCCAGATAATTGCTCTGTTTTTAATCAAATCAACTACCCCTTTGAAGTCTTCCTCAGAACCGATAGGTAATACAATAGGAACTGCATTAGAACCTAACATTTCTTTTACCTGACGGCATACGCCTAAGAAGTCAGCACCTTGTCTGTCCATCTTATTAACGAATCCCATACGAGCAACTTTATAGTTGTCTGCAAGTCTCCAGTTGGTTTCAGACTGAGGCTCTACTCCATCTACAGCGGAGAAGAGGAATACCAAGCCATCTAATACTCTAAGGGAACGGTTTACCTCTACGGTAAAGTCTACGTGCCCCGGTGTATCGATGATATTAAAGTGGTATCCTTTGGTATCAGGAAGGTTTTGACCTTGCTCTGTTGGGAAATTCCAGTTACAAGTAGTAGCTGCGGAAGTAATGGTAATACCTCTTTCAGCTTCTTGCTCCATCCAGTCCATCTGAGATGTACCCTGGTGAGTTTCTCCAATCTTATGGGTTTTTCCCGTGTAGAAAAGGATACGCTCGGTAGTTGTAGTCTTACCAGCATCGATGTGTGCAGCGATACCGATATTTCTTGTGTATTTTAAATCTCTACTCATTTTAGCAATTAAAATTTAAAGTGTGAGAATGCTTTGTTTGCTTCTGCCATTTTATGAGTATCTGTTTTCTTTTTGAAAGCAGCACCTTCTTCTTTAGAAGCAGCGATAATTTCAGCAGCGAGTTTAAGCGCCATTGATTTATCATTTCTTAGTTTAGCATACTTAATTAACCATTTCATTGCCATAGAGATTTTTCTATCTGCTCTAATAGGCATAGGAATCTGGAAGTTTGCTCCACCTACTCTTCTTGAACGCACTTCTACATGAGGCATTACATTGGTAAGGGCATCTTTCCAAATTTCAAGAGATGTTTTTTCGTTATCTCCTTTCTTAGTTTCTACAACATCTAATGCATCATAAAAAATTCTAAAAGCGATAGATTTTTTACCATCAAGCATTAGGTTATTTACAAATCTTGTTACCAATTGATCATTAAATTTCGGATCCGGTAACAACGCTCTTTTTTTAGCTTTTGTCTTTCTCATTGTTTCGTTTCTTACAATTTAATGATTACTTTTTAGTTGCTGCCTGACCTGGTTTTGGTCTCTTAGCACCGTACTTGGATCTTCTTTGTGTTCTTCCATTTACACCTGCGGTGTCTAATGCACCTCTTACGATGTGGTAACGAACTCCCGGTAGGTCTTTCACCCTTCCGCCTCTTACCAATACTATCGAGTGCTCTTGAAGATTATGTCCTTCGCCCGGGATATAAGCGTTGACTTCTTTACCATTAGAAAGTCTTACCCTTGCAACTTTTCTAAGTGCAGAGTTCGGTTTCTTAGGTGTAGTAGTATATACTCTCGTACATACTCCTCGTCTCTGTGGACATGCATCAAGGGCAGCCGATTTGCTCTTCTTGGCAAGTGTGGCTCTTCCTTTTCTTACTAATTGTTGAATAGTAGGCATTTAATTGCTTTTTATTTTTGAGGTGCAAAAGTATATATTTTTATTGAAACAACAAAACTCATTGCAAACTAATTTTTTAATTTATTAATGAGAAAAATATTTCAACTTACTATCCACCGAATGGATTTGATTTTAAAATAATCCTCCCTGATTTTGATTTTCAAAAAAGACATCTACATTTAGATTAGCCTGCTGAGCAGCTTTTACGGCAAGCTGGTCTACAAGCTCATTCTCTGGATGACCATTATGCCCTTTTACCCAATGAAACTGGGGATTATATTTTATATAAAGCGGATAAAACCTTTTCCACAAGTCCGGGTTTTTTATTTTCGTAAAGCCTTTCTTTTTCCAGCCGAAGAGCCACTTTAAATTAATAGCATCGGAGACATATTTACTGTCTGTATAGATATGAATTGTATGCCCTTCGGAATTGATTTTTTCAAGAGCAATGATAACTGCCAAGAGTTCCATACGATTATTGGTTGTCTTCCTGAACCCCTCAGAGAATGTCTTTTGATAGCCCACATCTGGTACGCGCATAAGAATACCATATCCTCCTCTGCCAGGGTTGCCAGAGCAAGCACCATCTGTAAAAATTTCAATTGTCATTTTCTCTAATTAATCATTAGAATGGCATATCATCAAAATCTTCATCATTCATAGAAGAGCCGGAAAGCCCAGAATAATCAGGAGAAGAAGGCATACCAAATGCTGCAGAAGGGTCTATTGTAGTACGAATCTTATCAAAAGCGTTTTCATTAGATTGAGAAGTGATGTTATAATCAAACTCGGCATTTAAAGCATCTAAATCCCCAAACCTTGCGAAGTTTTTAAGGAAAGAGAGACGAACATCTGCTGTAGCACCATTTCTGTGCTTTGCAATAATAATTTCCGCTTGATTCTCAGTAGTTGTCTGCTCACCTTCAGGGTCATTATCCCAATGGGTAATCTTATAGTATTCTGGTCGGAAGATAAAGGAAACGATATCAGCATCCTGCTCTATAGCACCAGATTCTCTAAGGTCGGAGAGCTGTGGGCGCTTACCTGGTCTGGACTCCACCGTTCTGGAAAGCTGAGAAAGCGCAATTACGGGAACATTCAATTCCTTAGCAATTGCTTTAAGGGAGCGGGATATGGTTGCAATCTCTTGCTCGCGGTTTCCTGCGCCCTTTCCTGCATTCCCTGCGGTCATTAGTTGGAGATAATCTACCATAATGATTTTCACACCGTGCTGCATTACCAGCCTACGGCATTTAGCACGGAAGTCAAACACCGAAAGCGAAGGTGTTTCATCTATATAGAGCGGTGCGTTTTCCAGCTCTGATACATTGGTAAAGAGCCTTTCCCATTCTTCATCAGTGAGGGTTCCTTTTCTCAGTTTTTCAGATGAAATTTTAGTCTCAGAAGCTATCATCCTTGTGATGAGCTGTACCGAAGCCATTTCAAGAGAGAATAATGCCAATGGAATCTTGTGCTCCACCACGATATTCCTCGCCATAGAGAGGATGAAGGCGGTTTTACCCATTGCTGGACGAGCAGCAATGATGATAAGGTCAGAATTCTGCCAGCCTCCTGTCTCTCTATCCAAATCCTTAAATCCTGAAGGAATTCCCGAAAGCCCCTGCTTATCTTTGAGCGCCACGATACTGTCTATCGCCTGTCTCACTAAGGAATTTGCGGTATCAAAACCTTTTTTTATGGTTCCATTGGTAATATCAAAGAAAGATTGCTCCGCTTTGTCGAGGAGCTCCAAGACATCTGTACTCTCTTTATACGAGCTGTCTATAACATTTGCTGAGATATTGATAAGGCTCCTCAGAATGAATTTCTCGAGGATAATGCGCACATAATATTCTATATTGGCAGCAGAAGAAACCGAAAGCGTAAGCTCTATAATATATTGGTCGCCCCCTGCGATATTGAGTTTCTCTTCCTTTTTCAGCTCTTGGATTACGGTCATCAGATCCACAGGCTGAGTATTATGATAGAGTTTTGTAATGGCAGAAAATATAATCTGATGCCTTGGGTCATAGAAAACCTCAGGAGTGATAAGGTCTATAGACTCATCTATCCCCTTTCTATCGACCAGAAAGGCACCGAGAACCAATCGCTCTACATCTACGGCATTGGGCGGTATTTTACCTTGTGCGAGTGATAATTCCTGAGTATAATCCCTACTGCTAAGGGGTTTTATTTCTTCTTTCTGAACCATACGGCAAAGATAATTTTTGTTTGATAATCTCGGAAACATAACCCCTCAATGAGAATGTGGATAAGTATGATAAACGCCCCCTCAAAGTTTATCAATACAAAGATTTCTATGTGGAAAACTCAATTAAAAAATTATTTCTCCAAAATTGGATATTTTTGCAGGCATTAAATACAACTGAGAAAGAATAAACGATGAATTGGCTTTATATCATTATAGCGGGACTTTTTGAGACAGGTTTTACCCTCTGCCTCGGCAAGGCACAGGAGAGCACAGGCAGGGAGAGCCTCTATTGGTGGATGGGCTTCCTCGCGTGTTTGGCTATCTCTATGTATCTGATGTTTAGAGCTGTTTCTGGTATTGGGGCGCTACCCATAGGCTCTGCATACGCTATTTGGACGGGTATTGGTGCTGTGGGTGGAGTACTGGTTGGGATTTTTATCTTCAGAGAGCCTGCTACTTTCTGGCGATTATTCTTCGTCTCTACGCTTATTGGCTCTATTGCCGGCTTAAAATTCTTCTCAGAATAGCTTCCATGCCTTATATATAATGTATCACCTTTAATCATCTTTGAATTATGAATAATTTAGGAAATTTCCTTAGCCTTAGCAGTTTTGGCGAGAGCCACGGAGCAGCCTACGGAGGCATTATTACCCATTTTCCTGCGGGCTTGGAGGTAGATTTCAAAGCCATACAACACGAGCTCAACCGAAGGAAACCCGGGCAGTCCAGCATCGTTACTCAACGAAAAGAAAGCGATACCGTACAATTCCTCTCAGGTATTTTCGAGGGGAAAACTACGGGCACTCCCATAGGCTTCATCATAGAAAATGAAAACCAGCGAAGCAAGGACTATGACCATATTGCCCAAGCCTATCGCCCAAGCCACGCCGACTATACCTATGAGCAGAAATTCGGTATTAGGGATTACAGAGGAGGGGGCAGAGCCTCCGCTCGCGAGACCCTCAACTGGGTGGTAGCGGGTGCCCTTGCAAAGCAGCTCCTTCCCAATATTCAAATTCAGGCTTATACCTCCTCCATCGGTGAGATTAATTGTAGCACGCCTTACTACGACTTGGATTTATCCCAAACCGAAAGCAATATCGTACGATGCCCAGATGAAGCCACTGCCCAAAAGATGATCGAGCGGATAAAAGAAGTGAAAAAGCAAGGCAATACCATAGGAGGCACCGTTACCTGCGTTGTCAGGAATGCACCTGTGGGGCTGGGCGAGCCTGTATTTAGCAAGCTACAAGCCGAGCTGGCAAAAGCAATGCTCTCCATCAATGCCTGCAAAGGCTTTGAGTACGGAAGCGGTTTTGAAGGCTCAAAAATGACGGGTAAGGAGCACAACGACCTCTTCAATGCTGATTTCTCAACCCAGACCAACCACTCTGGCGGGATACAGGGCGGGATTTCCAACGGTATGGATATCTACTTCCGATTGGCATTTAAGCCCGTTGCCACCCTTCTCCAGCCACAGGAGAGCTTTACCAGAAACGGCGAACCCATCATCCTTGAAGGTAAAGGCCGCCACGACCCTTGTGTAGTTCCCCGCGCTATTCCAATAGTAGAAGCCCTCACCGCCTTTATCCTCGCAGATTTATATCTGATTAACCATAAAAAAAAGCTGCCTTAACTTGCTTTTAGCTTCTGGCTTTTGGCTAATAGCTCAGTGCTTTCCACGCGAGTGGCTAAGTCCCTCAGCTGGAAGCTGTGTTAGAATTTAGATAAAATTCCCCAGTGGATTTTGGTTTCTTTGAAGCGGAAGGGCTCGCCAGATTGCGCACCATTAGAGACCTGAAAAGTTATTAATCCCATCGGCAGGGAGAAATTAAAGCCCAAGCCTACGCTATAGAATTTCGGGCGGATGCCGAGGGTTTTGTTTCTCAGCAAGCCGTATTGTGCAAAGACATCGAAGAAGGCGGTATCGCTGGCGAGGTAGCGGTACTCGGCGCCTGTATAGGCATAGAAATCGGAAATAAGGGCGTTTTCATTAAAGCCCCGAAAGCTGTTCCAGCCGCCCGTTCTCAGCAGCTCATTCACCGAAAGCGGGAGGGGGGTGCTGAGCATTGCCGACTCGCCTTTTAGATTGAGGTAATGCCTGCCCGAGAGGTGGAAATTTTTCTCCGCATAGAGCGTATATCGGAGGAGGGCGGCACTGCCGTCTTTCGGATAAAGGGTCTTTAAATAATCGCCCTCCGCACGGATTTTTGAGCCGTAGAGAAAGAGCTCTACCTCGGTGGGCTGCTGGTACTCGTACCACAGACCGATGCCCGAGCGGGAGAAGTCCTTCGCCGAGGTGTAGAGGCTATCGAGCACAGTGGAGACTTCAAAACTCGCCCTAAGCCCGATTTTCTGGCGCTCGGAGAGGTTATAAAACAGGCTGGGCTGCGCCTTTACGGTAGCAAAAGTAGAATCCTGTTTATAGATATTGAGCTGGGCATCCAGCCCTATATTGGTTGTAAAGAGGTAGGGAATCCTTGTTTTCAGGTCAAAGGTCTGCCCCCTATCGGGGTTCCTCTGCCAGTAGAGGCTGATGTCTTCAAAGCCGTTGAACATATTCCGAAAAGCGAGGTTTAAGCTCCCATTAAAGGTGAATTTCTCGGTTTTATCATTCCCAAAACCGATGATGCCATCAAAAGTATTGGTTTTTTTCTTTTGGAAGAAGAGGAAAATCTGCGTAGAATCCTTTGTAAAGAGGGTCTGCGGAGGTTTTTCCAAGCTGAGAAAACGATGATTTTGCAAGCTGCGATAGAGCTCGGAGAGCGCACCTTCGCTATACACCTTGCCCACAAAGTCTTTTTCTATGTTTCTCACAAACCTGCGGGGCACTTGGGTATGCGACCTCAAAACAATGCCTGTGATGCGCCTCTGCTGGTTCTTCAATACCGAAATCTCAACCTGCGGAAGATCGTTTTTTATGCCGAGATATTGGGTTTTCACTCGGCTAAAAGCGAAACCTTTCTCGGCATACGCCTTATGAATACTCGCCCGAAGAGAGTCCAGATTGTTGGTAAAAAACGGCTGAGCCTCCCCCATCTCCTTTGCTAAAACGGCATCATACCTTACCAGCGCACGATTGAAATTCCTCCCCTTATCAAAGGTTATTCGGATTTTGCCTCCCAAATCCTCCGTTTTTACAATCTTAGTAAAGTAATAATTGTTCTCCACCAAAGAATCGAGAAACTTCACCGCAGAGATTGAGTCTTTCCTACTGTATTCCGCTTTGCTTTGGCGATCGACCAGCACAAAGCCCCTGCCCTGAGAAAAGGCTTGCACAGAGATTAAAATAAGGAGGATTTTGAGGAAGTTTGCCATAATTTTTTAATGAGATGATAAGCCGCTGTACTTTTTCATCAGCCACTCGTAGAGGTTTTGAGGGAGGAGCCACTTTAATGGCACACCGATTTTCTGACCGATTTTCCCGAAGTAATAATGTGCCCTCCACCTGCGCTTTGCAAGGAGCTTTTCGGTATAAATGGCAACCGCTTCTGGGGCTATGCCCTTATCTACATCGGCGTTCATCAGCGGATAGACCTTAGAAAATACGCTCTCATACGGCACCGAAACCGATGTTCTAATCCTATGGTCTGCGATATTCGTTTTTATGTCCCCAAGATGGAGGGTGCAAACCTGCACGCCCCAAGGCGCTACCTCGTAGCGGAGGGCTTCGGTTACCTTATCCAATGCCGATTTAGAAGCGGAATAAAACCCACGAAACGGCAGCCCCATCTCAGAACCTATACTTGAAATATTGATGATTTGCCCGCTCCTTTGCGCCCTCATCGAGGGCATCACGGCAGAAATCATCTGCACCGCCCCGATGAGGTTGAGATGAAAAAGCCGGCTTATCTCGTCCTTCGTAGCATCCTCTACCGCACCTACCATCCCCATTCCTGCATTATTTATAAGGATGTCTATTCTGCCTTCGCGCTCTATAACTTTTGCAACTGAGGCTTTCACCTGCTCATTATCGGTAATATCGGTTGGGATTGTAGTGAAATACGCCGACCTCACCTCCTTCCTGCTAAACCCATAAACCGAATAGCCCTTCTTGCCAAAAAACTCCGCAAGAGAATATCCTATCCCCGATGAGCTCCCTGTAATGATTATCGTTTTCTTCATCTTTATCGTATTACGGCGCAAAAATAAGGCACTGTATTTTGTGGGGCAAGCTGTGGCAGACTTTCAGCCGTAAGCGGTATGCAGCGAGATAAAAAATCGTCTCCACAATTGTGAAGACGACTTCTTAAATTAAATATATTTTAAGCAATGAAAAAAGTTATTTTCCTAAATAAGAGTTATACATCCATACTTCTTTTTCTTGTTCGGTAACATAGTCGCTCATCAGGGAGTTTGTACCTTCGTCTCCAGCTTCACCAGCAATGTCAAGCAAGTCTCTCTGAAGCCCTAGCAACACCTGAAACGCATCGATGATGTTTTGTACGCATTTAGTAGCATCGCTTACTTCTGTGCTTTCTTTTATGGTAGAGAGCTTGAGATAATCGGAATAATTATGATTCGGAGTACCGCCAAGGGTAAGGATTCTCTCCGCGATTTCATCAATTTTAAGAACAAGGTTGTCATACAACTCCTCAAATTTTGGATGAAGCGTGAAGAACTGGTCTCCTTTTATATTCCAATGCGCCCCTCTCGTATTCTGATAAAATACAGAGTAGTTTGCTAATAATACTTGAAGTTTTTCTGTGATTTTTACGCAATCGGCTTCTTTTAGCCCGATTATTACTGAATTTTTCATTTGTTCGATTTTTTATTGGTGCAAATGTATAGAGAAAGTCAATGAACTAAAAATATTTTCAATAGATTAAAGCTATATTTATTTTATAAGAAATCATTTTGACTACTCTTTTCATCGTAAAACAAGTGTTCTACAATCATGCTTAACAGCCTTTATTTAGAAAAACTTCATATATAGAGTATTGATATGATTTTTGTCAATATATCCATCAGTATGCTATTAATCATTAAAAGACTAAAACATCTTTTATGAAAATTTCTTTCAATAAATTAATCAAATATTTGCTAAATATTTTAAAAAATCCAGCAAATCAATATAAATAAAACAAATTACCCAAACAGATATTACGAGAATAAAACATTTGCACGAATACTAAAAAGTGTTAATTTTGACCCCGTAATTGTAATTAAAAAAGAATGAAAAAACTAAAATTTTTAGCGATGGCTATGGTTGCTGTAATGGCAATCTCTTGTGGTGACGACAAGAAAAGTGGAGAAGAATCTGCAGATGCAACTGCTACCGAAGCAGGAGGTGCTTCTGGAGAGGCTTCCAAAGATGGTATTGGCAAGTATACCTCTGAAAACTTCACAGCAGGCGATTTTGATGCTGCTGTAGCTGCACACGGAAAGGAAATTGCAGAAGTAAAATGTACCTCTTGCCACAACTATGATGATGTAAGGAAAGTAGGACCAGGCTGGAAAGGCGTAACCGATAGAAGAACGGCTGCTTGGATTCTTAACTTTATCTCTGACCCTCAACCAATGATAGAGAATGACCCTCAGGCTAAGGCATTATTTGAAGAGTACCTAACTCCAATGCCTAATCAAAATCTTACAGAAGATGAAAGCTAAGGCAATCTATATGTATATGAGGGAAATTGATGGTAAAAAATAATGTTCATCTTTTAAACTAAAAAAATGGGGATACCTTTAATTACAGTACTAAACAAAAAAATTGTATACGGTATCCCTTATTTACTACCATCGTCAAAAAATTGAATAAAATTTAATTAACATTTAATACTTGTTTTATGAAAAACCTATGTAAGCATTTAGGGTTGGCTGCCCTAGCGACAGGTTTCCTTTTAACAGGCTGTAAGCCGAAAGGAACAGGAGATGCTGTAAGCGGAGACGCTGCAGAGAGAGTCTATGTAAAACCAGGTGAGCACGATGAGTTCTATAACTTCGTGTCTGGTGGTTTTAACGGACAATTGAACATTTATGGGTTACCAAGTGGAAGACTTCTAAAAGTAGTTCCTGTGTTTTCCCAAAATCCAGAAAATGGATATGGTTATAGTGAAGAAACTAAACCAATGCTTGAAACTTCTCACGGCTTTATTCCTTGGGGAGACCTTCACCACGTAGAACTTTCACAAACCAACAGTGAAGTAGATGGAAGATGGATTTTCTGTAACGAAAATAATACTCCTCGTGTGGCAAGGGTAGACCTTAAAACATTTAAAACTGCTGAGATTATTGAACTTCCAAACTCTGCGGGTAACCACTCTTCTCCATTCATCACTGGAAACACTGAGTATGTGGTAGCAGGTACCCGTTTCTCCATACCATTTGATGATGAAAACGGAGATATCCCATTGGATAGCTACAGACAAAACTTTAAAGGTGCTATCTCTTTCATCGGAGTAGACCCTAAAACAGGAGCTATGGATATTGATTTCCAAATCCAGCTTCCTGGTATTGACTTTGACCTTTCTCACGCAGGTAAAGGTCCTTCTAAAGACTGGTTCTTCTTCTCTTGCTACAACTCTGAAAAAGCAAATACCCTTCTTGAAGTAAATGCTTCTCAGAATGATAAAGACTTCTTAATGGCAATCAACTGGAGAAAAGCAGCTGAACTTGCTAAAGCAGGAAAAGGAAGAAAAGTTAAAACAAAATATGCACACAATGTATGGGATGAAGAAACTCATACTGGAAAATCTGAGATTAGAGAAGAAGTTACTATGCTTTCTATCGAAGATCTAAAAGGAAGCATCTACTTTATGCCTTGCCCTAAATCTCCACACGGATGTGATGTAGACCCTACAGGAGAGTACATCATCGGTTCTGGTAAACTTGCTGCTCTTATCCCAGTATTCAGCTTTACAAAAATTCAAAAAGCTATTGAGAAGAATGATGTTATCGGAGATTATGATGGTGTTCCAGTATTGAAATACGAATCTGTACTTCACGGTGAAGTAGAGAAACCAGGTCTTGGTCCTCTTCACACTGAGTTTGATGCACACGGTAATGCTTATACTTCTATGTTCCTTTCTTCAGAAGTTGTAAAATGGAACATCAAAGACCTTAAAGTATTAGACAGACAACCTACTTACTATGCTACTGGTCACTTAATGACTATTATGGGTGATACTGCTAAACCAATCGGTAAATACTTAGTAGCATACAACAAAATTACAAAAGACAGATATCTGCCAACAGGTCCAGAGCTTACTCAATCTGCACAATTATTTGATATCTCTGGCGATAAAATGCAGTTATTATTAGACTTCCCTACTTTCGGTGAGCCTCACTATGCACAAGCTGCACCAGCAGATCTTATCAAGAAAGATCAGCCTAAGTTCTATGACATTGCTAAGAACAACCACCCTTATGTAGCAAGAGGAGAGAAAGACACTAAAGTAGTAAGAGAAGGCAATAAAGTACATGTATACTTAACGACTGTTCGTTCCCACTTAGCTCCAGACAATATTGAAGGAATTAAAGTAGGTGATGAAGTACTCTTCCACGTAACCAACATTGAGCAAGACTGGGATATCCCTCACGGATTTGCTGTTAAAGGAGCGAGAAACCAAGCTGAGCTTCTTATTATGCCAGGTGAGACAGTTACTTACAAGTGGAACCCTGAAAGGGTAGGTATATTCCCAATGTACTGTACAGACTTCTGTTCTGCTCTTCACCAAGAGATGCAAGGTTATATCAGAGTATCTCCTGCAGGAAGCAATCCAGAACTTAAGTGGAGCTTAAATAACAAAAACTAAATTTTGAAAATCCGGTAAAAGTAATAAAAGCTCTAACCGATGAATCAATAATTTTTATTAATCATCTAAAGGGCGGGTACAACCGCCCTTTTTAAATAAAAAAGTATAATGAAATCTAATACAATTAGTGGGTTGTCCAAAACAATCCTTATCCTTAGTGGTATCGGTCTTTTCGTTTGTATGTTTGTTCCTATATGGTGGATCTATTTATGGGCACCACAATATCCAGAAGGCTTGAATATGTATCTCTACTCTGATCAAATAACAGGAGATTTGGATAAAATTAATCCTCTAAACCACTATATCGGGATGAAAAAGATTAATGCCAGCGATTTCTGGGAATTTACTTATATGAATTATATTCTTGCTTTTTATGGCATTCTTTGTATTCTCGCAGCATTCATCAAGAAAAAAAGTTTTCTGTATTTTGTTATGATTCTGTTCCTTTTATTCGGTATCGGTTTTATGACTGACTTCTGGTATTGGGAGTATGACTATGGACATACCTTAGCCGATGATGCCGCTATTAAAATCCCTGGTATGAGCTACCAGCCACCACTCATTGGACCGAAAGATTTACTTAATTTTAAAGCAGCATCCTGGCCACATTTAGGAGGTTCTATTATGTTTGCAGTAGGAGTTTTACTTTTTCTGATATCAGTAAAAGAGTTTAAAACTGCTAAAAAAGAATATTAATATTGCTCAATATTAAAATTTAAGTATATTTGTCTCCTAAACACTTGAATTATGAAGTTATATAATAAAGTTGCTTTTTCTATTGTTGCAATCGCTTTCACAGCTTGCCAGTCTAATAATGAGCCACAGCCTATCAATTATGGAAAAGATCAGTGCGACCACTGCCAGATGACCATTACTGATAATAAATACGGTGCTGAGCTTATTACATCTAAAGGGCGAGTGTATAAGTTTGACGACATTACCTGCTTGGAAGGTTATAATGAAGAACATTCTGATAAAACCAAAGACTCCAAACATTATGTTTCAGACTTTGAGAGCCACGAGCTTATCCCAGTAGAAAAAGCAACATTTATATATGGCGGAGAGCTTAAAAGCCCTATGGGAGGCAATAGAGCCGCTTTCTTAGACAAGGCTAAGGCTACAGAATTTGCAGAAAAACTTGGTGCAAGTTCAGAACCTCAGCAGTCTTCTACTGAGGAACACCATCACAATGAAGGAGGGGAAGAAGACCCTCACAGTATGCATAATCACTAAACAAATCATTAAAATTTTGATTTCAAGACAAATATTCGCAGTTGGCATCCGTTGGCTGCAATATTTTTTATAGTATAGACCTATCATCATTTTAATCTAATACAAATGAGATTATTATTTTCAGTGCTCTCCATTTTATTTTTCAGTGCTGCTTTTGGTAAAGTATATAAAGTCGGTGAAAACGAAGAATACAAAACCATTAAAAAAGCTATGGAAGCCGCTAAAAACGGAGACACTATATTGGTAAAAAAAGGACATTATAAGGAAGGGAATATCAATGTAACAAAGTCATTAACCTTTATTGGCGAGGGGAGGCCTGTGCTCGATGGCGAAATGAAATACGAGATTATGTCCTTCCGAGCGAATCATATTATTCTCAAAGGGTTTAAACTTATCAACTCAGGGAAGAATGAGTTTAAAAACATCGGTGCTATAAGGTTATACGACAGTAAGTTTACCACCATTCAAGACAATATCTTCCAGAATAATTATTTCGGAGTTTATATCCAAAGAGGCTTCAGATGTTTGATAAAAAACAACCGCTTTATTTCTAATAGAACGACCAACCAAGAGCAGAGTGGCAACGGTATCCACGCTTGGCAATGCGATGAGATTTGGATCAAGAATAACTATATCTCTGGCTACAAAGACGGTATCTATTTAGAACGGGTGCGCTCTTCATTCATCTATAAGAATTACTCTTATAAGAATATGCGCTATGGGCTCCACTTTATGTTCTCCCACAACAATGTTTATAAAGGCAATACCTTCAAAAACAACTCTGCTGGCGTAGCCGTTATGTACACTAAAAATGTAGATATGGAATACAATATCTTTGAGGACAACTGGGGAGATGCCGCGTACGGACTGCTATTAAAAGAAATACAGTACAGCAAAATAAAAAATAACATCTTCAGAAGTAATACCACCGCAGTATTGGTAGACGGTGCTACGGAGATGGAAATAGAACGAAATACCTTTGTAAACAACGGCTGGGGGCTTAAGATTAATGCCAATAGTAGAGACAGCAAGCTCTTTTATAACAATTTCATCAATAATACCTTTGATATCAGTACCAATGGCAGTACAATGATGAATGAATTTAAGTACAATTACTGGGATAAATACGAAGGCTACGACCTCAATAAAGACGGCATAGGAGATGTACCTTTCTACCCTCTAAGCCTCTACTCCGTACTTACGGAAAAGAACCCCTCAGTAATGCTACTCTACAAAACCTTCTTTGTAGACCTGCTGGAAAAGACCGAAAAAATAGTTCCAAGCCTTACGCCGGAGAATTTTGTAGATAAAGAACCAATGATGAAAAAAAATACAAGAAAATAAAACCAAAGGAAAACATCCCTTTATTCAGTGTATAAAAACGAAGATTGACAAATATGATTCAGATAAAAAACTTAATAAAAAATTTTGGGAAGTTTCGTGCTTTGAACGATATTAACCTGAATTTCAGCGAAGGCCAATCCATTGCTCTCATCGGTCCCAATGGCTGTGGTAAAACTACCCTCATCAAGAGTATACTGGGGCTTAATGTAATAGAAAAAGGCAGTATTGTAGTAGATGGAAAAAATGTACGGGATGATTTCCAGTACCGCGAGCACATCGGGTATATGCCACAAATAGGAAGATACCCTGAAAATATGACGATTGGGCAGACCATTAAGATGATACAAGACATTAGGAAGTATCCAAAAGACCAGATAGACACCGAGCTTCTGGAGGCTTTCGAGCTGGAAAAAATGTATCATAAGAAAATGAGTACCCTCTCCGGTGGTACCACTCAGAAAGTAAGTGCAGTACTTGCGTTTATGTTTAACCCCAAAATCATTATTCTCGATGAGCCTACAGCTGGTTTAGACCCTCTTGCCTCTGAGATTTTAAAGAACAAAATCATCAAAGAAAAAGATAAGGGCAAACTGATTATAATTACCTCCCACCTCTTAAGTGAGCTCGATGAGATTATTACGCAGATTGTTTTTATGAATGAGGGACGCATCCTCGTGCATCAACCAGTGGAAGAATTGCAACAAACCACAGGTAAAGAAAAGATTTCCGACGCTATTGTGAGTATCCTAAAACAGATGAAAGATGAATAATACAGCTAAATTTATCATTTTTGATATCCTAAAAAATAAAATCGTACTGGTATATACTGCCATTTTGTTCCTCATCTCGTGGGCGCTTCTCGGTTTGGAAGAAAACTCTTCCAAAGCTACAGCCAGCCTTCTCAATGTAGTCATTTTGCTGGTACCACTGGTAAGTGTTATTTTTTCTACGATTTATGTGTATAACAGTAGCCAGTTCATCGAGCTGCTCCTAAGCCAGCCTGTCGCACGAACTCGCATCTGGCTCGGAATTTTTATCGGGATTTCTACAGCGCTTATAGCGGCATTCCTCATCGGTTGTGCATTGCCTATTTTCCTTTATTCATCATTGGAAACGGGCTTCTCGCTCATTATTTCGGGCTGCTTCCTATCGGTCATCTTCACTGCTTTCGCTATGCTGATGTCCATCTCCGCAAAAGACCGAGCAAAGGGTATTGGGCTTTCTATTTTTATATGGATATTTTTCAGCTTGGTGTATGATAGCATCTTGCTTCTTCTCATTTTCCAGCTGTCAGATTATCCTATCGAAGGTACAATGGCAACTCTCACAGCACTTAATCCAATAGGTCTCTCTCGTATTTTCGTGCTTTTGCAGTTAGATGTTGCTGCAATGCTCGGAGCAACTGGGGCTATATTCAAGGAGATTTTCGGTAGCGGAGGCGGTATGGGAGTCTCGCTGCTTATCCTCTGCGTGTGGATAGCCATCCCTCTCTTTCTCAGCTTGATTAAGTTTAACAAAAAGGATTTATAATATAAAATCACCCCTATTTCCTCCCTCCTCAGCAGGGAGGATTTTTCTTTTTCACACCCAATCCTCAAGGGCTTTACCAGAGACGAAAAAAGGGGCAAAGTAGAGCCTCTCCCCTCCCCTACTTTTAGAAAAAATCTTTCTTTTTTATGTAAAAAAAATTTCATAGTGATGATTTTTTTTTTCATCACTATGTTTTTGGAATTTCATCACTATGTTTTTGGAATTTCATCACTATGTTTTCCTAATTTCATAGTGATGAAATTTTTTTTCATCACTATGTTTTTTCGATTGGATACTGATGCTATTTTTTTCCTATTGGCATAAAGAAAAATCATCGACTGATGGGTGGTAATCTTTTATTCTTTATTCGTCTTATTCCTGCAATTCTAACCACCGCATTTCTGCCGTTTCTAATTTCTCAGATACCGCTTCTAAATCGGCAGAGAGCACTGATATTTTAGTATAATCGGTCTCATTATTTAGCTGCTGGAGGATAAGGTCTCTCTGCTTTTCGAGCTCGGGAATGTCCTTTTCTATCTGTTCCAGCTCTCGCTGTTCTTTAAAGGAGAGCTTTCTTTTTACGGCAGATATCTGAGGTTCGGGCTTTCTTTCATCAGGAGTTTTGCGCTCGGTCTGTGGCTCTGCTTTGGGCTTAGTCTGTGCCTTCATCTCTCTGTATTCGGAGAAGTTCCCTGTAAAATTTTTCACTTTACCCTCACCCTCAAATGCCAGTATGCGGTCTACAATCCTGTCCATAAAATAGCGGTCGTGAGAGACTATGATGAGGCAACCCTGAAAGTTGATAAGAAAATTCTCCAGCACGGTGAGTGTTGGGAGATCCAAATCGTTCGTAGGCTCATCAAAGATGAGGAAATTCGGGTTTTGGTAGAGTACAAACATCAGGTGTAGCCTGCGCTTCTCCCCTCCCGAGAGCTTGGCGATGGGCGAATACTGAGTATAGTCATCAAAGAGGAAAAGCCTTAAAAACTGCGATGCAGAGATGGTTTTCCCATTTGCCAAAGGAAAGTTTTCAGAGATATTTCGGATGAAATCTATCACTCGCTCATCTTCATTATATGAAAGTCCCTTTTGGGAAAAATAGCCGAATCTAATGGTTTCGCCTGTTTCTATCTCTCCCCTGTCATAAGGCTCCAGTCCTTGAATAATATTGAGCAGGGTGGATTTTCCCGCTCCGTTCTTACCGACAATACCTACCTTCTCGCCCCGTTGGAACTGATAAGAGAAGTCCTTAAGCAGAACATTATCTCCGAAGCTCTTATCAATATGCTTGAGCTCCAGAATCTTTTTGCCTAATCTCTTCATCTCAAAGTCCAGCTCCAGAGATTGTTTCTTAGTATTGGTCTTCGCCACTTTCTCGGTTTCGTAAAAGGCATCTATACGGCTTTTAGACTTGGTCGTCCGTGCTTTTGGCTGCCTCCTCATCCACTCCAGCTCCTTACGGTAGAGGTTATTGGCTTTATCAATAGTAGCATTGAGGTTATCCTCACGAATCATTTTATTTTCAAGGTAGGTGGCATAACTCCCTTGGTGAGTGTAGAGGGTGTAATCCTCCATCTCCCAGATAATATCACAGACTGAATCGAGGAAATATCGGTCGTGGGTCACCAGCAGTAAAGTAAGTTTTGCTTTGCTCAGATAGTTCTCCAGCCACTCTACCATCTCTACATCCAGGTGATTGGTCGGCTCATCCATAATAAGTAAAGTGTGCCTGTGCTCTGCTCGAGTCTCCGTAAGGAGCTTTGCCAGCGCGACCCTCTTGACCTGCCCACCAGAGAGCTGCCCCATCTTTGTTGAGAGCTCGGTTATTTTGAGCTGAGAGAGTATTTGCTTCATCTCATTTTCCAAGTCCCACGCCTTTTGGCTTTCCATTTCCGCAAGGGCGAGCTCCATCTCTCGGGGACTGTTAGACGCCAATGCTCGATGATAATTCCTAAGTGCTGCAATAGGTGGGGAGTCTAAACTCATCATAAACTCCTCTACGCTTAAGCTGGGGTCAAAGCTAATTTCTTGGTCAAACAACACCACTTGAATATCCTTATTAATGCTCACCTCACCCTCATCGGCAATTTCTTTACCCATTAAAATTTTGAGCAGAGTAGATTTCCCACTTCCATTCTTCGCTACAATAGCTATTTTATCCCCTTCATTGATATGAAAACTGATGTCTTTAAATAAGGTCTTTACACCATAGGATTTTGATAAATGCTCTGCCGAAATATAGTTCATCTGACCTGATTATTATTAATGAATCGCGAAAATACAAAATACCTTAAACTTCCTTTGGGTTTAGGGTGGGTATTTGGTGATTATTCTCAATGGCTTTCTTAATTTTGCAGAATGAAAAAATGGGCAGAGCGCATAAGGGCAAAACTCAAATACTACTTTGACAGAAGCTATAACGACAAGCTAAAGAAATCTGTACTACAGGCAATACCTTTCTGGGTAGGCTCGGTCATCACAGGGATTTTAGCGGTATTCTATGCAAAAGCATTCCATTGGGCAGAGGATTTTCTAAAAATGATTCTCGGCATTCATCCCCTCCTGATATTTATCCTTACGCCCGTGTGCTTCGTTGCCTCGTGGTGGCTCATTAAGCGCTTCTCTCCCTATGCAAAAGGCAGTGGCATACCGCAAGTAATGGCATCCATAGACCTTGCCACACCTGCCAATGGTAAAAAGGTACACCGACTGCTCAACATCAAAGTTCTCATCATTAAAATCCTCTCGTCTATGCTAATGGTAATGGGTGGAGGTATCGTTGGGCGTGAAGGTCCTACCATTCAGATTGCAGGCTCCGTATTCACCACTATTAATAAATACTTGCCCAAATGGTGGGTAAAAATCTCTGAAAGAAATATGATTATGACGGGTGCTGCCGCAGGGCTATCCGCAGCGTTTAATACACCCTTGGGAGGAATCGTCTTCGCTATTGAAGAGCTTGCCAAAACCCATATTAAGTACTTTAAAACCGCTCTCTTCACAGCGGTAATCATTGCTGGGCTCACCTCTCAAACCCTCGCAGGGAGCTATCTCTACCTCGGCTATCCTAAGACGCAAAACATTACCCTTTTCGTAATGCTACCTGTCATTCTCGTTTCTGGGATTTCAGGGCTCCTCGCCAGCCAGTTCTCTATCTATATCCTCAAACTCAGCCGATGGAAAGAAGAGAAACTTAAAAGCTCCCGCTCAAACATCCTCTTCCTCATCCTTTCTGCTCTTATAATCGCCTCTATATCTTATTTTCTCAGTTCGGATATATTAGGCTCGGGTAAAGGTCTGATAGAAGATGTTCTCTTCTCCGAGCAGAAACAAAAAGCCTGGTACACCCCTTTTATACGAATGATAGGCTGTGCTCTTTCCTTCACTTCTGGTGCTGCAGGGGGGATATTTGCTCCTGCCCTCAGTATCGGTGCAAGCATAGGTGCGGTATTCTCTGACCTTATCCACCTCTCTCCTGCCGAAACCAATGTGGTGATACTCTCCGGGATGGTCGCTTTCCTCACGGGGATTACCCGTGCGCCCTTTACCTCTGCCATTATCGTATTGGAGATGACCGACAGGCATTCCCTCATCTTCCATCTGATGCTCGCAGGAATTATCTCCTCTGTAGTCTCCCTACTCATTAGCCGACACTCCCTCTACGAATACATAAAAATGGGGTTTATAAAAAAGGCAATAAGCAATAAGCAGTAGGCTGTGGGGGGGGGGAAGTTTGTGGTAAGTGCCTCACCCGCTAAGGTGTGCTCTCAAGTTGTTGTAGGATAGCACCTCCCTCAATAGGGAGTCTATTACGAGCGTAATAGAGTGTCTATCCTTACCGTAATAGAGTGTCTATTACGAGCGTAATAGTATGTCTATTCTTAATGATAGATAGTCTATCCTTCTCAAGATAGAAAGCGCTTATAATAACAGGCTGATAGCAGTTGGCTCTTGGCTGATGGCTTTTGGCTGTTAGCTTAATGGGTGCGTGGTTATCTTGTCCTAAGTGTGCCCCACCGGCTACGGTGTATTTATTTTTAAAACCTTACTTTTGGGGGCGAAAAAAGATTTTGTTGTTTTATGGATAACCAAACTTTCAAAAAGTGGAATACGATTACAGGGTGGGTAGTTTTTGGAATTTCCCTCCTTACTTATCTCTCTACGATAGAGCCTAATTTCAGCTTTTGGGACTGTGGGGAGTATATTTCCTCAGCAGTGAAACTCGAAGTAACCCACGCCCCTGGTGCCGCACTCTTTCAGTTGGTAGGTGCAGTGATGGGGATATTTGCATTGGGGAATGGGGAGTATTATTCATTGGTTATTAATGCAACTTCAGCACTGTTTAGTGCTTTTACGATACTCTTCCTGTTTTGGACGATTACCCATTTGGTGAGGAATATCTTTATCAAATCTAATGGCGAAGCGACTGAAAGCAGCGATATCGCTGTGCTTTTTGCAGGAGTTATCGGAGCACTGAGCTTTACCTTTTCAGATACCTTTTGGTTTTCGGCAGTGGAGGGCGAGGTCTATGCTATGGCATCAATGTTTATCGCATTACTGCTATGGCTCATCGTAAAATGGGAGCGGGAGTTTGATACCCCACACCATCAGCGGTGGCTGATACTTATCTCTTTTATCATAGGGCTTTCGGTAGGGGTACATATGATGTGTATGCTGGCAATACCTGCGATATGCCTTATATTTTATGCTAAGAAATATGAATTTAGCTGGAAGTCTTTCCTCATCGCAAATGGGGTTACGCTATTGATATTAGCCCTTGTCTTTAAGTTTATATTCCCATTGATTATGTCTTTATTTGGGAAGACGGAAATCTTTGCAGTCAATGGTTTGGGACTGCCTTTCAACTCGGGAACAGCGATTGCCTTTATTATCTTGGTGATGCTTTGCCTTATTGGATTAAAGGCTGCCATCCAATCAAAGAAAAGCCTGAACCAAACGATAGCGCTCTCGGTTATCTTTATGATTATCGGTTTCTCGTGCTGGCTGGTCATCCCCATCAGAGCGAATGCTAACCCACCAATGAACCTCAACAACCCCAATACTGCTATTGGGATGCTGGACTATTACAACCGTGAGCAATACGGCGACTGGCCTACGATATACGGACAAAACTACACCGCACAACTCGATAACTACGGCATAGAACGAAACGATGACGGAAGCTATAAAACCATAAAGGATGATGGACTCTTAAAGTTTGGAGATGTGTATGAGCCCGACTACACCACTGGCGAATACCGAAAGGTAGGCGAGCGGTTTAATTATGTATATGCTAAAGCCCACACCAGCTTTATGCCTCGTATGTTTAATGAAAGTGATGATGTAATGAGTAACTACATCTCTATGTACGGAGCTCCTGATTTTGAATTTAATTTTGATAACCCTTACTTAGAAGAAAGCCCAGAGGCAGAACAAGCCTTTGATGAGCTTAGAGCAAAATACGAAGATGGGAGCATAACCCTTGATGACTATCTGGAAGTAAAGAAATATAATCTTATTAAGGTAAAAAAGCCTTCCTTCTGGCAGAACTTCGATTACTTTATCAGCTTTCAGAATGGGTATTATAACTTCCGATATCTTTTGTGGAACTTCGCAGGAAGGCAGAATGATTTAGAAGGGCATATGGAAAATACCAAAGGAAACTGGATTTCGGGCTTCTCTTTCATTGATAATCTTCTGCTGGGCAACCAAGAGGATATGCCAAAGATGTACTCTAATGAGAGTACCGTGAAATTCTACTTCCTACCGCTTATCTTAGGATTTATAGGCTTCTATTTCCAAGTGAAAAGAGACTTCGGGAGGTTCTACGCCCTACTCTCACTCTTCGTACTAACAAGTGTGGGGATTATCTTCTACACAGGAGTAAAACCCTTTGAACCGAGAGAGAGAGACTATGCAATGGTAGGCTCTTTCTACGCCTTTGCAATTTGGATAGGTATAGGAGCTGGGGCTATTTTAAACCTTATCCAGAGGAAGTTTAATAAGAACTCATCCGTCATTTTAACGGGTGTGGTACTGCTCTTTATCCCAATGATGATGGGCTTCCAGAACTATACGCCACACGACAGAAGCAAAAGATATGCAGCGTATGACTATGCCTATTCGGTATTAAAATCATTGAATAAAGACAACATTATTTTTGTCTATGGAGATAATGATACCTACCCACTTTGGGCTATACAAGAAACCGAAGGCTTCCGAGATGATGTAAAGGTGGTTAATTTCACCCTTGCACAGACCCCTTGGTACCTTGACCAGATTAAAAGGCGAACCTATAACTCAATGCCAGTGCCTTCGTCATTAAAGCACGAGGATTACAGAGACGGGACAAATGACCAGATTCTGGTTTTCTCAAAAGAAAGATGGAAAAACTTCTTCGACAACCTTGAAGAAAATGGCTTCCACAAAGATGCTTTCCCAAGTTTCAGAAAATATGCTACGATGGATTCTATCTCGGTGAAAGATGCCTTGAGATTCCTCAAAATTAAATCTGCGGAGAAAGACGAGATACTTAAATTCTACTTTGGAGATACCAGATACGAGAGATTTAACTTCATCCCTTGCAACAGAATGTACATACCTGTAAATAAATCAAACGCGATAAAGGCAGGAATCATTCGCAAGGAAGATTTGCCCAATACAGTGGATAATCTTGTGATTACCTACAAGCCACAAACGATGTTTAAAAACGGACTTATGCTGATGGATATCCTCGCTCATTTTGACTGGAAACGAACGATTAATTTCTCCTCCGGAGGGATTTACGAGGATGAAAATATCTTCTTCTTAAATGATTACTTACAGTTCGATGGCTTTTCCTACCGCCTTGTACCGATACAAACAAAGGAAAAGGAGTCTGGCGAGATGGGAAGAGTAGTGGCAGATGACCTCTACCGCATTGTGAAGAACTATCGCTGGGGGAATTTCAAGGATTTGAGTGTGCATTTTGATGAAACCTGTACTTCTAATATCGTAAGCTATAGGAGCTCTGCCAGCCGTGCTGCCGATGCACTTGCAAGCAAAGGGCAAAAGGCAAAAGCAGTGGAAATACTCGATCTTGCCAATAGGGAAATCCCTGTGAGCAAGTATAACGACCCTCGTTCTTTGAGTTCGATAGTCTATGGCTATATTATTTCTGGTCAAGAAGGGAAAGGGCTAAAGCTGGCAGAAAGCCTGAAAGGAGAAATCTTTAAGGAATATGATTATTATGCAGGTCTGTCTGCCTATGAGCAGAAGTTTGCAGGGAAAACCCTCCGCTCGAAGCCGTTTGAGTACTCATTAGTAGTAGGAGCCGTAGTAGATGCCTATAAAAAGATGGGGAAAGAGGACAAAGGCTATCAATACCTTGTGAAATCCATAGAGCCGATAGACAAGAGGTATGAAAACTTTATAAAAGACCTTGAGCAGATGGGCAAAGAGAAAGCGATGAGAGAGGCGGACAATATACAGAAGATTGCGCCTTTCTACCAGTTCTTATTCGAGGTAATGAAGCCGTATGACTCTACCTACCAAGAGGAAAAACTGAACCAAATAACCAACCAGATAATGAAAGTAACGCAATAATGAAACAGAAACTATCGGTACTCGCAGTAGTCTTCGTCGTTCTGATAAAGTTGCCATTTCTACTGACACACCACATACAGGAAGATGCCTTCATCACTTGGAGAGTAGCTCAGAACCTGCTCGATTATGGTGTGATAGGCTTTAATGGTGATACGAAAATCTCAGCATCTACTACCCACTTGTATGTATTCGTATCTTACTTGTTTAATTTGATATTGGGGAAGGAGAATTTCATTTACCCAATTCTTATTTTTAATTCTACACTCTTCACAATAGGTTCTTACCTGCTGGCTAAGATGCTCCTGGTGAGTGAAAAGCAAAGGGCATTATTCATTTTGATATTCGGGATGCTACCTCCTTCTATCAAGGTATCGATTCTTGGGATGGAATACGGGATTCTCTTCTTCCTTGAGATGAGTCTGCTGTACTACGGCTTCTATAAGGCGAGAAACTGGGCGCTAATCGTGCTGCCACCGCTTATTCTCTTTACGCGGATAGACACGGTGATATTCTTGGGGATTATATTCGTTGCCGATGTGTTGTGGAGAAGGAAAATCAGGTGGTGGTTTGTGCTCGGAGGAGTGATAGGAGTAGGCGCGGCATTATCTTTCAACCTCCTTTACTTTGATGAGGTTGTAAACAACACGATAAAGGCGAAAAGCTTGGCGTATGAGAAGAGCCTGAGCTTTAATGAGCACCTACACCTGTTTTGGATCAACCTCGGGAACTTCTGGGGGATGCTGAAGCTGCCGATGAGCATTAACCCATTCACGATATTGGTTCTCGCGTTTGAACTTTTATGCTTCATCTACCTCATCAGAGAGGGGAAAGAGAGGAATTTCTTCATCATTGCATTGTTTTCCTTTGGATGGGTGAAGCAGGTGGTGTTCCTCTCGCAGAGAAGCTATTTCGATTGGTATTATTGGGTGCCACAGGTCTTACTTTTCGTTCCCGTATTGATATTTGTCATTGAACAAAAGGTAAAAAGAGGGCTATGGGTGGCGAGCTTGTGTGTATTCTACATCTTGCCGATGCTCCTCTTCCAAATGATACACTCCGTAGCGACGGGGAACGGTGAATGGAACTACCGAAGAGGCATCGGGCTGTACTTAAAAGGCTACGAAACCGATAAAGAGGAGTGGATATTCTTAGAACCCGCAGGATTTGTGCCGTATTTCTCTGGCCTGAGGACGATAGACGAGGTGGGGCTGGTGGATAAGGAGGTGCAGGAGGAAATCATCAATGACCGAGAGAACTATAAGTATAACACGATACGAAAACGAGAACCAAAATACATTTTATCTTATACCGACCTGAATGAAGAGCCCCACGCAGACTTCTACAAGGAACATTATAAGCTGCTGAAGAAGTTCCGAATAAAAGAATACCTAAGCAGCGAGAACAAATGGCTTGAAAAAATCTATCAACTGAAGCCCTCAGGGACGGATTATAACCTGTATGAAAGAAAATCAGAGGGCAGATAGCTTTTGGCGGTTAGCTGCTAGCTTTTGGCGATGAGCCAATGGCTGGAGGTGATGGGCGGAGAGCCATTATTTATCGTGCATCGGAGGAAATTAATGCCCGCTATAGTGTGGGCATTTGTTCATTAAATAAAATCAATTAGATTTGAAAGATTTTGGGGTATGCATTAAATAAAAATCATTAGAAGAAAAGTATTTTGCTATATTTATTGAAGAAAATTCATTAGACGCGATAGACAATACGAGATTCATTAAGTAAAATCAATTAAAAATAATATATTATGCTATTAACAGTGGATAAAATGAAGCACACGGACTCGAGGAACTTCTTCCTGATAGCGGGACCTTGTGCGATCGAGAATGAAGAGACAGCTTTTGAGATTGCAGAGCGGGTGCTGGAGCTCTCGAACCGGTACAAAATACCGTATATCTTTAAGGGCTCATTTAAAAAGGCAAACCGCTCAAGGATAGACTCTTTTACGGGCATAGGGGATGAGAGGGCGCTGGAGATTATCAGACGAATCGGGGATAAATATGACCTGCCGACGACGACAGACATACACGAGGTGGCCAATGCTGAACTGGCAGCGAAGTATGTGGATGTGCTACAGATACCAGCCTTTCTCGTGAGGCAGACAGACCTTGTGGCAGCAGCAGCAAAGACAGGGAAAACCGTTACACTGAAAAAGGGGCAGTTCCTTTCGCCAGAAGCAATGCAGTTTGCCGTACAAAAAGTGAAAGATTCTGGTAATAACAAGGTAGGAATTATTGAGCGGGGGAACTCATTCGGTTATACCGACCTTATTGTGGATTTCCGTGGGATTCCAGTGATGCAAAACTATGCGCCAACGATACTTGACATAACGCATTCTCTACAGCAGCCCAACCAATCCAGTGGGATAACGGGTGGAAAGCCTGAGCTGATAGAAACAATAGCCAAAGCAGGAGTAGCAGTAGGTGTAGATGGCCTCTTTATAGAAACCCACCCTGAGCCATCCGTAGCGAAATCAGATGGAGCGAATATGCTGAAGCTCGATTTGCTCGAGCCACTGCTCGAAAAGCTTGTGCGGATACGAGAAGCGATAAGCGCATAGCAGTTGGCTGATGGCTTTTGGCTTTTAGCTTCTAGCTCGAGGGGGAATATTGGTTGGGTTTATGTAGGAAAGGGTAGAAAATTGCTAAAAGCTAATTGCACGAGGGGAATTATTGATAAGAAAAGGATAAATGATAGATATGCAATAGAGATAAAGGCATTCCGGTAGGTGGAATGCCTTTATGCTTTGGTTAAAATAAGGTTTATGATAATTAAAATGGATTATGTTTTAGCTCTTGACGAGCTTACCGAGGGACTCGAGGAGCTGACGATTGTCTTTAAGAGCTATGCCAGCGACTAGATAGAACCTGCTCAGTATCCCTATTCTTAATAGATTACTGGCTTTCCATACTTATCATCATAGTGTTTAGCATATTATAACCCTCTCTTGCTTCCTATCTGATTCTCTATAGATTTTTATTCCTTTGAAGAAAGCCAAGAAGAACTGTTTAGAGATTTCTCAATCAGCAAGTTTAAATAAAAGCCCCACACTGATTTAAGTGCAGGACTAGCGGATTGAATATATAAAATCTGCAATTATGAGCCTTGAAATTAGGGACTATCTTTTGCGAATTTGGGTGAGGAAATGGGTGAAGCGCTCTTTGCCACTCTCGAAGGAGAAAGTCTCGCGGAGCTTGTAGTAATTCTGCGGATCGGCAACGAGAGCGTAAGCCTCTTTGGCGAGGGTGAGCTTGGAATCATCAAAGGAGAGGTCGGACATTAGCATAGCGATTTGGTCGGTAGTGAAGGAAGTAACATCGCGCTGCATTTGGAAGAATTTGAGCTTTTCTCTATCGAACATTTCTTTTTTGTAGAGGGTGAAAAACTGCTCAAATTCGGATTTTCTCATCATACCGATACCGCCGTAGTATCCGTTCCAGAAATCATTCCACTGGCTGCCATAATACCCTTGGTTGGCGGTTCTTAAATCGAGGTCTTCGAGCAGGAAGAGGCCTTTTCGGGAGAAGAAATCGAAGACCATACGGTGATTATTTCTCGGGCGAAGGCTTACTTGGTAGAGGACGATGCCGGAATAGGAGATGGTGAGCTGCTGAGGGCGAGCGGAGAGGTCGAAAAACCGAAAAACGCCATTGGAATTGGTAATCTGCTGATCGCCGACGCTTACGGTAAACCTGCCGACTTCGGGGATTCTTACGAAGACTTCGGCATAGCCATAGTCGTACGGCATAGACCATCTGTAATTTTCTTTTGGCATTAGCTCGATGCGTTCGGAGGATCGGTTTTCGTTTTTAAAGAGCTTACCCGCAGAACCGATTTCCTGAGAAAAGCCTAAAAAAGATACACACGCAAATAAAAGTATAAAGGACTTTTTCATTTTATTAAAATTTGAACGGGTATTAGCGAGTATTATGCCAAAAAAATGAAAGGAGCAAAGCTCGGTGTGATAAATTTTCTATCTGTGGGGTATTTGTTTATATTTGTCTCCACTAAAAAAGGAGTATATTTACCCCAAAGACAATGAGAAAAGTATCTGGATTTATTATAGCCTTAGTGCCGCTGTTTTGCCTTGCACAAAAAGACTCTACGGAGATTAGAGAAAAAAGGATAAAGGAAGTGGTATTCCAAAAGAAAACGAGATTTACGAAACCAACAGACCTGACCGCTGTAAAAGTATCTGCAAGCGATGTAAAAGCAGTATCTACGCTATCGGGAGGAGTGGAAGGAATACTGAAAACCCACCCAAGTGTGAACTCTAACACCGAACTCTCGTCTCAATATATGGTAAGAGGAGGGAATTATGATGAAAACTTGATTTACATTAATGATATAGAGATTTATCGCCCTTTTTTGATAAGAAATTCTCAGCAGGAAGGGATGAGTATCATTAACCCTGATATGGTAGATGTGGTGAGCTTCTCGGCAGGAGGTTTTGAAGCGAAATATGGAGATAAAATGTCTTCTGCACTTAATATCTACTACCGCCAACCAACGAAAAATGAGCTCAGCGGAGAGGCAAGCCTCATCGGAGGAAGACTAACGACAGCACTTGCTACGAAGAACAAAAAGCTATCGGCAATAGTTTCGGCAAGGTACAGGAATACCAATCTTGTCCTCAACACTCTGAATGAAGATACTGACTTTAACCCTCAATATGCCGACCTGCAAGGCTATATTAACTATGATATCAGCGATAAAATAAGGCTTTCCTTCCTCGGATTCTACTCTCAAAATAAATATGAGATGATTCCCAGACAAAAGACAGTGGAATTTGGGACAATATACCAACCCATACAGGTCTCAATAGGATATTCTGGAAAAGAAAAAGATGAATACAGGAATATGATGGGAGTACTCTCCCTTAACTATAAACCCCACAAAAAGTGGAATATCATCCTCGATAACTTTGCCTACCAAAACAGAGAGCGAGAGTATTACCATATCTCATCTGGCTATAAAATACAGACCTTTGACCCAAATACAGGAATCCCTATACCGAACTACGACCTCGGTGGACAAATAGAACACGCGAGAAACGACCTTTTCGTAAGGACTTTTGGCTCCCAGCTAAGAGCGAGATTCTCACCAAGCGTAAATACCGATATAGAAACAGGCATCAAATACGAGAAAGAGGAGATACAAGACCTTACCAATGAATGGCGGTTTGTAGATTATCAAGGCTACTCTACCCCACCGAGTAGTACAATACCAGGAGTGCTGAACGGCGACCCACTGAAAATGAATTACCACATCTGGGGAAATAATAAAGTAAGCCCAAGCAGAATATCAGCATACGCACAGCTCTCTCATAAATTCTTCTGGGGAGAGAATAAAGTATTCATCAATGCAGGGGTAAGAGCACAGCAATGGAGCTTTAATAAAGAGACACTCATAAGCCCGAGAATCCAGCTGGCACTGAAACCAGACTGGGAAAGCGATATTCTTTTCAGACTGGCAGGAGGAGTGTATTATCAGGCACCTTTCTACAAGGAAATAAAGAACCTTAGTGGAGATTTTAACGAGAAAATAAAAGCACAAAGGTCTTATCAGCTCATACTGGGGAATGATTATGAATTCAGTATGGCCAGCCGCCCCTTTAAACTCACAACCGAAGTCTATTATAAGAAAATGGACAGGCTTATACCTTATTATATAGACAATGTACGCACCCGATACGGTGGAGAAAACAATGCAAAAGGCTATTCTTATGGTATAGATGCAAGGCTATTCGGGCAATTTGTGCCTGGAGTAGATTCATTTATCTCTGCAAGCTACGCAAGGGTATTCGAGAATATCAACAACAAAGGCTATATCCCCAGACCCACCGACCAGAGATTCAGATTCTCTATGTTTTACCAAGATTATATGCCGAAATTCCCAAGTATGAAAGTAAGCCTGACATTAGTCTATGCCAGCGGACTGCCCACAGGAACACCAGTACAACTCAACACCGATGGACAGCCCGACTACACCTCTGCCTACAGCTACCAGAGAACCCTGCCCGCATACAAGAGAGTGGATATAGGCCTTACAAAAGTATTTATAGACCAAAAAGACTTTAAAGCAAAGAATAGATTTTGGAATCACTTTAAGGAGCTGAGCCTTGGGGTGCAGATATTTAATGCATTTAATATCAACAATACCGTAGCCAACCAATGGATTTCTGATGTGAATTCTAACAGCATCTATGCCGTACCCGTAAGGCTCACAGGGAGGTTCTTTAATCTAAAATTAGAATTCAAACTCTGATAAACCGAAAAATACTATTTTTGCCAGCCTATTTTGGATTTTAAGAATGATGAATTTTCAGCGAATTATATTGATTTCCCTTGCTCTTAGTACCCTAGCAGTCTCCTGCAAAAAGGAAGAAGCAAACCGCTGGCAAGTAGAAATAAAAGAACCCTCAGCAAAAGTGGAAATTATAGATATATCTAAGGAATACTATAATACCGAGATTCCATTAGAAGAGTTTAAGAAGAAATATCCTTGGTTTCAAGGGACAGTACCCGATGCTGAGTATGAAGAACGAAGGCAAGATAAAGAAGAAGCAAAAATCTATGAAGATGCAATATCCAAACTCAATATTCAAAAGCTGTCCAAAGACCTTGCGGGGCTTTTTAGCCATATAAAATATTATTTCCCAGACTTTAAACAGCCAAAGGTATTTTTGTATTCATCGGCTCTGCAAAGCGCTACAAACCCGATAGCTTACATCCCTGCTGAAAACCTGCTCTTTATAGATATATCAGGCTTTATGGGTAAAGATAATGCTCACTACAAAGGATTAGAACTCTACTTCCAGAAGTCTATGAACCCAAGTAATCTGCTCTCAAAAATTTCGTATGCTTTTGCGGAGTATTTTGTGCCTTATTCGCCAAACGACAGGACATTCATCAGCAGGATGATTTATGAAGGAAAGCTCCTGACGCTACAAGATGCCTTCTTACCCAATGAGCCCGATTACCTGAAAATGAATTATACGCAGGAGCAATACGACTGGTGCTCTACCTATGAAAATAATATCTGGAACTTCTTTGTGGAAAACGACTTGGTTTTCAGTGATGACCAAAGACTCAGCGAGAGGTTTATAGCCCCTGCACCATTTTCAAAATTCTATACCGAGATAGATAATGAGTCCTCACCACAAGTAGGCACATTTATCGGTTGGGAAATATGCAGAGCTTTTTTAAAGGCAAAACCTGACATCAGCCTTCAAGATTTCCTGAAAATAAAAGGCGAAGAGATATTTAAAGAATCCAAGTATAATGGAAAATAGAAAATAAGTGAATTTTAAAAAAGAGATATAATGAGAAAAACGAATATTACCGTAGAAGTAGAGCTTGACGAGAACCACATCCCTGAAAAGATGGCTTGGTACGCACAAGATGGGGGAATAGACAAGCAACCAACAAAAGCAGCAATGATTTCCGTATGGGACGATGAAAAAATGGAAGCCCTACGCCTTGACCTCTGGACAAAAGATATGCAGGTAGAGCATATGAAACGCTTCTATCATCAAATACTTCTCTCCCTTGCAGATACCTACGAAAGAGCAACCAATGAAGAAGACACCGCAATCTGGATGAGAGGCATCGCTGAAGAATTTGCACTCAAATCTGCTATTAAGCAACTGTAGAGTGCGCATCATAGAAAGAAATTATACTTTCCTGATAAAAAGGGAGCTCAATAGCTCCCTCAATGGAAAGATGCCTCACCAACTGCGCTGTGTTTTATATAGTTTTCTAATGGTTTTGGGAAAGACTTGCTCTGAGACTCCTCAAAAGAGGAAATAATAAAATCACCCTCGCTGGCAAAGTCCTCAAAAAGATTTTGATGAGGCAGATTTACGGTGTATATATCTATATTTAAGTTTCTATGGGTGAGTTTATGCTTCACATTTGTGTGCTTAGCGATATACTGCTCCCAAGCCTCTGGCACAGAAACGGGAAATTCATAGAGATTTTTCCAGATAAAGTCAGTTCCCCTCCTGCGAATAAGGAATTTATCCTCAAACGACACAAAATAATAGGTTAAGGACAAGTCTTTAACCTCTGTTTTTTTATTTTTTACGGGAAACAGATTCGTTTTTCCAGTAGAGAATGCCAAGCAATCCTCATTCACAGGGCAAATAATACACACAGGATTCTTAGGCTTGCAAATCTCTGAACCGAGATCCATCATCGCTTGGTTAAAATCTCCCATACGGTTTTCAGGGATAATTTTCATTGATATTTCTGAGAAATACTGAAAGGCGGTGGACTTAGAAATATCATAATCATCAGCAAAAAGACGAGAAATCACTCGGTAAAAGTTACCATCTATGGCAGGATAATCCCCCCCGAAGCAAATACTGGAAACTGCCGCTGCGGTATACTTCCCAATACCTTTAAGTTTGAGTATATCTCGGTACTCTGAAGGAAATTCGCCATTAAACTCCTCTACGATTTGCTTTGCTGCTTTGTGGATATTCATCGCTCTGGAATAATACCCAAGCCCCTTCCAGTGGAGCAAGACATCATCAGTAGAAGCATCGGCAAGGCTTTTTATATCTGGGAATCTTTCGATAAAATTAAGGTAATGAGACATTCCCTGAGCGATTCTTGTTTGCTGAAAAACAACCTCGCAAATCCAGATTTTATAAGGGTTTTTCGTTTTCCTGAAAGGCAAATCTCTACCATAAACCGAGTACCAATCTAATAGCTTCCTACCAATGTTAAGAAAATCAGGGTTTTGTTTGTATGTTTCCAAAAATAAATATTATATTTGCAGTCCAAAATTAAAAATAAAATTAGGAAATGACAAAGGCAGAATTAGTAGCCGCAATTTCAAGCAAATTGGGGACTGAAAAAAACGAAACACAGAGAATAGTTGAAGCGTTTATGCAAGAAATCAGAGCTTCTCTATATAATGGAAACAATGTGTACCTAAGAGGTTTCGGTTCTTTCATCGTAAAGACCAGAGCAGCTAAAACAGGTAGAAATATCTCTAAAAACATAGCGATTGAAATCCCGGCGCACAACATTCCAGCTTTCAAACCAGCGAAAACATTTGTAGAGAAAGTAAAAACAAAAGTCCCTGTGAAGTAATTGAGTTAACTGAGTATTAATAATAAATAATTGTAAATTATGCCAAGCGGAAAGAAAAGAAAAAGACACAAGGTAGCGACGCACAAAAGAAAAAAAAGAAGAAGAGCTAACAGACACAAGAAAAAATAGTGCTCTTTATTTGATAGCATAATATAGTTAATGATAATTTTATCATTGACTATATTTATTTATGTATAATTTTTAATTTCCAGTAAGTAAGATGAAAAAAGAACTCATCGTATCTCACGAAGACGGACACACAAAAATAGCCCTACTAGAAGATGGTAGACTCTTTGAACTACACGAAGAGCAGGGCAAAAATAAGTTCGTAGTAGGAGATTTATTTCTGGGAAGGATAAGGAAATTGGCACCGAACCTCAATTCGGCTTTCGTCAATATAGGATACGAAAAAGATGCTTTCTTGCATTATCAGGATTTGGGACCTGATTATTTGAGCTTTAAAAAGTATATCAACGATATTTTTTCTAAAAGGCAAAACACTTCCAGCCTTAAAAACTTTGAAATCCAAAAAGAAATAGACAAACACGGTACGGTAGACAAAGTCCTTTCAAAAGACGATATCGTCCTCCTTCAAATTACCAAAGAACCTATTTCTACCAAAGGTCCACGGATTTCTACTCAAATCTCCATTACAGGCAGATTTATGGTACTCATCCCTTTTGATGATAAAATCTCAATATCAAAAAAAATCAAGAACTCTGAGGAGAAACACAGGCTCAGAACTTTAATCGAGAGTATTAAACCCGAAGGCTTCGGAGTAATCATCAGAACCGTAGCAGAAAATAAGAAAGCTGCTGACCTCCATAATGATATGTACTCACTCATCTCCAAGTGGGAAAATGTATTTAAAAACATACAAAGGCATAAAGTACCATCAAAAGTCCTTAGTGAAGATGATTTAGCATCGTCTATCTTGAGGGACAACTTCAACCAAGATTTCGTAAATATCATTTGCGATGATGAAAAAATGGTTGATGATATGAAAAATTATCTGGAAGTCATTGCTCCTGAAAGGAAAAACATCGTTCAGTTTTATGACTCTCATATTCCCCTCACGGAGTATTACAATGTAGAGAAGCAGCTCAAGCAGAGCTTTGGGAAGCATGTAAACATCCCTGGTTCCAAAGGAGCCTATTTGGTTATTGAACACACAGAAGCCCTCCATGTAATCGATGTGAACTCTGGGCACAATGTAGTCTCTGGCACTACTAATAGGGAACATGCCCTCACTGTAAATAAAATAGCGGCTACAGAAATCGCACGCCAGCTAAGACTCAGAGATATGGGAGGCATTATTGTGATTGATTTTATAGATATGCCCCTCCCCGAACAACGAAGACAGCTCTACGACCACTTCCGCGAAGAGATGAAGCGGGACAAGGCGAAGCATAAAATACTCCCACCAAGTAAATTCGGGCTCATACAAATGACCAGACAAAGAGTGCGCCCAGAGATTAATATTAAAACACAGGAAGAAAATCCAAATGCAGGTGGGGAGATTATAGCACCTATTGTCATTATAGAGCGAATAGAAGAGAGTATAAAAAACATCATCCAAACCGAGAGAGGGAAACTCTTTCTCCATGTACATCCCTTTGTAGAAGCCTATCTTACAAAAGGTGTAAAAAGTACACGAGTAGATTGGTTTTTAAAATACAAAAAATGGGTATCCATCATTCCGAGAGACTCGTTCAAATACTTAGAATTTAGGCTCTACAACAGCAAGAAAGAAGAACTTTTCAGTTATTCTAATTAATTTTATCCTATCCCTTAATCAAAAAAATCCCCATTGCAAAGCCGCAGTGGGGGTTCTCTTTCTATTCATTTCCCGTTTGGACAAGTATCCTCAGCGTTTTCTCTAATTCCTTTGCCCGCACAAAGCCATTAAGACGATACACCTCCTCGTTCTTCGAGTTGATGAAAACCATCTGCGGATACACCCGCTCCTCATCTCCAAGCAGCAAATCCACAAGCTGATGCTCCCCCGCCCCCCTTCCCCTTGGGCGATATTTGAGGATTTTCCCCGCAAACTGAACTTCATCCTTGCTCTCCGCATCAAAGCTGACGAAGTAGAAATTCTCATTGAGCAGCGCCTCCACCGTTTTGTTTCTAAAAGTAGTCCTCTGCATCGCTTTGCAGTACTGGCACCAGTCCGTATGCAGAAAAACGACCGTAATTCTCCTCTGCTCTTGGTTCAATCGCTCTATATCACTCAGATTATAGGACTTAATCTGAGAAAGACAAGTACTAAAGCCCCCAACAAGGAACAAAAACATCGCAATAAGGAGCATTTTTAATGGTTTTTCTTTGGATTTCATCGTTTCTTCTTTTTTCTTGGCAAAGCTATCAAAAAAATGGATTACAGCATTTGCCATAATCCATTTTAACTATTGTTTAATTAAATAAATCTATCTAATTAGAAAGAGTAACCCAGTGCTACTCCGAATGAAGGAAGTACACCTCCTCCTTTCAAATCTAAAGTTTGGCTATTCGTATCACCGCTATAGCTAAATGAGGAATAAGTAAATCCTAAACTTAAGTCTAAAGTAAATCCACTATCCCAAATCCATTGGTAACCACCTCTTGCTCCAAGACCAAAAGCATTAAAGTCGCTTTTTGCTTCTTGAACAGGTCCTCCAAAGAAATTAGGAGTCTCTAACTTTACACTCCCTCCTTGGTAGAATACAATCCCTAAACCGTACCAGCCTCTAAGAGCCTCCTCAAAGTAGTATCTGTATGCAAGGTTAGCTCCAAAGCTGCTATACTTAGCCCCTCCGAATTTAAAACCACCTAAACCAAGACCTCCACCCACAGATGAATGCTCTCCGATAGCTCTTTCATAATTTACCAAGTCTGTTCCCCCTAAAAGAGCAAACGGATTAGCCTTGACCGAATTCTTCTGTTGTGCGCTTAGTGCTCCAAAAGCTGCTAACGCACCCACTAATAAAACTTTTCTCATTTCTATATAATATATAAATTCTATAATATTTTTCTTATCACAAATAGTATTTTCATTAATTCATCACAAATAGAGGCCTTTATAAAAATTTTCAAGCCTTATCCATAAAGAAAAACAATACTTTCGTTCTTAAAATTGCGCGAATATATAAAAACTTTATGATAAAATTAACTTAATTCAATATGATTTTTAACATATCTATTGCCGATTAATAAAAAAAAGTATTTTTGGGAGGCAAAAGCGTTTTCACCATCGCAAATGAGGCAAATGAGTTTTGTTTGATGCAATCTGTGCACGCAGACAGATGATTTTTAATCTTCATCATTCAATCCCTTAATACATCTGCCATCAATTAATAAAAAAAAAGTATTTTTGGGAGGCTTAACAAAAAAAATATTTTTTATATGATGAAACATCCTAAAGGTTTGCCGTTTCTCTTCTTTACGGAGATGTGGGAGCGGTTTGGTTACTATCTCATTCTCGGGATTTTTGTGCTGTATATGATAGACCCGACCGACAAAGGAGGTCTGGCGATCCCCGACAAGGCTGCAGACGATATCTTCGGGACTTTTATTGCCCTCACCTACCTTACGCCCTTCCTCGGTGGGTTCTTGGCAGATAGAGTTTTGGGCTATACCAAAGCGATCTACATCGGTGGTGCGCTGATGGGGCTTGGGTACATCAGCCTCGGGCTCTCACAGGAGCTGCCAATGTTCTACCTCTCTATGGCGCTGATTATTCTGGGTAATGGCTTCTTCAAACCGAGCATCTCGACGCTTCTCGGCAACCTCTACACCGAAGAGCCCTACAAGAAATACAAAGACGCGGGCTATAATATCTTCTATATGGGGATCAATTTCGGTGCGTTTATCTGCAACATTATCGCGGCGTTTATGCGGAATAAATTCGGCTGGAGCGAGGCATTCATCACCGCTGGCGTAGGGATGTATGTGGGGCTCATCGTGTTTAGTTTTGGGCTAAAACACATAAGGCACGCCAATGTTTTGAAGCCAAAACAAGAGGGCGATATTGGTTTGGGAAGCATCATTATGAAGGTTTTCGTACCTGCAATTGCGATAGGCGTATTGGGGTGGATGATTCCTGGGAATTTGTTTGGTAGCGACTCTACCGATGCCTTTATCTTCGCCTGCCTGCCTATCGTGGGCTTTTACTTGAACCTCTACTTCCGCTCGAATAAAGAGGACAAGCGATCCATAGGTGCGCTGCTCGCGATTTTTGCTGTGGGGATAATGTTCTGGGCAGTGTTTAAGCAGAATGGAACTGCCCTCACCCGATGGGCGAAATATTACACCGACAGGAGCGTACCGAAGAGCTTGGAACGGCCGCTGGAAAGCATCTACCTTGTAGAGGTAAAGGAATACAAGGACCAGGAAGTTCCCGTGTATGATGAGCAATTCCGCGCCCAAAAAGATGAGAACAAAAACGATATAAAGGAAACAGGAAAAGATGTTTATTTTAAAAATATAGGTCGTGAGCAGCGTGCTCAGCTTGAAAAATCACCCGAACCGAAACTCTTTCTCTACAACCCCGAGCTGTTTCAGTCGATCAACCCATTTTGGGTCATCGCCCTTACGCCAGTGGTGGTCGGTTTTTTCTCATTGCTCAGAAAAAAGGGCAAAGAACCCACTACGGCAAGTAAAATCATCTTGGGGATATTCATTTCATCGCTCTCCTGCCTTGTGATGTACTTTGCAGTAGTGGCGAGTGGCAACGGGGAGGTAAAAGTCTCACCGCTTTGGCTTGTAGCGTCTTACGGAGTAATTACGATTGGGGAGCTCTGCCTCTCGCCTATGGGGCTTTCGCTTGTCTCCAAACTCTCACCACCGAGGATTACGGCGCTTATGATGGGGGGGAACTTCCTTGCGGTGTCTATCGGGAACAAACTCTCTGGGATACTCGCAAGTATGTGGTATGACTACGAAGATAAAGCGAATTTCTTTTTGGTAAATTTTGCACTGCTGATCGTAGCCTTTATTATAGGGCTCTCCATACTCAAAAGCCTGAATAAAATTATGCGGGAGAAAGATTCTGAGTAGGTTGCAAACAAAAAAAGGAAGGATTTCTAAATCCTTCCTTTAATTTTAATCTACTTACAAAATTATTTTGCAGCAGCTTCACCTTCAGCTGGAGCAGCAGCTTCGCCTTCAGCAGGAGCAGCAGCCTCTTCAGCAGGAGCAGCTTCTTCAGCAGGAGCAGCCTCCTCAGCAGGAGCAGCTTCTTCAGCAGCTGGAGCTTCTTCTTCAACAACTACTTCAGTAGAATCAACATTTGCATCAGCGTCAGCAGATGCCTCTTTTTTGCAAGCTACAAGAGCTAGAGCAGCTACAGCTGCTACGAATAATGACTTTTTCATAATATAAAAAATATTTAAAAATTAAAAAATTACTTTCTTTACTAATTAGTGAGCCGCTTTGTGAGCCTCCTCTTCTAATTCTTGCTCTGCCTCTGCTTTTAGAGAATCTGATACCTCAGGTGCTTCTTTCTGCATAAGCATCATATCCTCTGTGGATAAAGAATCTTGTGCTTCGGCGGTTACATCCTCGTATATAAAGGCTTCTTTTTTGCAAGCTACAAGAGCGAAACCCGCAAGAGCTACTATAAATAATGACTTCTTCATCATTCTTAATTTGAGCTTTAAAACATTCTGCGTCTTCTCTGTTCCTCAATTGAACGAAGCAAAAGTATTATACTTAGGTAGTGTTGCCCATAAAAAATAATTGTAATACATTTGCAAATGTTGATTTACAAATAAAGACAATTACAAATCAATAATTTAATTATATTTTATAAAATCAGTGGATTTAGAGTTTTTACATTTTGAGCAATTAAAAAAGGAAATTCAGGCTCAATATTTAAAGAACCACACCCCTTCATACGATGATATTTCTAAATGGAAGGGGATTGATATTATATACTTCCAAGAGGATTTAAGGAAGATTGCAAAGGGCAATATAAGTGAAAAATCTTTCTATACATATTTCAAAAGCAGCACAATAAACAAGTTGCCAAGAATAGATATGCTAAATCTACTGTCTCTGTATGCGGGATATGCGTCCTGGTTTGAGTTTAAAAAACAACACAAAGAGACAGAAGGCTTTATTGAAGAGGTTCAGAACCGTAGTAAAAACAAAACAGAAAACACAGCAATAACTTCCCCAAAACAAGAGCAAAAAGCACCAAATACTCCAGAAAAAAATCTTATCCAAGAATCTGTTTTACAAAAATCAGATATTGAAAACCAAAGAAATAACCAAAAAGAGAGCTTAACCCAACATAGAAATAAAAGACACAGAGCAAAAGAATATGCTTGGATAGGGCTTTCCGTAATATTAGCTGTATGTGCTACCCTTTTAGGGTTTAAAGATTTAATCTTTGGAAGAACTTTTACTTACTGCTTTACAGATGCTGACAGAAGTTCTGGCGTGCTCTCTACTATTGAAGTAAAGGTCTTTAAACAAGATGAATCTCCTCTTATATACAAAATAAAGCCTGGAGACTGTTTTATATATCATACAAAAGATAAAAATTTAGTTATGGAAATAACTTCTCCTTTTTATGAAAATCTAAAAGTAACAAGGAATTTAGAAAATGCCCCAAAAGAGGAGAATATAGACCTAAAACCCGATGATTATAAGTTTGCTTTCTATTATTTTTCGCGGAAAGACATCTCTGGAAATACAGCAGAAGACCTCATCAGCCAAAAAAGAAAGGAACTTGAAAACAGAATTAGCGATGATGCCATTATAAAACAGATATATGACAGTGATATTTATGGTGTAGAAACCATCAGCAAGGAAAAATATATAACGCTGGTAACTACGCCAACAACCTCGCTTAAAAACCTTAATCTATTAGAAATGAAAAGAAACGAAAAAGGAAAAATCATTTCTATCAAATTTAAAATTACTGACAATGAAAAGAATTAATCATATAATATCAATCTTTGCTATTGGAATAATTTTTCTGTCTTCCTGCTCTAAAAAATTGGACAAGGTAAGCGAACTCGACATCCTTCGCTCCAATACCAACACTAAAAGCTATCCAGCAGTGCAGATGGATAGCGCACAAGCAATTAATTCTATCACCAAACAAAAAGTGCAGGAACTCATTGACCTTTCTGCCTTATACCTTGAAGGAAATCAAGATACACAAATAGATTCTGCTATTTTCAAGCAAATGCAGGCTTATTTCTATCAGCCTGATTCATTAACCTTTAAGCCTTTATTCAAAGAATTGCAAGACCATAGAGTAAAATCTGCAAAAGTAAATCACCTCGAAGTATTTAAAGATATACAAGACACTGATACACTGGATATGGCAAAATTCAGTGTAGAATATTTTGATAGAAATAACAGGAGAATTGGTGAGTTTAATAGAAGTGCTCAGTATATTCTTGTAACACCCAACAAAGAGAGTAAAGAATTTAAATTTTTCTTTCTTAAGTTTTATCAGGACCTCTTACCGAAGAATGACAGTATACCTGAAGGAGAAACGAGATAATCCACAGGAACATCTATGGAAAAAACATCATCTATGCTCTCAAACGGAGGGAAATAGCTCAGCCCTACTTTTAAGCAATCGGCATTTATCTTCTTGAAGAAAGCATCATAAAATCCCTTTCCATAACCTATCCTGTTTCCCTTCTCATCGCAGTATAAAAGAGGTGTAAGAACCATATCAAAATGACAAATATCCTCCTCGTTCTCCTTTGGCTCAAGAATATCCCATTTGTTTTTTTCTAAAAGGGTAGACGAAGTAAAAGGTATGGATAACAAACTATTTCCGGCAACCTTAGGGACAAACACATTAACCCCTATCTCCCAAAAATGGTTGATAAATAAAAAAGTATCTATCTCTTTAAACTTTTGAATGGGGAGAAAACAATGTAGGCTCTGCCCCTCTTTAAGACTAAATTCTGAAATAAAATTCTGAAATATCTGGTATGAAAGCTCCTTTACCTCATCATCCGACAGGGATTTTCTTCTATTAAGATAAATTTCTCTCAGCTCAGACTTAAGCATTTTTTTATATCTCTTTTACACTGATAATCTTTACAGGACAAGCTTTAGCAGCTTTATCACAAGGTTCAAAAGCATCTTGCAAAGGAGTTTTTACCGTATGAAAGCCTTTCTTCTCTACAGATTTTAAGAGGACTGATTTACCATCTTTTTTAGACATACGGAAATATTCAGGTGCAAACTCCGCACAGTAGTTGCACCCGATACATTTATCCCGCTGTAGTGTAATGATAACCATATTTATAGCCTTTGGTTATTTTACCATCTGCTCATTCTTCACAATCTTATAGAGCTTGTCGCTCGGTCTTACCCTAAAATCTGTTTTAAAGGTAATGACATCGCCCTTTACTGCTTTCTTATGGTCTGGTTTGGTATCTACCATCATATTTTCTACAACCAGCTCTTGGGAGCCCGTTGTAGGTCCTTGTACTAATATTTTATCGCCTTCATTAAGGTCAAAGGCTTCAATTAGAAACTCTGCAATATTAGATTTAGGGTAGAAGTGCTGCCCTTTACCGATATAAACTTTCTTTTGTGTAGCATTGGAACCTGGATTTGGAGACCACTCCCCAAGTTTCTGACCGAGATAATACCCAGACCAAAAGCCTCTGTTATACACTGTTTCTAATCTACTCATCCAGTCGGCTACTTTTTCTTGGGAATAGGTGCCATCCGCTAGGGAGTCTATCGCCTCACGGTAGCATTTTGTCACGGTTGCCACATATTCTGGCGCCCTGCCCCGCCCTTCTAATTTGAGGACTTTTACTCCTGCATCTACGATTTGGTCAAGGAAATTGATGGTACACAAATCCTTTGGTGACATCATATATTCGTTGTCTAGTTCTATTTCAAAACCGCTTTCTTGGTCTATCACGGTATATTTCTTACGGCAGTTTTGCTTACACGCTCCTCTATTCGCGGATGAATTATGAGAGTGAAGACTTAGATAACACTTCCCAGAAACCGCCATACAAAGAGCTCCGTGACCGAATAGCTCTATCTCTACAAGGTTGCCCGATGGTCCTTTAATCTGCTCTTTCTCTATTTGTTGGCAAATCTTCTTTACTTGGCTAATGCTCAGTTCTCGACTCATTACCATAGTATCGGCAAAGAGTGAATAAAACTTCACTGTTTCTATATTCGTGATATTAATCTGGGTAGAGATATGCACCTCCATACCGATTTGTCTTGCATAGGCTATTACCGCCTGATCCATTGCAATCACAGCGGTGAGTTCTGCTTCTTTCGCCTTATCCAAAAGTGTTTTGATGATGGAAAGGTCGTGGTCGTAGATAATTGTATTTAGGGTAAGATAGGTTCTCACTCCTTTTTCTTTACATCTTCTGCTTATTTCCTGTAAATCATCAATCGTAAAATTCATAGAGGCTCTTGCTCTCATATTGAGCTGCTCTACACCAAAGTATACTGAATCTGCTCCATTATCTAATGCTGCCTGCAATGAGATAAAATCACCCGCAGGAGACATTAATTCTATTTTCCCTGACTTTGTCATTTATTTTTCTAAAAATTTCGGCAAAGATAATCATTTTTACCTACCGCATAATGGCTGTAAGCGAGCCACATTAAACCATAAAAAAGCCCCACTACTCTTGCAGTGGGGAAGATTTAATCTTATTAAAACTTTAAATTATGGAAATTTTTATCTTTAAATCAAAAAAAAAGCGAGAGTATTTATTTACTCTCGCTTTATCTTTTTAGAACCAAGGTTTTTGATTCACCTGATAAGTTTCTACGAATTCTTCATCAGATTTCATAAGATATATAACACCTTCTATAATAGACACTATACCAGAAGCCCCACAAGTAATAAGACCTACAACAAGCTGGATAATACCCTCTTTTTTATAACCTAAATAGAATTTGTGAACCCCTAAGTAACCAAGTAATATTGCTAAAACACCAGCTACTACTCTTTTACTTTCTTGACCGTTTGTTAAATTTTGCTCTGACATAAAAAATAATTTTTTGTTTTACATTTGTTTTTATCGATTGCAAATATAGATAAATTTCATTTAATACAAAATATTTTTATTATTTTTCTTAAAAATTAAAGATTTGCTCCTTTGTAAGGTGCTCAAAAGAGCTAAAACTTGTAAAAGTAGAATGATTATTACCAAGCAGAGCGGTATTATAGGTTTGGTTCTTTATATAAACATTATAGAAAGCCTCCAAAGTATCAAGATTGAGAGAAAGAATTTCATTATACATATCTTTTCGGATATCGTAATCTATGCCGAGCTTTTTGAGATGATGATAATTAAAGAAAATATTCGTACGCTTTATCCTGCCCGTTTGAATTTTTTTAAGAGCTGATTTCCTTGCAGTATCAAACTGCGATTGAAACTTCGGAAAGCTGGACATAAGCTCATCTAAAGTACTGATTGCCACAAAGAGTTTGTCTGGCTGGGTACCGATATAAGAGGTAATATAATCTGACTGATAGAGCTCCTCTGCCGATTGATACGAAACATACACAGAATACGCAAGGCTCTTGCTCTCCCTCATCTCCTGAAAGACTACGGAAGACAACCCTCTCCCAAAGTATTCATTAAAAACGCTAATCTTCCCAAAGTTGTCTTTATTTACTTCCAGCCCTTTTGCTACTCTGCACATCTCTACCTGTACCATATCATAATCGGTAAAGAATACTTTTTCCTGAGTATCGGGCTGGTTAAAGGCTTCTTGGGTGGGGATTTCCTTTGTAATGGGTTTCATTAACCCAGCGATGAATGATTTAAAACCTGCTTTATTCTTTCCATAGTAGAAGACCTCATAAGGCAGGTCCTGAAGAGACTTAATTTTATCGGTAAGCTCCTGTATATCGATGCTGAGTAGTCTTTCCTGCGGGATAATATTCCTAAATCTGGAATGTGCTCCATACTTCGCATAGCTCATCAGGGCCTTCATTATTCGCCCTTTATCGTTTTTCTGTGCTTCTCGCCCTTCCAATATCGATTGCACAAGAGTAGCGTATATTTCTGTATCAGGTTTCACTTTCTCCCACCACTCATAGAGGAGCTTTGTGCCCTTCTGAATATTCTCCTCTAAACCAATAAGATGAATATGCACCTGCTCATTAGAGGTTTTAAGGTGATAGCTCACCCCTATTTTATAAAATTCTTGTTTGAGCTCCTGCGGAAGGTAATGCTCCGTACCGAGATATTCCAAAAGCTGCACAGCAAGCACCCATTCTTTATCGTGATCCGAGCCGAAAGGGAATAGAAAATGTACCTGTGCTATATCATTATATTCATTTTGTACAAAGCTGAAACTCCTCTCCTGTACAGCATCTTGCTTTATTGCTTTCTGATAATCTATAAACTCTGGTTCTATATCTTCAGATTCTGTATTGAGGATTTCTTTTAAGAATGCAGACTCTTCCTCTCTGTTAATCTGTACAGGGGTAATGTTCGGATTCTCTACCCGTATAAGGTGAGTATTCTCTCCCTGCTCCTTATAGACTACGGCATAATTTTCCTGAAAGAAGCTATTAGCAAAAGCTACTACTTCCGCTTTAGTAATCTGTTCATAGAGGCTCAACTCTTCGAGCTCTTCCTTCCAGCTCCTTCCTTTTATATAGACATCATAGAGGTTTGATGCTAGTCCATTCGCGGTTTCTAAGGCTTTTAATCGCTGAAACTTAAAATCATTAATAATGGCAGGGATTAACCAATCTGGGAAATCTCCTTTTTTAATGAGATTAATTTGCTCTTTAATCATTTCTACACCTGCCTCCAGCGAGTCTCCATCTTTTGGAACAATGACTGCCGAGAGATATCCATATTTCTTAAACCCTACAGAATATGCCTGTGCATAAAGTGCTGTTTGCTTTTGGTTAATATTCAAATCTATAAGCCCAGCCTCTCCCCTATTGCTCAGAATATTGGCAACTACATCTGCCAGCATAGACTCCCTTGTGCCGTAGCTATCGGTGCGCCAAGCGAGCTGCACTCTGGGGATAGTAGGGCTTTTAATCACTCTGCTGACCACCTGAGTCATCGGTTCTTCTATTATATCTTCCTGAGAGGGGAGAGCCTTGTATTCCAAACTTCCAAAATATTGGTCAATGAGTTTAATACTCTCCTCAAAGTCAATATCCCCCACGAGTACAAAAGCATAATTATTGGGCACATAATAAGTAGAAAAGTACTCATAAATTGCTTTCATAGATGGATTTTTAAGGTGCTCTGCCTTGCCAAGAGTAGTCTGCTGACCATTAGGATGGGTCGGGAAGAGGAGCTCCATCAGTGCTTCATTTACGGTACGGGCATCGTTATCTTGGCTGCGGTTAAACTCCTCATAGACCGTTTCCAGCTCGGTATGGAAAAGCCTTAGCACCAAATCCGAAAAGCGCTCTCGCTCTATTCTCAGCCACTTTTCCAGTTCGTTTTTAGGGATGGAGTTTTTATAAACGGTTTCGTCTATCCAAGTATGTGCATTAGTTCCCACCGCTCCGAGTGAAGAGACCGCCTTGTCATACTCATTTGCCAATGCATACTTGCTTGCCTCCTGAGAGAGCCTGTCTATCTCGTTATAGATTTCCTTTTTCTTATTGGGGTTTTTCTCTACCTTATGCTCCTCAAAGAGCAGAGCGAGGGTATCGAGGAGGGGTTTTTCTTTCTCCCAGTCTAATGTTCCGAGTTTGGAGCTCCCCTTAAACATCATATGCTCCAAGTAGTGGGCAAGCCCTGTATTATCCTTCGGGTCTCGGTTGCTGCCCGTGCGTACGGCAATATAGGTCTGTATCTTTGGTGTATCAAAATTCTGTGCAAGGAATACCGTAAGCCCATTTTTCAAGGTATAAGTTCGTACTTTGTTTTCATCATTTGCTACGGTAGTATAGGCGTATCCGTTGCTGTCTGTATGCTTTTCTTCCTGATAAATCATTATAAATCTAAAAAGACTGCAAATTTATATCTTATGATGAGATAATGAAATATCCCTTTAACCAATGCGATTAAAGGGATAGAAATCATTAAAAATGTGCTTTCGCTTACTTTTTCGTAAGGATGTAATTCGAAGCAAGCTCTCCTTCCACTCTCTTACCGTCTGTATCTAAGAAGTAGAGTTTATCGCCATCTACTTCATACAGAGAGGAGCCTTCTTTTACTCCCTCCAAAGTTACTCTTTTGGTAGCAGAGTCGTAGCTAAACTTACCTTCTAACTTATCAGGAGTGGCATCTTTTGCCTTTTCCCCCTGATACTTAGATTCTCTCACATAGCTTCCGTCGGCATTTAGGGTTAATGTTTCCTCTATACCCTCACAATCCGCACACGGAAGCACACCTGCGTAAGTCCCTGCAATAGCACCGAGCTCTTCACTCGCTACAGGAATTGCATCTGCCGGCAACTCATCAGATGCAGAAGCACTGTCCTCCACAGGAGTTTCTACAGATTCCGGTTCAGATTTCTTACACGCCGCTAATAAAAGCCCCGCACATAGCAAAGGCAACATCATTTTTTTCATTTATATAATTTTTTGCACCCTCCTCTCAAATTCTATGCCAGCCGTAGCACGGCAGGCACTTAGACCCTTCGCAGGGCAGGCACCCACTGTGTGGGACACACCCGTAGCACGGGAGGCATTTAATCACAGCGTGGGGAGCACATAGGACAAGCTATCTGCTAAAAGCCAACTGCCAGAAGCTCCTTACCATAAACTAATCGTGCACCGCTTACTGCCTAAAGCCTATTGCTAAGAAGGAAGGGTGGCCTCCTTAAAAAAAAATGATTAGTAGTAGGAGCACGATGTGCTCCGCTCATAACCGTCATCTTTTAATCTCAATAATAATATTGCTCGGTTTCTATTTCTTTTTTATCATTTGAAGTATTTAATCCATCGCTGATTTTATTGCTCATTCTTGAGCTTACTCTTTATCTAAGTTTAATAGGCTGGCTTAGCTAATGAGTATCGCTCGGGTGGGCGAGACACCTTCGCCCGAGAGAGCGAGACACCTTCGCTCGGGCGGGCGAGGTCGTCTCGCTTTTCTAATTGCCCAAAGAGGATAGCAATATACAACCTTAACAACTCTATCATAGCAAGTTATACGATTATTCTAACCACACACCACCAATAGCCAGAAGCCACTTGCCTACTGCTTTTATTTTTTTAAATTTGTGAGCTATTAAACAATAAATAATCAATACCACTACTATGAGAAAAAATATCGTAGCCGGAAACTGGAAAATGAACAAAAACTTCCAAGAGGCAGAAAGCCTGATGAAAGAATTGGCAGACTACAAAAAGAACCACAAAACCCAGTGTGAGGTCTATATAGCTCCTCCAAGCCTTTACCTGACCACAGCAAAAACTATCTTCGCTAATAATGAAGTAGAAGTATATTCTCAGGATGTATCTGAGCACGCTTCTGGTGCTTATACAGGAGAGATTTCTACGGATATGCTGCAGTCTGTAGGAGTAAATGGCAGCCTTGTGGCACACTCCGAGAGAAGACAATACCACGGGGAGACTGACATTAGCGCAGGTAAAAAAGTAAAAGCGCTGTTAGATGCTGGGCTTACACCTGTCTACTGCAATGGAGAGACATTGGATCAGAGGAAAGCAGGCAAACACCTTGACATAGTAAAAGAGCAAACGGAAACTGCACTCTTCGGGCTTTCGGCAGAGGAGATACAGAAAGTCGTGATAGCCTACGAACCCGTTTGGGCTATCGGTACAGGAGAGACAGCTACACCAGAACAAGCACAGGAGATACACGCACACATTAGAAACCTCATCGCTGAGAAATACGGCAAGGCAGTAGCAGATGAAATATCCATACTCTACGGTGGCTCCGTAAAACCAGAAAATGCAAAAGAAATCTTCTCTCAACCCGATATAGATGGCGGACTGATAGGAGGTGCAGCACTTAAAATTGAAGATTTTTCTAAAATCATAGAGGCTTTTAACTAAGCCTCTTTTTTAAAGACAAAAGAGATGAAAAAATTAATCCTACTCGGAGCATTAGTAGCTGCACACGCACTTGCATTCGCCCAAAAAAACTTTATAGACCAGCCTTTCGTAGAAGTATCCGCAAAGGCTGATAGCCTCGTAGTACCCGATAGAATCTACCTCTCCATACGAATAGAAGAAGCGAGCTCTAAAAACAGGAAATCCGTAGAGGAACAAGAGAAACAAATGCTCTCCGCACTGAGACGAGCGGGTATCAATACCGATAAAGACCTTGAGATGGAAGACCTTTCCAGCTCGCTAAGGACATTCTTCCTGAAAGGGAAAAATATCATAAAGGAAAAAAACTTTAATCTGCTGGTAAGAGATGCCAATACTGCAGCAAGAGTACTCCTCTCATTAGAAGAAGAGGATATTTCTAATATAAACATATCCAAAATAGAATATTCTAAAACGGAAGAGCTGCTCCTTAGCCTAAAAGCTCAGGCTATGCAAAAATCCAAATACCTCGCACAGAAACTTGCACAATCCGTAGGGCAAAAAGCAGGGAAAGCGATTTTTATGTCGGACAATGCAAAGCAATCCCCATCATACGGAATAGCAGGAAGCAGCACAGGGATAATGGTAAGAGGGATAAGCTCAATGTCATTAAAGTCTGCTCCAATAGATGTAGAATTTAAGAAAATAAAACTGGAAGCAGAAGTAAGTGCAATGTACATTTTAGAATAATCAGATACTATTATATAATGACAGAATATTTAGAATTTAGTTTTAAGATAGCCCCACTACAGCCGTGGAGCGAAATCCTAATGGCAGAGCTTATAGAAATAGGTTTTGATAGCTTTACCGAAGAGCTTGATGGGATTTTAGGCTATATACCCGAAGAATCTTTCAACGAAAACAGCCTAAAAAGCCTCCCTCTAATGAGCGCTCCAGAGGTAAAAATAAGCTACACCTATCAGCAAATGCCCAACATCAACTGGAATGAAGAGTGGGAAAAAAACTTCTCTCCTATTAATATAGAAGAAAAAGTACTTATACGGGCAGAATTTCACGAGCCACGCCCAGATCTCCACGAAATCATCATCCAACCAAAGATGTCTTTCGGTACGGGGCACCACCCTACTACCCATCTGATGATTCAGCAAATGCTCGATATGGACTTCACAGATAAAAAAGTCCTTGATATGGGCTGTGGAACCTCCGTACTGGCAATCTATGCCAAGCAAAGAGGCGCAAACGAAGTAACCGCAATAGATATAGACGAATGGTCCGTAGAAAACTCCATAGAAAACGCTGAGCGAAACAGCGTACAGCTGAATATTTCACAAGGTACCGCAGAAAGCCTCGGAGCAGAAAGCTATGATATTATACTGGCAAATATCAACCGAAATATTCTGATTTCTGATATCCCAACCTATGTATCCGTACTAAAAGATAAAGGGCAACTGCTTCTCTCTGGTCTCTGCTTCTTCGATGTAGAGGATATACTTCAAGTCTGCAACGAACAAGGGCTCAAACTAACCCACCAACAACAAAGAGAGGAGTGGTGCAGCCTCCTATTAGAGAAATAAATACTAAGAAATACGAATCCTTAAGCCATCTTTATAGTTTAAAGGTGGCTTTTTTATGATAAATATCATAGATTAAAGCTATTTTCTTTATTTAAAAAAAATATACATTTGCCGAGTATTCAACTTTAATTATTCTAAATTATATACAGTGAGAAAAGTCTACCTTCCTCTATGCCTTAGTGTATTTGCTTGTATAAATGCACAGCAATTCAAAGAAGTAATGCCTCCAGCATTTAAAAACTTCTTCTTTGGAAGGGCAGCCATAGCAGACTTTAATAATGATGGCTATAAAGATCTGTTCTTTACTGGAACCGTAGACGAGAATAATAACAACCTTCCTGATTACTCTTTTAATACATTTTATAAAAATACAAATGGTACATTCTCTCCCTTACAGTCTTTTAGAGAAAATTCTGCCTACCTCGGAGATGCTAAGTTTATAGACTTTGATAATGACGGGCTATTAGATCTCGTAGCTACGGGGCTTTCATCTGATGAACACCGTACTTTAAGATGGAAAAATACTGGTGATGCTTTCGTATTAGATAATATAAGTGATGGAAGAATTCGCGGAAATATAGAGAGCTTTGACCTCAACCACGATGGATTATTAGACTATGCCGTTAATGGCTTTCAGTATAAGGATATTGGTGGAGTTAATTATAAGACCGATCTGTATATCAACTCCAAATCTGGGTTTTCAGATGCCAATAATGAAACAATCCCTCTCGGTAGCCTCAATGGAAAACTCCGAATCTTTGATATTAATAACAATGGGCTCCACGATGCCGTGATATTTGGAACTACTGCATCTGGAACATCAGAAAAAACATTTACGGTTTATAAAAATGATAATGGTGTTTTTAATACTCATCAGCAACTTGAAGGATTGGTTAATGGAGACTTAGCTTATGCAGACTTTAATGCCGATGGATACCTTGATATGATTGCTTGTGGGAAAGATAAAAACAATAATTACCACCTCATCTACTACAAAAATGATGGTGCAGGTAAGTTTCTAAAAAAGGAAATCTCTACTGAATATCTGGACAATTCATCACTAGATGTAGGAGACATTAATGACGATGGATACTATGATTTTATTGTGATAGGAAGTGGCAGTAGTGCCTCCAACACAACTAAGGTTTTTGTTTATAACTCCTCCTCTGATACATTTGAATATACAGATTATGGTATTCCACAATTAGGTGGTAATGGAGGAATTAACCTGTTTGATTTCAACAATGATAACAAATTAGACATCCTTATGTATGGAGCAAATAATAAAGAAACCGATAAACCGCACAAGACGAAACTCCTTGAAAATACACAGGACATAACCAACAATGCCCCTAACCCACCTGCAAACCTTTCTTCAAGTCTATCTGATAATAAAATCCTGTTTGAATGGAACGGTGCTAATGATGATAAAACCCCGTCAAAAGCATTGCAGTATGAGTTTATCGTTGGCTCCGCTCCTGGAAAATCCGATATAGCAAAATATACCGTAACCACTCCTCATTGGTTCCTACAAAAAGAAAACCTGCCTAATACAATCTATTGGAGAGTCAAGTCTATCGATGCTTCAAAAGTGCTGTCCAATGATTCTGAAGAGCAAGTGGTTTCTAATCTTTCAGTAAATAATATCACTAAAGAAAGTGGTGCAGTATTATATCCAAACCCTGTAAAAGATGTACTCAACATCCGTACTGAAGCAAAAGTAAAATCTTACAGAATAATCAATACTTCTGGGCAAGTCGTGCTAAGCAAAACCACAGATGAGAAAGCTATCAACTTATCTGGGCTCAGTAAAGGGCTTTATATCATAGAGATTGCATTCGAAGATGCAAAAACTCTATCAGCAAAAATTATTATTAATTAACTCTTAAAATAAAAACACTTATTATGAAAAAGATTTGTATCCCCCTAACTATCGCAGCATTAGCCTTTGCAAATGCTCAGCAGAAATTTGAAGAAGTAACGCCTACTTCATTTAAAGCCTTTTACTATGGAAAGGCTTCCATAGGAGATGTAAACAATGATGGCTTTAAAGATGTATTCTTCACTGGAACCGTAGATGAAGACGGAGATAACTATCCTGATATTACTAAAAACGAACTCTATAAAAATGACAATGGGACTTTTGTACCTCTGCAGCTATTTCCAGAAAATGCTGTACATTTCAGCGATAATAAATTTATAGATTTTGATAATGACGGGCTTTTAGACCTTGTTACCACTGGACTAAGCTATAATGATGTAGTCAACTACCGTACTTACAGATGGAAAAATACAGGTACTAAATTTGAACTGCAAGACAACCTCGATGGGAGGACATTCGGTAATATAGAAGTATTTGACCTTAACCACGACGGGCTATTGGATTATGCAGTAAACGGTCTCAGATTCATAGAAAATGTAGGTTTTGAGTACAAAACCGATGTGTATCTCAATAGTAAAACAGGTTTTTTAGATAAGAGAAAAGATATAATCCCTGAGGGGAGGCAGTATGGAAAGCTAAGAGTTTTTGATATTGATAACGATGGATACTTAGATGCTGTACTCTTCGGATTAAATGAAAATACAGAAGAAAAATTTACCATTTATAAAAATAATAAAGGGACTTTTGAAATTTCTCAAGAGCTTGATGGATTCCAAAATGGAGACCTGAACTATGCAGATTTTGATAGTGATGGTGACCTTGATTTTGTCATTAGTTCATTAGATAAAGAAGGAAAACACCACCTCATCTATTTCAAAAATAATGGAGGAATATTTACACCTCATCAAGAAATAAACTCTGATCATTTGAATGATTCTTCAATAGATATAGGAGATATTAATGGCGATGGATACTACGATTTTATCGCTATCGGAAGTGGGAAAAATTCAGCTAATAATGTAACCAGTGTATTCATCTACAATCCTACTACGGATAATTTTGAAGAACAATATTTTGATATCGACCCAGTAGGAGGAAATGGTGGTATTAACCTGTTTGACTTTAATAATGACAATAATTTAGATGTACTGCTATACGGCTTTGACTGGAAAATATCTGGCTATCCTTATGTAACCAAACTCTTTAAAAATGTACAAAGTATAACCAACAAAGCCCCAGAGCCACCTACCTATCTCTCTGCAACAGTAAGCGCTGACAAAGTTACATTTGAGTGGAGCAGTGGTAATGATGATAAAACTCCATCAAAAGCATTGCAGTATGAGTTTATCGTTGGCTCCGCTCCTGGAAAATCCGATATAGCAAAATATACCGTAACCACTCCTCATTGGTTCCTACAAAAAGAAAACCTGCCTAATACAATCTATTGGAGAGTCAAGTCTATCGATGCTTCAAAAGTGCTGTCCAATGATTCTGAAGAGCAAGTGGTTTCTAATCTTTCAGTAAATAATATCACTAAAGAAAGTGGTGCAGTATTATATCCAAACCCTGTAAAAGATGTACTCAACATCCGTACTGAAGCAAAAGTAAAATCTTACAGAATAATCAATACTTCTGGGCAAGTGGTGCTAAGCAAAACCACAGACAAGAAGTCTATTAACTTGTCTGGGCTCAGCAAAGGACTTTATATCGTAGAAATCACCTTTGAAGATGCTAAGCCACTGTCAGCAAAAATTATCGTAAACTAAAGTTTTTTCATTATCTTTTTTAATCGTTTCATTCGGGAAGCCTATCTTTTTTAGGTAGGCTTTCTTTTTAATAGACCTCAATGAGAAGAAATAATGAAGTAAAACACAATAAGTTTGCATTATTTAAAAAAAATGTTATTTTTGCAACCTCAAATACCACAGTAGCGATAGTCTGTCCATTACCATTCTATCCAAACTATTAGAAAATAAGAAGTTAAAAAATAATTTTTAGATATTATGAAAAAAGGAATCCACCCTGAAAATTATAGATTAGTTGTGTTTAAGGACATGAGTAATGATGAAATGTTCCTCTGCAAATCTACTGCGGAAACAAAAGATACTATCGAGTATGAAGGTCAAGAGTATCCATTGGTAAAAATGGAAATCTCTTCTACTTCTCACCCATTCTACACTGGTAAAGTGAAGTTAGTAGACACTGCGGGTAGAGTAGATAAATTTATGAACAAGTACAAAAAATTCGCAAAGTAATTTTATTGATTTCATAGTATTAAAAAGTCTTTCAGAGGTTTCTGAAAGGCTTTTTTTATTGTACTTTTGTGCAAATAATGTTAGACTATGCAGTTAGTATTTTCAGATGCACAATATTGGGAGGATTTCCTGCCTCTTACCTTTACTCGCCCTGTTGCAGAGATGAGATGCGGTATCCTCACTTTCGCAGAGCGATGGATAAAATTATTAAACATTTCTGAGAAAGCATACATCACAGAAGAATATTTGGAGGGTAAATATCCTCATCCCAAAGAGGTAGAAAGCCTTTTTATCGTGCCCAACTTTCTCCCAACTTTAAAAGTAGTAGAGCAAATAAAAGAATTAAAATCTGGCGAAGCCTTAGTTTATGAAAATGAACTCTTAGCTGCGAGAATTAATATGAAGAATTTCAGTCTGAGCCAGATTAAAAAGATGACAGACATAGAAGGAGAACTTATTTTCTTTAAACAACCCACAGATTTATTTTCTTTAAACGATAAGGCTATTAATTTTGACTTCGAGCTCCTGACCAAAGGCAGAAAATCTCAGCCGCTATCGGAGACGAATGGACTTTTAGGAAATGCCTCAGACTTGTTTATAGAAGAAGAAGCGGTAGTAGAATTCTCCACCCTCAATACAAAAACGGGTAAAATCTATATTGGCAAAGATGCCGAGATAATGGAAGGCTGCCACCTGCGAGGACCTATTGCGCTATGCGAAGGAGCAAAATTCAACCTAGGAGCAAAGATTTATGGAGCCACCACCATTGGCCCACACTCCAAAGTAGGTGGAGAAGTTAATAACATCATCATTTTTGGTTATTCCAATAAAGGGCACGATGGCTTTGTGGGCAATTCCATCATCGGAGAGTGGTGTAACCTTGGGGCAGATACCAATTCATCTAACCTGAAAAACAATTACGCCAATGTAAAACTCTGGAATTATCGACAAAAGAAGTTCATCGACACAGGACTTCAATTTGCAGGGCTCATAATGGGCGACCACTCCAAAACAGCAATCAATACCCAACTCAATACAGGTACTGTGGTAGGTGTAGCTGCCAATATTTTCAAGACTGGCTTCCCTCCCAACCTGGTGAGCAATTTCAGTTGGGGAGGGATGAAAGCTGATGCCCGATTTAACCTTGAAAAAGCCTGCGAAGTAGCCGAAAAAGTGATGTCTCGCAGAAAGGTAAGCCTCACCGATGCCGATAAAGACATCCTCAAATATATTTACGAACATTTCACAGATTAAAAACCCCATACAATGAAAATAAAGAGCCTTTTCTCCCTCAGTTTTTTTGCTTTAATACTCATTATTTCGTGTAAAAGAGACGAAATCAACTTTGAAACACCCAATGCAGAACTCAAATTTTCCAGAGATACGGTATTCTGCGACACGATTTACAATCAAGTACGCTCAGAAACCTATGCAGTAAAGGTCTTCAACACCGAAAACCGCGATATTTTCATCCCAAAAATCAGCCTACAAGGAGGAAATACCTCCCCGTACCGCATCAATGTAGATGGAAAAGCAGGTGTAGAGTTTAGGGATGTACCCCTCAGGAAGCACGACAGCCTGTACATCTTCGTAGAAATAGCACCCGTTGCCAACAGCAAGGAAGCGATTGCTGAAGACCGCATCATTTTCTCTATGCCAAAAGGAGAGCAGCACATCACCCTCTTTTCTGTGGTTCAGGATGCTGAGTTTTTCATTCAAACACAAACCAATCCCAACCTGCTAAGCGAGGATACAAACTGGACGAGTGATAAAGCAAAAATCATCTTCGGAGAGCTGACTTTAGCCGAAGGGAAAACCCTAAGTGTGGCAGAAGGCACAAAAATCTACTTCACCAAAGGGAGTGGGCTCAAAATATCAAAGAATGCAAAGCTCAACCTCAACGGTGCGCTGGACAACGAAATCCTCCTACGAGGGGACAGGAATGATACCCGCTACGATACCATTCCCCTCAACTGGAAAGGTATCCGTTTAGAAGAAGGTGCAAGCCTGAATGCCAACTATGCCAAAATCTTCGGGGGCGAAACAGGAATACAGCTCTACAAAGCCAGTGCAACCCTCCGAAATACAATAATGCACAGCTTTCAAGACTATGGAATTCGCTCAATAAACTCCCAGCTACAGGCAGAAAACCTCGTGATGAACAGCTGTGGGGGAGCAAATTTAGCCCTACTCGGTGGTGGCGAGGCAAGCCTTACGCATTGCACCTTAGCAAACGAGTGGAAACAGAATTATTCACTCCCTGCCTATGGGGTTTATGCTACGAATGAGTGGACAAACGATTCTGGCAATAAGGAAATCAACAACCTCAATCTGAAAATCCAAAATTCTATCCTCTACGGAAGTGCCGAGACCTCTATATTCTTTGAGCCTGTACAAGGGTATGATTTCAATTACCTCATCAGCCATTCACTCGTGAAGTATAGCAATAAGTCGGGGTTCAACTTTGATTCTAACGCCCTCATCGTCCAGTCAATAAAGAATGAAGACCCAAAATTTGCCCGACCTTATATCACAAAAATGAATCTTCGTCTAAAGCCCAACTCCCCTGCCATCGGGAAAGGAAGTACCACCGTAGCAGCCTCCGTCAGTAAGGATATTAAAGGTGAAGACAGAACCTCCTCCCCTAATCTTGGAGCCTATCAAACACCTACTCGTTAGCACGGCAGGCACTTACCCACTAGCGTGGCACCTTGCAGGTGGCGCACTTACCACAAACTAACCGCGCACCACCAATAGCTAGATGCCCACTGGCGTGGCACCTTGCAGGTGGCGCACTTACTACAAACTAACCGCACACCGCCAACCACCAATAGCTAAAAGCCAATAGCTATTTGCCATCTGCCAAAAAGAGTACGGCACCCCAAATGGGGTGCCGTACAAATAAATACTAACAATTATAAAAACGCATTATGCACACAAGTGATAAAGTGCAAGGTTTCTATTTTCTTTCTTATCAGCTAATGGCTTTAAAATTCATCGCTGAGTTTATTATTCATTCTTAAAGCTTATTTATTGTTTAGGTTTAATGGGATATCTTGGCTAATTTCTATCGCCTGAGTAGGCGAGACACTATCGCCCGAGAGAGCGAGTCACCTTCGCCCGAGAGAGCGAGACACTATCGCTCGGGAGAGCGAGACTGCTTCGCTTTTCCAATTGTCCCAAAAAAACATTAATATATGATTTAAATAGCATTATAATAGATAGTTAAGTAGATTAATCAGGCAATGACTACAGGAGTATTAAGCACCTCAGTTCTTGGGGTTTTTAGAAAGACTTTCGAGGTATTGCTAAACTGTGTAGTTATGCTCAGCTCGTAGTTGCCTGCGGGGAGCGAGGCGGGGATAAGCACCAAAAGACGAGATGGCTCATTTATCACGATGTCCTCGAGTTTTGTCTTAGCCTTGGTGTCTATATTGGTGAGGTAGATGCCATTGTCTGCGTGGGTGCCTGCAACCTTGAGGTAAGAACCTTTAATCTCTGCATTCTTGCCTTTGGTGAGTGTGCCATCGGTTTTGCCTGTGCTGAGGTCGGTAATACCGAAGATTGCCATTGGACTGGATTGCTCGCCAAGGAATTCTACTTTGGTTTGAGAGATTGCCTTCCTTAGCTCTACTCCTTGATTGACATTTACATAGACGCTGTGCTTGTCCTTATCCCAAGTCCTATCGCGGAAGGCTCCCTTGATGGCTGGGCGCATTATCACGAGACCTGTATTCACTACATAGCCTTGGAGCACGAGCTCTGTGCTCTTGCGATTAAAGCGGGAAACGATGTCTATTGCCGTCTCTTCTTTTATCTCCATACCTTCTTTTTTGAGCTCTGCTACAATCTCTGCTATGCTTACACTCCCTACGCTTGCGGGTACGCCTACAAAATCTGATGGGTCGCTGGTAAGAGGGTTATCTCTTAGCCACGCTTTTAAAGTATTTTTCATTGTAATAATGTTTATTGGTTTATAATGTTTCCTTTTATAAAAGGGGGATTGCTCCCCCTTTGGGATTTACTAGTCTTTTATGCAACGAACGGACATTGTAGATATTTTTTGTATAGTAATATTATTACCTACCCCTAATATTTGTCCTACAGTTTCACCACCTGGAGATACTGATGGATCTAAAGCTTGTGGAACTCTAAATTGTGGGTTCCTATCTTCATATGAAGATGCTCGAATATAATATGCATCATTAGAAGTATCCTGTGTTTTCGTCCATAAAAAACTCCATTGTTCTATCGAAAAAGGACTTGTACCAGAAGCTGTTCCAAGTCGAAGAATCTCTGTAAAAAAGCTTCCTCTATAAGACTTTATATCTACGAGTATACCTCCTCCTACAGTATTTAACTTCAACTGATGCATTTCTGGTTGTGTAGGGGTATGCCAGCCACTTGGGCAAGGATCAGTATAACTAGAAACATTAGCATTATACTCTGTCTTGTTATATCGTTTCCAAGCATCGGTAGTAGTACCTAAAGGAAAATCAGTCACAGAATTATATCTATAGACTCCGTTAGGGCCACTCGGTGATGGACCTGAAAGGCTACTCGGCCAGTCAATTAACTCGTGGCCATCGGCTACCCTGCCCCACTGGAATGCAGAACCAAACATTCTGTAGTCCATAAGTGTATTAGGAACTCGCATCTCATAAATCTGGTCATAGCCAAAGTCTGCTATACGGTTTGCATCGGCAAAATATGCTCCAAGGTTCTTGTCTAGCCATATCTGCCCGTCATAGGTCATTATTTTGCTGTACACAAAGCGGTGGTCATACCTGCCTGCTACCCCTGCTGTCTCGTGGTTATACTGCTTGTCTTTAACTCCTCCTGTAGCATAAACTTTTAAGTTAAATGGCGTCATCGCACTCGTTAGCTGTACCGGAATAGTAGCTATAAGCTCATCGGCACTTCCTGACTCTAAGAGTGGTGCGTTGTAAGTGCCGTCTATTACCTCCAGCGTACCTGTAATTACATTATAAAGCCCTGTACTAGGCGATTGGTGCAGCCTACCAGCAGGTATTGTTAGCTTTAAGGTCTTCTGGTTAGGCGCTGTACCTATGCTTACCGTCTTAGTGAATTCTCCAAAAGACTTACCATCTCCGTTCTTGTACGGTATCTTAACCGGTATCTTATAGATACTGCCGTCTATCTTCCCTTGGTAAGAAGAGGTAATAGGAGGTGTTCCCTGCACTGAGCTGTCTTCCTTCCAAGAAAATACAAATATGCTATGGTCTTGGAACAAGGCCGTACCCTGGCTTACGGTATAGGTCTGCTCTACATTGTATATCCCTATACGGAAAGTAGCCTTTATATTCCCTACCTGCGGCATACCTTTCAGGTTATACGAAATAATCTGGGAGGTGCCTGGTGCTACCGTTACCGAACTGTTTTGGGCTCCATCCAAAGCTACTGTGCCTGTAGGTGCAGGAACGCCCCCTGGCAGAGTGCCAGGAATGTTCGTAATCGTCATTGCAGAAGAAAGGTTTTGAGTATAAGGCGTAGCTCCAGTATTATTAATAAGAAGCTTCACCTTATGCGTACCGGAACCTGCGGCTACGGCTGTCCCCGCTTGGAAGACACCATCCCAGCCCGCTCCCATAATCTGAAGCGTAACTCCTGGTGGCAAAGAAGGCGCAACCGAAGAGATACAGTCCCAACCCGAATTAGAAAATATCTCTACGCATTTCCTATCGGTATTATAAATCATTGTACCTTCTACTATATCTGCAGAATTAAAAGCATCTCGCTCAACTGATGTTACTCTTGGGAAAATTACACCTTGCACAGAACTAGATGATACACTTGTATTCCGCGAAATATCCAGAGTAGCCTTTGGCGTCTCTGTATTGATTCCGACTCTGCCGTCGTACTCTGTCTGTGCGCTGGCTAATACTCCTATTAGCACAAACGCTAAAATCATTTTAAATCTCATATATCTATTATTTATGTTACTTCCTTGGGAATAATTATTGAGCGTTGAAACTGCGATTGAGTCGCCAGCCAAAGGCTGGCGACAATGCACCTCCCTTCTCTCCTCTCTTGTCTGATTTTGCTCTAAAAGAAGATTGACTAGCGCTTTGTCGCTCGCTTCGCTCGCGACTTTGTGGGGAGCACAGCCTCCTGCACAAGTGGAAAAATAAAAAACGGGCAAGTGCAAAAGCGCCGATAGGCGCGCGGGCAGAGCCCGCGCGCCTATCGGCGCTCTATATAGTCTTTTAAATAAGACTATATTTTGAAGGAAGGAAGGAAGGATAACAAATTATTGCACATACGCAAGTTTGCGTATATGATATTTGTCATGTTTTGTGTATTCCTTTTCATCCTTTTTTCATCTAATTGCGAGGCAAATATAAAACTTATTTTTTATCTGGCAACAATTAGCAGCTGGCGGCTGGCTTTTAGCTACTAGCTGGAGGTAGATAGTTTGTGGCTAAGTCCATCGGCTGGTAGCCGTCACCGGCTACGGTTCTAAACTATAAATTATTATCAGTGTTTTTAGTTATCTTTGAGCCGTTTTTTTAATCAATTCTTTAACAAGAAAATCCCTGTAGGCAAAGTTTGTTATTAATCTCAATCCCTCAATACTATGGAAATAAGTTCGCTTCAAAAAAAAGTAGATGAATGGATAAAAACGGTTGGTGTACGCTATTTTAATGAGCTGACCAATATGGCAATCCTCACAGAAGAGGTGGGTGAAGTGGCGAGAATCATCGCAAGGAGATACGGTGAGCAGTCGGAAAAAGAAACCGATAAAACCAAAGACCTTGGAGAAGAGCTTGCAGATGTACTCTTCGTTTTGCTCTGCCTCGCCAACCAAACCGATACTGACCTGCAAAAAGCATTTGACAAGAAAATGATTTCTAAAACCAAACGGGACAGAGACCGCCACAAAAACAACCCCAAGCTGAAAGACTGATGAAAATCCATAAGCCCAAACTCCCCAAAGAAATACAAATAAAAGGCTCAAAAAGCGAGACCAATCGCCTGCTCATCCTCCAAAAAGTCTTAGGAGCTATAGAAATCCTCAACCCCTCAAGTTCACAGGATACAGAGCTACTCAAAAGTGCCCTCGCCTCTCAAAACAAGATAATAGATGTGCATAATGCGGGTACTGCAATGCGCTTTCTCACCTCATTTTTTGCTATCCAAGAGGGAAGAGAAACCCTACTTACAGGCTCGGAAAGGATGAAGCAGCGCCCCATTTCCCCATTAGTAGAGGCTTTACAAGAGCTGGGAGCAGATATTCAGTATCTGGAGAGAGCGGGCTTCCCTCCACTCAAAATAAAGGGCAAGAAGATAGAGAAATCTTCGGTGAGAATACCGGCAGGTATCTCCTCACAATTCATCACCTCTCTCATCCTTATAGGAGGGAGTTTAGCTTCTGGGCTTATGATAGAATTAGTAGGCGAAATCACTTCCAGACCTTACTTAGAAATGACATTAAAGATACTCAAAACGCTTTATCCTAACGCCCCTATCTCGTTTCAAGGTCAGAAGATTTTTATCCCTTATCTCCTCAATGCCAAGCCTTCCCAATCCTCTTTTATTGTGGAAAGCGACTGGTCGTCGGCGTCTTATTTCTACTCTTTCGCTGCTATTGGGAGGAGGGAAATTAAACTCTCCAACTTTAAGAGAGATTCACTGCAAGGAGATGCTGTTGTATCCAAAATTTACAGGAATTTCTTCGGTGTAGAGACTGTTTTTAATGATAATGAGCATTCCTTGTCATTAATTCCAAAGGCGGATTTCTCTCGTCCTACGGAAATCCACCTTGATATGAATGATTGCCCAGACATTGCTCAAACCGTTTGTGTAACAGCTGCTGCAATGCAAATCCCCTTTACGATTGAAGGCTTGGCGACCCTTAAAATAAAGGAGACCGATAGGCTTCTCGCTCTTCATAATGAACTCAAAAAACTCGGCTGCCACACAGAGACCAGCCATTGTAGCATCAAAACGCTTCATTATACAAAGCCTGAACTGCCCATCTCTATCAAGACTTATGATGACCACCGTATGGCGATGAGCTTTGCCCCCTACTCCCTCCTCCAAGAAATCGAGATACAAAACCCCGAGGTAGTAGAGAAATCCTACCCTGAGTTCTGGAAAGATTTAGGGATTTAACACAATAAAACTAACATTTTCGCCTTTTATACTTGTTATTCCACTGAAAAGTCTTAAATTTAACTCCATTTTTTTAATTCTTAACTATGGAAAAAGAATTCATCATTAAATATGAGCTCATCAATGGGAAAGATGAGCTTAGCGAAGCCGACAGAAAACTCTACGATGCCGCTGCAAAAGTGAGAGAAACCGCCTATGCACCATATTCGGACTTTCTCGTAGGCTGTGCTTTATTATTAGAAAGCGGAGAAATTATTACGGGGAGCAACCAAGAGAATGCTGCCTATCCCTCTGGCTTATGTGCGGAGAGAACGACAATTTTCTGGACATCAGCTAACCATCCTGATGCAAAAATTAAAAAGATATTCGTTATCGGAGGACCTCGTACAAAGCCCGATGCTCCTGCGACGCCGCCTTGCGGTGCGTGCAGACAGAGTATGTTAGAATACGAATCCAAACAAAACGAGGAGATAGAATTCTTTTTCAGCTCATTGGAAGGAGCTATCTATAAAACCAAGTCCATAAGAGACCTGCTACCTTTCTCGTTTGATTTATCGTTTTTATAGACCAAAATATAAAAGGAGCTACTTTGAGTAGCTCCTTTCTGCGTATTTTTAAATTTTAAAAAATGATAATTTTTCTCTTTAATTAGAAACCTTATTCAGCATCGGCAGTTTCTTTGCCTTCTTCTTTAGATTTCTCTGTTTTTCTTTGAGAAAGACCTTCTTTTACTGCATCTGCTACAATGCTTAGAATCATATCAACAGATTTAGAAGCGTCATCATTTCCTGGGATTACGAAATCCACTTTTCTTGGGTCTGAGTTTGTATCTACGATACCGAATACAGGAATACCCAATTTCTTAGCTTCCGTTACAGCGATATGCTCTCTCAAAATATCTACTACGAAAACAGCTGACGGCAAACGCACCATATCCGCAATAGAACCGAGGTTCTTCTCAAGGTTTGCTCTTTGTCTGTCTACCTGTAATCTTTCTTTTTTAGATAAAGTTTCAAATGTGCCATCTTTCTTCATTTTATCAATAGCATTCATTTTCTTAACTGCTTTTCTGATTGTAACGAAGTTAGTAAGCATACCGCCTGGCCATCTTTCTGTGATGTAAGGCATATTGAGTTCTTGTGCGTGTTTAGCTACGACTTCTTTTGCTTGTTTTTTTGTAGCTACGAAAAGAACTTTTTTACCAGCTGAAGTTAATTTTTCAAGAGCTGTACAAGCCTCTTCTAATTTAACAGCTGTTTTATGTAAATCGATGATGTGAATACCATTTTTCTCCATAAAGATATACGGAGCCATATTCGGATTCCACTTTCTTGTCATATGACCGAAGTGTACACCTGCCTCTAAGAGGTCTTTTACATTTACTTTTGCCATTTTTTTGTTTTTTGTTAGTTTACTTTCCGCTTTCTTTTGCAATCAACTTTACAATGAGTGGGAGTAAAGTTTGGATGCTAAACATAACGGGCAATAATGCTGTTGGCGTCTTGCAGATTGTGCTTTCGGCTTCCCAGCGAGATTATTATTGAATAATAAATTAAATAAATGCAATATGCTGACCGATAACCGATAGCATACAGCCAAAATATTAACGCTTGGAGAATTGGAATCTCTTTCTTGCTTTCTTCTGACCTGGTTTCTTTCTTTCTACCATTCTTGCATCTCTGGTCAATAGACCCGCAGGTTTCAAAGCTAATCTATACTCAGCATTTACCTCGCAAAGCGCTCTAGAAATACCCAATCGGATAGCTTCAGCTTGTCCTGTAATACCACCACCGAAAACATTCACAGTAACATCATATTGCTCTACTGTTTCAGTTAATGCAAATGGTTGGTTTAATTTATATACCAATACATCTGTAGAGAAATATTCTTTAGCATCCTTACCATTAACTTTAATGTTACCAGTACCCGGCTTCAAATATACTCTTGCTACAGAAGTTTTTCTTCTTCCAATTTTATGAACTGTAGACATAGTGATTATTTAAATTCGTTGATATTAATTACTTTTGGCTGTTGAGCTTCGTGCTTGTGTTCTGCTCCCTCATATACATATAGATTTTTGTAAAGCTGAGTTCCTAATTTATTCTTAGGAAGCATACCTTTTACAGATTTCTCTACAAGTCTTAGCGGATGCTTTTTAACCAATTCCGTAGCTGTTACAGACTTCTGACCGCCTGGGTAACCAGTATGCCAAATGTAAGTCTTATCTGCCCACTTGTTTCCTGAAAGGCTAACCTTTCCAGCATTCAAAACGATAACATTATCTCCGCAATCTACGTGGGGAGTGAAGTTCGTTTTGTGCTTTCCTCTCAAAATCTTTGCAACCACAGAGGCTAATCTACCTAATGGTTGTCCTTCAGCGTCTACCACAACCCATTCTTTTTTAGCGGTAGCCTTGTTCGCTGATACAGTTTTGTAACTTAATGTATTCACACTTATAAGTTTAACGATTAAACATAATTTTCCCAATAAGGGTGTGCAAAAGTATATATTTTTTTTCAAAGAGAAAAATATTTCGCGAATTTTTCCCTTAGGCAAAAGCTCTCCTCATCATCAATTATAGAAGAAAAATCCATACTAAGCAGTACTTAGTATGGATTTTATCCTGCTCAAAAAATTATTTTAATATCCAAATAATTCTTCAAGACTAAGGGTTTGTACTTTACCTATTTTTTGAAGCTCTTCCTTAGATACTTTTTTATCCGAAGCGAGAACGACATAAGTATAAGGCTTCTGAGAGAAGTATTTCTCGTGGAAACTCTGGACATCTCTCATCGTAATTTTATCTACATTCTGATAAACCTGCTTCCTGATATCCTCTTTAAGACCTAAATTCTGAGCCGCAAGATAATTATAAATAATACCATCTTGAGTTATTCTCTCTGTCTGTATATCTTTCTTCACTTGGTTTTTAGCCAAATCAAGGCTACCAGAGAGTACAGGGAGGGTATTCAGCAAATCATTCATCGCAGAGACCGCTTCTTTAAACTTATCCGCTTGTGAGCCTACATAAGCCTGCATATAGTATTTATCATTCTTTTTAGATGGAGATACATAGACTCCATAAGTACTATACGCTAATGCTTTACTCTCTCGGATAGTCTGGAAAACAATGGAGCCCATCCCATTACCAAAGTAATTATTAAAGACTCTTACTAGCGTTGTTTCCTGAGGATTATACGGTGTAGTATTTCTTAACCAGCGGGTTTCTGCCTGTACCATTTCATAATTGGTAAAGAGTACTCGGTTTTCTTTCTGCTCGGTTTGAGTAAAAGTTACAGCCTGTGGTACAGTACATTTCTTATAGCCTTTCGGGCTGTTATAGCCAAAGATATGATGCTCTTTTGCGAGCTTATCCTCTACTTCTTTTAAGGATGCAGGACCGTAATAAATAATGGTTTGCTCGGCATCTCTCAGACTGCATAGAGAAGATTTCAAATCTTTACTTGTAAGGGCATCCAGCTGAGCATTGGTAAAGGTATGGTTAAATTTATTCTTAGCGCCATAAAGAGCATAGTTTGTAAGAGCTCCCATTATAGTACTTTTATTCGCTTTGGCATCGGTTCTTGATTTATGGAGCCTTGCTTTTAATGCCTTCAATGCCTCTTCATTAGGTTGTGCATTTGCTACTAAATCTTCGTAGAGTTTTACGGCTTTATCAAAGTTCTCCTGCAAGCCTTCAATGGTTACGGTAGTATATTCTTCACCGGAAGAAATACTGAAACTTGAGGCAATCTTATAGAATTCTTTGGAGATTTCTTCGGCGGATTTTTTATCCGTTCCCAGATAATGAAGATATTGAGTAGCCAAAGGTACTTTCAGGTCATTAAACTTTGATATTTTATATCTGTATCTCAGTCTGAAAAGCTGATTCTCCTTATTCTGAACATAGAGTACCTCTGCATCTCCGAGTTTTGACTTTTGCAGATCTTTGTCATAGTCCAAAAACACTGGCTGAGAAGGAATGCTCGGTATTTTCTCCACTGCTTTTACAAAGTCGGATTGTTTATCAGCATTTGTTTCCACAGGAGTAATGGTTGGCTTCTCTATCTTTTGAAGGTCGGTACGCGCTCCTTTTTTCTTCAATATTGCCACATAGTTATCCCCGAGGTATTTATTAGCAAAGGCTACCACATCTGATTTTTTAACCTTAGAGAGGTCATCCAGATAGGCTACTCTGTCTTTCCAGTCCTGCTCATCTGTAAAGGCTTGCATTAAGATATTCGCTCTGGTATTATAAGACTCTGTTTCTTGTATGATATCCTTCTTCATATTATTTGCTATGGAAGGAATCAGGTCATCATCAAAATTTCCTTTTTTAAGGTTTTCAATCTCGCTTAGGATAAGGTCTTTTACTTCTTGGAGAGATTGCCCTTTGGTAGGTGCTCCTGAAAGGTAAAGCACACCGTGGTCTATAAGTGTAAAGGTAAATGCCCCTGCCCTTAGGAGTTTTTGCTTTTTCACGAGGTTAAGGTCTAAAAGCCCTGCCTTGCCATTGGTTAAAATATCTCCTACAAGGTTTGCGAGTATTACATCTTTGTCTTTATTGCCTGGCAATCTAAACCCTATGGTTACGCTCTCTGCATCTGGGCCTACGATTTCTTTTACTACAGGAGAAGTTATCGGTGTTTCCTGCTCGAAGGTATATTTAGGTACCTTCTTCGCCTTCATATAGGAAAAGTCCTTATCTATTTTCTTAATCACTTCATCAGGGTTAAAGTCCCCTGAAAGCACGATTGCCATATTATTAGGCACATAATACTTATGGAAATACTTCCTGATTTCTACTAATGAAGGATTTTTCAGGTGCTCCACAGTACCTATAGTAGTCTGCAAGCCATAGTTATGCTTCTTGAACAAGTTTTCAAAAAGGGTTTCAAAGACCAAAGAGCCGTCGCTATCCAATGAGCGGTTTTTCTCTTCATATACGGCTTCCAGCTCGGTATGGAATATCCTTAGAATAGGATTTCTAAAACGCTCAGACTGTACTGCAAGATATTTATCCAGAGAACCAGCAGGAATATCATCCGTATAAACCGTCTTCTCAAAAGAGGTAAAGGCATTGGTATTCTGCGCACCCATTGCAGACATCATCTTGTCGTATTCATTTGCAATGGCGTATTTACTCGCCACCCCAGAGACGGAATCTATCTGTTTATAGATTTCTTTTCTCTTCTTTTCGTCTTTGGTTTTGTTGTATTTCTCGTAGAGAGCATCTATTTTATCGAGCTCTTTTTTCTCTTTCTTCCAGTCGAGAGAGCCGTATTTATCAGTTCCTTTAAAGAGCATATGCTCCAAATAATGTGCGAGCCCCGTATTGGTCTTAGGGTCGGTTTTACTTCCTGCCTTTACGGCTACATAGCACTGTATCCTCGGCTCTTTATTGGTTGGGCTAAGGATTACGGTAAGACCATTTTTCAGTGTGTAGAAGCGGGCATTAGTCGGGTCATTGGTTACATACTTATAGGTATAACCACCACTTTGCGCTTCTTTCCACTGGTAGGACTGCCCATAGGCGTTGAACGACAATACAGCAGCCAAAAACAATGTGGATAAACTTCGTTTTATCATAGTTTCAAAAATTTGAATAATTAGACTTTATTATATAGTAAATGTTACAATCTCTTTGCTTAAAATTTTCTATTAGCTAAAGAATAGATACGCCAGCACAACCGAAGTAATGATGCCCACTAAATCTGCTAACAGCATTGCCGTTACCGTATATCGGGTGTTTTTAATGCCAATAGCTCCGAAATACACCGCTATTACATAGAATGTAGTATCTGAGCTCCCTTGTAGCACTGCCGAGAGCCTTCCTTGAAAACTATCCGCCCCAAATGCCGACATCGTATCAATCATCATTCCTCTTGCACCAGAGCCAGAGAGAGGTTTTATAAGCGCTGTGGGCAGCCCATCTACGAATCTCGCATCAAGGTTGGCTACGCCAGCCAGCCACTTCATTCCCTCTATCACCACATCAAATACTCCTGAAGTTCGGAGCATAGAAATCGCGATAAGCATCCCCACCAAATACGGAATAATCTTTACGCAAGTAGTAAATCCCTCCTTTGCTCCTTCTATAAAGGCATCAAAAATATTAATTCGCTTATAGATTCCTCCAAGCACAATGGCGAGGAAAATCAGCAAAATCAATCCATTGCTCAGTACTTTACTGAAAGTATCCAGCTCATCCTTGCTCAGATGTACCAGATACATTACCAGTAGAGCAATAATCACCGAAATACCTCCGATATACGCCAGCACAACGGGCTGAAGCAAATTGAGCCTTTGATAGAGAGACACAATAATCATCGCTGCCAGAGTAGCAGAAAAGGTAGCAATCATACACGGAAGGAAGATGTCCGTAGGCGTTACCGAGCCCATAGATGCGCGAATGGCAATAATAGATACTGGGATGAGCGTCATTCCCCCTGCGTGCAAGCACAAGAACATTATCTGAGAATTGCTCGCCTTGTCTTTATTTGGATTAATGCTTTGCAGGCTTTCCATTGCTTTCAGCCCAAAAGGTGTTGCGGCATTATCCAAGCCGAGAAGGTTTGCCGAGAAGTTCATCAGCATATGCCCAAAAGCAGGGTGGTTCTTCGGTACTTCAGGAAAGAGACGGGAGAAGAACGGCTGTATCAGCCGCGAGAGGAGATTGATGCCTCCAGCTTTCTCAGCGATGGACATAAAGCCCATAAAGAGCGTCATAATCCCGATAAGCCCTATACAGATATTCACTGCCGTTTGGCTGGTGCCAATCACCCCATCGGTTTCCTGTATTCTGTATATTTTCACGGTTTCATCGGTTGGATTGTATCGGTAGTGAATTTTACCATCCGAAAAGTTATGGCTCTCCTTAAACTTTTCCTTTGCATCAAATGGCAAATCCACTACGAGCTTCTGTGCTATCTGTACCGTATCTCCGCTTTTACCAACTACCATATCATTATAAATCGTCTGATAATTGCCCGAAAGCATATACTTAAAACTCGCTACCACTACCGCTATAATGATAAAGGCACTCCAAATCCTGCTTAAAACCATTTGCTAAATTTTGGCTAAAAGTAAGAAAAAATTTAAACACTGGCGGATGGCAGTAGGCTATAAGCAGTAGGCAGTAAGCTACTGGCGATTGGCTTTTAGCTGCTTGCTAATAGCTAGAAGCTAGAAGCCACCCACTGTGGGACACACTTAGCCACTGGCGTGGCAGGCACTTAGACCGTAGCCGCACCGTAACCGGTGAGGCACTTAGGACAAACTAACCTGCTATAAGCCAATTGCCACTTACTGCCTAAAGCCTAAAAAAACACCTTTGTAAGTTATTGATTTCCAAACCCCACAGAGAAAGCAAAAAAAACTGACTGCCTTTTTTTTAAAAACTGACTGCGTTTTTAAAAAATGGGACTTTCATCTCTAAAAAAGCCAGTTGCTGATAACTGGCAACTGGCTTTTAACTAATAGCTATTAGCAATATATGTTCTATTCTTCTCCTTTCATCTTCTCGGCGTTTTCTGCCATTATTACAGCATCGAGCATCTCTTGGATATCACCATTCATATAGGAATCGAGGTTGTAGATAGATTTATTGATTCTATGGTCTGTAACCCTCCCCTGCGGATAGTTATAGGTTTTAATCTTTGCAGAGCGGTCTCCCGTAGAGACCATTGTCTTCCTCTGTGCAGCAATGTCTCCTACCACTTCCTGGAGCTTTATATCGTAGAGTTTTGCGCGGAGCATTTCCATTGCGAGCTCACGGTTGGCAAGTTGAGAGCGCGCCTGCTGGCAAACCACCACAATACCCGATGGCTTATGGGTAAGCTGTACTTTGGTTTCCACTTTATTTACATTCTGTCCACCAGCACCCCCTGATCGGGAGGTCTGCATCTCTATATCGGCTGGGTTGATCTCCACATCTACTTCTTCTGCTTCGGGGAGTACCGCTACGGTAATTGCTGAAGTATGCACACGCCCCTGAGACTCGGTTTCGGGTACCCTTTGCACCCTGTGCACACCAGATTCAAACTTCATAATGCCATATACGCCATCTCCCTCTACTTTCATTATAAGCTCTTTATAGCCTTTTGATGCTTCATTGGAATCTGTAATCTCGTGCTTCCAGCCTTTTTGTTTAAAGTACATTGCATACATTCGGTAGATATCTTCCACGAAGATTGCAGCCTCGTCTCCCCCCGTACCTGCACGCAATTCTACGATCACATTCTTATCATCGGCAGGGTCTTTGGGGATGAGGAGATATTTAAGGTCTTCTTCAAACTGGGGGATTTTAGCCAAAGCCTCTTGCTTTTCCATTTTTGCTAAATCTACCAAATCTTTATCTGAACCATCGGCAATAATTTCATCAGATTCGGAAATAGTGTCAAGTGCTTGCTTGTACTCATCATATACGCGTACGATTTTCCCCAAATCACTGTACTCTTTATTGAGCTGAGAGTATTTCTTCTGGTCGGATATTACATCGGGCTGAATGATGAGATCTGCGACTTCATTATATCGTTGCTTGATAGCTTCTAACTTTGGAATTAATGACTTTGACATCTTTAAAATTTTTCGCGGGCAAAGATACTGATAATTGGCAGAATTAAAAACCGCTATAAGCTCTGCTTTATGGTACTCAGGAGGCCCTCCAAGCCATTGAGTTTAATCTCATAAACCGTTGCCAGTTGCATACCGAGCCTGCCTTTGGGGAAGCCTCCATTCCTGAGAAACCATTCAAGGTAAGAGATAGGCAAATCCGCAAGAATATGCCCCTTATACTTCCCAAAGGGCATTTTCACTTTACAAATTTCCTTTAAAATACTGGGGTCTATACCTGTATTCATCTCTATTGATTATTTATCTCTCCCTCCTTGGGGCTTGAAATTGGCTCATCATCACCACTAAGAAATTCATCTTTATAAATCTGAATAAGAAGCACCGTAATAGAGACCATAATAGGTCCAAAGACCAAGCCCATAAAGCCAAAAAGGTTCATACCCATTATAATTCCAAAAACAGTATTAAGCGGATGGATATCTTCCAACTTTTTCAGGAGGGTAAATCTGAGAACATTATCGGTAAGCCCTACCACTACAAGGCAGTAAAGTGCCAGCAGCACTCCCCCTGTGCTATCTCCCTGTGCTACCATAAAAATCGAAACAGGAATATAGACTATAGCACCTCCCACAATGGGAATCATAGAAGCAATAGCCGTAAGACCAAAGAGAAACATAGGGCTCGGTGCTCCAAAAATAAAGTAACCGATAAGTGCAACGATACCCTGTCCCAAAGCCACTACAGGAATACCTACAGCATTGGCAATAACGAGCTTTCTGAACTTCTGCCCAATAAGGTCTGTATTTGCTCTTTTAAAAGGAATGGCTGTCATCAGTGCATGCTCAAACTGACGAGCATTTGCAAACATAAAGTAAAGGATGAAGTACATAGACGAAACAATGGTAACCATATTCACCGTAGTGCTTACAATCTCAGTAGAAAGCTGTGCTGCCAAGCTCTGGATTTTTGTGATATTATCCTTGCTAAGAACATCTACCCCCGTTTGGGAATAGATATATTCCTGTATTTTATTGAGGAAATCGCTTAACTGCTCCAGATACTGTTGAGAATTAATAATCCGCACAATCAAGGAATCCGCAAAGAAGTACACGGGTATTATGAGCACCACAAGGCTCTGAAACAGAATAAATAATGATGCCCACATCGGTTTCCACTGCCTCTTTCTCTGTAAGTAGAAATTAAAATCTCTGCACATTATGTAGAGTGTAGCTGCTCCAAGTACAGAGGGGATGAACATAGACAGGTTAGAACATATCAGGTAGCTTAGTGTCAATATAATTGCCAATAAAGCTACCTGTTTTATTACTGTTGAGCTAATTTGTCTCTCGTTATTCAGCATAGAAAATAGGAATTTTTTTTGTCTTAGAAAGATACCTCATTTGTCTCTTTTCCTTTTAAGAAATTCATCGTTTTTTGTTGCCCTTTGTATGCGATATTCACAACATTAAACTGTTTAGGATAGACATCAAGGAGAATGGTATTTTTTATCTTGATACTACTCATATCGCTCACGCCTCCTGCTTCAAAATATACCCATAGGGTTTCTCCATTTACTTGGCTACCTGTAAAAGTTAGGCTTTTCGCTACTCCATTTACACTCACCGTAAAAGTTCTGCCTACATATTTCTCTGCTTCAGAGCCAAAATTCGGTGCATTGGTCTGTACTCTTATCGCATTGGAGATATGCTCGGCATTCATTTTAGTAGTAAATTTCAAAGTCTTACTACCTTCTACATAATCTACCTTAGTCATAGAAGAGAAGAAATCCGCCGGCATAAAACTCATCATAATGAGTACAAAAATACCTCCGAGAATATATAATACTTTTTTCATCTCAAAAATTTTAATATTATTTAACAGCAAATGTACTATTCTCAAATGATATGCCAATTAAAAATTCACATTCACTGTGTATTTATCATAGAAATCCTTAATATGAGCTACAACTTCATCTGCTGAATCTACTACTCTATAAATTGAAAGGTCTTCTTCTTTTATCATTCCCTGTTTTACTAATGTATCCTTAAACCAATCTAACAAGCCATTCCAAAATTCCGAACCCACAAGTATAATAGGA